>NZ_JBIWPF010000012.1:0-290461 GCF_044768125.1 Streptomyces sp. NPDC101166
GGGCCGCCGCCCCCCCCCCCCCCGGGGGGCGCGGCCGCGGGGGGGGGCCGGGGCGCGGGGGGGGGGGGGGGGGGGGGGGGGGGGCCGGGCGGGCCCCCCCCCCCACGGGCCGGTTCACAGGCCTTCCAGACGCCGGGCGGCGTCCTTGAGCAGGTCGTAGCCGAAACTCCGGGCCTCGCGGGTGAGCGGGGCGTACGCGGGGAGCAGGGTCAGCGGGACGTCGTCCCGCAGGACCTTCGCGGTGACGGCCCGCAGGGTGTCGTACTGCTCGTCCCGGAGATTCCAGCGGGGAACGGCACGGCCCCGCGCGGGCCGCAGTCCCGCGCCGAGGTCGGCCAGGGCGCGCAGGAGCGGGGCGTCGACCGGCCGCTGGCGGGTGTCGAGGACGATCCGGTCCGCCGAGGGCAGTCGTCCCACGGCGGCCAGCAGGGCACGGGCGACCGGCGCTGCCTCCCGCTCCCTCTGCTGCCCGGCCGGCCCGCCGTCCCAGACCGCCAGGCCGTAGTCGACGAGCGCGCCCAGCTGGCCCTGCGTCAGCTTCGGCAGGATCTCCACCGAGCGGAGCCTGCGCCAGTCCCCGCCCGTCGCGCGGTGCCGCTCGGGGCGGGTGAGCCACTCGGTGACCAGCGCCTCCACGTGCAGCGAGCTGACGGCTCGGTCGCCGAGCCGGCCGAGGAGGTAGGTCTGCCATCCCCAGCGCAGACCGAAGGCCCGCTGCGGAACCCGGGTGCTCAGCGAGCACACCGCCAGGGCGGGGGCGAGGTCGACGGGGGCGTCGCGCTGAAGGACGAAAGCCCTGCCCTCCGGGGAGCGCAGCCAGCCGAGGACCGCGCGGACGGCCTGCTCGTGCACGTCGGCGGTTCGCGCCGCCTCGTCGGCGGTGTCGCCGCTGCCGTCCGCGAGGGTGTCCGTCGCGCCCATGGCGCGCAGCAGGAGGTGCGCCGGGGAGGGCGCGGGATCGGTGAGCGCCGTGCCCTCCCGGCCGCCGTCCATCTCCGCCCCGTACTCGGCGAACCTGGGCGGGATCAGCTCCGGCGGTGCTTCCGCCTTCGCGAGCTGATGGGGGACGTACAGCTTGCGCAGCGAGAGGGGCATCCACGCGGGCAGGTCGACCACCGTCAGCCTGCTGCCCTGTTCGACGAGGCGGAGGGCGGTGCGGCCGGAGCCGCGCTCCAGGCGTGACACCTCTGCCATGAACGTCTCGCCGCGCGCGGGGAGGGCGTTTCCGTCGGCGGGCGTGTACTCGGCGAGCATGCCGAGCGGCTCGACCGAGACCAGGCAGCGGTCGGAGACCCGCGATGTGTCGGCCGCCGCAGCGCCCTCGTCGCCGCCGGAGTCCGGGACCGCCGCGGCGGTCCCGGACCGGACCACGCGGACATGGCGCAGTTGCCCGGGCTCCAGCCTGTCGTACTCGCGGGCGACCGGCGGGTGTCCGCACAGGGTCACCGTTCCCGGAGCGCCGCGCAATGCGGGCAGGTGCTTCACGGCGCGCAGGTGGTCCAGGAGGACTTCGCCGGGGATCCGACGGGTCCAGGCGGCCTCGCCGGCCGGCAGCCAGCACAGCTGCTGGGTCTGTTCGTCCCGGCAGACGAGGCCGAGGCAGCCGTCCTGCGGGGTGTCCACCGCGGCCAGCGGGAGCACGCTGGTCTCCCGCCGGTCCCGGTCGTGCGGCTCCGCCTCGGGCCCGCTGGTGAGCGTGGCCGTCTGGGGGTCCCAGTGCAGGCGGAACAGTCCGCCGCGGGCGACGAGCGCCGCGGCGGCGGCCGACGCGGCGGCCGTCCCGCCGGGCAGGCCCCGCAGGAGCGTACGGACGGGGACCTGGATCAGGGCGGAGCCCGACCGCACCGCCAGGTCGCCCTTGCCCAGGTCGGCGACCGGCTCGGCCAGCACAGACCCCTTGGGCCAGGTGCCGCGCGGCTGGGCCCGCCGGGACAGCGTGAGCACCGGCTCGGTCCCGTCTCCGACGTGCTCCACGGTCATGGGCACACTGCCGAGCTTCGCGAGCAGCAGGCCCGTCCCGGCGGCGACCGCCGCCAGCGCATCGCGCAGCCACTGGGTGCGGGGCGGCCAGGCGCCCTGCACGGATTCCCGCGCCAACCGCACCCGGGCCGCGGGCAGTCCGAGGACGCGCAGCTCGCCGGGCACCTCGGACGCGGCGACGAACACGACGTCGCCCTCGCGTACGGGCGACTTCTCCAGCGGGGTCAGCGCGTTGCCGTCGTCGAGCCACACGGCGGCCCCGACCGGGTGGGCGTCCAGGACGTCCCTGGCCGCGGGATGACGGATGCTCATGGCGCCCTCGCCCAGGTGCAGGGCGCCCTTGACCTCGTCGGCCCGGTCGACCGGGAGGAGCATCCGACGGGCGGCGGACGCCGCGAAGGCGCCGCGCGGGCCGGGCCGCCACCGGGTGAGGACGAGATGACCGCACTCGTTCACCCCGCCCTCCACCCGTCCCTGCACCAGGTCTCCCGGGCTGAACAGGGAGCAGTCGAGGTCGGCGAGAGAACGTCCGTCTGTGAACTGGAGCAGTTCGGCGGACACTTCGGCGATCCGCCCCGGGGCCAGCTCCAGCCAGAGGCTGTCCCGGCCGCCTGCGGCGACGACCCAACTCCCCCGGGCCCGCGCGGCACCGTCCTGGTGGGTGCCTTCCAGGAGCTCCGCCGCGGGGAAGCCGAACTGGCGCAGGGTGTTCCTCCGGTGCCGCAGCGTCCAGCCGGCGGCGGTTCGGGAGAAGAACACCGGCTCCTCGACGGAGCGGGCGGGCTGCTTGAGCCAGGGGCGGTCGTACTTCTTCCTGGCCGGCAGCCAGGTCCTGGTCCGGGTGTCGTGGTAGAGCCAGCCCCGGTCGTGGCAGGCGGCGGCGATCTCCTCCGCGGTGACGTCCATGAACGACAGCTGGGCCCACGGCACGACCGTGTCGGAGGCGGCCGGTTCGGTGCCGGCGGCACCCTTCCAGAGCACCCGAGCGCCTCGTACGGCCTGCCCCTTCCGGCAGGAGACGACACCGCCCTGCCCCTGCCCGAGCGGCACCAGCCGTACGTCGACACGGCCGCGGTCCGACGACTCGCGGACCACTCCGACGATCTTGGGATGGTCGCCGCACAACAAGACCTTCGCCAGGTCACCTGGTGCGGTGGCGCTGATGCCGGGCAGCCCGGCGACCGTGAAGCCGCCCCTGCGCGTGCCTGCCTTCAGGAAGTCCTGCTCGGTCCGGAAGACGTCCTTGGGGAACACCACGGCGGGGCGCGGCCGTTCGCCGAGGTAACCCGTATCCGCGGGGATCGCCTGACGCGCCGTCACCCCGCCCGGCGCGTGGGCACGCAGGCGCACCACGGAGCGAGGGACGAGCCGGTGCGGGGTGTGCATGCCGGCCACCGGGAACAGCACCCCGGGACGGACCTCGACCTGCTTTCCCGAATCGGTGACCACGGCGAAGCAGTCACCGCCACGGCTCACAAGGTAGCTGCGCAGGGTGTCGAGGCGGCGTTCAGGGGCCTGCCTGGTCGCGCCGTACCACTGGTTGTCGCTGTCGGGTCTGCGGCCGACGAGGCGGACCAGCATCTTCGCGCCCTCGTACTGATCCTCGGCCGCAAGCCTCAGTGCGCTCTCACGATAGGAGAAGTCCCTTCGGCTCACGGTCACTTGCAGTGACTCGCCTTCGACAGCGGTGGATACGGGGACGGCGAAGGGAAGCAGATGTTCGTTGGTCGTCTGCACGACCAGTCCGGCGACGAGGTAAAGGCTGTCGCCTGTGCGCAGCCCGGGTTCGCTGCCGTTTTCGGGCGCGGCACGCGGGGGGACGAACACGAAGCCGAGCCGGTGCCCCCGATCCGCGGCCCGCCAGGGACGGGCCCTGCCCAGAACCTGCTGTCTGCGGGCCGTGCCGGGCCCGACCTTCGCAAGCAGCGCCTGCTGACTGTCCTCGTCGAGGAAAGCGCTGATCGGGACGCCTTCCATGGGGACGCCTCTGCCGTCCCGGAGGGCGCCCCGGGTCGCGGTGTAGGCACGCACAACCGACACCCGGCCCTTGGCGTGATCGATGTCGACGTCCAGCAGATGGACCACGGGCCATTCCGCGTCGGTGCCTTCGGCGTGGATGCGACGCTCCGGGCCTTTGAGGACGTCACCCGGGACGATGTCCACGATGATGGTGCCGGATCCCTCCGTGTCGTCGCCGCGGCGGTGGAAGGACATCGCCCGAACGCGGTCACCGTGGAAGAGGGTGATGCCGGTGGGGTCGACGGGCTTGCCCCCGACGGTGAGTTCGTCGCCGGGGATGTCGAGGAACCAGCCGTAGCCGAACTCGAAGCGGTGCACGGTGTCCGGGCCGACGGCGGTGGCGCCCACGTAGTAGGGGCGGCGTTTCCTGCCGTGCTGGTCCTTGATCTCGTGACGTCGTCCGTCGACCCGCGCTCGCGGCATGACCTCCTTCATGAACTCCGCGAGGGTCACGGGCGGTACGCGCAGGAAGGACGCCCGGGCCCCCCGGCCGTGTGCCACCGGCACGGCGCGGACGGGATCGGTGAGGTAGTCGTCGACGCTCCGCCCGGCGACCAGCGTGCGCGGCTCGTCGAGCAGGGCCAGCCAGGGCTGGTAGCGGCCGTCGTCGTCGGGGGCCAGGCGGGGGGCGGGGGCGCTCGGTTCCACGCGGTTCCGGGCGAGGGAGCCGGTGACCGTGGGGGTGGGTCCCGCCATGAACAGGTTCCACTCGGAGGCCGGGTCGAGGACGCGCCGGGGCGCGGGCTTCGATGCCGCGGACCGTGACCGGGCGGCGGGCGAGAGGAGGAACATCCTGCGGAGGTCCAGGAGTCCGGCCGGCGCATCGGACTCCAGCCAGGTCCGCTCCACACGCACCGGCTGGAACTCGTCGGTCAGGTCGACGCCGGAGGCCTGCCCCACAAGGTGGTGGCCGTCGTGGCGGACGACCGCGGGGAATTCGTCCTCGTCCCGTCGTCGGCCGCGCCGGTCGATTTTGGCATGGGCCTTCTCGGCGTCCCGGGGGGCCTGGGACGGACCAAAGGCCAGCTCGGCCTTGTGCGGAGCCTGGTACATCTCGCGGACTTCGCCGTCTCCGTCCTTGTACTGGCCAACCGGGGACCAGTCGCTGGGCGCGGGGTCTTTCGACAGCTCCCAGAGTGCGCGGAGTTTCAGTGCCCTGGGGCGCACCAGGAAGGTCCAGCCCCGGGCGGTGCGCCGCACGTCCAGGTGGTCGCCGACGGAGGGTTTGTCGTGGTTGAAGCAGTGCACGGGAATCCGGGCCTCGACGACCCGGGCGCCCAGGTTCAACCAGACGAGCAAGTGGGAGATCCGGTAGTTGTCGTCCTGGAACCGGGTGACGACCAGACCACGCAGCCGGTCCCGGCCAAGAGCCTTCGGATCTGCCGAACTCCCGCATTGTGCGGTCAGTTCGTCCGGCGGGAAGGGGATCGGCTGCTGCTTGAAACGCCCCAGAGACGTCGGGGTGGGGTCTTCCACCACAACGGCCCGACGTCGGGCTGTCGGTGAGCACACCGGGAAAAGCCCGGTCAGGGTGAGCGAGTCGGTGGCGGCATAGCCGCCCAGCCCGGAGGCCAGGCGGACGTAGTTCTCGGCGACGGAGTCCTTCTTGCCCGTTTCCACGAGTTCCACCACGGAACCGGCACGCAGCGACGCAAGCTCCCGGTACCGATCGACGTTCGGTGGGTCCTGGATGCCGTTCTCCTGGAACCGACGGACCCCGACCTTGTTTCGGCGGGCCTCGGGTTCCCGCCAGGACTCGATGCTGCACAGCACTGATGTCCGCTCGGGTCGATCGGTCCCCCTCCGCAGGGTGGTGGCCACCCGCCGGGGGAATCCGTCGATCGCCTGCACGTCGATCCGCCAAGTGCCGTCGCTGTCCAGGTGCGCCAGTCGAGTGTCGGCGTCAGGCGCCTGATCGTCCTCGGTGCCGGTCTCGAAGGCCGCGAGCCAGCGGGTGTTGCGGTCGTCGAAGCAGGGCCCGCCGTCAGGGGCGGTCGCCAACCGCAGGCGCACGCCGGTCCGCAGCTCATCCGATCGGCCCGACGGGTCGTCGTCCGGGCGGAACTCGGCGTGCACGATCAGCCCGGCCGGATCCCGCAGGCACGCCTCCTCGAGGCGGGTCCAGTCGTTCTGCTCCCATGCGGTGGGGCCGAGCACGAAGCACCGGCCCGGAAGGGTCACGAAGCGGTGGGCGGGCCCGAAGCCGGCACGGTCGGTGGCGTGGCCGCAGAACACGAGGCGGACCCTGGCCCGCCCGGGCTCGCCCGTCGCCCCGTTGGTCGCCGCTTCCACAGCCAGTTCGGGCAGGCCCGCGTCAAGCGGCAGCCAGTGCTGGAGCCGGGCGTCCCACATGGCCGGCGTCTCGTGAGACACGCTTCCCCCGTGGGCATGGGCGAAAACCCGGGAGATGTCCGGGTCCCACAACCGTCGAGCAGCGATGTCCTGGTCCGTGCGGCGCCGTTCGACGTTGCTCCGGTACCTCCAGCCTTGCGGGTAGACGTTCTCGGCAGCTCCGGTGACGTCCAGCCTCAGCCAGGGAAACGAGTCAGTCGGCGCGAGGCGGGCGAGGCGCACCTCCCTGTCCTCCGGTTCTGGGGCGGCAAGCGCGACGACCTGCGACGCCTCGTCCTCACCGGGGATGATGTGAACGGCGAGGCTGTCCCCCATGCGCCAGCCCATGTCCTGCGCGGTGCGCCCCAGTCGCACTGGCACCGGTTCAGCGAGTCCGCAGTTGACCGACAGCCACCGTTGGGTGTCGTCATCGGTGATGGCGCACACCGTACCGAGGGCGAAGGCACCCCACTTCGGAAGGTCGGTGCCGTCGACGAACAGGTTTCGCACCGGTTCCCGCTTGCCGTCGACGACCGCCTCGTCGAGGCGCACCCGCTGCCGGTAGACCACGGTCTGACCCGTGCGCCTGTCGAGGGTGGCAGCCAGCACCCGCGGGTCGGCCGTGAGCGCTTCCACGTCCTCACGGTGCGGGGGGAAGGAGGCCGGCTCGTGGCTCCGCTGCCACATGTCCGTCATGATCGCCCCGAGGGACCTGTTCAACGTCCGCACCCGAAGATCGGCCGTATTGCGCAGGAATTCGACAAGGGCCAGCTCCGTGCCCCGCGCGGTCACCCGGCTCCCGCACACGCCGAAGGGGTCGTCGCGCTCGGCGGCCAGCGGCCCGTGCCCCCACTTGTGATACAGCGACTCGATGGTCAGCAGACGCAGCCTGTGGGCGCTCTCGCCACGAAGGCCGGTGGCGGTGTCGAGCTCGGCGAAAAGACGCTCGTAGAAGAACTGCGCCCGGCCGCTGATGTCGACGATGACCCTGACCACCTGTTCGAGCACGCGCAGGAGTCGTTGCTGGGAACCGTGACCGAGTACTGGGGACCGGAACATCTCCAGCATCCTGCTGCGTACCGGGCGCGGCAGATGGGCCGCGCTGTTGAGGGAGCCCACCAGATCGATCCAGGCCGTGACCCACTCCTCGTGGCGTCCCACGTCCCCGAGCTCGGGGTCCCTGAGCAACGATGCCAGTCGCTGGGTGCTCAGGGTGATGGGCGTGACCCCGTGGATGTCCGCGGATGCCACCAGCTCCTGCAGCCCCTTGCCCATGCGTTCCCACTCCGCCACCGAGAAGAAGGTGCGGTTCTCGTCGGCGGGGCCGCTGAGCACGAGCGGCCGGGGAAGGAGGTCGAACCGGTCGTTCTTCGGAGGTAGGAGGAACCGCGGTCCCGCCTCTGTCCAGTCCCATCGCAGCAACCCGGTGTCGTCGTCGTCCGTTCCGTAGATCTCCCGGTGGAGCAGCGCGGCGTCGATGGCTGTCTTCGTGTACCGCGTCGACTGTTCTTGGGCCAGTTCCAGCAGAGCGCGAGCGGGCGGGGTGGGTTCGCTGAACCATCGTCCGCCGGCCTCTGTCCGGTGTGGGCCCACACCGCCGGAGGAGGTTTCCAGCACCCACAGCAGCGCCGCGTTGAGGGCCTGGCCGTTGCGCACCAGCAGCCGTTCGAGCGCCCCCGCCCCGGGGGCGTCCGGCCCCGCCGTGCAGAGGCCGGTGATGACGCGCACGATCTCGCCCGGTGGGACCATCGGGCGCTGGCCCTTGCCGATGCGGTCCACCTGGCTTCTGACGTGCAGGAGCAGCGGGGCGAGGTGGCCGGTGAGTTCGCCGTAGCGGCGGGCGTCGGACTGGGCGAGGGCGAGCAGCGCGTTGCGGCGGCTCATGATGTCCCGGATGTGGACGACGAGCAGCAGCAGGTGGTCGGGACGCGGACCGCGGCCGGCCGTGACGGTCAGGAGCCGGGCCGTCAGCATGCCGGCCGCGAGCAGTCGCACGAGCTGCTCGGGTTCGACGCCGCTGAGCCGGAGCCGGGCGTTCTCCTCTTCCTCCCTCCGCCTGCGTTCCTCCTCGCCGGGGACGGAGTCGGGGTCCGTCTGCGCGCCCTGCGGCGGGCGGGGCGTCCAGGGCGGCGGGATGATCCAGGGCGACCAGACCGACGCGGCGTCGCGTGCCGTGGTCTCGGCGGCGGGGCCGTCGGTGAGCAGCAGGCTCGGCGGCTTCTGGTGCGGGGCGCGCAGCCGGTGCAGTCCGCCCACGTGTCTCTGTACCAGGGCGTAGTCGTCGAAGGGGACCGAGATCCGGCACGGCTGCTGGTTCTGGATCTGCTTCGGCTTGGTGGGCGGGGTGTGCGGTGCCTGCCACCAGCGGGCGAGGCGGCCGGCCGTCGTCCTCGGGGCGAGTTCGGCGGACAGCGTCCACAGCGTCGCCTGCCACAGCACCGACGGCATGGCCGAGTGCTGCTGTGCGCCGGTGCCGCCCAGCCTGGCGTAGGCGGCTTGCCGTGCGCGCAGGGATTCGTCTCGCGTCGGGACGCCCTTCGACGACCGCCGCTTCTCCAGCAGGCGCAGTAACCGGGCGCCTGTCAGGGCCTCGGTCTCCAACGCGTCGATGATGTCGCCCGGTACACCGTTCTCTTCCTCGGAGTCCTCTGATTCCGGGGGGACTTGTGCCTTCTTGGTGCGCGGGACCGTGTCGGGCGCGAACATCACCCGTGCGGCCGTCATGAGGAGGTCGGGTTCCAGGTCGAGCGCGCCCTGCGAGGCGCGGGCCAGCGCCTCCCAGACCTGGTCGGCCTCGTCCGGGGCGAGTGCCGCCCGCAGTTCCGCCGCCTGGAGGAGGGCCAGTCGGCCGTGGTCGCCGGCCAACGCCCTGTCCACCAGCGACGCGCGGGTCTCGACGGTTTCACGGACCGCACGAGGGTCGAGCCGGGCCAGGAACCGGGCGACGATCAACGCCATGGTGAGCAGCGGCTGTTGCAACAGGTCGTGGTAGGGCTGGGCGGAGGCGCCATGGGCGTCCGTTTCGTCCGAGGCCTCGCTCAGGACGGCGTCCAACAGCCCGGCGGCATCCGCCGGCGCGCCGCAGGCTGCGGTGCGAAGCAGGTTCGCCGTCCGCTGCTGCTGGGACGGCACCACGGAGGCGAGGTCGCGGTAGAGGTCGCCGGCGTGGTCCGTGACCTCCCTGGCTGCGTCGGCCAAGCGCTGCTCATCGGGCCGCTCGGCGCCCTCCCCGTTGTCGCCGGTCTGGTTAGAGGCCTCCCCGCCGGCGTCGGCGAAGCGACGGTGCGCGGCGAGGACATGGGGCAGCGCGTGCAGCGCGGTCGCCGTCCCCGCCCGGCCGAGATGGTCCAGGGCGGCGCAGACGACGTCGTCGGCGTGATCGGCGTCGGCCGGCTCGCCCAGGGCGGCGATGACGTCGAGATGGGCGGCGGCGTCCTGGGGGGAGAGGCCGAGGGCGGCACAGAAGTACCAGTTGTCGAGCACGCGCGTCCCCTTCGCGTTCCGGCAGATCCGCGTCCACTACCAGGCGGCTGCTGATGTCTTTTGGTGATGCCTGATCAGAATATGGAGTGAACTTCCGCCAAACATCACTTTCTTCCGGATTGACCATGGGAAGCGGCGTATCAGGTAAGGTGCGGCAGCTCCGGCATGAAGGCGCTCCGGTACTCGTGGAGGTCGTGTTCGAGCTGGTAGTCGTAGTCGCCGGGATCCTGCTCCAGTCCGGCGAGACGGCGCAGGGCGGGCACCATGCCCCACAGCCATTCCGCGTCCTCCTCGGTCGGCTGCCGCCGGGCCAACAGCGCCCAGCTGCCGGGCCGCAGCCCCTCGGGGTCGAGCTGCCGGAAGCGGGCGGGGAGGAGTCCGGCCCGGTCGAGCGCGATCGCGAGATCCGCGTTGCCCAGGTCCTGTGCGGTCACACGGTCCTCTTCGGCGTCCAGGACCGCCGTCGCGATGTCGACGGCCCACCGCACGGGGTGGGACGGTCCCTCGTTCGCCCAGGCGGCGAGCGCGGCCTTCCACCCCGGTGCGCCTGACCGGACCAGCGCGAGGACCACCGCGTCGATGACGGTGGAGGGGACCTTGAGCCCACGGAAGTCGCCGGGCACGGGCAGCCCGCCTTCACCCGCCGCCGCCGCGCTCAGCCAGCGGTCCAGGTCAGCGTCGTCGGTGGCGGCGAGGCACAGGGAAGCGAGGCGGGCGGCTCTCGCACGCTCGCCCCCGGCGTCGCGCCCGGCCTCGCCCTCGCCGCCCGGTGCGTGCGCCTTGACGACGTACTCGGGCAACCTCAGCTCCCGGGCGACGGTGTCGGCGGCCCGCCGGACCGTGTCGATGCGCTCGCCGGGACCGTGGATCTGAACGACGATCATCCGCACGTCCCAGTCGAGGAGCGGCAGTTGCCGCAGGTCCCGGACGAAGCCGTGGCCCGTCGCTCCGGCGGCATCCTTGCGCACGACGAGGCCGATCCCGCGGTGCGGGGGCTCGTCCGGGTGCGGTTCCCTGCGGCGCGGCCGGTACGGCTCCTCCAGTGCGCGGACCAGTTCGTCATGCCCGTTCGGCAGACGTCCTTGCCACTTGTCGTGGTCGTAGGTGTACCAGTGGCGAGGTTCTCCGGGCGGCGGATCCACGCCGCGTCCCGCCCGGTGCAGCATCTTCTCCCACTCGTTCACCGGCCCCGCGAGGTCGGCGCAGGAAGGGTCGGCCAGGACGTCGTACCCGCACGGCTGCCCCTGCGCCGGGGTGAAGAGGGTCCAGCGGGTCTCCAGGGAGACCCGGAACCGTTCGTCGGGAAGCACCGGTTCCTCGGAGCCCCGGGCGATCCGGTGGGCGTCGGTGGAGCCGGGCGGTGCGGGGCGGGGCCTCTCGTCCAGGCCTATGGACATCCGCTGCCCGCGACCGCTGTACAGGACAGGCCGGGCGGTGGACCCGGCGAAGGCGTGGGACGACCCGGCGAGCGCCACGTCGATGCCGTCGCCGGCGGCGAGGCCCGCGAAGAACGAGCCTGCGAAGTCGGCTGCCTGCCGGTGACTCACCGTGCCCTGGACGGCGACCACATGAGGCACACCCTCCCGCGCCATTCGCTCTGCGAGGGGAAGCGGTCTCATCCCGCCGTCGGATTGCGCGGCCGAGCCCGCACTGTCGCAGGCGAGCAGCACCGCGAGGGGCACTTCGGCGTCCAGCAGCCACCGGGTCAGCGTGCCGCCGTCGAGCAGAGCGGCTTCGGCCGACCCCGGGCGGTCGGCGACGACGAGTCCGCCTTCGACGTGGTGCCCCCCGAAGTAGAAGGCTCCTGCACCGGCGACGAGCCACCGGCGGATGGTCTCCGCCGAGGCGGGCGACGGTACGGCCTCGGCCTCCAGATGCGAACGGTCCAGCGCCGACGCCACCAGTTCGCTGTCGGCTGCCGCCGTCTCCCGGTCACCGGGGCGCCCGACGGTGTGGGTCCCGGAGGGGGTGCGCACAACGCCGTGAACCTCTGTGGCGTCGGCGATCACGACGCGGCGGTACGTGCGCCGCGCACTTGTGGTGACCAGCCCGGTGGGCTGGACTTCCCGGACCAGGGTGAACCGCTCGTCGCTTCCGAGTTCGCCGTAGGGAATGGGCGACCGCTCCAGGTCGCGGACCCAGCCGTCCCAGACGCCGGGTCCCGCGTTGGGGCCAGGCACCCGCACGGCTTCCCAGGGCAACTCCGCCAACGAGAAGGGCTGTTCCCCCGTCGGTGTCGGCAATCGCAGCCGGATGCGGAGTCGCCGGCCACTGCCCAGCGCCTCCACCGCGGCCCGGAAGCGGGGCCGGGTGCTCGGCGGGAACAACGCCTTCGCCAGGCGCGTGCGCAGGAGTTCGTTGTCGTCGGAGCCCCACAGGTGCCGCAGCGCCGCGCCGACCGGCGCAGCGGCGTCCGGCGGCGGAAGGACGTCGCCGTCTACCACGACGGCCGTGATCCTGCGCGGGACACTGCTCGGTTCGTCGAGCTGGATCGTCAGCTCGTCCAGCAGACCCACCACGCCCTCACCTCCCCCGGCACCACACCCGTGCGCCGTGTCGGTCATCGGTCACAGAGGCGAAAACAGCTCATCTGCACCTGTGTTGCCCCTTCACCATGCCATCATCACTCCGTCCCCGTCCGTCACCGCCGTCCGGTCGGCGCACATCTCCTCAGGGAGTGCCGTTACATGACCGCCCCCGTCCATCCCTGGGAACCGCGGTGCGCACTCGAGGCCGAACTCCGCGCGTTCAGAGCCTCGGACCGCTTCTGGAGCGACGAGGATCTGGAGGACGAGGCACGCCAGGCGCTCGAATCCCTGCTGACCGACCCGAACCTGCCGGCGGAGTCCCTCCGAGACGCGCTGGACGACATCTGGGTCGAACACCTGGGAGCGGCGAGGCTCTGGAACACCTTCCACCGGCAGTACGAGCAGGAGCACCGCTCAGCCACCCCCGCGGAGCCCACCTTCGACCCCGTCAACACAGGGCCGCGCACCGCCCCGGGCGACTTCGTCGACTTCGACGTCGTCGGCGACGTCGCGCTCCCGTCCGAGGAAGCGGACGAGGACACGGCTGCCGACCGTTTCCTGAACCTCTGGCTGACCTGGCCCCTGTCGCAGATCCAAGTGCCCACGGACCGCTGCCTCGCGGTCGGCCGGCGTTACGAACTGGTCATGAGCATCGGGAAGTTGATCGCCGAGAGCCTGCTGTCCGAGTCGGCCCAGCCCTTCCCCGACGACCTGCTGGACCCCGCCGACGGTCACTGGCTCACCGTCTCCGTGTGCAGCGACGACTTCGCGGTCTCCCCCGCTCACCATCACCTCTTCCTGCCGAAAGAAGGCGGCAGTTGGGTCTGCGAGTGCTCGCCCGACGGCCCGGGGCACGTGTGCGAGCCGGACCACCGCGGTCGTTACCTGCGCGTTCCCGTGGTCGCCCCACCGGAGTCGGGTCCGGCAAGGTTGCGCCTCCTGGTGGCTCATCGCGGGCACCAACTGCAGTCGGCGACGCTCACCGCCATGGTCGCGCCCCGCGAGACGCGGGTCGAAGGCACCCCACCGGTCTCGGCGGAGATCGACTACACGCTCACGCCCGGGTTCGTGGGCCTCGCCGCCCTGCCGCCGCGCACCGCCGCCATCCGGATCTCGCAGGCGGCCGACGGCTCGTTCGCGGTCGACGTCGACGGCGCGAGCGGCGCGGTGAGCACCTTCCGGCTCGGCGAGCTGCAGACGGCGGGCGCGTTGGAGCAGGCCCGCACGGCGCTCATGGCCGTCCACGCCGGGGTGAAGGACGGGGAACGCGTGAACCTGCTGACCTCGGACAACCGCAAGTCCAGGGAGGCTTTCCTCACCGACTTGGAGAACCTCGCGGGCATCGGCTGGGACCTGTTCGTCCTGCTCGCCCCGCGCAGCGCCCAACGGCAAGCGCTGCGCGGCGTCCTGGGTGGCGCGGCGCAGTTGCAGATCTGCCGTCAGGAGGGCATGGACCTGGCCTTTCCCTGGGCCCTGGTCTACGACATCCCGGTCGTCCGGGGCGCCACCTGGAAGCCTTGCCGGCAGGGGCTGGAACCCGACCTGCCCGCGGACACCCGGGAGTGTCCGGGAGCGGACGGCCATCAGCTCAACACCCTGTGCCCTTACGGCTTCTGGGGCTACCGGCATGTCATCGAGCAGCCGCCGTCACGGCGGTCCGAGGGGCAGCACCTCGCGCTGGTCGCCGGACGCGGCGAGGGCGCTCCCGCGATGACGGTCGCGCGCAGCACCGCCCTCGACGCCGGCGAGACGGAGCGCCATGTGGCGCGCCTCCACTCGCGGTTCGGGGGACGACTCACCGACCACACCGCGAAGGCGGCGCTGATCGACGCGCTGGTCGAAGCTCCGGACTGCGTGTACTTCTACTGCCACGGCCGTACACCGGAGAACGGTCGTGAGGCGCCCGGCCACACGGTTCTGGAGATCGGCGAGAAGGACCGGATCCCGTCGCAGGACCTCGCCGCCATCACGGATGCCCGGTGGGCGAGCTGGCACGACAGGTCGCCGCTGGTCTTCCTCAACGGCTGTCACACGGTGGACAGTGGACCCGCCACCTGGCTCTCCTACGCCGACGCCTTCACCGACCTGCACGCCTCCGGTGTCGTCGGCACCGAGATCTCGGTGGCGCAGACGCTGGCGAGCGAGGTGGCCGAGCTGTTCTGGCAGGCGCTGCTGGAGGGTCGGTCGGTCGGCTCGGCGCTGCACTCGGCACGCACCGCCCTGCTGGGGAAGGGCAATTTGCTGGGGCTCGCGTACACCGCGTACTGTTCCAGCTCCCTCACCCTCAGGCCGACGGCGGCCTCCGGCTGACCGGCGACGGGCCCGCTCACGCCTACCGGACGTCCCCCATCCAGTCCCCCGGACGGGAGCCGGGCTGCGCGGGTACCGTCGGGGTGCCGGACCTGCCCCCGCCGGACTGCCCTTCGGTGGACTGCTCCTCGGCGGCCGCCAGTTCACGTGCCGCCGCCGCGTCGGCCTTGCGTTCCGAGCGGTCCACCAGCCACGCCACGACGAAGTAGCCGATGAACCCCGCCGCCAGGCCCAGGCCGTAGGCGGCGAACAGGTCGGGTTCCGCGAACTGGGTGTTGACGACGGCGCCACCGCCCAGCGCCGCGATCACCGTCACCAGGTCGCTGATCCGCGAGCCCTCGGAACGCCTCAGCGTCCGGTAGGCGATCCAGCCGATGACCAGGCCGAACGCCCCCGCGCCCCAAAGACTCAAGTCCGACACCTGCTGCACGGGACCTCCACCGGTCGCTGGTGAATCCATCTGTACGCAGCCAGAACGGTACCGGCGTCGGCGGGGGACGCAGAACCGCGCGGACGCGAAGCGGGGTGCCCGCTTGGCGTCCGCGCGGCAGTCGCACGGTCGACCGGTGCGCCGGTCAGCCGGTGTCGCCGTCAGCCGGTCCACGACCGGCCGGCGTCGGGAGTCAGCTCGTCGCCCGCACCGCGTCGCGGATCAGGTCGGTGACCTGCTTCGGCTGGGAGACGGCCACGGCGTGCGAGGCGCCCTCGAGTTCGACGACGGTCGCGCCGGCCCGCTTGGCGCCGAAGCGCTGGACCTCGGGGTTGATCGCCTCGTCCGCGGCGGCGACGAGCGCCCAGGACGGCTTGGTCTGCCAGGCGGCCGTGGCCGCGGTCTCGTCGAACACGGCTGCGGCGAGGGGGCGCTGGGCGGCGGCGAGCACCTTGGTGACGTCCGTGGGCACGTCGGCGGCGAACACCGAGGGGAACGCGGCCTCGGCGATGGTGACCTCGACGGCCGGCTCACCGCCGGGGCCCGGGTACGTCCACTCCTTGAGGTTGCTGACCAGCGGGGCGAGCAGGAAGCGGCCCTGCAGCGCGCCGAGGCTCTCGCCCTCCTCCGGGACGTACGCGGCGACGTAGACGAGGCCGACGACGTTCTCGGTGGCGCCGGCGACGGTGATGATCGCGCCGCCGTAGGAGTGGCCGACCAGGACGACGGGACCGTCGATCTGGGCGGCCACGGAGGCGATGTAGGCGGCGTCGGAGGCGAGGCCGCGCAGGGGGTTGGGCGGGGCGATCACGGGGATGCCGTGGCCCTGGAGTTCGGCGATGACGCCGGACCAGCTGCCGGCGTCGGCGAACGCGCCGTGGACGAGGAGGACGGTGGGCGTGGTGGTGCTCATGGGAGGTTTCTCCTGGGAAGTCAGAAGGTCAGGCGGTGTGCAGGGCGGTGCGCAGGGTGCCGACGGCCAGGGTGATGGCGGCTTCGGCGGCGAACGTCGAGCGCAGGGCGTCGAGCATGACGAAGTCGTGGATGATGCCCTGGAAGCGGACGGCGGTGACGGGGACGCCGGCGGTGCGCAGCTTGTTGGCGTACGCCTCGCCCTCGTCGCGCAGGACGTCGGCCTCGCCGGTGATGACGAGGGCCGGGGGCAGGCCCTGGAGCTGCTCGGGGGTGGCGCGCAGGGGGGAGGCGGTGATCTGGGCGCGTTCGGCGGCGTCGGTGGTGTACTGGTCCCAGAACCACTGCATGCCGTCGCGGCGCAGGAAGTAGCCCTCGGCGAACTGGTGGTAGGAGCCGGTGTCGAAGGCGGCGTCGGTGACCGGGTAGAACAGCACCTGCTGCACCAGCGGGATGCCGCCGCGCTGCTTCGCCATCAGGGTGAGGGCGGCGGTCATGTTGCCGCCGACGGAGTCGCCGGCCACCGCGAGCCGCGTCCCGTCGAGGTTCTTCGTCGTCCCCTGTTCGACGATCCACTGGGCGACGGCGAAGTTCTGCTCGATGGCGACCGGGTAGCGGGCCTCGGGCGAGAGGTCGTACTCGGGGAAGACGACCGCCGCGCCGGCGCCGACGGCGAGTTCGCGGACCAGGCGGTCGTGAGTGTGGGCGTTGCCGAACACCCAGCCGGCGCCGTGGATGTAGAGGATCACCGGCAGGACGCCCTCGGCGCCGGAGGGCCTGACGATCCGGGCGCGGACGCTGCCCGTGGGGCCGCCGGAGACGGTGATCCACTCCTCGGCGACGGCGGGCTTGTCGATCTCGCCGGACTGCACCTCGTCGACGGCCTTGCGCCCCTCCGCCGGCGGCAGTTCGAACAGGTACGGCGGGTTGGCGGTCGCCTCAGCGAACGCCGCGGCCTCGGGCTCCAGAACCGGCTGAACCGGTTCGACGACGTCGGACATGGGCATCTCCTGCTGTGATCGGTGTGCTGATCGGTGGTGCGGTGTGTCGCGCCGTCACGCTAGACGCGGCCGGCGGCCCCGGATTGCCCGTGTGTGCACGGCCGTTGTGCTCACAGCGCACATCGGGCCGTGCGCTGTGGGGAATCGTCCGGTGCGCTCCGGGAACACACGGGCGGCGACGGCCGGGGTGGGATCGCGGGGTACCTGGCGCCGATGACGGTCACCGGGGCCGGATCGTGTACGCGGCCGGCGCCGGCTGAACCGTCTCCATCACCACGCCACTCACACGCTGCCGAAAGGTCTCCCCATGGTCGACATCTCCGAGGTCACCGCGTCCCCCAGCCCCGACCTGCTCACCCCGGACGACTGCGCGGTGCTGTTCGTGGACCACCAGCCGCAGATGTTCTTCGGCACCGGCAGCTCAGACCGCACCGCGATCATCAACTCCACGGTGGGCCTGGCGAAGGCCGCGAAGGCGTTCGACGTGCCGGTGGTGCTGAGCACCGTGGCCGCCGAGTCGTTCTCGGGGCCGATCCTGCCTCAGCTCGCGGACGTCTTCCCCGAGCAGAAGATCGTCGACCGTACCACGATGAACGCCTGGGAGGACCTCGCCTTCGTCGAGGCCGTCAAGGCGACCGGCCGGAAGAAGCTGGTGATCGCCGGTCTGTGGACCGAGGTCTGCGTGGTCCTGCCCGCCCTGTCCGCGCTCGCCCAGGGCTTCGAGGTGTACGTCGTCACCGACGCGTCCGGCGGGGTCAGCCCGCAGGCCCACGAGCACGCGGTCCAGCGCATGGTGCAGGCCGGCGCGGTCCCCGTGACCTGGGTGCAGGTGCTGCTGGAGCTCCAGCGGGACTGGGCGCGCACGGACACGTACGAGGCCACCACGGGCATCGTCAAGGAGCACGGCGGCGCCTACGGCCTCGGCATCGTCTACGCCGAGGCCGTCGTCGGCGCCCACGCGGCGGGCTGACCTCCCAAGGGCGCGGCCGGGGCCACCGGCACCGCCGTGGTCGCGCGCCGGGGCTCGACGCCGGACGCTCCGTGGGCCGGTCCGCCCCGGTGAGGCGGGTTCGCCGGGAGGCGTCGGCCGCCTACGGGATGTCCCGCCACTGGCTGGGGGACATCCCGTAGGCGGTGCGGAAGACGCGGCTGAAGTGCGTGGCGCTGGTGAAGCCCCAGCGGCCGGCCACGGCCGCGATGGTGCGGCTCCCCCGGCCGTGCCGTCTCAGGTCGCGTCGGCACTCCTCCAGGCGGCGGCGCAGGATCCAGCGGCCGACCGAGGTGCCCTCGTCCTGGAACAGTTTGTGCAGGTAGCGCACGGAGATGTGGTGCGCGCGGGCGATGCTCTCCGGCGACAAACCGGTCTCGGTCAGGTGGAGTTCGACGTACTCCAGGATGCGGCCCAGCACCGGCGGCTGTCCGTCCGGTGCGCCGGGCGCGCCCGCGCCCAGCTGTTCGGCGGCGAGGGTCGCCACGAGGTTCACCGCGTTCCAGGCCAGCATCTCGCCGACCGGCGGCCGGGCCTGTGAGGCGGTGCGGGCGAGGTCGGACAGCAGCGGCGACAGCAGTGCGCCGAGCCGGGAGGCGCGTAACACCGGCGTGCGGGTGAGACGCCGTACGTCCAGGGGCGTCAGCCCCAGCAGATCGCTCGGGACGAGGAACACCGTCGCCCGGAACCGCTCGGGGAAGTCCAGCGCCGGCGGGCGGTGGACGTCGTAGAAGCAGACGTCGCCCGGGGCCGGTGCCGGCACTGGACGGGCGCTGAGGGGCTCGGGCCCGGCGGGCGGGGTGGGAGAGCCGCGCAGGCCCACGAACAGGTACTCGCCGCCCTCGCGGGAGTGCAGCCGCTGCCGAGGGTGCGGCGCGCCCTCGCCCGGCAGGGGGCCGGGACCCCTCTCTCCGGTGAGGATCTCCACGCCGACGGGCGTCGTCCTGACGGGGGCTTCGATGGTGCTGGTGATGGACATCTTCCGCTGATGCCTCCTGAGCGACGGTCGATCCGGTCGCTGGGACGGTAGGTCGGCGGATGTGCAAATGGAGTGACAGTGAAGTGACAACGCCTGGTGAGGCGACTGGCGTTGCTGTCAGGGCGACGCGAAGGGACCCTCGGGGAGGCCGAGTTCGGTGGCGTGGGCACGCAGCAGCGGGTGCAGGGCGTAGCGGGCCGGCGCGTGCTCGGTGACGAGGTGGGCGTCGGCGAGTTCGCCGAGGAGGATCCGGGCCCGGCGCACGGGCAGTCCGGCGAGGTCGGCGGCGGCCGTGGCGGTGAGGTCGGGGCCCTGGTGGCGGGGCAGGAGCCGGAACAGGCGCTCGCTCTGCGGGGAGAGCCGTCGGAACGAGCCGAGAAAGGCCTTGCGGACGTCGGGTGTTGTGCCGGTGACGCTGCCGAAGGCGTCCAAACCGCCTTCTTGTGCGCGTAGTTCCGCCGCCAGGGTGGCGAGGGTGGCCTCGGGGCGGTGCGTGAGGCGTTCCGCGACGGCGGTCAGCGCGAGGGGCAGCCGGCCGCAGCGGGCGGCGATCTCCTCGGCCGCCGCGGGTTCGGCGGCCACCCGGCCGGCGCCGAGCCGCCGGGTGAGGATCTCGCGCGCGTCGTCGGCGGTCGGCGGTTCCAGGCGCAGCGGGCGGGCTCCCGAGGCGATGAGGCCGGGCAGGGCGTCGCGGCTGGTCACGAGGGTGAGGCAGCCCGGAGAGCCGGGCAGCAGCGGGCCCGCCTGCTCGGTCCCGGCGGCGTCGTCGAGGACGACGAGGACGCGTCGGTCCGCCAGCAGGGTGCGGTAGAGGCCGGCGCGGGCGGCCTGGCCCTCGGGGACTTCCGCCGCGGGGACGCCCAGCGCGGTGAGCATCGCGCGCAGCGCGTCCCCGGGGTCCAGGGCGGGCCGTGCGAGGTCGGTGCCGCGCAGGGAAACGTACAGGTGGCCGTCCGGATAGCGGCCGGTGATCCGGTGCGCCCAGTGCACGGCGAGGGTGCTCTTGCCGACGCCGGCCATCCCCACGACCGCGAGTACGGTCGGCCCCGGCTCCGCCGACCGCGCGGCCAGCCAGCCCAGTTCGGCCCGGCGTCCGGCGAACTCACGGATGTCGGGCGGTAGTCGCGTGGACGGGTGGGTGTCCGGCGGCGTCCTCAGGTGGACGACGGGTGCCGCGCGGTCGAGGCGCACGGTCGGTCCGGAGCGCAGCCGGCCCGCTTCCTGGCGGAGGACGCTCGTGTGGGCGGCGGCGAGTTCGGGGCCGGGGCTGACGCCGAGGTCGGCCGTCAGACGCCGGCGGACGTCGTCGAACGCCGCCAGGGCGTCCGCCTGGAGGCCGCAGGCGGCCAGGGAGAGGATCAGACGCGCGTGCAGGGGTTCGTCGAGCGGGGCGAGCGCGGTGGCCCGGCGCAGGGCGGGCAGGACCTGGTCGGCCCGGCCGCACCGCAGGGCCGCGTCGGCGGCGAGGCGGGCCGTGTGCAGGAGTTCGTGTTCGACGGCCGTGAACTGCACATGCTCGCGGGCCGTTCGAGGAATGCCCATGGCGATGACCGGGCCGCGCCATTGACGCAGCGCCTCTGTGAAGCGTCCGGCCGCCGTCTCGGGCCGCCCGGTGGCCGCCGCGCGCTTGCCCTGCCGGGTCAGCTCGCGAAAGCGCAGCAGGTCGACCTCGTCCTGGGACGCCTCCAGCAGATAGCCTCCGGGGCGGCGCAGCAGACGTCCCCCGGGGGCCCGGGGCGGCAACTCCGGTTCCAGCAGCCGCCGTAGCGCGGCCGCGTAACGGCGCACGACGTTGTGCGCGCTGACGGGCGGCCGCTCGGCCCAGAGCACGTCGAGGATCTCGGACGTCGGCACGGTCCGGCCCGCGTGGGCCAGGAGCAGGGCGAGCAGGGCGCGTTGCTGGGGGAACCCGAGGCCGAGTTCGCGGCCGGCCCTCATCACCCTCACGGGGCCGAGCAGTTCAAAGCGCAGCTCCACGGGGTCAGCCGGCACCGGCGCGCCCGTCCCGTCCGGTCAGGCGGGCCTCGACCCGTTCGGCGTCGGGGTGGTCCAGCTCCCTGAGGAGGGTGAGCGCCTGCCGCCAGGCGGCGCGGGCGCTGTCGTGGCCGCCCATGGCCTCGTGGGTGTCGCCGACACGGGAGAGGATGTCGGCCTCGACGTACGGCGCGCCGAGGTCGCGCAGCAGGGTCAGGGCGTTGCGGTAGCCGAGCAGTGCGTGCGAGTGGCGGCCGAGGTGCTGGTGGACGTAGGCGATGCTGTCCCAGGTGGCGGCCTGGCCGTAGCGGTCGCCGAGTGCCTGGAGCAGGGGCAGGGCCTCGAAGCAGTGGGCGAGGGCCTGCCGGTGCTCGCCGAGCAGGGCGTGGTACCAGCCGACCGAGTTCAGGACGCTGGCCTGCGCGGCGCGGTCGCCGAGCGCACGGAACAGGTCGAGGGCGAGCTGGTTGTGGCGCAACGCGCCGGGCAGGTCGTCGAGTTGCTCGCGCTCCCAGCCGAGGCTGCGGTGGGTGTTGGCGCGGCCGATGTCGTCACCGAGCCGCGTGAACAGTCTCAGGGCGTGTTCCAGCCGGGAGACGGACTGTGCGTGCAGGCCCAGCCGGCCTTCGACGCGGGCCAGTCCGCGCAGTCCGCGCGCCTCAAGGGCCGGGTCGGCGAGCCTGCGGGCGGCGGCGAGGGCGGTGCGCTGGACGGTGAGCCCGTCGTGCCAGTGGCCGCGCCGGTCGAAGAACGGCTCCAGGGACCAGGCGAGTTGGCAGGCGATGCGTTCCTGTCCGGAGGCGGCGGCCGTGTCGACGACGGCCAGCAGCACGGCGTGCTCGGCGGTGAGCCAGGCCAGGGCCCGGTCGTCGTCCGCGAGGGGTTCCGGGTGCACGCCCTCCGGGGCGGGGGGCGGGGGCAGCGGGTCGGAGGTCGGAGCGAGGAGCCGGTCGGCGCTGTGCGCGGTGTGCAGGTAGTGGTGGTACAGCCGGTGCAGGGCCGTGTGCCGTTCGGTGCCGGTGCGGTGTTCCTCGACGAGTTCGGCGGCGTGGGCGCGGAGCAGGTCGTGGAAGGAGTAGCGGGCGGGGCTGTGTTCGGCGACGAGGTGCAGGCCGGTCAACTCGGCGAGCAGCGGCCGTACCCGGCGTGCCGGCAGGCCGGCCAGGGCGGCGGCGGCCGGCAGGGAGAAGTCGGGGCCGGGGTGCAGCGCGAGCAGTTCGAACAGCCGCCGGGCGGCGGGCGACACGGCCCGGGAGGACCAGGAGAACACCGAGCCGACGTCCACGGACGCGTCGGAGCGGGCGAAGGCGTCTAGGCTGCCGTGCGCCTCGCGCAGTTCGGCGGCGACGGCGGAGAGCGGGAAGCGGGGGTGCGCGGCGGCGCGGGCGGCCACACAGGCGAGGGCCAGCGGCAGACCGGAGCACAGCTCGCCGATCTCGTCGACGGCCCCCGGCTCGGCCTCGACCCGCTCGGCGCCCAGTCGGCGGACGAGGAACGTCCGGGTCTGGCCGGCGTCGAACGGGTGCAGGCCCAGCGCGTGCGCGCCATGGGCGGCGACCAGCCCTGACAGTTCGTCGCGGCTGGTGACGAGGGTGAGGCAGCCCTGCGAGCCCGGCAGGAGGGGGCGGACGTGGTCGCTGTCCCGGGCGTTGTCCAGGACGACGAGGACCCGGCGTTCCGCGAGCACACTGCGGTAGAGCGCGGCCTGCGCGTCCACGCCGTGCGGCACCCGGTCGGGCGGCGTCCCGAGCGCGTCGAGGAATCCCCGGAGGGCCTCCCCGGGTTCCATGACCGCGCCGGACGGGTCGAAGCCGCGCAGATTGACGTAGAGCTGCCCGTCGGGAAACCGGTCGGCGGCCCGGTGCGCCCAGTGCACGGCCAGCGTGGTCTTGCCGACCCCGGCCATGCCCCCGATCACCACGACCCGCCCCTCCCCCCCTGCGAGCAGCCCGTCGACCTCACTTCCGCGCCCGGCGAACACGGGCACGTCGTGGGGGAGTTGCCGGGGGACGGGCCCGGCGGGGCCCGGGGCGGACAACTCGGCGGGCCGGGGGACGGGGTGGGGACCGGGGCCTGGGTCAGGGTGAGCATCGGGCGCGGGCGCCGGAGCGGTGCCCGGCGACGGGGTCGTACCGGTGCTCGGAGCGGGGACGTCGGCGCCCGCACGGGAGTCCGGGGCCCCGCCGGCCGCACCGCCTGTCCCCGCCCCCCGCGCCGTCTCCCCCGCCTCCCGCAGTTCCGGTCCCGGGTCGATGCCCAGCTCCTCGGAGAGGCGGGAGCGGACGGCGTCGTACGCGGCTCGGGCCTCCCCTTGGCGGCCCGTCGCCGCGAGGGCGAGGATCAGCGCGGCCTGGGCGGGTTCGTCCAGCGGGTGCGCCGCAGCGGCCCGGTACAGCTCGGGCAGGACGACGTCGGGCAGCCCCGCGCGCAGCGCCGCGTCGGCGGCGGCCCGTACGGCGGTCAGGCGCTCCCGGTCGGCCGCACCGAACGCCGGGTGGGCGCGGGCCTGTCCGGGGAGGCCGGACGCGGCCGGCCCCCGCCACAGCGACAGCGCCTCGGCGAACAGCTCCACCGCCCGCGCGGGCGACTCCCCCGCCGCCCGCCGCCCCCTCTCGCACAGTGCCCGGAACCGCAGCAGGTCGAGGCAGTCACCGTCGGTCACCAGGCGATAGCCGCCCGCCGCCCGGACCAGCCACCGCCCTTCCGCGCGCACGGCGAGCCCCGGCTCCAGCAGACGCCGCAGCGAACCCGCGTGCCGACGGATCACGTTGACCGCGGTGCGCGGCGGATCCGCCCCCCACAGCGCGTCGACGATCTCCTCGACGCCGACCGGCTCCCCCGCTCTGACCAGCAGCAACGCCAGGAGGGCCCCCTCCTGCGGCCCTGCGGGCCTCAGCTCCGTCCCCCCGCGCCACACCCGCACGGGCCCCAGCACCGCGAACCGCACGGACTCCAGCGGCACGTCATTCCCCCTCCGGTGTTCCGCTCCCCGCAGTGGACTCTACGTCAGGGAAAGCGTCACCGAGAGTCAGTGGGAGTCAGCGCGGGAGCCGATGCCCGGAGCGGCCGGGGAGCCCGCGCCGGAGTCCTCCCCGGAGCCGGATCGCGGGTCCGTGCGGCTGAGGGCCGAGACGAGCGCGTGATGGATCTCGTCGGGCAGCCAGCCGCAGTGGGCGCCCTGCACCACGTACTCCGCGACCTCCCGCAGCTTGGTGTTGGTGCGCTGGGAGATCTCCTTGAGGACCTCCCAGCCCTGCTCGGGGCGCAGATGCCCGACGGCGACCACGACACCGATCGCCTGGTCGACGACCGCGTGGGAGACGACGGCCTGCTGAAGCTGGGCGATCTCCGCCTCCAGGGCGGCGATCCGCTCCTTGAGCTGCTCCTGCGTACCACCCGTCACGAGCCGTCTTCCTCCCTCTCTCGCGTCCTCGCACCCGTCGGCCCTCCTGAGACCTCTTTCCACCCTTCACGCCGAGGCGGGCTCCGGCCGCACACAGAACGAACGGCTCCGCCGGGGCCGTCCGAAAAACGAATGCGGTCCGGTTTGCGGGGCATCTGAGGTACGCCGGCGGCCGGCGGTCGCCGGTCGTCTCCGCACCGCGCGGGACGTTCGACATGGAAGGGGTGCGGTAGCCGGGATGGACACGCTGTTCTTCGACAGTGACGACTTGGGCCGGACGGAGGACTTCCTCAGCCGGGCCTACGCCAGGATGCAGATCGGCAGCGGCGCCGCGCAGGCGGGCCGGGCGCGGATCAGCCGCTCCGCGATGCCGTCGGTGACCGTCGACGAACTCGACCTCGACTTCGAGATGAGCTACTCCGTCACCCCGCTGGGCAGGATCTGCCTCTGCCTCGTCCACGACGGCACCATCAAGGACCACGCCTTCGACGGCGTCCAGGACGCCTTCGGCCCCGGTGACCTGGTGTCCTTCGCCCCACCGGACCTGCCGTACTCCGGCCGGGTCTGCAACGCCCGCTACAACATCACGATGCTGGAGACCGATCTGCTCGCGCAGGTCGCCTCCGCCGCTCCCGGCCGCAGACCCGAGCCGGTACGGCTGACCGGCCACCGGCCCCACTCCCCCGACGCGGCCCAGCACCTGCGCCGCACCATCGTGTACGTCCGCGACCACATCCTGACCGAGCCCGCCCTCGCCGACCAGCCCCTGGTCGCCTCCACCGCGGCCCAGCACCTGGCCGCCGGCGTGCTGGCCGCCTTTCCCAACACCGCGCTCACCGAGCCCACCGCGACCGACCGCAACGACGCCCGCCCCGCCGTGCTGCGCCGCGCGCTGGCGTACATCGAGGACCACGCCGGCGAGCCCGTCACCGTGGCCGAGATCGCCGCGGCCGCCCATGTCACGGTCCGGGCGCTGCAGTACGCGTTCCGGCGGCACATGGACACCACCCCGCTGGCCCATCTGCGCCGGGTGCGGCTCTCCCACGCCCATGCCGACCTGGTCGCCGGGACGCCGCTGGACACGACGGTGACCGAGGTGGCCGCCCGCTGGGGCTTCTTCCACCCGGGCCGCTTCGCCTCGCTGTACCGCGCGTCCTACGGCGTCCCGCCCCACCGCACCCTCGGCGAGGACTGAAACCCCGGGCGGCATCTCCCGACGGGCCTCATTCGTCCTCCGCCCGCTGCCGGGTCTCCGTCGCGCGCCGCTGGTCGTCCTCCATGCGCCGCTGGTCCTCCTCGCTCCACGCGCGCGTGTCACGCGGCGGTACGTAGGGCTCCTCGTCGTCGGGCAGTCCGCCGGCGACGGCGCGCTGCCGCGAGAGCTCCGCGTCGAACTCCAGGCCGAGCAGGATGGCGATGTTGCTGATCCACAGCCACACCAGGAACACGATCACGCCGGCGAGGGTGCCGTAGGTCTTGTTGTACGAGGCGAAGTTGGCCGCGTAGAACGCGAAGCCGGCGGAGGCGAGCAGCCAGATGAGCAGGGCGAGCACACTGCCCGGGGTGATCCACTTGAAGCCGCGGCCCTTGACGTTCGGCGTCGCCCAGTACAGCAGGGCGATCATGATGGTGACCAGGACGACCAGCACCGGCCACTTGGCGATCGACCACACCGTCAGCGCGGTGTCCCCGATGCCCAGCGTCTCGCCCGCTCGGCGGGCCAGGTCGCCGGTGAAGACCACGATCAGCGCGCTGACCACCGCCAGCACGAGCAGCACCACCGTGACGCCGACACGGACCGGCAGCACCTTCCACACCGGGCGGCCCTCCGGCATGTCGTAGACGGCGTTGGCACTGCGGATGAACGCGGCGACGTAGCCGGAGGCCGACCACACGGCGAGCACGATGCCGACGACCGCCATGATCGAGCCCACCCCGCCGCGGCCCTGGAGCTGGGTCACCGCGTCGCTGATGATGTCCCGGGCCGATCCGGGGGCGAGCTTCCTGACGTTCGCGAGGACCTCGTCGGTCGCCGACTTGCCGGCGACGCCCAGCAGGGACACCAGCACCAGCAGGGCGGGGAACAGCGACAGGATGCCGTAGTAGGTCAGCGCCGCGGCCCGGTCGGTGAGCTCGTCGTCCTGGAACTCCTTGACCGTCCCCTTGAACACCGCCCCCCACGACCGCTTGGGCAGCTCGGTGGGCTCGTCCGGGGCCCGCCGTTCCACCGATTCGTCCGGGCCCGGCTCGCGCTCCCGGCCGGTCTCGATGGGGCCTTCGATACGGTGATCGGATTTGGATGTCCGTGCCATAGCACCGGAGTAACCCTCTGGGCAGCGGAATAACATGCCCGCTTGCCAGCACGTTTATATGGGCATTACTGTCACCACGCCTTGGTGAACGGGAAATCCGGTGTGATGCCGGTGCGGCCCTCGCCACTGTGATCGGGAAGTCCGGCTCCGGCCCTCGCGGGCAGCCACTGGGTCCTCGGACCCGGGAAGGCGGAGCACGGGCGGTGGTACCCGTGAGCCAGGAGACCGGCCAGGGCGCGTCAACCATCCACGAGGTGCTGGAGAGGGTCTGCCAAGCCATGCACATTGCCGAGGGTTTCCTTCCTCCGGCGCACGCGGTCGCCTGGGGTGTCGCGTCGGCGCCGTTCGTCGTCCACGGAGTGCGCTGTCTCAACCGTGAAGTGCGCGAGCACCCCGAGAGCACCCTGCTCCTGGGCGCGTCCGGAGCCTTCACCTTCGTCCTGTCCGCGCTGAAACTGCCGTCCGTCACCGGGAGCTGCTCCCACCCGACCGGGACGGGGCTGGGCGCGATCCTCTTCCGGCCGCCGATCATGGCGGTGCTGGGCACGATCACCCTGCTCTTCCAGGCGCTGCTGCTCGCCCACGGCGGTCTGACCACGCTGGGCGCCAACGTGTTCTCCATGGCCATCGTCGGCCCCTGGGCGGGCTACGGCATGTACCGGCTGCTGCGCCGCTACGGCGTGCCGCTGATGGTCACGGTGTTCTTCGGCGCGTTCGTCGCCGACCTGTCCACCTACTGCGTCACCAGCGTCCAGCTCGCGCTGGCGTTCCCCGACCCCGGCAGCGGGTTCCTCGGCGCGCTGGGCAAGTTCGGCTCGATCTTCGCCGTCACGCAGATCCCGCTGGCCGTCAGCGAGGGGCTGCTCACGGTGCTCGTGATGCGTCTGCTGGTGCAGTCCAGCAAGGGCGAGCTGACCCGGCTCGGCGTGCTGCTCGCCGGCCGTAAGACTGAGGCCGCCGCCGACGCCGAGGCGGTGTCCCGGTGAAGCGCAACACGAAGATCAACGCGCTGCTGCTCCTCCTCGTCGTCGCCCTGGCCGTGCTGCCGCTGGCCCTCGGCCTGGGCGACCACAAGAAGGAGCCCTTCACCGGCTCGGACGCCGAGGCCGAGACCGCGATCACCGAGATCAAGCCCGACTACGAGCCCTGGTTCTCCCCCCTGTACGAACCGCCGTCCGGCGAGATCGAGTCGGCTCTCTTCGCGCTCCAGGCCGCGCTCGGCGCGGGCGTGCTCGCCTACTACTTCGGGCTGCGCCGCGGCCGCCGCCAGGGCGAGCTGCGGGCCCTGACCCGGGCGGACGGGCCCGAGGGCACGCCGTCCGAGGGCGTGCCGGCACGCTCCGCCTCCGAACCGGCCTGAGCACCTCGTGCTGCCGATCGACGCGGCGGCGCACAGCAGTCGCTGGCGCCGCCGCCATCCCGTGGACAAGGCCGTGCTCGGTCTGGGGCTGACCGTGCTGGCGATCTCGCTGCCGCCGTGGCCGGGAGCGGCCCTGGTGCTGGCGGCGGCGCTCGCCGTGCTGCTGGGCCCGGCGGGCGTGCCGGCCCGCCGGCTGTGGCGCGCCTACCGGGTGCCGCTGGGTTTCTGCGCGACCGGCGCGGTCACGCTGCTGGTGCAGGTGGGCGGGCCCGGCGGGTGGGTGAGCTGGGCCGACGGCGGGCCGGTGCGGGCCGGGGAGCTGATGCTGCGCACCTCGGCGGCCTCCCTCGGCGTCCTGCTGTTCGCGTTCACGACCCCGATGTCGGATCTGCTGCCGCGCCTGGTGAAGGCCGGTGTGCCGGCGCCGGTCGTCGACGTCGCGCTGGTGACGTACCGGATGAGCTTCCTGCTGCTGGACTCGGTGCGCCGGATCCGGGAGGCCCAGGCGGCCCGGCTCGGGCACACCGGCCGGGCGGCGGAGTGGCGTTCGCTCGCCGGGCTGGGCGCCACCGCGTTCGTGCGGGCCTTCGACCGGGCGACGCGGCTGCAGGCAGGGCTCGCCGGACGCGGCTACGACGGCACCCTGCGCGTGCTGGTGCCCGAGGCGCGCGTCTCCGCCCGTTTCGTGGCGGCCGCCCTCGGGCTTCTGGCGGCCCTGGCCGCCCTGACCTTCGTCCTGAACAGTTCCGGAAAGGCCCTGACATGAGCGAGCTGGTCGCGCTGCGGGGCGCCTCCTTCGCGTACGAGGACGGTCCGACCGTGCTCGACGGTCTCGACTTCGAGGTCCGCGAGGGGCGCGCGCTCGCCCTGCTGGGCCGCAACGGCAGCGGCAAGACGACGCTGATGCGGCTGCTCAGCGGTGGACTGCGGCCCCGGAACGGGGAGTTGAGGGTCGAGGGGCGGCCGGTGTCGTACGACCGCAAGGGGCTCACCCGACTGCGGACGACCGTCCAGCTGGTGGTGCAGGACCCGGACGACCAGTTGTTCGCCGCGTCCGTCTCCCAGGACGTGTCGTTCGGGCCGCTGAACCTCGGCCTGTCCGACGGCGAGGTGCGGGCCCGGGTGGACGAGGCGCTCGCCGCCCTGGACATCGCCGCGCTGGCCGACCGGCCCACTCATCTGCTGTCGTACGGGCAGCGCAAGCGGACGGCGATCGCGGGCGCCGTCGCGATGCGGCCCCGGGTGCTGATCCTGGACGAGCCGACGGCCGGGCTCGACCCGGACGGCCAGGAGCGTCTTCTGGCCACGCTGGACTCGCTGCGGGCGTCCGGCACCACGGTGGTGATGGCCACGCACGACGTCGACCTCGCCCTGCGCTGGGCGGACGACGCGGCCCTGCTCACGCCGTCCGGCGCCCACACCGGCCCCGCCGCCGCGGCCCTGGCCCGTACGGATCTGCTGCGGCAGGCGGGACTGCGGCTGCCGTGGGGCGTGGCGGCGGCGCGACTGCTGCGCGCGCAGGGCCTGTTGGACGCGTCCGAGCCGGGCCCGCGCAGCCCCGAGGAACTGAACGCCCTGACGGCGGCGCCCGTCGCGGCCCCGGGTCCGGCCGACTCCTGACGGCCGGACCCGGGAGGTCCCGCGTCAGCCGCTGTAGACGCCGACCTCGTGGAGGGAGTACCCCCAGTCGGTGCCGCGGGTGACGCCCTGGACGCGGACGTAGCGGGCCGGGGCGCCGGTGAAGCGGGCCGTGTCCAGGCCGCCGTCGCCGGCCGTGGTCGACCAGGCGGTCCGCCAGGTCACGCCGTCGGCGGAGAGCTCGATCCGGTAGGCCTTGCCGTAGGCGCGCTCCCACTCCAGGGTGACGCGGCTGACCAGGTGGGTGGCGCCCAGGTCGACGCGCAGCCACTGGTCGTCGCTCCAGTCGCTGGCCCAGCGGGTGCCGGCGTCGCCGTCGACGGCGCGGCCCGGTGCGTAGCTGGTGAAGGGGTTGGACTCGGCCGAACTGGCCGTCGCCGTCGCCCCCTTGGCGAGGTCGACGCCGGCCTGGTGCCGCTCGGTGCCGCCCCAGGTGCCGAGGTAGGACTCGGCGCCGCGCAGGAGGTCGTCCACGACGTCCCGGCCGCCGACGAGCCTGATGTCCTCGATCCAGTCGGGGATCAGGCCGGCGTGGGCGGCGCCGTCGGTGTTGACGTCCCAGGTGCGCTGTCCGGTGGTCTGCCGGTCGATGACGGATCCGCCGTCGGCGCTCCGGAAGGGGTAGACGACCTTGTCGGCCGCGTCCGCACCGCGCGGGGCGGGGTGGTCGCCGATGCCGTTGAAGTCGGTGCCGTAGCCGTAGCCGACGCCGTACTTGTCGCGCAGGGCGTCGGTGCGCTTAGCCTCGGCGCTGAACTCCTTGGAGCCGTGCATGTACTGGGCGACGAAGCCGCCGAGGGCGTAGACCCGCTCGGTCCAGTCGGCGTCCATCCAGCTGTGCGAGGAGATGACGCCGGGGTAGGAGTCGGCCTCCAGGATGTCGAGCACCCGGCCGGTGGCCTTCACGCTCATGTGGTCGATCTCGACCATCATCTTGCGTTTCATCAGGCCCCGCAGGGCGTACTCGCCGAGGCCGGTGAGCCCGCGGACGTTGCACTGGGCGTCGGCGGCGTAGCGGGGCGCTTCAGCGCCGGCGGGGAGGTCGGCCGCGGCCTTCGAGGCCGCCACGTCGCCGATGGGGTTGTCCTTCTGCGGGCCGGTGCACTTCTCGGTCTTCCAGAAGGTGCCCGTGGACAGGAACTGGCCGACGTTGATCGCGGTGCCGAGCCCGTGCTCGTCGAAGCGGACGCCGCAGAGCGCGTTGTCGAGCTTGTGGCACAGGAACATGCTGCGCACGCCCAGCGCGTACAACTCGTCCAGGCCCTTGTCTATGTCCTCCTTGCTGCACTGCGCGATGTCCAGGACCTGCTTGCAGCCGAACGGCTCGGAGGTCTCCACGCCCAGGACGACGGCGAGCTTGCCCTGCTGGACGACCTGGCGGGCCTGCGCGCTGTCGGTGACGACGCGGAACCAGCCCTTGCCCGGGCCGCCGTACATCTTGTCGACGTAGGCCTGGAGGTCGTAGGTCAGCTTGGCCTGGAGCCGGATGGAGGTCATCTCGTCGCAGCCGCGGTCCTTGAAGAAGTAGACCGAGCAGATCACGCCGTTGGTGACGAGGTCGTTGACCAGGACGCGCTGGCCGCCGCGCCAGGCGCGCTCGACCCAGGCGTAGTAGTTCGCCTGGTGGGTCATCGAGTCGTAGGCGGGCCAGTCCTTGAAGGTGGGCCAGCCGGCCGGGTCGTGCCGGCCGTCCCCGCCGTGGGTGATGTAGTCGAAGACGGCGAGGGTGCCGTCCGGGTAGTGCTCGGGGCAGTCCTTCAGGGCGTCGGCGACGCCCGCGGCGGAGAACGGCTTGCCGCAGATGAGGCGGCCGCCGAACGCCTCGTTGGACATCAGGTGGTTGTGCGCGTCGACGAACCCGCGCACCCTGCCCTGGGCGTCGGTTCCGGTGAACGGCTCACCGGTGACGTCGATACCGGAATCCGGCGCGGGCCGGGCGGTGGGCGTCCACCAGTCGGCCGCGGCGGCCGAACTCGGGGTGGGTCCGAGCACCGTGGCGAGCACCAGGAGGAGCAGCGACACGACGGTGACGTCTTTGCGTCCGCGGTGCGGGCGTCGAGCCTTGGTCACTGCTCACGTCCTTGGGTTGTCATGACCGGTACAGATATCCGATGAGGATCACCACTGCGGCACGCCGCGTCAAGAGGTGGAAACGGAACCGGAGTTGATCGATCGGCACGGCATGCGCCAACCTGACCCGCCCGAGACGGCGAGCGGCGGCCGGCAGGGCTGCCGCCCGTGGGACCGTCAGAGCCGGGAGGCGCCCTCCGGGGCGAGGTCCTGTTCGGCCCAGATGCACTTGCCGTCGTCCATGTAGCGGGCGCCCCAGCGGCGGGAGAGCGCCGACACCAGGTACAGCCCCCGCCCGTTCTCGTCGGTCTGCGCGGCCCGGCGGATGCGCGGCGTGGTGAGGCTGCCGTCGTACACCTCGCAGACCAGCGACCGGCTGCGCAGCAGCCTGAGGCTGACGGGGCCCTTGGCGTGCCGGATCGCGTTGCCGACCAGCTCGCTCACCACCATCTCGGCGGTGGCCTCGAGTTCGTCGAGCCCCCATTGCGCGAGCTGCCGCCGGACGTGCCGCCGGGCCTCGGCGGCGGCCCTCGGGTCCGCCGGGAGCCGCCAGGAGGCGACGTCGCCGGGAGCGGCGGCCCGGGTGTGGACGAGGAAGAGGGCGGCGTCGTCGACGGCCCGCGGCCGGTCGTCGGTCATCGTGTCGGTGATCAGGCCGCACAGTTCGTCGAGCCGCTCGCCGGCGTCGGCGGGGCGCCCGGGCGCGAAGTAGCCGGTCCGCGCCACGGCGTCGCGCACGGCCCGCGTCAGCCGGTCGACTCCGTCGTCGCTGTCCCCGTTCGCCGAGCGGACCAGTCCGTCGGTGAAGAAGACGAGCACGCTCTCCTCGGGCAGGCGCACCGCGCCGGTGTCGAACGGCGGCCGGGCGGCGCCCAGCGGCGGGTTCGCGGCCGGCTCGGGGTGGTGGACGCTTCCGTCGGAGTGGACGACGACGGGCGGCGGATGGCCGGCCCGGCAGAAGGTGCAGATCCGGCCGACGGGGTCGAACACCGCGTACAGGCAGGTGGCGTAGCTGTCCTCGCCGAGCTCCTCGACGAGGTCGTTGAGGTGGATCAGCACCTCTTCCGGGGGCAGTTCGAGGTCGGCGAGGGTGCGCACGGCGGTGCGCAGCCGGCCCATGGTGGCGGCCTCGGCGATGCCGTGGCCCATCACGTCGCCGACGACCATGGCGACCCGGTCGGCGGACAGCGCGATGAGGTCGTACCAGTCGCCGCCCACCGCGGCGCCCTCGCTCGCCGGGAGGTAGCGGGCGGCGGCGGTCGCGGCCGGCAGGGAGGGCAGGGACCGGGGCAGCAGCCCGCGTTGCAGGGACTGCGCGCGATCGTGCTCGGCGTCGTACAGCCGGGCCCGTTCCAGCGCCTGGCCGACGAGTCCGCCGAGGGCGGCCAGCAGGCTGCGCTCCTCGTCGCTGAAGGTGCGCGGCAGGGCGAAGGAGACGACGCAGCAGCCGATGTCGCGGCCGGACGCGATGAGCGGCAGGAACGCCCACGCGTTCTTGTCGGGGTGGGTGAGGGCGCGCAGGCCGGGGAAGCGGCGCACGAACTCCTGGGTGCTCTCCACCAGCAGGGGGCGGCGCAGCCGCAGCACCTCGGCGACCAGGACGTTGGAGCCGGTCGGCACTCCTTCGAGGTGGCGGTCGAGGAAGTCCTGGCTGTAGCCGACGGACCCGACGACGTGCATACGGTCGTTCTCTATCGCCTGGATGACGAGCCCGTCGGCGCCGAACGGGCCGAGCACATGGCGGGCGACGGTGTCGACGACGTCGGCCGCGGTGACGGCCTCGGCGAGGGCGGAGGTCAGCTCCGTCATCCGGGCGGCCCGCAGCGCCCCGCCCAGCACGGCGTAGGGCCGCCGCCCGAGCCGGCCGGCCATCCAGCGTGCGACGGCGGTCAGGAAGGACCGCTGGTGGGCGTCGGGCGCCTGGGCCTGCCACAGCAGCAGGGTGAGGACGCCGAGCCGCCCGTCGGCGCCGGGCAGCGGCACGGACACCATGGCGCGGCAGCCGCTGCGCGCGCCCCTCACGGCGGCCCAGTGCAGCGATCCGTCGCGCAGGGTCCGCGCGGGGGTGGTGTCGCGGTCCGCCGACAGGTGCGCCCACTCCTGGGTGACCCGGTCCGGGAGACCGCCGGCCGCCACCAGGCGCATTCCGGCGTCCGCGTCGCTGCGCAGATGAACGAAGCCGCCGAGCGCGCCGGTCCCGGCCGTCGCCTGCTGGAGGGCCAGCGTCAGCGCCTCGTAGGGCGAGAGGTCGTGGCTCTGCGCCTCCAGGAGGGCCAGCCTTGCCGCCGCGGAGGGTTCCGTGAGGGTGAGGGGTGCGTCGTCCGTCGTCATCGGGTCACCCGTCCGGGCCGCGGCTTCGCGCCGGCGTGGACGGCTGCCGGGCATCGCGTTCATCGGACTGCTCCAGCTTACGACGGGGGACGCGGGCCGACCCGTCCAGCGGTCGTGGCGTGAACGTGTTGCCCTGACGTGCGTACTGTGACTCAATCGGATAGCTGACTGCACGAATCTCGGCGGTACCCCTCGCCGCGCCGGCGTGCCGGAGGGAGCGGCTCGTATGTACGGGGATGTGACCGAGGGCGGCGAGGAGATCACGGCGGCGCCCAGCGGGCTGCTGGATGTTCTCAAGGTCGCCGCGGTGGTCCTGGACGCGGTGGGGCACATCGCGCTGTGGAGCCCCGAGATCGAGCAGTTGCTCGGCTACCCGGCCGAGGAGGCGCTCGGGCAGCGCGGTGACCTGCTGCTGGTCGCTCCCGAGAACCGGCAGCGGGTCCGGGAGCTCTTCGCCCAGGTCCGCTCGGGCGCCCGGTGGGCGGGCGTGTTCCCGCTGCGGCACCGGGACGGCACGGAACGCGCCGTGGAGTTCCGCACGATGCGGCTGCTGGACGCCGACGGGCAGCCCCATCTGCTCGGGCTGGCGACGGACGCGCAGACCGTGCGGCTGGTGGAGCGGGACCTGGCCCTCTCCCACAGCCTCGTCAACCAGACCCCGCTGGGCATCGCCGTCTTCGACAACGACCTGCGCTGGGTGGGCGTCAACCCGGCGCTGGAGCGCATCAACGGCGTGCCGGAGTCGGCCGTGGTGGGCCGCCGGGTGGGCGAGGTGCTGCCCGACCTGGACGTGGAGGCCATCGAGAACCGGATGCGGCACGTCCTGGCGACGGGCAGACCCCTGCTGGACCAGCAGACGGTCGGGCGGACGGCGGGCGACCCGAGGGAGCGCGCGTACTCGGAGTCGTACCACCGCATCGAGGACACCAACGGCCGGGTCCTCGGTCTTGCGATGGCCGTCCTGGACGTCACCGAACGCCAGCAGGCGGCCGCGGAGATCGCCCAGGCGCGGCAGCGGCTGTCCGTGCTCGCGGACGCCGGGGTGCGGATCGGCACCACGCTGGACCTCCAGCAGACCGCGCGGGAGCTCGCCGGGGTGGCCGTGCCGCACGTGGCGGACCTGGCCGCCGTCGACATCCTGGAGTCGGTCGTCGCGCACGAGACGATCACGCCCGTCAGCGGCGACGCCCCCGCGGAGTTCCGGGCGCTGGCGGTGGCGGCCGGGTACGCCACCGACGCCATCCACGCCGCCGACCCGGTCGGCGAGCTGGCCACCTACGGCCCCTCGCGGATCATCACCCAGTGCGTCCGCGACGCCCGTCCGGTCCTCGTCGAGCGCGTGGACGGACGGACCATGCGGCGCATCGCCCGGGACGCGCGCGCCGCGCAGGCGCTGCACGAGGCGGGCGTGCACTCGTACATGGCGCTGCCGCTGATGGCGCGGGGCAAGGTGCTCGGCACGCTCAGCCTGTACCGCACGGTCAACAAGTCGCCCTTCGACGAGCAGGACCGCGTGCTCGCCGCGGAGCTCGCCGCCCGGGCCGCGATCTCCATAGACAACGCCCGCCTCTACGGCCGTGAGCGCGCCACCGCCCTGACCCTCCAGCGCAGTCTGCTTCCCTCCGCGCCGGCCCGGCGGGAGGGCCTGGACATCTCCGCCCGCTACCGGCCGGCGCTGAGCGAGGTCGGCGGCGACTGGTACGACGTGCTGCCGCTGGGACCCGGACGCACCGGGCTCGTGGTGGGGGACGTCATGGGCAAGGGCGTCCAAGCCGCCGCGATCATGGGGCAGTTGAGTACGGCCACCCGTGCGCTGGCCCGGCTGGACCTGCCGCCGGCCGAGCTGCTGCGGCACCTCGACGACATCGCCGGATCGCTCGGCGACGCCATCGCCACCTGCGTGTACGCGGTGTGCGACCTGCGGGTCGGCAGCTGCGCGCTGTCCAGCGCCGGTCATCTCCCGCCGGTCCTGGCCTCGGCGGGGGGTGAGGCCCGGCTCGTCGACGTGCCGGGCGGCGTCCCGCTGGGTGTGGGCGGGGTGGACTTCGGCACCGTGGAGCTGGAGCTGCCGCCGGGCTCGCTGCTGGCCCTCTACACCGACGGACTGGTGGAGAACCGGGCCGAGCCGATCGACGCCGGCCTCGGCACGCTGACCCGCCTTCTGCGCAGCCCCGCTCCGAGCCTGGAGCGCACGAGCGACGCCCTGCTCGACGCGCTGCGCCCGGAGCCCGACGACGACGTGGCGCTCCTGCTGGTCCGCACCCGGAGCTGAGCGCTCGCACGCCCGGGCGCGCGGGCCCTCAGTCGAGGAGCCCGACCCGGTCGCAGGCGGTCCGCAGCTGCCGGGTGCAGATCTGCGCGACGGTGTAGGCGCCGGATTCGACGAGGGCCCGCTTGACGGTGCGCGCGGTCACCGGGGTGGCCTTGAGCAGCACGGCCGGGATGTCCTGGTCGGTGGGGCTGTCGATGCTCGTCGTGGCGACCTTGCTCAGGTCCCGGCCGCGTCCGAGGGCGACGGCCATGGCCGCGGCCGCGTCGGCCTCCGCCTTGAAGGGCTTGTAGACCGTCATGTACTGCTCGCCCTTGACGATGCGCTGGACGGCGTCCAGGTCGGCGTCCTGGCCGGTGACGGGCGGCAGTTCGGCGACGCCGGCGCTCTTGAGCGCGGAGATGACTCCGGACGCCAGGGCGTCGTTGGCGGCGAGGACGCCGTCGATCCGGGCGGAGCCGAGGGCCGCGAGGGCCGCCGTCATGTTCGCGTGGGCGTTCTGCGCGGTCCAGCCCTCGGTGTCGTAGGACCGGGCGATGCGCACCCGGTCGGTGAGGACGGACAGGGCGCCCCTGCGGAACCATGCGGCGTTGGCGCTGGTGGGGTCGCCGTTCATCATGACGATGGTCGCCTTGTCGGCGGAACCCGGGGAGCCCGTGGGCTTCTTCGCGTCGACCGCGCTCAGCAGCGCCTCGCCCTGGAGCCGGCCGATGCGCGCGCCGTCGAAGCTGACGAAGCCGGAGATCGGGCCCTCGGCGAGCCGGTCGTAGGCGAGGACGGGGACGCCCGCCTTGCGGGCCTCCTGGATCGAGGAGCGCAGCGCCCTGGTGTCGGCGGCGTCGAGGATCAGGACCTTGACCCCCTTGGTGATCATGGAGAGCATCTGCTGCCGCTGCCGTGTGACGTCGCCCTCGGCGTTGGCGTGCTCCATGGTGCAGCGGGGGCACAGCTCCTTCACCCGCTTCTCGATCAGCGGCTTGTCCTCGTTCTCCCAGCGGGGCGTCACCCGGTTGGGAAGCAGCAGGCCCACGGCGAAGCCGTCCGCGCGTGACTCCTCCTGTCCCCCGCACGAGGCCAGGGACAGCGTCATCAGGGCCGCGGCGAGCGCCGCGGCGAGGTGCCGGACGCGGGCTCTCACGGCGGGCCTACCGGGTGCGGGCGTGATCCGAAGCCGGTCCTGGCGGGCTCGCCGTCCGGCGACGGCGGCACGGAGATCTCGCAGTAGACCTGTTTGCCGCCGGCCACCGGCACCGACCCGAAGGACTCGGACATCGCCTCGACCAGCAGCAGGCCCCGGCCGCCGGTGGACTCCCAGTCCACGATCACCGGTTTGGCGGGGGCCCGCGGCGAGGAGTCGCTCACCGAGACGCGCAGCCGGTCCCCGCGCAGCATCAGGTCCAGCCGGACCGAACCCTGGGTGTGCACCAGGGCGTTGGTGACGAGTTCGGAGACGACGAGGAGCACGGCGTCGGCCGTCTCCCCGACCTTCCAGCGGCGCAGGATGCGCGCGGTGAAGCGGCGGGCGTGCATGACGGCGTCGGGGAGCCGCCACACCATCCAGCCGGCCCGGATCGGCCGGGTCTTCATGCCGTCGTAGCGCAGCAGGAGCAGCGCCACGTCGTCCTCGCGCCGGCCGATGTCGCCGAGCAGGTCGTCGGCCATGCGCCCGGGGTCGGCGGGATCGGCGGCGGCGAGCGCGGCGCGGGTGCGCCGCATGCCCTCGTCCAGGGGGAGGTCGGCGGCCTCGACGAGGCCGTCGGTGACCAGCGCGAGCACGGTGCCGGGGGCCAGTTCGACGGCGGTCATGGGGAAGTCCGCCTCGGCGACCACGCCCAGCGGGGGCCCGCCCTCGACCTCCACCTCCTCGGCCGTGCCGTCGGGCCGGCGCACCAGCGGGGAGAGGTGTCCGGCCCGTACGACCAGGGTGGTGCCCTCCTCCATGTCGAGTTCGACGTAGCAGCAGGTCGCGAAGAGGTCGGTCTCCATGCCGACGAGGAGCCGGTTGGCGTGGGAGACGACCACGTCGGGCGGGTGCCCCTCCATGGCGTAGGCGCGGACGGCGGTGCGCATCTGGCCCATGATGGTGGCGGCGCCCGCGCTGTGGCCCTGCACGTCGCCGATGACCAGCGCCACCCGGTCCTCGGACAGGGCGATGACGTCGTACCAGTCGCCGCCGACCTGGAGACCGCGCCGGGCGGGCAGATAGCGGGCGACGGCGGTCCCGCCGGGCAGTTCGGGCAGCCGCCGGGGCAGCAGGCTGCGCTGGAGCATCGTGGCGAGTTCCTGCTCGGCGTCATGGGCGTGGGCCCGTTTGAGGGCCTGGCCGACCAGGGCGGCGGTGGCGGTGAGCAGGGAGCGTTCCTCGGGCACGAACTCGTGCGGCTGGTCCCAGCCGACGAGGCAGATCCCGGCGACGCGGCCCTTGGCGGGCAGCGGCAGCACGGCCAGTCCGCCGGCGCCGACCTCGGCGAGGCCGGGTTCCAGGGCGGTGCCGGCCGGCCACAGGTCCATACGGCCGTCGCTGAGGGCGGAGCGCAGGGTGGGCAGGGCGCGGACGGGCGCGTCGGGCCATTCGCTGCGCCACTCCGCCCGCCACGCCTCGGGCCAGGCGGCGGGCTGCGGCGGGTCGAGCAGGGCGATCATGAGGCGGTCGTCCTGGAGGGCGGCGAGCGCCACCCGGTCGGCGCCCAGCGGCTCGCGCAGGGCGGCGACGACGACCTGGCCGACGTCGCTGACGGTGACGGCCTCGTCGAGGGCGGCGGTCAGCCACTGGATCCGGGCGACGTCGTCGGTGCCGCGGGGCAGCACCGGGGTCGCCGTGACCACGCCGAGCACCCGCTCCAGCCGGTCCCCGGCGGCGGGTTCGACCCGGCAGCTCATGCTCAGCCAGCGCGTCTCCCCGGTGGGGCAGCGGACCCGGAACTCCAGTTCGCGCCGGCCGGATGTCTGGGCGGACGGTTCGAGGACCGTCATCAGCGCGTGCATGTCCTCGGGCAGGGCGTGCGCGAGGAGAGTGTCGGCCTTGCCGTCGAAGTCGTCGGGGGTGATGCCGACCAGGTCGAGGAGGGTGTCGTCGGCTTCGATCAGACCGGTGTCGGGGACCAGGGCGAAGGCGCCGACGCCCAGGCTGCGCAGGGCCGGCCCGAGCAGCGCCGGCGGCGGATGCGGGCCCGCGCCGGAGTGGAACAGGTCGGTGACGGCGTCGGCGTACCGCTCCAGGAAGCGGCGCTGCTCGGGCTCGAAGCCGTCGGTGGTGTCGGGGGGTGTTCCCACGACGACCAGGCAGCCCCGTCGGTCGCCCTCCGCGCCGAGGGGCAGCGCGCCGAGCGAGGCCCCGATGCGGGGCGGGACCGGGCCGCCCTCGGGGCACAGGGAGAGCGCTTCGGGGTTCAGCCACAGCGGCCGGCCGGTGCGGAAGGTCTGGGCGGCCGGCGAGCGGCCGGCCAGGGACAGCCGCTCGGGCAGGTGCGATCCGGGCAAGGGCGAGCCGGGCAGGGGCGAGCCGGCCGTGTCGACGAGCCGGAGTTCTCCGGCGCCGGCGGCAGGCGCGTAGACCGCGGCCAGCGCGGCCCCGGCGAACCTCAGGGCCCACTCCCCGGGGCCGGTCCGCGCCGAGGGCCGGACGCCGGTGTCCGCCGGGCCGGCCTCGGACGGCCACAGCTGTGAGACCCCGGCGTGGGCGCCGCCGTCGTGAGGCATGTCCGCTACGACCTCCCGTCCATGCCGCGGGTGCCGGGTTGAGATCAGGGCACCCGCACACCAGAATCGCATATACGGACGAACCGAACATTTCCACCCTATGGCCGTCGACGGCAAGCGCCCGGCGGCCGCCCGGCACTCCTGTGAAACCGTCCCGTGAGCGCGATCCCGTCCCATGCGCCCCTCCGGCCACGCCACGCGAGGAAGGACGAGGGCGGACGAGGGAGGCATCACATGAAGGCCCGCATCCACCGCATCCCCCGCGTCAGGGGGACGGTCGCCGCCGTCACCGCGGTGTCGGCGGCCGTCGCCCTCGCCGCCTGCGGTCCGGAGACCGTGGACGGATCCGGCGGGGGCGGCGCGCCGCGGATCGCCGTGCTGCTGCCGGACAACACCACGGCCCGCTGGGAGACGCAGGATCGGCCGCTGCTGGAGAAGCGGATCAAGGAGCTGTGCGCCGACTGCGTGATAGAGCACGTCAACGCCAGGGGTGAAGTCGCCGTCCAGCAGGGGCAGATGGACTCGATGATCACCAAGGGCGTGAACGCCATCGTGCTGGTCGCCGTGGACGCCCGCTCGCTCGGCGCGGCCGTCGCCAAGGCCCAGCAGGCCGGCATCCCCGTCATCGCCTACGACCGTCTCGCCCACGGCCCGATCTCCGGTTACGTCTCCTTCGACGGCGTGGAGGTCGGCAGGCTCCAGGGCCGGGCGCTGCTGCGGGCCATGGGCGACAAGGTGCCCGGCGGGCAGATCGTCATGATGAACGGCGACCCCAGCGACCCCAACGCGGTGTCCTTCAAGGAGGGCGCCCTGTCCGTCCTGCGCGGCAAGGTGCGGATCGGCAAGTCCTATGACACCGTCCAGTGGCGGCCCGAAGCCGCGAACACGAACATGGCCGCCGCGCTGTCGAGCCTCGGCGCCGACGCCGTCGACGGGGTCTACGCGGCCAACGACGGTCTCGCCGCCGGGAGCGTCTCCGCCCTCAAGGCGAACAAGGTGGCCCCGCTGCCCCCGGTCACCGGGCAGGACGCCGAACTGGGGGCGGTGCGGCGCATCGTCGGCGGGGACCAGTACATGACGGTCCTGAAGTCCTTCGAGCCGGAGGCCTCCGCCGGCGGGACCATGGCGGTGGCCGCGGCGCGCGGCGAGCGCCTCACCGAGACCGCCACGGGCGAGGTCCGCACGAGCGACGGGCACAGCGTCCCCGCCGTGCTGCTCACCCCAGTACCGGTCACCGTCGACAACATCATGGAGACCGTGGTGAAGGACGGCGTCCACACGATCGGGCAGATCTGCGTCCCACATCTGCGGGCCGCCTGCGAACGGGCGGGACTGACCTGACACGAGGACGAACGCGCCGCGCGGGGACGGCGGCGGGAGCGGCCTCACACGAGCGCCGCCGCTGGAAGGAGTTGGTGTTCGTGCCGGACCCCCCTCTGCTGGCTCTGCGCGGCGTGTGCAAGCGCTTCGGCGTCGTCAAGGTCCTCACCGACATCGAGCTGGAGATCCACGCCGGTCAGGTCGTGGCACTGCTGGGGGACAACGGGGCCGGCAAGTCCACCCTGGTCAAGGTGATCTCCGGGGTCGCCCCCGCGGAGAAGGGCGTCATCGAGTGGGAGGGCCGGGCGGTCCACATCCGCCGTCCGCACGACGCCCGCGACCTCGGCATCGCCACCGTCTACCAGGACCTCGCGCTGTGCGGGAACCTCGACGTCGTCGCGAACCTGTTCCTCGGCCGGGAGATCCGCCGGCACGGGTTCCTCGACGAGGTGGAGATGGAGCGCCGCACCCGGCAGCTGCTGGAACGGCTCACCAGGCGGCTGCCCGATCTGCGCGGCCCCGTCGTCTCGCTCTCCAGCGGCCAGCGTCAGACGGTCGCCATCGCCCGCTCGCTGCTGGCCGAACCACGGGTGCTGCTGCTGGACGAGCCCACCGCGGCGCTGGGCTTCGAGCAGACCACCGAGGTCCTCGACCTCGTCGACCGGCTGCGCGACCGCGGCCTGGGCGTCCTGCTCATCAGTCACAACATGGGCGACGTGAAGGCGCTCGCCGACCGCGCCGCGGTGCTCAGACTCGGCCGCAACAACGGCTTCTTCGACGTGAACACCGTCTCGCAGGAGCAGATCATCTCCTCCATCACCGGCGCCACGCAGAACGTGCCCCGCCGGCCGGCCTCCCGGGAGGCGAGGTGGTGAAGAACATGCGCGACCGACGTGAGGGCACGGACAGCGGCCGGCCCGAACCGGTCGCGTCCGACGCCGCACCCCGGCCGCGTGCCGCTCACGCCCTGGTCCGGGCCGCCCAGGGCACGGCGGGGGTCGTACGGCGCAAGCTGAGCGCCGGCGAGCTGGGCTCCCTCCCGGTGATTCTCGTCCTGGCCGTCGTCTGGATCGTCTTCCAGTCCATGAACGACAACTTCCTCTCCCCGCGCAACCTGTCCAACCTCAGCGTCGACATCGTCGGCACCGGTCTGATCGCGGTCGGCATCGTCTTCGTGCTGCTGCTCGGCGAACTCGACCTGTCCGTCGGCTCGATCAGCGGCCTCGCGGCGGTCGTCTTCGCCGTGCTGAACGTGCAGCACGGGGTGCCGGAGTGGCTCGCCCTGGTCATGGGGGTGCTCGCCGGCACCCTGGCGGGCACGGTCCAGGGCTACTCCATCGCCCGGACCAGGGTGCCGGCGTTCGTGGTCACGCTGGCCGGACTGCTCACCTGGAACGGGCTGATGCTGTCCGTCCTCGGCGACAGCGGGACCGTCAACCTCGACGAGAACGGGCTCGTCGCCCGGCTGACCAGCTACTACTTCACCCAGGACGCCGTCGCCTACGGGGTGGCCGCCGTCGCCGCGGGCGCCGTCTTCATCGTGTCCGACCGGGACCGGCGCCGCCGCAGGGCCGTCGGCATGCCCCACCGCTCGCTGCGGGACATCGCGGTGCGCTCGGGAGGGCTGGCGGTGCTCGCCTTCGCGATCGCCTACCTGCTCAACCGCTTCCAGGGCCTGCCGCTCGCCCTGCTGATCTTCTTGGTGATCGTGGCCGGCCTGGACGTCCTGCTGCGCCGCACCCACTACGGGCGGCAGGTGTACGCGCTCGGCGGCAGCATCGAGGCGGCCCGGCGCGCCAGCCTGAGCGTGACCCGGGTGCAGACGGCGGTCCTCGCGGTCTCGGGCACCATGGCCGCCGTCGGCGGTCTCTTCCTGGCCTCGCGGATCACGTCCGTGAGCCAGAGCTCGGGGCAGGGCGTCCTGCTGGTCAACGCCATCGCCGCGGCCGTCATCGGCGGTACGAGCCTGTACGGAGGGCGCGGGACGACCTGGTCGGCGGTGCTGGGCATGCTGGTCATCCAGTCGATCGCCTCCGGCATGGCGATCACGGACACCCCGACCGCCGTCCAGTTCGTGATCACCGGCGGGGTGCTGTTCGCCGCGGTCGTCATCGACTCGCTGTCACGACGCTCGCAGGAGGCGCACGGGCGGGCCTGACCCAAGGCGCGCGACGGGCCGCGACAGTCCTGGCCGGGGGGTGGGCGGGCGGGCCTGACCTGCGGGTGCGGAGTCGGCGCTTCCTCACCCTGGGTGAGAGCCTCCCGTACCCCGTGTGCCATACTCGGCGCCGCTTGTCGCAAGATCCGACCGGGGGGCTTTTCGTAATGCATGCCGTTTCTCTGGATGCCCCCTACCTGGACACGGACGCCGATCAGCTCTGCTTCTCCCTGGACCTGCCCGAACGGCCCGCGCTCGCCGAACGCGAGGTGAGGGTGGGCGGACTCGACGTCCGGTTGCGCCTGCTCGGCGCCTCCCACCAGGTCTTCGCCGGCCCCGTGCGCGAGACGGTGGCCTGCCTCCAGGAGGCCGACAGAGGCCTGCCGGACAGCCACACCCGCGAACTGCCCGGTTGGAGCTACGAGTTCGGCGCGCACACCCGACGGCTCGGCCCCGAGGAGTTCAGCGCCCGGGTGGCACGCGTCCTCGACCTGGTCGCCGCCGACCCCAACAGCCTGTGCGGGGTCTTCCCCGGCTCACCGGAAGCGGTGACGGCGGTGGTCGTGGAGGCGATCGGCACGGACCCGGACAGCGCGCGCACGGATGTGCCGGCGCCCGGCGGCGGACTGCTCTGGCGCACCTGGCACACGTACCCGCAGCACGGCCAGATCGTATCGACGTACACCCGGCTGGAGGCCCGATGAGAAGCGCCCGACTCGTCCGCGCGGGGATGGCGGCCACGCTGTCCGCGGTCCTGCTGACCGCCTGCTCCTCCTCCGACGGACAGAACGGCGTGCCGCTCGGCTGGATCAAGAAGACGTACACCTCCAGTGGAACGGCCTGGCTCGACCCGAACAGCGCGCCCACCCAGGTCGCCGACGCCATCCACCGCAACCGCGCGGCGCTCGACCGCGCCTCGGGCGACCGCATGGAGTTCCTGCGCTACGGCGACGACATGGTCACCGTCTCCCCGTACCGCAGCGGCAGCCGTATCGAGATCGAGGACTACCGGGGCGGCTACCGGCGGCACAAACAGCACCTCGGGCTCTGGCCCGACCCGAACAGCTCGAGCTTCCGGGGCGGCGGCCCCGGCGAAGGCAAGTGACACCCGCCCGGCTCCCCTCCCGACGCACCGAAGCGCTCTGAAGAAAGGCAACGCAGTGACCGAGATCCTCGAGTCGACCGGCCAGGCCCTGCTCTACGGAGTCGTGGGCCTCGCGGTGATGGCCGTCGGCTTCATCGCCCTCGACCTCGTCACGCCCGGCAAGCTCTTCCACGTCGTGTGGACGGACCGCAACCGCGGCGCGGCCGTCCTGCTGGGCAGCCAGTCCCTCGCCGTCGGCCTCGTCATCATGGAGGCCATCCAGGCCAGCGAGTCCGAGCAGGGAGTCGGCAGGGGCCTGTTGAGCACGCTCCTGTACGGGCTGGCCGGAGTGCTGGTGATGACGGTCGTCGGCATCGTGATCGGTCTGCTGACCCCCGGCCAGATGGGCGCCGTCGTCCTCGACGACCGTGAGGACCGCCCGCACCCCGCCGCCTGGGTCCAGGCCGGCATGTACCTCGGCACCGCCTTCATGGTCGGCGCGGCACTCTCCTAGGCAAGGCCCCATGACCGGCACCGCACCCTCGTCCGCCACCGCCTCGGCCTCCGGCCCCGCACCCGACGCCCCGCCCGGTCCCGGCTCCCCCGGCCCCCCGGCCCCCCGCCACACCCGGGGGGCGCGCTTCCTGCTGCTGTTCGCCGTCTTCCTCTGCGCGGCCTGCGGCCTGGTGTACGAGCTGGCGCTCACCGCACTGGGCAGCTACCTCATCGGCAACTCCGTGCTGCAGACCTCGGTGGTCATCTCCGTGATGGTCTTCGCGATGGGCGTCGGCTCGCTCGCCGCCAAACCGCTGCGCCGCCGCCCGGTGGGGGCGTTCGCACTGGTGGAGGGCGTGCTGGCGCTGGTCGGCGGGCTGTCGGTGCTGGTGCTGTACGCGGCGTTCGCCTGGCTGCGGCTCTACACGCCGGCGATGGTCGTCGTCGCCATGGTGGTCGGCCTGCTCATCGGGGCCGAGATCCCGCTGCTGATGACACTGCTGCAGCGGATCCGCCGGCAGGAGGCGGGCAGCGCCGTCGCCGACATGTTCGCCGTGGACTACATCGGCGCGCTGGTCGGCGGACTGTGCTTCCCGCTGCTGCTCCTGCCGACGTTCGGGCAGCTCAAGGGCGCGCTGGTGGTCGGCGCGGTCAACGCGGTGGCCGGCGTCATCGTGGTGGTGTTCATCTTCCGCCGGCAGACCCGGCGGCGCGTGCGCATCGGTCTGCTCGCCTTCGTGACGGCGGTCCTCGGGGTGCTCGGCACGGCCTACGCGTTCGCGGACGACCTCGAGGTCACCGCGCGCCAGCAGATGTACCAGGACCCGATCGTGCACGCCGAGACCACCCCGTACCAGGAGATCGTCGTCACCCGCTCCACCTCCTTCACGGGTGGGGCGGACATGCGGCTCTTCCTCAACGGCGACCTCCAGTTCAGCTCCGTCGACGAGTACCGGTACCACGAGTCGCTCGTCCACCCCGCGCTGTCCGGCCCCCGCGCCGATGTCCTGATCCTGGGCGGCGGCGACGGGCTCGCCCTGCGCGAGGTGCTGCGCTACGACGACGTACGGCACGTCACCCTCGTCGAGCTGGACCCGGCGATGACCCGGCTGGCGCGTGACTTCCGGCCGCTGCGGGACCTGAACGCCGGTTCGCTGACCGACCCGAGGGTGCGGGTCGTCAACGCCGACGCCTTCAACTGGCTGCGGGACGCACGCGGGACGTACGACGCGGTCGTCATCGACTTCCCGGACCCCGACACGGCCGCCCTGGCCAAGCTGTACTCGGTGGAGTTCTACCACCTGCTCGGCCAGGTCCTGACACCGCGCAGCAGGGTGATGGTGCAGAGCGGTTCGCCGTTCTTCGCGCCGAAGACGTACTGGTCGATCGAGAGGACCATCGAGGCGGCGGGGTACGCGACCACCCCGTTCCAGGTCGACGTGCCGAGCTTCGGCAACTGGGGCTTCGTCCTGGCCGCCCCCCGCACCGCCACGCCCCCGCCGCTGCGGCTCGCGCGGGACACTCCCCCGCTGCGCTATCTGGACGACGCGGTCCTGAAGGCCGCCACCGTGTTCCCGCTGGACCGCCGCCGCCAGGACGTACGGCCGAGCACGCTGATGGACCCGGCGGTGCTGGAGTACGTGCAGAACGAGTGGGAGAACTACTGAGCCGTCGGCAGGAAAGGCCGGTTCAGGGGCCGGGCGTCCCGTCGTCGAGGGGCGTCGCCGCGGTCCCCCGCGCGGGCACGGCGACACGGCGGTAGGCGGCGCGGGCGTGGGCGAAGCGGGCCAGCGCCGTGCCGAGGAGCGTGGCCGCGCACAGGCAGGTGAGCCAGAGGGCGTCGCGCTGTCCGGCCCAGGTGAGGGTGCCGAGCGGCGGGATCGCGAAGCCGTTGAGGAACAGCCAGCACAGCAGCGCCGTGCCGGGGGCGGCGGTGAAGCGGGCGCAGCGGCCCAGCAGCGCCGCCAGCAGACACAGCGCGGCCAGCGCGGGCCCGGGGCGGCCCGGCCCGAGCAGCGCGTGGTGGGCGGCCACCAGGACCACCGCGCCCCCGGAGGCCGTCGCCCACACCAACGGCGTGGCGACGGGCCGGGGAACAGGCCTGGCTCCGGCCCTCATCGGCACCCAGTCGATCATCTTCCGGTCCTCCTTCCGCTCCTCGGATTCTCCCACCCGGCTCCTTCCGCCCGGCCCCTTCCGGCCGCCTTCGCCGCCCGGCTTCTTCCAACCGGCGGAAAAGGAGCGGCCGTTCGCGTCCGGCCCCGGCAGGATGCCCGGTGTGAACCATGTCCTGAACGGGCTCGCCGCCAACCCCGCCCTGCCTCCCGAGTCAGTCGACCGGCTGATCGAGGTCGCGGACGCCGACCTCGCCGGGCGGCTCGCCGGCCGCGAGGACCTCACCCGGGCCCAGGCGGTCGCACTGATCACCCGCGTCGACGACTGCGGCGTACCACTGGCGTACGGGGGCCGGTTGACGGCGGCCGACGTCGATCCCGTCCGACAGCCCCGTGCCGCACTGGCGTTGCTGGACCAGGGCCGCGGCGCCCCGGAGTGGGCGCGGCTCTTCGCGGTGGATCCGGAGGTCCGCATCCGGGAGAAGCTGGCCGCCTGCCCCGGGCTGCCGCCGGACGTGACGGAAAGGCTCGCCGCGGACCCGGACGTCGGGGTCGTGGTGGAGCTGGCCCTGTGGACGCAGGAGCCGGGCGTGGCCGCCCCGCTCGCGGCGCATCCGCACACCGAGGTACGCCGTGCCGTGGCGGCCAACGAGGTGACGCCTCCGGCGGTGCTCGCGGCGCTGCTCCTGGGCGAGGGCCTGCCCCGGGCCGAGCGGTGCCCGGTGTGCGACCGCAGGGACGGGCCGGGCGCACCGGAGCCGGACGGACCGTGGCCACCGGACCGGGACGCACCGCCGGGAGCCTCCTGCGACGGCTCCCACGCGTCCGCGTCGCACGACGTCCGGTGGGCGGCGCTGGCGAACCCGGCCACGCCCGCCGAGGCCGCCGCCGGCTTCGCCGGCCATCCCGGTCACCGGCTGCGCCGCGCCCTGGCGGCCCACCCCGGCCTGCCCGTCCGGGCGGCGCGGCGTCTGGCGGCGGACCCCGAGCCCGGCGTCCGGGCGGACCTCGCCCGCAACCCCACCGTCGACGAGACGTCGATGCGCCGGCTGGCCGAGGACGAGGACGTGGACGTACGCCGTTCCCTGGCCCTCAATCCGCGCGTGCCGCTCGACGTGCTCGCCCGCCTGGCAGGCGCCGCGCGGATCGCCTCGACGCTGCTGCCGCGGATCGCGTCGGCCTCGCCCGAGGAGGTCGGGCTGCTGGCCGCGTCACCGGACGCGGCGGTGCGGATGCTGGTGGCGCAGCGGCGGGACCTGCCGGCCGCCGTCCGTGACACGCTGGCGGCCGACCCGGACGCGAAGGTGGTCAAGTCGGTGGCCCCGCACCCGGGCCTGTCCGAGGAGCGGCTGCGCGCGATGGTCGACCGGCACGGCGTCCATGTCGTCACCCCGGCGGCGCTCAACCCGGACGCGTCGGCCGCCCTGCTGGAGACGCTGGCGCGGCACGAGCCGCCGGTGCGCAAGGCGCTCCGCGAGATCGCCCGGCACCCCCGGGCCTGCGCTGCGGCCCTGCTCGTCTGTCTGACGGACCGGCGGGCCCGTCCCCTGGCCGCCGCGCATCCGGCGCTCCCGCCGCACGTCGTCACGGAGTTGCTCTGCGACCCCGACGAGTCGGTGGCGGAGGCGGCGGCCGCCAACCCGTCGCTGCCGGCCACGGTGATGCGGTCGCTGATCCCCTGACGCGGCCGGGCGCGGGCGGACGGGTCAGGAGATGAGCGAGCGGCCCGTGGGCGACAGCTGGAGCACCCGGACAGGCGCCGTCCGCTCCCGCTCGATGGCCGGCAGGACCTCGTCCCGTGCGCCGGGGTGGGCCCGGACCGCGGCGAGGTGCCGGCGACGCCGGGGAGCGGGGCCGCGACCTACCGGGTCCCCCAGGTCCTCGACGCGGTGCCGAGCGACGAGCGGTTCGACCGGCCGGAGGGCTTCGACCTCGGCGCGTGCTGGACCTCCTGCCTGGACGAGTTCCGCACCCGCCGCTACAACGGCACAGCGACCATCCGCCTGTCCCGGCGAGGGCGGCGACGCCTGCCCGGCAACGTCCCCGCGGAGGTGGCGGCGGGGGTCGAGGCGACCGCGCCCCCCGAAGGCGACGACGGCTGGATCGAGGCGGTCATCCCGACCGAGAGCACCGAGCACGCGTGCGGCGAGCTGCTGCGGCTCGGCGTCGACGTCGACGCCCTCGCGCCGCCCGCACTGCGCCAGGCCATGGCGGCCACGGTGCGGGTGCTCGGCCTGGCCTACGGACTCAGGTGACAGAACCGGCCGAGCGGCGCTCGCTTCGGGGCGGGGCTCTGGCCGGACCGCGCGGTGCGTGGCATGCTTGCGCGGTCGCTTCCACGGCGTCGCCGGGGCGCCCGAGGCCGTCGGCTGAACCAGCGGGAGTAAGAGGCGGTGCGGGCGGCAGCCGCACGCGAGGCGCGCGATCGGCGTCCTGAGCAGTCCCCGCTGGAACCCGGCACTTTCTCTCCGGACCGCCGAACTTGACATGAGCACTTAATCCTAATCTTTTGGTTTTATAATGAGTGCCCCATGTGTCGGTTATGAGCCGCTGAGGGCAGGATGGGCGCGATGACGCGATCCGGAATCACCGGGAACGGGCCTGCGGTGCCGTCGGCGCAGGCAGACGGCGGCACGACCAACGCCAGGGCGGTCGTGGACGCGTTCGGTGTGGTGACCGGATGGAGCGAGGGCGCGCAGCGACTGGTGGGCTACCAGGCCTCGGAGGTCACCGGGCGGCCGGCGGCCGCCCTGCTCGCAGACGGCCTCGCCGCTCCGGCGCTGAGATCCATCGTGGGCACGCGCAGGTGGAACGGCAAGGTGAACCTGCGGCACCGGGACGGTCACCTGGTAGTGGTCAGCCTGCTGGCCCACCGCCGCGAAAGCGGCCCCGCCACGAGCCATGAGTGGCTCATCGTCGCGCCGATGACGCCCTCCCGTCCGGAGTTCGACGAGGAGCGCCTGCTCGGGTGGTCCATGGTCCACTCCCCGTGCACCATGGCGCTCTACGACACCGGACTGCACCTGCTGCGGGCCAACGCCGACATGGAACGCGTACTGGGCCTGTCGGAGGCCGAGATGCGGGGGCTGCGCGTCTCGGAGATCGTCCTGGACCCGGAGAGCGAACGCGCCGAGCACCTGATGCGCCGGGTCGTCGAGACCGGCGAGCAGCAGCACCTGCGGGCCGCCCTGCGACTGGCCGGCGACCGGCACGAGAGCGCGTGGTCGGTGTCGCTCGCGCCGGTGCGGGACGACGACGGGACGGTACGCGGCGTCCTGCTGTCCGCGCACAACACCACCGATGAGCATCTGGCGAGACAGCGGCTCGCCCTGGTCGCCGAGGCCGGGGTGCGCATCGGCACCACCCTCGACCTGACCCGCACCGCCCAGGAGCTCGCCGACGTCGCCGTGGGACAGCTGGCGGACTTCGTCACCGTGGACCTGCTCCCCGACATCGACGACGACCAGGAGCTGCGCGCGCGGGCGCTGCCCAGCCCGGTGCTGCTGCGCCGCGTGGCCAACCAGTCGGTGCTGCCCGGATGCCCCGAGGCGGTGGTGCCGCTGGGCGCGGTGGCCGTCTACCCGTCCACCTCGCCGGCCGCCGAGTGCCTGGCCTCGGGAGAGGCCGCCATGCACCAGATAACCACTGCGGGGGTGGCGCGGTGGGCCTCCGAGGCCCCGGAACGGGCGGAGAAGATGCGCCGGTTCGGCTTCCACTCGGTGCTGGCGGTGCCCATGAGCGCGCGGGGCATCACGCTCGGCGTCGCGACCTTCTCCCGGCACCGGCATCCGGACCCCTTCGAGCAGGACGACCTGCTGCTCTGCCATGAGATCACCGCCCGGGCCGCGCTGAGCATCGACAACGCCCGCCGCTACTCCCGGGAACGGGCCACGGCCCTGACCCTGCAGAGCAGCCTGCTGCCGCAGCGGCTCCCGCGGCAGCTCGCCGTCGAGGTCGCCACCCGCTATCTGCCGGCCAGCGCCCAGACCGGTGTGGGCGGCGACTGGTTCGACGTCATCCCGCTGTCCGGGGCCCGGGTGGGCCTCGTCGTCGGCGACGTCGTGGGGCACGGCATCCAGGCCTCGGCCGCGATGGGCCGGCTGCGCACCGCCGTAAGGACCCTGGCCGACGTCGATCTGCCGCCCGACGAGCTCCTGACCCACCTCGACGATCTCGTCAACCGACTGTCCGCGGAGAGCGACGACCCCACCGGCAGCGCCGCCGACATCGGCGCCACCTGCCTGTACGCCGTGTACGACCCGGTCAGCCGGCACTGCTGCATGGCGCGGGCCGGGCATCCGGCGCCGGCGCTGCTCACCCCCGGCAGGCCTCCGGAGCTGCTCGACCTGCCGGCCGGGCCGCCGCTCGGGCTCGGCGGCCTGCCGTTCGAGGCCGCCGAGTTCGAGCTGCCCGAGGACAGTCTGCTCGCCCTCTACACCGACGGTCTGGTGGAGGCCCGGGGCCGGGACATCGACGAGGGCGTCGACATGATGCTGAAGGTGCTGCGCCGGGCGAACTCCTCCCTGGAGAACACCTGCGACACGCTTCTGCGGGCCCTGCTCCCGGACAAGCCCGAGGACGACGTGGCGCTGCTGCTGGCACGTACGCACGCCCTGGACTCCGGCCATGTGGCCGCCTGGGACGTGACGCCGGAGCCGGAGGCGGTGGCCGAGACCCGCAGCCGCGCCACCCGGCAGCTGCGCGAGTGGGGTCTGGAGGACGCCTCGTTCGTGACCGAGCTGGTGGTGAGCGAACTGGTCACCAACGCCATCCGGTACGGCGAGCCGCCCATCGAGCTGCGTCTGATCCTGGACCGCAGTCTGATCTGCGAGGTCTCCGACGCCAGCAACACCTCGCCGCATCTGCGCCGGGCCCGCGACTACGACGAGGGCGGCCGCGGTCTGCTCCTGGTCGCCCAGCTGTGCAGCAGCTGGGGCGCCCGGCACACCTACCGGGGCAAGACGATCTGGGCGGAGCAGTCGCTGTCGCCGGAGTGACTCCCGCGCGGCGCGCACAGCGGACGGACAGGTGCACGGAGGGAACGGACGGCGTGCGCGGAGGGTCAACCGCGGCGCGGGACAGCCGGAATGCTTCCGACCGGAACGATCCGGCCCTCCCGAAAGGACCCCTGATCCATGCACCCGTCGAACCCGTCGACGACCAAGCTCTCGAAGGCGTTACGTCTCACAGGCCGCCGTCTCGCCGCCATGGCCCTGGCGCTCGCGATGAGCATCGCACTGGCGCTCACCGCGGCGCCGGCCGCACAGGCCGACCCCGACCGCGAACTCACCATATGGACCTGGGACATCAGCGACCTGGAGGACGGCGGTGAGGCGGCGCACCAGAGCTACTGGAACATGGTCGACGCCCTCCACCGGATCAGCGGCCACGACGTCGCAGGCCAGCCCCGGCTGGACGAGACCACGACAGCAGGGGCCCGCCTCATCCAGATCCGGCTGCAGTACCACGAGCAGTACTGGGGGTCGCTGTACTTCTGGGCCAACAACCTGTACTTCGCCGGTTTCTACCAGCCGGGGTTCGACGGCCGCGACGACAACCACTACAGCTTCAACAACGTCTGGCCCGGCGAGTTCAACCGCGTCCTCGGCGTGACGTCCACCTCGCTCCCCTGGGGCGGCAACTACAACCAGCTCCCGCACGGCAACACCGTGGACCGGTCGCAGGACGCCATCACCCCGTACAACCTCGTCAACGCGCTGGGCTCGCTGCGCAGCGCGCCCCGCTACATCGCGACGACCGCCGGCCGTGACACCCTCGGCCGCAACATCGTGCGGATCATCCAGGCCACGGCGGAGGCCGCCCGCTTCTCCACGGTGTTCGACCGGATCAGGGACAACATCCGCAACTGGCACACGTCGGCCATGGGGATGGACAACATAGAACTCCAGCAGGACTGGGACCGCATCTCCGGCTGGGTGTACCGGGCGCTGCAGCCCGGCGACCAGGCGGTCCTGCGCATCGGCGCCCATACCTTCGCCACCCTCCAGGCGCTGCTCGCCTACGTCGGGTACATGGAGCTGTACTCCGGATCCCGTCCGCGCACCTGACGGGGCCTGGGCACCCCGCCGGCGGGGTCACTCACGTGCGGGCTCCTCACCGCGGGAGACGAGGGTGACCTGGGCGGCGCCCGTCTTGAACAGGGGCTGTTTGGAGACGGGGTCCCAGTCGGTGACCGTGGTCTCGTTGGCGGCCCGTCCGAGGCCGCCCTCGGGCGGGCGGTGCCCCTCGGGGGTGTCCCAGTAGCCGTAGTGGAAGGGCAGGAACACCGTGCCGTCCCGCATGGCGGTGGTCCGCAGCCGGGCGCGCACCGCGCCGCGCGGCGTGGCGACGCGTACGACGTCGCCGTCGGACAGTCCCTGCCGGGAGGCCTCCGACGGGGACAGCTCCGCCCACATCTCCGGTGCCGCGGAAGCGAGTTCGGGGGCCCTACCGGTCTTGGTCCGGGTGTGGAAGTGATGGACGGTCCGTCCGGTGATCAGGTGCAGCGGGTACCGCGCGGAGGTCGGCTCGTCCGGGGGCAGGTACCCGGCGGCCCTGAGGACCGCCTTGCCGTCCGGGTTCAGGGCGCGGTACTCCTCGGCCCCCATGGGCTCGCCGGTGACGAGGTCCTTGCCGTAGCTCTCGCAGCGGTCGGGGTGGGCGAAGGGGAAGCCGTCCGTGTACAGGCGCGGGGTGCCGTCGGGCGCCTCGGCGGTGCAGGGCCACTGGAGGCCTCCGCTCTCGCGCAGCAGGTCGTGGCTCAGGCCCGTGTAGTCGCAGGGGCGGCCGGCGCTGCACCGCTGCCAGGCGGCGAACGCCGACGCGGGGTCGTCCCAGGTGATCAGCGGGCCGCCGTCCTTGTCGCGGAAGTCCATACGGGCGGCGTAGGCGAGGAAGATGTCGAGGTCGGAGCGGGCCTCGCCGGGCGGTCCGACCGCCTTCTCCGACAGGTGCACGGTGCGGTCGGCGTTGGTGAGCGCCCCGCTCTTCTCGCCCCAGGTCGCGGCGGGCAGCACGACGTCCGCCAGCTGAGCGGTCTCGGTGAGGAAGAGATCCTGGACGACGACGAACAGCCGTTCCTGGGCGAGGATCGCGCGGATGCGGGACAGCTCCGGCAGGGACACGGCCGGATTGGTGCCGCTGATCCACAGCAGGCGGATCGAGCCCTGTTCGGCGCCGCTGAAGATCTGCATCGCGTGGGTGGGCGGGGCGTCGTGCTGAAGGCGGTCGAGGTCGACGTTCCAGATCCGGGCGAGTTCGGCGACGTGCGCTTCGTTCTGCCAGTTGCGGAAGCCCGGCAGGTCGCCGTCGGCGCCGCACTCGCGTGTGTTCTGCGCGCTGGGCTGCCCGTTCATCTGGAGCAGTCCCCGGCCGGGACCGCCCAGCATGCCCCGGATCAGGTGCAGGTTGTTGACCTGGACGGCGGCCGCGGTGGCCTGGTGGGACTGGTAGAAGCCCTGAAGGACCGTGGACACCAGGCGCTGTGCGCCGCCCAGGATCTCGGCCGCGCGTTCGATGTCGGCGGCGGGGAGGTCGCAGACGCCGGCGGCCCACTTCGGGGTGCACGGTTCGACGGCGGCGGCCAGCTCCTCGAAGCCGACGGTGTGCCGCTCGACGAAGCGCCGGTCGACGCGGCCGGTGCGGATGATCTCGTGCAGCAGGGCGTCGAGGAGCGCGACGTTCGTGCCGGGGCGGGGTGCGAGGTGCAGGTGGGCGTGGCGGGCGACGTGGGTGCGGCGCGGGTCGACGCACAGCAGGGTGGGCGGTTCGGGGCCGGCGAGCCGGTCCAGGACGCGGGCCCACAGGACGGTCTGCGTCTCGGCCATGTTGTGGCCGAACAGGGCGAGGGTGTCGGCGTGGTCGATGTCCTCGTAGGAGCCGGGCTGCCCGTCGCTGCCGAAGGTCTCCTTGAGCGACTCGCCCGCGGTGGCGGTGCACAGGCGGGTGTTGCCGTCCAGGTGGTTGGTGCCGACGCCGGCGCGGGCGAGCACGGCGAGCGTGTAGTACTCCTCCAGGAAGAGCTGACCGCTGGTGTAGAAGGCGAGGGCGTCGGGCCCCTGTGCGTCCAGGAGTTCCCGGGAGCGGGCCACGACGCGGTCCAGGGCGGTGTCCCAGTCGCATTCCACGAGCCGCCCGTTCTCCCGCACCAGCGGGCGGGTCAGCCGGTCCGGGGAGTGGTTGGCCTGCCAGCCGTAGAGGTCCTTGGGGCCGAGCCGGCCCCGGTTGATCCGGTCGCCGGCCCGGCCGCGCACGCCGACGATCCGTCCGTCGCGGACGGCGATGTCCATGGCGTCGCCGTTGGAGTGCAGCACCGAGGCGGCGGGGGTCCACCGCTGTACGTCGTCCTCGGTGAGGCCTGCCGCGAGGTGGAGGTCGGTGCGGGCCGGCCAGGGCTCGCCGGGCCCGTAGGGCGTCCGTGTTCCCCAGGGGTCCTCGATGCGATCCGGTCGTTCCGCCACGGCCCCTCCACGGGTCGTACCTGCGGGCGACGAGTACCCCGCCCCGCAGCCGGTAAGAATCCCCGCGCCGTCCGCTCCCCGCCCCAGGAGGCCGCCCATGCCGCACGCCCACGTACCGGACGATCCGGAGGCCGCCAACGCCGCCTGCTGGCAGGCCTACGCCACACATCACCTGCGGCGCGGCACGGTCGTCGAGGAGGTCGAGCGGATCGACTGGGGGTTCCCGGGCGCGGGGCCCGGGGACGCGTTCCTCGGGGAGCTGAAGGGGCGGCGCGTGCTCGACCTGGGCTGTGGAACGGCCCGGCAGGCGGCCCACCTGGTGCGCGCGTACGGCGCCGAGGTGGACGCCGTCGACTCCGCGCCCGGCCAGATCGAACGCGCCCGGGCCCGCTACGGCTCACTGCCCGGTCTGCGGCTGGTCCACGCGGACGCGGTGACCCACCTGCGCACCGCCGAGCCGTACGACGTCGCCTACGCCGTGGGCGCGGTGCCGTTCGCCGACCCGCGCCGGCTGCTGCCCGCGCTGGCGACGGCCCTGAAGCCCGGCGGGACGCTGTGCTTCTCCGCGCTGCACACGAACTCGCACGGCGACGGGCCCTCCGCCGAGCTCGTCCCCCGGCCGGAGCAGCTGCGCTTCGCGGGCGGCGGCGGGACGACGGGCTACATGTGGGTGCTGTCCGAGGAGCGATGGCGGGAGCTGCTCACCGGCCACGGGCTGGACGTCGAGGAGGTCGTGGCGGTGCAGTCGCCCGACCCCGGGAATCTCGCCGCGTACCGCGTCTTCCGGGCGCGGCGGCCGGTGCGGGTGTCCTCCCGGCCGCGGTCGGCGCAGCCGCCCGCCGCGCACGCCGCCCTGGGGGTGGGCGTCGTCGTGCACGGCCCGCGCGGGCTGCTCCTCGGCCGGCACCGCCGGGGCACCTGGGAACTGCCCGGCGGCACGGTGGAGCCCGGGGAGTCGCTCGAGGAGACGGCCGTACGGGAGCTGGAGGAGGAGACGGGGCTGCGGGCGGACGCGGCGGACGTGCGGTTGCTGGGCACCCTCCTCGACCACAGCGAGGGCGTCGTCCGCGTGACCGTCGCGGCCGTCGTCACCGCCTGGCACGGCGAGCCCGCCGACCAGCCGGGCGAGCGCGTCGGCGACTGGCGCTGGTACGCCGTGGACCGGCTGCCGCCCTCCCTGTTCGTGTGCAGCGCCCAGGCCCTCACCGCCTGGCGCCCGGACCTGCCGATCGACCACGCACCGGCTCACTTCACGCCGTACGCTCCCCGATGATCCGTGGCCGGCGACGCGGCTCCTGTGTTTGCATACGACGATGATCTCCGACCTCGCCCCGTCCGCACCCCTCTCCCTCAGGCCGCGTGTCCCGTCCGACCTGGCCGGCTGCGTGACCTCCCTCGCGCTCGTGCACGAGCACAGCGGCTACCCGGTCAACTGGCCTGCGTCTCCTGAGGCCTGGCTGACGCCGCCCGCGCTCCTCGCCGCCTGGGTGGCCGAGTGGGGCGGGCGGATCGTCGGGCACGCGGCGCTGTGCCTCGGGCGGGACGACGAGCCGGCGACGGCCCTGTGGCAGGCGCGCCGGCCGGGAGCGGCGACCGCCTCCGTCAGCCGGCTGTTCGTCTCACCCGAGGCGCGCGGGCTCGGCGTCGGGGCGGCCCTCATGGACCGGGCCGTCCAGGAGGCCCGCTCCCGCGGTCTGCAACCCGTGCTCGAGGTGGTCGCCACCCATCCGGCGGCCGCCTTCTACGAGCGTCTCGGCTGGGAACTCCTCGGCGAGGTCGAGGACTTGTGGCCACCGGACCAGCACGTCCGGCTCCGCTGCCACGCGGCACCCACCCCCGCCGGCCGGCTCGTCTAGTGCCCCGGCACTAGCACGTCCTCGTCCCCGGTGCGGGGCGGCCGGCTGCGAAAGCACCCGGATCCGTGTCTTTTCTCATCCCTTCTCGTGGTGTCCGGTCCGATGGGCCCGAGTGCGGCCCGCGGCCCGTGTGAGAGTTGCCGCTCGCACGAGTCTGGGGGATGCGTGACACGCACTCAGAAGGCCTCGCGGGCACGCGGGATGCGGCTGACCCTGCTGACGGCACTCGCCGCGCTGGCCGGCGCGGCCCTGACGGGAGCGGCGTCCGCGGGCGCCGCGACCGGGGCGGGCGCCGCCGTCGCGCCGGGGGTGGTGTACCGGCAGTACGACCTGCCGGCCACGGCCGGACTCACGCATGTGCACGTCGTGAGCGTCGATCTGACAAACGCCCGGGTGCGCCTCGGTCTGCTGCACCCGGGGAAGGTGGCGGCCCGCGCTCCCCTGTCCCAGCAGGCCGCGGCGCGCAAGGCGGTGGCCGGCGTCAACGGCGATTTCTTCGACATCAGCGAGGCCCAGCATCCGGGCGTCGCCGCGACCGGCGCGAGCGTGGGCCCCGCGATCGCGGACGGCGAGGCGCTCAAGGGCGCGGTGCCCACGGCGCAGCGCTTCGGCCCCGAGCTGCCGCCCGGCACGGACACCGACGCCATGTTCGGCGTGGGCTCCGACGGCCGGGCCCGCATCGACGCGCTGGCGCTGAAGGGGTCGTTCACCGTCGACGGCCGGCGGCAGCCGCTGGGCGGCCTCAACCAGTACGCGCTGCCGGAGAACTCCGTCGGCGCGTACACGTCGGACTGGGGCAGCGTCTCGCGCAAGCGCGCCACCTGCGGCTCGGACGCCGACCGGGCCGCGGCGTGCGGAACGCGGACCTACGAGGTGACGGTGAAGGCAGGCCGGGTGGTGTCGGCCTCGGCCGCACCGGGCGCCGGGCCCGTCGCGCCGGGCAGCACGGTGCTGGTGGGCCGGGAGGCGGGCGCCGGGCGGCTGCGCGGGCTGGTGCGGGGCCAGTCCGTCGCGGTGCGGTACGCCCTCGCCTCGCTGTCGGGGCGCGCCTACCGTTTCGCGGTCGGCGGCTACCCGGTGCTGTCCGGCGGACGTCCGCTGCCCGGTCTCGACAGGCGGACCTCGGCGGTGCGCACCGCCGTAGGCATCGCGGACGGCGGGCGACGCGTGCTGCTGTTCGCTACCGACGGCGCGCCCCGGTACCGCGCGGGCCTGACGATCGCCGAAGTCGCCGAGGCGCTGCGGAGCCTGGGGGCGACGGAGGGCTTCAGCCTGGACGGCGGCGGCTCCTCGACCCTGGTCGCCCGCGCGCCGGGCGCCGCCCGGGCCACGGTGCGCAACCACCCCTCGGGCGGGACGGAACGCCCGGTGCCCAACGGCATCGGGGTGTTCCTCCGCTAGTGCCGTGACCGGAAAGGTTTGCCGCGAGCCGGTGAACCTTTCCGGTCACGGCACTAGCGACCGGGCCGCTACGGCTGGATGCTGCCGACGATCTCGGCGGTGGCCGTGAGGCCGCTGTGGATGGTGGGGGCCATGTTCGTGCCGGCCAGGAAGAAGCCGAGCAGCAGACAGACCAGGGCGTGCGAGATCTTCAGTCCGCCGGTGCGCAGGAAGATCACCGCCAGGATCAGCAGCAACAGCACCACGGAAATGGAAACGGCCACGTCAACCTCCTCCGCCACGCCCGTTCGGTGGCGTTCGGCCGCAAGTGTGGCGTAAGGGAGGTTTCGTCCGTGCGACTGACCTGTCCGCCGAACGAGCGAAAAAGCCCGCCCCCGAGTGGGGTCGGGCTTTTTCCCGGGTTTCCCGCGTCGCCGGTCAGGGGGCGCGCAGGTCGACCAGTTCGGCCAGGGCCTCCCGGTGGGCGCCGGCCGTGCCGTAGGCGATCGAGTCGGCCTTGGCACGCTTGAGGGCGAGGTGGACGGGGTGCTCCCACGTCATGCCGAGCCCGCCGTGCAGTTGCAGCGCCTCCTCGGCGGCATGGACGGCCACGGACGCCGCGTAGGCCTGGGCCACGGCCACGGCCACGGCCGTCTCCTCGGCGGACTCGCCGCCGCCGAGCGCGTCGGCCGCGTTGCGTGCGGCGGCGCGGAGGTTGACGACCTCCAGCCACAGCTGGGCGAGCCGGTGCTTGAGCGCCTGGAAGCCGCCGACGGGCCGGTTGAACTGCTTGCGGTCCTTGAGATAGCGGACCGTCTCGGTCAACGCCCACTCGGCCAGACCGAGTTGCTCGGACGCCAGCAGTCCCGCTCCGGCCCGCAGGGCCCGCCGGACAGCCGGTGCGGCGTCGCCCAGGCGGCGGCCGGGGGCGCCGGCGAGGGTGACCGTGGCGAGCGGGCGGGTCAGGTCGAGGGAGACCTGCGGGGTGACGGTGACCGAGGACGCCTGAACGGCGTACAGTCCGCCGTCCTCGGCGGGCACGAGCAGGACGTCGGCGACGACGGCGTCCGCGATGCCGGTCAACTCCCCGTGCAGCAGCCCGCCTTCGATCCGTACGGCGGTGAAGTCGGCGCCCGGGGCGGTGTGCAGCCCGACCGCCAGGGCGCCGATCGTACGACCGGAGGCCAGCCGGCCGAGCAGCTCCTCGTCACCGCACTCCAGCAGCGCCTCGGTGGCCACCACGGCACTGGTCAGATAGGGCACGGGCGCGACCGACCGCCCCAACTCCTCGAGCACCACCGCGACTTCGCGGTGAGTGGCGCCCTGTCCGCCCTGCGCCTCGGGCACCAGCAGACCCGCGAGTCCCATGCCGTCGGTGAGCGCCTTCCAGGCCGCCAGGTCGTGCGGGGCGTCGGACTCCGTGCGGGCGATCACGCCGGGCGCGTCGCAGTGGTCGGCGAGCAGGTCCCGTACCGCCGACCGCAGCGCCTCTTCCTCCTCGGAGTACAGAAGATCCGTCATCGGGCGAGGTCCTTCCAGGCGACGTCCTTGTCGGTGCGCGGCTCGGCGGGCAGGCCCAGGACGCGCTCGGCGACGATGTTCAGCAGGACCTCGCTGGTCCCGCCCTCGATGCTGTTGCCCTTGGAGCGCAGGTAGCGGTAGCCGGCCTCGCGTCCGGTGAAGTCGACCAGCTCGGGCCGGCGCATGGTCCAGTCGTCGTACAACAGGCCTTCCCCACCGAGGAGTTCGACCTCCAGGCCGCTGATCTCCTGGTTGAGGCGGGCGAAGCCGAGCTTCATGCCGGCGCCTTCGGGGCCGGGCTGGCCCAGGGCGAGCTGCTGGCGCAGCCGTTCGCTGGTGAGGCGGGCGACCTCGGCGTCCACCCACAGCCTCAGCAGCCGCTGGTGCAGGTCGTGGGTGCGCAGCTCGGGCCGCTCACGCCAGGTCTTGGCGACCGGGCCGATCATGCCGCCCTCGCGGGGCAGGCGCATGCCGCCGATCGCGACGCGTTCGTTGTTCAGCGTGGTCTGCGCGACCCGCCAGCCGTCGCCGATCTCGCCGAGGCGGCGGGAGTCGGGGATGCGGACACCGGTGAGGAACACCTCGTTGAACTCCGCCTCGCCGGTGATCTGGCGCAGCGGGCGCACCTCGACCCCGGGGTCGGTCATGTCGCAGACGAAGTAGGTGATGCCGGCGTGCTTGGGCACGGTGGGGTCGGTGCGGGCGATGAGGATGGCCCAGCGGGCGAGGTGGGCGCTGGAGGTCCACACCTTCTGGCCGTCGACGACCCAGTCCTCGCCGTCGCGGACGGCGCGGGTGCCGAGAGCGGCCAGGTCGGAGCCGGCGCCGGGCTCGCTGAAGAGCTGGCACCAGACCTCCTCGCCCGTCCACAGGGGCCGCAGGAAGCGCCGCTTCTGCTCCTCGGTGCCGTAGCGCAGGACGGTCGGCGCGGCCATGCCGAGGCCGATGCCGATGCGCCGGGGGTCGTTGTCGGGGGCGTCCGCGGCCTCCAACTCGGCGTCCACGACGGCCTGGAGGGAGCGGGGCGCGCCGAGGCCGCCGAGGCCCTCGGGATAGTGCACCCAGGCGAGTCCGGCGTCGAAGCGGGCCCGCAGGAAGTCCAGGCGGTCGGTGGTCGCCGGCGGGTGCGCTTCCAGCAGCTCCCTGGTGCGCCGGCGGAGTTGTGCTGCGTCGGTCATGCGGAGGCTCCGTTCTGCGGCTGCTCCGGGCTCGTCAGGCCCGGTACGACGGCGACGCGGCCGGTGGTGTGGCCGTCGCCGACCCGCTGGACGGCGGCGGCGGCCTCGCTCAGCGGCACGCGCTCGCTCACCAGCGGCTTGATCGCGCCCCGGGCGGCCAGTTCGGTGAGCTGCTCGTGGCAGTGCTGGACGAGTTCGGGGTTCTTGGTGTTGTAGAGGCCCCAGTGCAGCCCGAGGATCGAGTAGTTCTTCACCAGGGCGTGGTTCAGCGCCGGGCTCGGGATCGCGCCGCTGGCGAAGCCGACGATCACGATCCGGCCCTCGAAGGCGACGGTCTTGGCCGACTGGGTGTAGGCGTCGCCGCCGACGGGGTCGTAGATCACGTCGGCGCCCCGGCCGCCGGTGGCCTCCTTCACGGCGGCGACGACGTCCTCGGCGCGCCGGTCGATGACCGTGTCACAGCCCAGCTCGCGGGCGACGGCGGCCTTGTCGGCGCCGCCCACGACGCCGATCACCCTCGCGCCCGCGGCCTTGCCGAGCTGCACGGCCGCGCTGCCGACCCCGCCGGCGGCGGCGTGGACGAGCAGCGTCTCGCCGGCTTCCAGACGCGCCCGGCGGTGCAGCCCGAACCAGCCCGTCTGATAGCCGATGTGCAGGGCGGCGGCCTCGGCGTCGTCCAGCGCGTCGGGGGCGGGCAGCAGGGCGGCGGCGTCCGCCACGGCGTACTCGGCGAAACCGCCGTGCGGCAGCGCCGGGTTGGCGATGACCCGCCGCCCGTCCTCGGTCTCGCCGCAGATCTCCACGCCCGGGGTGAACGGCAGAGGGGGCCGGACCTGGTAGTGGCCCCGCGCCATCAGCACGTCCGGGAAGTTGACGTTGGCGGCGCGCACCCTCAGCAGGACCTGGCCCTCGCCGGGGGTCGGCCGCGCCACCTCCTCCAGACGCATCACCTCGCCCGGCTCGCCGTTCTCGTGCACTTGCCATGCCTGCATGCGGAGCCTCCACGGGACTGCGTCGTCCGACTCGGGTGACCGGCTGGTCGGCGACCGGCCTCCTTCGCATACTAAGCGGTCGCTTGCCGATCAGGGAACCGTCTCTCGCGTCACGCCCGCCGGGGACGCGCCCGTACGTGCATCCGCTCCCCCTGCGGCCCGAACAGGCTGAGGAACTCCGCGGGCCCCTCCCCCGCCGACCCGAACCAGTGCGGCACCCGGGTGTCGAACTCGACGGCCTCGCCGGCCCCCAGCACGATGTCGTGGTCGCCGAGGACCAGCCTGAGCCGTCCGGCCAGCACGTACAACCACTCATAGCCCTCATGGGTGCGCGGCTCCGGCTCGTCGTGCCCCTGCGGCATCAGCACCTTGTAGGCCTGGAGGCCGCCGGGCTGACGGGTGAGCGGCCAGTACGTGCGCCCGTGCCGCCGGATGGGCTGCGAGCGCACCCGCGGATCGCGCACAGCCGGCGCGCCCACCAGTTCGTCGAGCGCCACCTCGTGGGCCCGCGCGATCGGCAGCAGCAGTTCCAGGGTGGGCTTGCGCAGACCCGACTCCAGCCGGGACAGCGTGCTGACCGAGATGCCGGTCGCCTCGGACAGCCCGGCCAGCGTCGCGCCCCGCGCCTTGCGGAGCCGCCGCAGCCGCGGGCCGACCTCCGCGAGCACTTCCTCCGTGGCGTCCACGTCGCCGTCGTTCCCGGAGTGGTCGTTCCCGAGGTCGTCGTTCCGGGGGGCGTCGTTCCTGGGGTCGTCGTTCCTGGGGTCGTCGTTCATGGGGTCATCGCAGCACACGTGCGTTGCCCCGCGCGGCGTTGCACCATGGCTGCATGCTGCTGTCCCGGCTCGCCGACGTGTCACGGGAGGTCGCCGCGTCCTCGGCGCGCTCCCGCAAGATCGCCCTGCTCGCGGAGCTCTTCCGGGAGGCGGAGGCCGAGGACGCGCCGATCGTCATCCCCTACCTCGCCGGCCGGCTCCCGCAGGGCCGCCTCGGCGTGGGCTGGAAGCTGCTGGGCCGCCCGGTCGCACCGGCCGGCGACGCCACCCTGACCGTGCGCGAGGTGGACGCCCGGCTGACCGAGCTGGGCAAGGTGTCGGGGCCCGGCTCCCAGGCCGAACGGGCCAGGCTGGTCGAGGAGTTGATGGGCGCGGCCACCGGGGAGGAACAGCGCTTCCTGCTGGGGCTGCTCACCGGCGAGGTCCGGCAGGGCGCGCTGGACGCGGTCGCGGTGGAAGGGCTGGCCGGGGCGACCGGCGCGGCGGCGGGGGACGTGCGGCGGGCGGTGATGCTCGCCGGGGCGCTCCAGCCGGTGGCCCAGGCGCTGCTGGCGGACGGTCCGGCGGCCCTGGAGCGCTTCAGGCTCACCGTCGGCCGCCCGGTCCAGCCGATGCTCGCGCACTCCGCGACCTCGGTGGCCGAGGCGGTCGGCAGACTGGGCGCGTGCGCGGTGGAGGAGAAGCTCGACGGCATCCGCGTCCAGGTCCACCGGGACGGAGACGCCGTGCGGATCCACACCCGCACCCTCGACGACATCACCGACCGGCTGCCCGAAGTCAGCGCTGCGGCGCTGGAGTTGCGCGGCACCCGGTTCATCCTGGACGGCGAGGTGATCGCCCTCGACGCGGCGAGGCGGCCCCGCTCCTTCCAGGAGACGGCCGGGCGGGTCGGCTCACGCGTGGACGTGGCGACGGCCGCGGCGGCCGTCCCGGTCTCCCCCGTCTTCTTCGACGCGCTCTCGGTGGACGGCCGGGACCTGCTCGACCTGCCGTTCGCCGAGCGGCACGCGGAGCTGGTCCGGCTGACGCCCGAGCCGCTGCGGGTCCGCCGCACCCTGGTGTCAGGACCGCCGGACCTGCCGGCGGCCGAGGAGTTCCTGAAGGAGACGCTGCTGCGCGGCCACGAGGGCGTCGTCGTGAAGTCCCTGGACGCCCCTTACAGCGCGGGCCGGCGCGGCGCGTCCTGGCTGAAGGTCAAGCCCGTGCACACCCTCGACCTGGTGGTGCTGGCCGCCGAGTGGGGCCACGGCCGCCGCACCGGCAAGCTGTCCAACCTGCACCTGGGCGCCCGCACCGCCGACGGCGGCTTCGCCATGCTCGGCAAGACGTTCAAGGGCATGACCGACGCCCTGCTCACCTGGCAGACCGAGCGGCTGCGCAGCCTCGCCGTGCGGGAGGAGCGCTGGGGGGTGACCGTACGCCCGGAACTCGTCGTGGAGATCGCCTACGACGGCCTGCAGCGCTCCACCCGCTACCCGGCCGGCGTCACCCTCCGCTTCGCCCGTGTGATCCGCTACCGCGAGGACAAGCGGCCGCGCGAGGCGGACACGGTGCAGACGCTGCTCGCCGCGCACCCCGAGGTGCGGCCGTGACGGCGAAGCACAGCGCCGGCCTGCTGCTGTTCCGGCACACCGACGACGGCTTGGAGGTATTGCTCGGACATATGGGCGGCCCGTACTTCGCGAAGAAGGACGCCGGTGCGTGGACCGTCCCCAAGGGCGAGTACGACCCCGACGAGCCCGCGTGGGACGCCGCCCGGCGGGAGTTCCGGGAGGAGCTGGGGCTGCCCCCGCCGGACGGCGAGGCGGTGCCGCTGGGCCGGGTGCGGCAGACAGGCGGCAAGGTCGTGACGGCGTGGGCCGTCGAGGCCGACCTCGACCCGGCGGCCGTCGTGCCGGGCACGTTCGTCATGCAGTGGCCGCCCGGGTCGGGCCGGACGGCGGAGTTCCCCGAACTGGACCGGGTCGCCTGGCTCGGCCTGGCCCGGGCGCGTGAGCTGATCGTCACGGCACAGACCGCGTTTCTGGACCGGCTGGCGGAGCACTCGGGCTGAGCAGACGCGTACGCGTTGCGGCCCTCGGCGCGGCGCGCGAAGGTCGAAGCACAGCCAGCATTCCAGGAGGTCGGTCATGCCCATCGCGACGGTGAACCCGGCGAACGGCGAGACGCTCAAGACGTACGAGGCCATGGGCGAGGAGGAGCTCGAACGCCGGCTCCAGCTCGCCGAGGCCACGTTCCGCACGTACCGCACGACGGCGTTCGCGGAGCGCGCCCGGCTGCTGAACCGGGCCGCCGACCTCCTCGACGAGGACGCGCCGGAGATCGCCCGGGTGATGACCACCGAGATGGGCAAGCCGGTCAAGCAGGCCCGCGCGGAGGCCGCGAAGTGCGCCAAGGCGATGCGCTGGTACGCCGAGCGCGCGGAGGGCCTGCTCGCCGACGAGGAGCCGGCCGAAGCGGACGTGACGGACTCCGGCGGCTCCCGCGCCCTGGTCCGCTACCGGCCGCTCGGGCCCGTCCTCGCGGTGATGCCGTGGAACTTCCCGCTGTGGCAGGTGGTCCGCTTCGCCGCGCCCGCGCTGATGGCGGGCAATGTGGGCCTGCTCAAGCACGCCTCCAACGTCCCCCAGACCGCGCTGTATCTGGAGGACCTGTTCCACCGGGCCGGCTTCCCCGAGGGCTGTTTCCAGACCCTGCTGATCGGCTCGGGCGCGGTCGACGACATCCTGCGCGACGATCGCGTCAAGGCGGCCACCCTCACCGGCAGCGAGCCCGCGGGACGCGCCGTCGCCGCCACCTCCGGGCAGATGATCAAGAAGACGGTGCTGGAGCTGGGCGGCAGCGACCCGTTCGTCGTCATGCCGTCCGCGGACGTGGACCGGGCCGCCCAGGTCGCGGTCACCGCGCGCGTGCAGAACAACGGGCAGTCGTGCATCGCCGCCAAGCGGTTCATCGTCCACACGGACGTGTACGACCGGTTCGCCGAGCGCTTCGCCGAGGGGATGAGGGCGCTGAAGGTCGGCGATCCGCTGGAGGAGGACACCGAGGTCGGTCCGCTGGCGAGCGAGAGCGGGCGCGACGACCTGGAGGAGCTCGTGGACGACGCGCGGCGCGGCGGCGCGACGGCGTTGTGCGGCGGAGAACGGCCGCAGGGCCCCGGCTGGTACTACCCGCCGACCGTCCTCGCCGGCGTCACCCGCGAGATGCGCATCCACCGCGAGGAGGCGTTCGGGCCGGTGGCCACGCTGTACCGGGCCGGCGACCTCGACGAGGCGGTGCTCCTCGCCAACGACTCGCCGTTCGGCCTGAGCTCCAACGTTTGGACCCGCGACGAGGCCGACGTCGACCGGTTCGTCCGGGATCTGGAGGCGGGCGGGGTGTTCGTCAACGGCATGACCGCGTCCCACCCGGCGTTCCCGTTCGGGGGCGTGAAGCGGTCCGGATACGGCCGTGAGCTGTCCGGGCACGGAATCCGGGAGTTCTGCAACATCACCACGGTTTGGCACGGTGCGTGACGCTCGCGCGGCTACGATCCCGGGTGTGAACCGCGAAGTGACCCTGCCTCTGATCGTCGACGACCGCGGGACCTTGCAGGTGTCCGCGGCCGACGTGAGCAAGCTGCTCCGCACGTTGGGCGGGCGGTGGCTGCACCTCGTCGAGGCGGGCGCGGAGGGGCTGGACGAGGACACCGTCGCCGCGCTGACCATCGAACTGGCCAAGCTGGCGGACCGCATCGACGTGGCGTGCATCGCCCACAGCAGCGGGACCACTGCGTAGCCGCACATCGACGCAGACCCGCGCCCCTCAGGTACGTGCAGTGCACCTGCTCAAGGGGCGCGGGGAACTGCGCGATCAGCCACCCACCGGCCCGCGGACCGCATCGCGCAGATCCGCCCCCGGCGTCACCGGATCGGCACGCCGGACAACGTCCGGGCGATGACGAGCCGCTGGATCTCGCTGGTGCCCTCGAAGATCGTGTAGATCGCCGCGTCCCGGTGCATCCGCTCCACCGGGTACTCCCGCGTGTAGCCGTTGCCGCCGAGGATCTGGACGGCCTGCGCCGTCACCTTCTTCGCCGTCTCGCTCGCGAACAGCTTGGACATGGAGCCCTCGGCCGCCTTGAACGGCTTGCCGTTGACCGCCATCCAGGACGCCCGCCACACCAGCAGCCGCGCCGCGTCGACGGAGGTCGCCATGTCGGCCAGCTGGAAGGCGACGCCCTGGTTGTCGATGATCGGGCGGCCGAACTGCTCGCGCGTCTTCGCGTAGTCGAGGGCGACCTCGTACGCGGCGCGGGCGGTGCCGACGGCCATCGCGCCGACCGCCGGCCGCGAGGCCTCGAACGTGGCCATCGCCGCGTTCTTCACCCGCTCGCCGCCCGCCCTGGCCCGCTCCCGGGCGCGCGCCAGCCGCTCGTCGAGCTTCTCCTTTCCGCCGAGGAGGCAGGAGCCGGGGACGCGCACGTTCTCCAGGACGACCTCGGCGGTGTGCGAGGCGCGGATGCCGTGCTTCTTGAACTTCTGGCCCTGGGACAGCCCGGGCGTGCCCGGCGGGACGATGAAGGAGGCGTGTCCCTTGGAGCCCAGCTCGGCGTCGACCACCGCGACGACCACGTGGACGTTGGCGATGCCGCCGTTGGTCGCCCAGGTCTTCGTGCCGTTGATCACCCACTCGTCCTTGGCCTCGTCGTACACGGCACGCGTGCGCATGGAGGCCACGTCCGAGCCGGCGTCGGGCTCGGAGGAGCAGAAGGCGGCGACCTTCACGTCGCTGGCGTCGCCGTACATCTGGGGAATCCAGGTGCCGATCTGCTCCTCGGTGCCGTTGGCGAGGACGCCCACGGCGGCGAGGCCGGTGCCGACGATGGACAGGGCGATGCCCGCGTCGCCCCAGAACAGCTCCTCCATGGCCATGGGGATGCCGAGGCCGGTGGGGTCGAAGTACTGCTGGGCGTAGAAGTCGAGGGAGTAGATGCCGACCTTGGCGGCTTCCTGGATGACCGGCCAGGGAGTCTCCTCACGCTCGTCCCATTCGGCGGCCGCGGGGCGGATGACGTCGGCGGCGAACCCGTGCAGCCAGTCGCGGACCTCCTTCTGTTCGTCGTTGAGCTCCATGGTGAACTCGGCCATGACCCCTCCAGCGGCGGCCGCACGCCTTGACGTGCGTGTTACTTGCGGTAACAGGAGTGTGTTACCGGTCGGTAGTAAAAGTCAACTCCTGACGACCGCCCGTCAGCCCGTTCGATGTCAGGCTGCTGTCAGGTGTTAGTTTGCGCAGGCGCCATCGAAACAGCACGGGTGGGGAGAGATCATGGACACCACGCAGCGGACCGAGCAGCAGCGATCCGCCGACCGCCGGAGGCGGGAGCTGTTGGAGGCCGCGGACCGGGTGGTGCTGCGTGACGGCCCGCAGGCCTCGATGAACGCGATCGCCGCCGAGGCCGGCATCACCAAGCCGATCCTCTACCGCCACTTCGGCGACAAGGGCGGACTTTACGCGGCGTTGGCCAAACGGCACACGGACGCGCTGCTGGACTCGCTGCGGGCCGCGCTGGACGCGCCCGCCGAGCGCCGGGACCGGGTCGAGGCCACCTTGGACACCTACCTCGCGGCGATCGAGGCCCGGCCCCAGGTGTACCGGTTCCTGATGCACCCGGCCGACGCCGGCCAGGGCGGTGACCAGGGGTTCGACGTCGGCAAGCATTCCATTCCGCTGCTGCGGCGGATGGGTGAGGAGCTGGCCCAGGTCATCGAGGACCGGCTGGACCTCGGACCCGGGAGCCAGCAGCTCGCCCGCGTCTGGGGACACGGGATCGTCGGGATGATGCACGCGGCGGGCGACTGGTGGCTCGGCGAGCGGCCGTGCAGCCGGGCCGAGCTGGTGCGCAGCCTCGCCGACCTGCTGTGGGGCCGGCTGGCCGCCGCGGGGGACAGGGTCGGCGGCCCCGGCTTCTGACCTGACCTTCACCCACGCCAGGAGGCCCGCGCCACCTGACGCGTCAGCCTGCGCCCGCGCCATCCCGTGACCCGGTCCGCGTACACCGTGCCGTCCAGGTGGTCGCACTCGTGTTGCAAGCATCTGGCAAAGAATCCCGTGCCGTGGACGCGCAGGCGCTCGCCCGTCACCGTGAAGCCCTCGACCACGGCGTGGTCGTGGCGCTCGGTGCCCGCCTCCAGACCCGGCAGGGACAGACAGCCCTCCGGGCCGCGGAACACGAGCCCGTCCGCCTCCACCAGGCGCGGGTTGACGACATGGCCCAGATGGCGGACCTCGTCGTCGTCCGGGCAGTCGTAGACGAACACCCGCAGGGACTCCCCCACCTGGTTGGCCGCCAGGCCCACGCCCTGGGCCGCGTACATCGTGGCGAACATGTCCTCGACCAGACGGGCGAGTTCGGGGCCGAAGTCGGTGACCTCCCGGCAGGGTTCCCGCAGAACGGGATCGCCGAGCAGGATGAGGGGCCGGACCCGCCCTCGGGCGCCCGGGATGGAGCCGTGTCGCATGGCGCAAGGGTACGGTCCTTCCTGACACGCGCATGCCGTGCGTGACGTCGAACGGTGCCGGGATTCGGGAGTGCGATTGGATCTCGATAGGCTGACCACCTACCAGGTGCCGACAGGCTTCAAGCGCGGCGCGTACGCAAGGAGGATCGAGAACTGATGGCAGGCAACTCGGACCCGCTCACGCCGCGGGCCAAGCTGGCGGTGACCGCGGGCAAGGCGGTCGCGGCGGCGTCCCGCGCCGCAGGGCGCGGCAGCGGTTCGGTGATCGGCGGCCGGGTGGCGCTGAAACTCGACCCCGACCTCCTCGCCCGGCTCGCCCAGAACCTGGACGTCGTCCTGGTGTCGGCGACCAACGGCAAGACGACCACGACCCGGCTGATCGCCGAGGCGCTGCGGGCCGCGGGGCCGGTCGTCTCCAACGCGCTGGGCGCCAACATGCCGGCCGGCATCACCTCCGCCCTCGCGGGCGGCTCGGAGGCCAGATACGGCGTCATCGAGGTCGACGAGAAGTACCTCGCGGGCGTGGCCCGCGACACCGCCCCCAAGTGCATCGCCCTGCTCAACCTCTCCCGCGACCAGCTCGACCGCGCCGCGGAGACCCGCATGCTCGCCGAGAACTGGCGTGAGGGGCTGGCCGGTTCCAAGTCGGTCGTCGTCGCCAACGCCGACGACCCGCTGGTGGTGTGGGCCGCCTCCTCCTCCCCCAACGTCGTCTGGGTCGCCGCCGGGCAGATGTGGAAGGACGACGCCTGGTCCTGCCCGTCCTGCGGCGGTGTGATGCAGCGTCCGGGCGACGACTGGTTCTGCGGCGAGTGCGGCTTCCGCCGACCGACGCCCAGCTGGGTGCTCTCCGGCGACCACGTGCTCGACCCGCACGGCTCCGCCTGGCCGATCCATCTCCAGCTGCCGGGCCGCGCGAACAAGGCCAACGCCGCCTCCTCGGCCGCCGTCGCCGCCGTCTTCGGGGTGCCGCCGCAGGTGGCGCTGGAGCGGATGTACCAGGTGCAGGCCGTCGCCGGACGCTACGACGTCGTCCAGTTCATGCAGCGCGACCTGCGGCTGCTGCTGGCGAAGAACCCGGCCGGCTGGCTCGAGACGTTCAGCCTGATCGACCCGCCGCCCACCCCGGTCATCCTGTCGGTGAACGCGCGCGGCGCCGACGGCACCGACACCTCCTGGCTGTGGGACGTCGACTACACCCGGCTGACCGGCCACCCGATCTTCGTCATCGGCGACCGCAAGCTGGACCTCGCGGTGCGTCTGGAAGTCGCGAACCAGCACTTCCAGGTGTGCGAGGACATCGACCAGGCCGTGCAGATGGCGCCGCCCGGCCGGATCGAGGTCATCGCCAACTACACCGCCTTCCAGGACCTGCGCCGCCGCGTCGGCAACTGAGCACGAGGGACGATCACTTGATGAGCGACAACCAGCTGCGGGTCGTCTGGATCTACCCGGACCTCCTCAGCACCTACGGCGACCAGGGCAACGTCCTGGTCGTGGAGCGCCGGGCGCGGCAGCGCGGCCTGGACGTGGCGCGACTGGACGTGCGCAGCGACCAGCCGATCCCCACCTCCGGCGACATCTACCTGATCGGCGGCGGCGAGGACCGTCCGCAGCGGCTCGCGGCCGAGCGGCTGCGCCGCGACGGGCACCTGTACCAGGCGGTGCAGAACGGCGCGATCGTGTTCGCGGTGTGCGCCGGTTACCAGATCCTCGGCCAGGAGTTCGTCAACGACCTCGGGCAGCGCGAGCCGGGCCTCGGTCTGCTCGACGTCACCACCACGCGAGGGGAGGGCGAGCGCTGCGTCGGCGACGTGCTGGGCGACATCGACCCGCGTCTCGGACTGCCGCCGCTGACCGGGTTCGAGAACCACCAGGGCGTCACCCACCTCGGCCCCACGGCCCGCCCGTTCGCGCGTGTGCAGCTCGGCCGGGGCAACGGCACGGGCGACGGCACCGAAGGCGCGTACAACGACACGGTGTTCGGCACGTACATGCACGGCCCGGTGCTGGCGCGCAACCCGCTCATCGCGGACCTGCTGCTGAAGCTGGCGCTCGACGTGAACGCGCTCCCGCCGATCGACGACCGCTGGTACGAGGCGCTCCGCGACGAGCGCATCGCCTCCGCGCAGCAGCCTGCCTGAGCACCGGCGCGCGGCCACCTGTCCGACGGTGTGTTCACCTGCTCTTCGGGGCAGCGTCAGCAGCCCGTCTGACGGTGCGTCCGCACAGGTGAGCGGGCACGTCCAGCAGGCGGACGTGTGCTTCGGCCCCGCCCCCTCCTGCCGCTAGGGTGGCGGGGATCGAGCCGGACAGCGTGGTCCGGACCCGGCCCCCATGGAGAAGGTTTATCGGGCTATGCGCATTGGTGTCCTCACGTCCGGCGGCGACTGCCCCGGCCTGAACGCCGTCATCCGGTCCGTCGTGCACCGCGCCGTCGCCGACCACGGCGACGAGGTCATCGGCTTCCGGGACGGCTGGAAAGGCCTCCTGGAATGCGACTACCTCAAGCTCGACCTCGACGCGGTGGGCGGCATCCTCGCCCGCGGCGGGACCATCCTCGGCTCCTCCCGTGTCCAGCCCTCCCATCTGCGGGACGGCGTGGAGCGGGCGAAGGGCCACGTCGAGGAGCTCGGCCTCGACGCCGTCATCCCGATCGGCGGCGAGGGCACGCTCAAGGCGGCCCGGCTGATGTCGGACGCTGGGCTGCCCGTCGTGGGCGTGCCCAAGACCATCGACAACGACATCGCCGTCACCGACGTCACCTTCGGCTTCGACACCGCCGTCGGGGTCGCAACGGAGGCCCTCGACCGGCTGAAGACCACCGCGGAGTCGCACCAGCGGGTGCTCGTGGTGGAGGTCATGGGGCGGCACACCGGCTGGATAGCGCTGCACTCCGGCATGGCGGCCGGCGCGCACGCCATCGTCGTGCCGGAGCGTCCGTTCGACGTCGAGGAGCTGGCCCGGCGGGTCGGGGAGCGCTTCGAGGCGGGCAAGCGGTTCGCGATCGTGGTGGCCGCGGAGGGCGCCAAGCCGAAGCCGGGCAGCATGGCCTTCGACGAGGGCGGCAAGGACATCTACGGCCACGAGCGGTTCGCGGGGATCGCCCGGCAGCTGTCGGTCGAGCTGGAGTCCCGGCTCGGCAAGGAGGCCCGGCCGGTGATCCTCGGGCACGTGCAGCGGGGCGGGACGCCGACGGCGTACGACCGGGTGCTCGCGACCCGCTTCGGGTGGCACGCCGTGGAGGCGGTGCACCGGGGCGAGTTCGGCCGGATGACGGCTCTGCGGGGCACGGACATCGTGATGGTGCCGCTGGCGGAGGCCGTGGAGACGCTGAAGACCGTGCCGGTCGAGCGCTACGAGGAGGCGGAGACCGTCCTGTAGGCACGGTGCCTGTGTGAGCTGCCCCCGGTGACGGAGATCGCCGGGGGCAGCTCTAGTCTTGGGGGGCTGGAATCGTACGAACCCCCCACGAATCAGGAGCCGGCGCAATGGATCACAGCGGGCACGGCACGACCATGGATCTGCCGCCGTTCACGCTGGGGCGGGGTCTTCACTGGTCGGCGGACCCGTTCTTCCTCGTCGCCTGTCTGGTGGGGCTCGGCCTGTACGCGTGGGGGGTGCTGCGGCTGCGGCGGCGCGGGGACGCGTGGCCCGTCGGGCGGACCGTGTCGTACGTCGCCGGCGTGCTGACCGTCGCGCTGATGATGTGCACCCGGCTGAACGACTACGGCATGGTCATGTTCAGCGTGCACATGGTGCAGCACATGGTGATCAGCATGCTGTCGCCGATCCTCCTCTTGCTCGGCGCGCCGATCACGCTGGCGCTGCGCGCGCTGCCGACGGCGGGCCGGGGCCGCAAGGGGCCGCGTGAGCTGCTGCTGATGCTGCTGCACAGCCGGTACATGCGGATCGTCACCCATCCCGCGTTCACGATCCCGCTGTTCATCGCGAGCCTGTACGCGCTGTACTTCACGCCCCTCTTCGACTTCCTGATGGGCTCCAAGGCGGGCCACGTCGGGATGATGGTGCACTTCCTCGCCGTGGGCGTGGTGTTCTTCTGGCCGATCATGGGCGTGGACCCGGGGCCCAACCGGCCCGGCTATCTGATGCGGATGCTGGAGCTGTTCGCCGGCATGCCGTTCCACGCGTTCTTCGGCATCGCGTTGATGATGGCGACCGCGCCGATGGTGAAGTCGTTCGAGAACCCGCCCGCCTCCCTCGGCGTCGACCCGCTCTCGGACCAGAACGCGGCCGGCGGGATCGCCTGGGCGTTCAGCGAGATCCCCTCGGTGCTGGTGCTGATCGCGCTGCTGTTCCAGTGGTACCGCTCGGAGCAGCGCCAGGCCAAGCGCGAGGACCGGGCCGCCGACCGCGACGGCGACAAGGAGCTGGAGGCCTACAACGCGTATCTGGCCTCCTTGAACGCTCGCCGGGGCTGAGGGTTCCCATGGGGTCCTCGCACCATGAGCGCCGGAACCAGGGCACCATGGAGGGGGACACGCCCTGAGGAGGGTGTGCCGGAGGAGGGTGTCGCGATGCCCGGTTCCACGGACGGTTCGACGAAGACCATGGGGGTGCTCACCCTCGGCGGTCTCGTCGTGGTGACCGCCTACACGGTGGCGCTAGGCAGCAACGGCTGGCTGTGGTTCGGCTGGGTCGTGCTCGGACTGGTCACGCTCGCCCTGGTGGTGACGCGCGCGAGCTGATCACTGCTCGGGGCGGGCGGCGGAGTGCACGCCGGGCTGGTACTTCGGCAGCCGTGCGGTGATCTTCATGCCCGCCCCGGGCGCGGTCTCGATGACCAGGCCGTGGTCGTCGCCGTAGACCTGGCGGAGCCGGTCGTCGACGTTGGACAGTCCGATGCCGCCGGACGGGCTGACCTCTCCCGCGAGAATGCGGCGCAGCAGGTCGGGGTCCATGCCGGCGCCGTCGTCCTCGATGACGACGAGGGCCTCGGCGCCGGTGTCCTGGGCGGTGATCCGGATGTGACAGGTGCCGGCCTTGCCCTCCAGGCCGTGTTTGACGGCGTTCTCCACCAGGGGCTGGAGGCAGAGGAAGGGCAGCGCGACCGGGAGCACCTCGGGGGCGATCTGCAGGGTGACGGCGAGGCGGTCGCCGAAGCGGGCGCGGACCAGCGCCAGGTAGTGGTCGATGGCGTGGAGCTCGTCGGCGAGGGTGGTGAAGTCGCCGTGCCGGCGGAACGAGTAGCGGGTGAAGTCGGCGAACTCCAGCAGCAGCTCGCGCGCGCGTTCGGGGTCGGTGCGCACGAACGAGGCGATCACCGCGAGCGAGTTGAAGATGAAGTGCGGGGAGATCTGGGCGCGCAGGGCCTTGATCTCGGCCTCGATGAGCCGGGTGCGGGACCGGTCGAGGTCGGCCAGCTCCAGCTGGACGCTGACCCAGCGGGCCACCTCGCCGGCGGCGCGGACGAGGACGGCGGACTCGCGGGGCGCGCAGGCGACGAGGGCTCCGTGCACCCGGTCGTCCACGGTGAGCGGGGCGACGACGGCCCAGCGGACGGGGCAGTCGGGGGCGTGGCAGGTCAGCGGGAAGGCCTCGCCGCGGCCGGTGTCCAGCGGGCCGGCCAGCCGGGCCATGATCTCCCGGCGGTGGTGCGCGCCGACGCCGTCCCAGACCAGGACGCGCCGGTGGTCGGTGAGGCACAGGGCGTCGGTGCCCAGGAGGGTGCGCAGCCGGCGGGCGGATCTGCGGGCGGTCTCCTCGGTGAGGCCGGCCCTGAGCGGGGGCGCGGCCAGGGAGGCGGTGTGCAGGGTCTGGAAGGTGGCGTGTTCGACGGGCGTGCCGAGGCCGCCGAGGCTTTCCGGGCGGGCGGTGCGCCGGCCGAGCCAGAAGCCGGCGGCGAGGAAGGGCAGGATCGCTATGCACAGGCCGGCGAGGAAGCCGCTCATGCCCGCACCTCCCGCAGTTCCTCGGCGCGCAGTTCCTCGGGCAGGTGGAAGCGGGCCAGGATCGCCGCCGTCCCGGCCGGGACCCTGGCCGGGGTGGCCAGGGAGACGAGGATCATGGTGAGGAAGCCCAGGGGCACCGACCACAGGGCCGGCCAGGCCAGCAGGGCGTGCGGGGTGCCGGTCACGGGCAGGCCCGCCATGGTCGCGGCGACGGCGGCGAAGGCGGAGCCGCCGCCGACCAGCATCCCGGCGGCCGCGCCGGGCGGGGTCAGCCGCCGCCACCAGATGCCGAGGACGAGCAGCGGGCAGAACGAGGACGCCGAGACGGCGAAGGCCAGCCCCACCGCGTCGGCCACCGGGAGTCCGCCGACCAGCAGGCTCGCCGCGAGCGGCACCGCCATGGCCAGTGTGGTGCCCAGCCGGAAGTGGCCCACGCCCCGGGCGGGCAGTACGTCCTGGGCGAGGACGCCGGCCACGGCCATGGTCAGGCCCGAGGCGGTCGACAGGAACGCGGCGAAGGCCCCGCCGGCGACCAGCGCGCCCAGCAGATCCCCGCCGAGGCCGCCGATCATGCGGTCCGGCAGCAGGAGGACGGCGGCGTCGGCGTCGCCGGTGAGGGCGAGTTCCGGGGCGTACAGGCGGCCCAGGGCGCCGTAGAGGGGCGGCAGCAGGTAGAAGCCGCCGACGAGGGCGAGGACGGCGACGGTGGTGCGGCGGGCGGCCACGCCGTGCGGGCTGGTGTAGAAGCGGACGACGACGTGCGGCAGGCCCATGGTGCCGAGGAAGGTGGCGAGGATCAGCCCGTAGGTGGCGTACAGGGGGCGTTCCTCACGGCCGGCGGCGAGAGAGGTGGACATGCCGCCGTCGCCGCCCCGGCCGGCGGCGGGGACGGCGGAGCCCTCAGGGAAGGTGAGGCGTGTGCCGCGCTCGACGCGGTGGGCGCCGGCGGCGAGGCGGAGCTCGGCGGCCTCGTGGCGGCGGCCGTCGACGGTCCCTGTCACCGTCACGGTGAGGGGCCGCTCCAGACGGAGGTCGAGGGTGTCGTCGACGCGTACGGTCCGCTGTTCGCGGAAGGCGGGGGGTTCGGCGAAGGCGTGCCGGGGGGCGCCGTCGCCCTGCCAGGCGAGGACCAGGAAGAGGGCCGGGACGAGCAGGGCGGTGAGCTTGAGCCAGTACTGGAAGGCCTGCACGAAGGTGATGCTGCGCATGCCGCCGGCGGCGACGGTCGCGGTGACGACGACGGCGACGATCAGTCCGCCCAGGGAGTCGGGCGCGCCGGTGAGGACCGTCAACGTCAGTCCGGCTCCCTGGAGTTGAGGCAGCAGGTAGAGCCAGCCGACGCCGACGACGAAGGCGCCGGCGAGGCGTCTGACGGCCGGTGAGGCGAGGCGGGCCTCGGCGAAGTCGGGGAGGGTGTAGGCGCCGGAGCGGCGCAGCGGGGCGGCGACGAAGAGGAGCAGGACGAGGTAGCCGGCGGTGTAGCCGACCGGGTACCAGAGCATGTCGGAGCCCTGGACGAGCACCAGTCCGGCGATGCCGAGGAAGGAGGCGGCGGAGAGGTACTCGCCGCTGATGGCGGCGGCGTTGAGGCGGGGGCCGACGGTCCGGGAGGCGACGTAGAAGTCGGAGGTGGTGCGGGAGATGCGCAGACCGAAGGCGCCGACGAGGACGGTCGCCACGACGACGAGGGCGACGGCGGGCACGGCGAACGTGGGGTTCATCGGGCGTCGGCCCCCACGTCGCCCGGGTGCGGGTCGTGTCGGTGCTTCATCGGTCCTCGACCAGGCGCACCAGGTCGCGTTCGTTGCGTTCGGCGCGGCGGACGTACCAGCGGGCGAGCAGGATCAGCGGGGCCTGTACGCCGAAGCCGAGGACCGCCCACTGAAGGCGGCGGGCGTCGGGCAGCGCCGCGAACAGCAGGGGCAGCGGGCCGACGAGGAGGGCGAGGACGGCGAACACGGTGAGGGCGGAACGCAGTTGGGTGCGCATGAGGGAGCGGACGTAGGTGTGGCCGAGGGTGGTCTGCTCGGCTATCTCGGCGCGCGGGCGGTGGTAGCCGACGGCGCGCCGGCCGCGCCGGTTGCCGCCGCGGGGCGGGCCGGTGACGACGACGCGGCGCTCGGCGGGGTCCTGCGGCACGGCTACGGCCTCCTCATCAGCAGGTCCCGCAGCTCACGGGCGTGACGCCGGCTGACCTGGAGTTCCTCGCCGCCGGCGACGACGCTGACCGTGCCCGCGCCCAGGCGGAGTTCGCCTATGTGGCCGAGGGCGACGAGATGGCGGCGGTGGATGCGGACGAAGCCGCGGGCGCGCCAGCGTTCCTCCAGGGTGGACAGCGGTATCCGCACGAGGTGGCTGCCGCGGTCGGTGTGCAGCCGGGCGTAGTCGCCCTGGGCCTCGACGTGGGTGATGTCGTCGACGGCGACGAACCGGGTCACGCCGCCCAGTTCGACGGGTATCTGGTCGGGATCGGGTTCGTGGACGGGTATGCGGGGGGCCGCGCCGCGCTGTTCGGCGGCCCGGCGGACCGCTTCGGCGAGGCGTTCCCTGCGGACGGGTTTGAGGACGTAGTCGACGGCCTTGAGGTCGAAGGCCTGGACGGCGAAGTCCTCGTGGGCGGTGACGAAGACGACCAGCGGCGGGCGGGCGAACCCGGTGAGCAGCCGGGCCAGGTCGAGGCCGTCGAGGCCGGGCATCTGGATGTCGAGGAAGACGACGTCCACAGCCTCCGGGCCCCCGGGGCCGGACTCCAGCGCGCGGTTGATCCGGCGCAGCGCCTCGGTCGCGTCACCGGCGCCCTCCACGCTGCCGATCCGGGGGTCGGCGTCGAGGAGGTACAACAGCTCCTCCAGCGAGGGACGTTCGTCGTCGACGGCGAGGACACGCAGCATGGACGTGGAGTCTAGGCGCGATCGACAGGCCTGGACATGGACCGGACGTGGACGTGTCCGCCGGATGCGGTGCCCGGCCGTCGGCGCTGGATACAGTCCCCGCATGAACAGCGGACCCGCCCTCTTCGACGAGCTCGACCGGAAGATCCTCACCGCGCTGATGGCGAACGCCCGGACGAGCTTCGCCGAGATCGGGACGGCGATCGGACTGTCGGCGACGGCGATCAAGCGGCGGGTGGACCGGCTGCGGGAGTCGGGGGTGATCACGGGGTTCACGGCCACGGTGAAGCCGTCGGCGCTGGGGTGGCGTACGGAGGCGTACGTGGAGGTGTACTGCGAGGGGGCCGCGCCGCCGCGGCGGCTGGCGGAGGTGGTGCGCAACCATCCGGAGATCACCGCCGCGATGACGGTGACGGGCGGCGCGGACGCGCTGCTGCACGTGCGGGCGCGGGACGTGCAGCACTTCGAGGAGGTGCTGGAGCGGATCCGGGTGGAGCCGTTCATCCGCAAGACGATCAGTGTGATGGTGCTGTCGCATCTGCTGCCGGAGAGCCCGGAGGCCGGTGCCACCCACGCCGCCCCGGACGACGCAGCAGAAGTGCGCTGAACGGCGTCGACACGCAGTGATCGTGCGTTGACACGCAGCGCTCGTCGCTTGTCGGGCGTCCCCCGGCTTTCTACCGTGGTGTCAACCCCACGTCGACGCCGGTGCCCGACGCCGGTCGAACGCCTTGGGAGACAGTGAAGCGGAGGGACCCCTCTGTGACCGACACCGTGACCGGCGCCCGTACGCCCCGCTCCAGGCGCTTCCTGGTCTGCGAACCCAGACACTTCGCCGTGCGGTACGCCATCAATCCGTGGATGCGTCCCGACACCCCCGTCGACGTCGACCTCGCGCGGGAGCAGTGGCAGTCGCTGATCCGCGCCTACCGCGCCCACGGACACACCGTGGACTCCGTGGAGCCGGCCCCCGGACTGCCCGACATGGTCTTCGCGGCGAACTCCGCGGTCGTCGTCGGCGGCCGGGTGTTCGGCTCGCTGTTCCACGCGCCGGAGCGGCGCGGCGAGTCCGCCCACTACGACACCTGGTTCCAGGCGGCGGGCTACGAGGTCCACCGGCCCCGGTCCGTGTGCGAGGGCGAGGGGGACCTGGTGTGGACGGGCCGGTACGTGCTCGCCGGCACCGGGTTCCGCACGACCCGGGAGGCGCACCGGGAGGCGCAGGAGTTCTTCGGCCACCCGGTGATCAGCCTGACGCTGGTCGATCCGCACTTCTACCACCTGGACACGGCGTTGTTCGTCCTCGACGACGACAACGTCTCCTACTATCCGGAAGCGTTCTCGCCGGGCAGCCGGGCGGTGCTGGCGCGGCTGTACCCGGACGCGGTGCTCGCCACCCGCGACGACGCGTTCGCGTTCGGCCTGAACTCCGTGTCCGACGGCCGTCATGTGTTCATCGCCCCGCGGGCCGAGGCCCTCGCCGCGCGTCTGGAGGAGCGCGGTTACGTCCCCGTCCCCGTCGACCTGTCCGAGTTCCAGAAGGCCGGCGGTGGCATCAAGTGCTGCACTCAGGAGATCCGTTCATGACCGCTCCCGCCCGTGTCACCGCCCCCGCGCGCACCTCCGCCGAGCTGATCCGGGCCGAGGAGCCCGTCCTCGCGCACAACTACCACCCGTTGCCCGTGGTCGTGGCCCGTGCCGAGGGGGCATGGGTGGAGGACGTGGAGGGCCGCCGGTATCTCGACATGCTGGCCGGCTACTCGGCGCTGAACTTCGGCCACCGGCACCCGGCTCTGGTGGAGGCCGCGCACCGCCAGCTGGACCGGCTGACGCTGACGTCCCGCGCGTTCCACAACGACCGGCTCGCCGAGTTCGCCGAACGGCTGGCGGAGCTGACGGGACTGGACATGGTGCTGCCCATGAACACCGGCGCGGAGGCCGTCGAGAGCGGCGTCAAGGTGGCCCGCAAGTGGGCGTACGAGGTGAAGGGCGTGCCGGCGGACCGGGCGACGATCGTGGTCGCCGCGGATAACTTCCACGGCCGCACGACGACGATCGTGAGCTTCTCGACGGACGAGACGGCGCGGTCGGGGTTCGGTCCGTTCACGCCGGGCTTCCGGATCGTGCCGTACAACGATCTCGCGGCGCTGGAGGAGGCGGTCGACGAGACGACGGCGGCGGTGCTGATCGAGCCCATCCAGGGCGAGGCGGGCGTGGTGATCCCCGACGACGGCTATCTGGCGGGGGTGCGGGAGCTGACCCGCCGGGCGAACGCTCTGTTCATCGCGGACGAGATCCAGTCGGGTCTCGGCCGGACGGGGCGGACGCTGGCGGTGGAGCACGAGGGGGTCGTCCCCGACGTGGTGCTGCTGGGCAAGGCGCTGGGCGGCGGGATCGTGCCGGTGTCGGCGGTGGTGGCCCGGCGGGACGTGCTGGGCGTGCTGCGTCCGGGCGAGCACGGGTCGACGTTCGGCGGGAATCCGCTGGCGGCGGCGGTGGGGACGGCGGTGGTGGAGCTGCTGGAGACGGGCGGGTTCCAGCGGCGGGCGGCGGAGCTGGGAGCGGTCCTGCGGGAGGGGCTGGCCGCTCTGGTCGGGCGGGGCGTCGTCGGCTTCCGCGCACGCGGACTGTGGGCGGGGGTCGACGTGGATCCGGCGGTGGGGACGGGACGGGAGATCGGGGAGCGGTTGCTGCGGGAGGGCGTCCTGGTGAAGGACACCCACGGCTCCACGATCCGGCTGGCCCCGCCCCTGACGATCACCGAGGAGGAGCTGACGGCGGCTCTGGGGGCGCTGGCCAAGGTGCTCGCGTAACAGCCCCCCTCCGGAAGGAAACCTTCCGCTTCTCTCGCCTCGCCTGCGGCGCCGGTGAGGAGGGTGAAGATGGGGGCCGGAGATGGTAGACCACTCTCAGCGACAGAGAGGTCAGCCGTGGGCTCACACGACGAGGACGGCGTCGCCCGTCGGGGGTTCGACGTGGCGGACGCCGCGCCGCTGCTGCTCGACGCGCGGGGTGTGGTGACCAGTTGGACCAGGGACGCCGAGCGCCTGCTGGGGTACGCGGGCGACGAGGCGGTGGGCAAGGACCTGGCCGGGCTGCTGACCCCGGGGGACGCCGGGCGGGTGCCGGACGTCCTGGAGCGGTGCCGTCGCGACGGCGGGTGGGCGGGGCTGCTGTCCGCCCGCCGCAAGGACCAGGAGCCGGTGCCGGTGATGGCGCGGATCACCTCGGCCGACGAGCCCGGCGGCCCGGCCCGCTGGCTGGCGCTGCTCAACGAGATCGGGGACGCGCCCGGCTGGAGCATGAACCGCTCGGTGCTGGAGCAGATGGTGGACGGGGCTCCGGTGGGCATCGCGGTCGTCGACACCGATCTGCGGTTCGTGTGGTCGAACGCGGCGCTCAGCCGGTTCGGGGGCGGGCCGCCCGAGCGGCGGCTCGGGCTGCGGCTGGCCGACGTGCAGCCCGGTTTCGACGCCCGGGCGGTGGAGGCGCAGATGCGGCACGTCCTCGACACCGGTGAGCCGGTCCTCGGGTACGAGCACGTGGGACGGCTGCGCGCCGCTCCGCACCGGGAGACGGCGCACATGCTGTCGTTCACCCGGCTCGACGACGAGCACGGCCATCCGATGGGCGTCTACTACACGGTCGTGGACATCACCGACCGCCATCGGGCCCGGCAGCGCCTGGCGTTGCTGGACCGGGCCGGCCGGCACATCGGCCGCGGTCTGGACATCGGGCGCACGGCGCAGGAGCTGGCCGAGGTGGCGGTGCCGGGGTTCGCGGACGCCGTCGCCGTGGATCTCCTGGAGGCCGTGTTCCGGGGTGCGGAGCCCGGTGCGCGGCAGCCGGCGAGGCCCGGCGGGTCCGTGGCCCTGCGGCGGGCCGGGCGACGGCCGGGCGGCGCGTGTGGGGAGCAGGGGGGTTCGGCGGCGGGGGCCGCCGGTGGCGAGGTCGTCGTCTACCGCGGGGACTCGCCGCCCGTGCGCGTTCTGGCCTCGGGGCAGCCGTGGAGCGTCGAGCGGCTCATGGACGAGGACGGCGCGTGGGGTCCGGCGCTCCCGGCGGTGGCCGGTGACGCGGGACCGCCCAGCGTGCTCGTCGTACCGGTGCGGGCGCGCGGCGCCACGCTCGGCGTCGCCACCTTCCTGCGCCGGGGCACGCAGGAACCTTTCGGCGAGGACGACGTCGCCCTCGCGGAGGACCTGGTGTCGCGGGCGGCGGTCTGCGTGGACAACGCCCGCCGCTACACCCGTGAGCGGGACGCGGCGCTGGCGCTCCAGCGCAACCTTCTCCCCCACCGGCTGCCCGGGCAGGACGCCGTCGAGGCGGCCGCCTGCTACCGGCCGGCCGACGAGCTGACCGGCCTCGGCGGCGACTGGTACGACCTGATCCCGCTGTCGGGTGCGCGGGTGGCCCTCGTCGTGGGCGAGGCGCCGGGGCACGGCATCGACGCCGCCGCGGCGATGGGCCGGCTGCGCACCGCCGTGCGGACGCTGGCCGCCCTGGACCTGCCGCCCGAGGAGGTGCTGGCCCGACTGGACGATTTGGTGGGCAGCCGGGCCCACGAGGACGGCGACGACGCGGACGCCGACGACGGGGGCGGCGCGCAGACAGTGGGAGCGGGGTGCCTCTACGTCGTCTACGACCCCGTGGACGGGCGGTGCGCCATGGCCGCCGCCGGGCACCCCGCCCCGGCCCTGGTCGGGGCCGACGGGAGGGTCACCTTCGCCGACCTGCCCCAGGGACCGCCCCTCGGCGTGGGCGGCCCGCCGTTCGAGGCGGCCGTGCTGGAGCTGCCGGAGGACACGACGCTGGCGCTGCACACGGACGGGCTGATGGCCCGGCACGGCGAGCGGTGGGCGCTCGACACGGACCGGACCAGGCTGCGGCAGGCCCTGGCGGTCCGGGCGGCGTCGCTCGACCTGAGCTGCCGGACCGTGATCGACGCGCTCGTCCCGGACCGCCCGCACGACGACGTGGCCCTGCTGATGGCCCGTACCCGGCGGCTGCCGGCCGACCGGGTCGCGGTCTGGGAGCTGCCCGCCGACCCGGCGGCGGTCGCCGACGCCCGCAAGGCGGCGACGCGCCGGCTGGCCGACTGGGGGCTGGAGGAGCTGTCGTTCACGACCGAACTGGTCGTCAGCGAGCTGGTCACCAACGCCATCCGGTACGCCGTCGGCCCGATCCGGCTGCGGCTGATCCGCGGGCGGGCGCTGGTGTGCGAGGTCCACGACGGCGGCGCCACCGCACCCCATCTGCGCCATCCGCGCACCACGGACGAGGGCGGCCGGGGGCTGCTGCTGGTCTCTCAGGTCACCCGGCGCTGGGGCACCCGGTTCGTCCCCGAGGGGAAGATCATCTGGGCGGAGCAGTCCCTGACCTCGCCCGACGTGTGACGGCGCGCGGCCCGTCCGCCGCCCCGGTCCTCTTCAGCCGGACAACCCGCGTCCCGCCCCCATGAGAAAATGACGCAAAACCGGCAGATGGGGCACGGGTCATGAGCGACACGGAGATCGACTACGCGGCGGTGTTCCAGGCCCTGCCCGGGATGGTCGCCCTGCTGACCCCCCAGCTGGTGTACGCCGACGCCAACGAGGAGTTCCTGCGGGTGGCGGGGCGCCGGCGCGAGCAGATGATCGGCCGCCATGTCTTCGAGGTCTTCCCTGACAACCCCAACGACCCGGCCGCGAGCGGTGTGCGCAACCTGGAGGCCTCGCTGCACCGCGTGCTGGCCACCGGCGAACGCGACGCCATGGCCCTCCAGCGCTACGACGTCGAGTCGCCCGAGCGACCCGGCGAGTGGGAGGAACGCTACTGGAGCCCCGTCAACGCGCCGGTGATCGGACCCGACGGGTCGGTGGCGCTCGTCGTGCACCGCGTCGAGGAGGTGACGGAGCTGATCCGCGCCCGCGGCGGCCGCGGGGCCGGCGGCCGGGCCCGGGTGCTGGAGGCCGAGCTGTACACCAGGGCCCGCGAACTCCAGGAGCTCAACGAGCGCCTGCGCCTGGCCCACGCCCGCGAGCGCGAGGTGGCCCTCGCCCTCCAGGAGGCGATGCTGCCCGCGCACACTCAGGTACGTCATCCCGGAGCCGCCGTGCGCTACCGGCCCGCGGTCGGCGCGCTCAACGTCTGCGGGGACTGGTACGACCTGGTGGACCTGGTCGGCGGCCGGCGCATCGGCGTGTCCGTGGGGGACGTCGTGGGGCACGGCCTGGAGGCCGCCGGGGTGATGGGGCAACTGCGCAGCGCCCTGAGCGCCACCTCCCGGGTCGCCGTGGGCCCCGCCCAGGCACTGGACGTCCTCGGCCGGTACGCCCATGTCGTGGACGGCGCCGAGTCCGCCACGGCGGTCACCACGTTCATCGACTTCGACCATCACACCATCGCCTACAGCAGCGCCGGTCATCCCCCTCCGGTGCTCGTGCACGCCGACGGCCGGGTGGAGTTCCTCGACCGGGCCACCGACCCCCCGCTGGACGCGCGCCCCGACCCGGTACCCCGCCCGCAGGCGACCACGTCCTTCGACCCGGGCGCCACCCTCGCGCTGTACACCGACGGCCTGGTGGAGCGCCGCCACGAGGACCTGGACATCGGCCTGACCCGCCTCGCCGACTCCCTCGCCCGGCACCGCGCCGACGACCCCGAGACCCTGGCCGACGCGGTGCTCCTGGAACTCCTGCCCCACGGAGGCGCGACGGACGACACGGCGTTGGTGATCGTGCGTCTGTGAACCGGCGGCGGTCGACGCCGGGCACGCATGTGCAGTTCGCGCGCTCGCCGGGTCGCTTCGTCGCCTCCCGCGGCTCCCCGGGGTTGCTGGGCGGCGCCCCTGAGCAGGACCCTGGTCAGGCGGCCATCCCGCCGATCCGCCGGAGTGAGGAGCAACCTTGTTCTACTACGTGCTCAAGTACGTCTTGCTGGGCCCCTTGCTGAGACTGGTCTTCCGGCCGCGGATCGAAGGCCTCGAGCACGTGCCGGACTCGGGAGCGGCCATCGTCGCGGGCAACCACCTGTCGTTCTCCGACCACTTCCTCATGCCGGCGATCCTCAAGCGGCGCATCACGTTTCTCGCCAAGGCCGAGTACTTCACGGGCCCCGGGATCAAGGGCCGGCTCACGGCGGCCTTCTTCCGCAGCGCGGGGCAGATCCCCGTCGACCGCTCCGGCAAGGAGGCCGGGCAGGCGGCGATCCGTGAGGGGCTGGGAGTGCTGAGCAAGGACGAGCTGCTGGGCATCTACCCCGAGGGCACTCGCTCGCACGACGGCCGCCTCTACAAGGGCAAGGTCGGCGTCGCGGTGATGGCGCTGAAGGCGGGGGTGCCGGTCGTGCCGTGCGCGATGATCGGCACCTTCGAGGCGCAGCCGCCCGGCAAGGTGATCCCGAACATCCGCCCGGTGGCGATCCGCTTCGGCGAGCCCCTCGACTTCTCCCGCTACGCCGGCATGGAGAACGAGAAGGCCGTCCTGCGCGCGATCACCGACGAGATCATGTACGCGATCCTGACGCTGTCCGAGCAGGAGTACGTCGACCAGTACGCCGCGGTGGTCAAGGCGGAGGAGGCCGAGGCGAAGGAGAAGGCGCGCAAGTTCCCTCGGCTGCCGCTGAGCTGACGGGGCGTCGAGCACGGAAGAGGGGCGGCCCGGATCACTCCGGGCCGCCCCCTTCACTGTCCGCAAGCGGCGTTTACGGCTTGGGCGTGGCGTGCGGGGCGCAGGTCACGTCCGCGCCGTCCAGCTTGCCCGTGAGGAGGTAGGCGTCCACCCGGGTGTTGATGCAGGAGTTGACCAGGCTGGTCACACCGTGGGAGCCGGCGTTCTTCTCGGTGATCAGGCGCGAACCCTCGAAGCGCTTGTGCAGTTCGACGGCGCCGCCGTAGGGAGTGGCCGCGTCCCGCTCGGACTGCACGATGAGCACCGGCGGCAGGTCCTTGTGGCTCTTGACGTTCACCGGGGTCTGCTGCTTGGCCGGCCAGAAGGCGCAGGGCAGGTTCATCCAGGCGTTGGCCCAGGTCATGAACGGGTGGTCCTTGTGCAGCCGGGTGTTGTCCCGGTTCCACGTCCGCCAGTTCGTCGGCCACTTGGCGTCGGCGCACTCGACGGCCGTGTAGACGGCGTTGCTGTTCTCGGAGGTGACGTTGCCGGCGGTGTCCGTGAGGTCGGGGGCCGCCGCGTCGACGAGGGCCTGGGTGTCACCGGCGACGTACTTGCTGAAGACGGTGGCCACCGGGATCCACGAGGAGTCGTAGTACGGGGCGCTCTGGAAGAAGGAGATCAGCTCGGCCGGGCCGACGACCCCGCCGATGGGGCTCTTCTTGGCGGCGGCGCGCAGGGAGAGCCACTTGGCCTGGACGGCGTCGCGGGTGGCGCCGAGGTGGAAGGTCGCGTCGTTGGCGGCGACCCAGTCCTGCCAGTCCTTCCAGCGGCCCTCGAAGGCGACGTCCTGGTCCAGGTTGGCCTGGTACCAGATCTTCTCCTTGGACGGGTCGACGACACTGTCGACGATCATCCGGCGGACGTGGCCCGGGAACAGCGTGCCGTAGACGGCCCCGAGGTAGGTGCCGTAGGAGACGCCCAGGAAGTTGAGCTTCTTCTCGCCGAGCGCGGCGCGGATGACGTCCATGTCGCGCACGGTGTTCGGCGTGGTCATGTGGGGCAGCATCTCGCCGCTGCGCTCGGCGCAGCCCTCGGCGTACTCGCGGGCGAGCTTGATGTGGGCGAGCTTGTCGGCCTCGCTGTCGGGGACCGGGTCGCCCTTGGGCGCCTTGACGAACTCCGTCGGGTCGGCGCACGAGATGGGCGCGGACTTGCCGACGCCCCGCGGGTCGAAGCCGACGAAGTCGTAGGCCTTGGCGACGTTGGCCCACACGGGCGCCTTGGTGGTGACCCGGCGCGGGAAGCGCAGGCCGGAGCCGCCGGGGCCGCCCGGGTTGTAGACGAGGGCGCCCTGGCGCTCGTCCTTCGTCCCGGTGTTGCCGATGCGGTCGACGGCCAGCTTGATCTGCTTGCCGTCGGGCTTGGCGTAGTCGAGCGGGACGGTGACCCAGCCGCACTGGATCGGCTTCTCCAGGCCCCAGTCGGCGGGGCAGTCCCGCCAGTCGACGCCGGCCGCCGCGGCGCGCTCCGCGGCGATGGCGGCGCCGCGCATCTCCCGGTCCTGACCGGTCTGACCGGTCTGCGCGCTCTGCCCGCTCACCGCGCCGGCCGCGCTCGCGGTGGGCGCGGCGACCGCGCCGGCGATCAGCGTGGCGGCGACGAGCGCGCCGGCCGAGCCGAGTGCCGCGGTCCGCCTGTTCGGTCGTATGTCCCTCAAGTGGGAATCTCCCCGTGCCTAGTTGTGACAGTCACGGGGGATCCTCGCGGCTGTGAGGCCGCTGGGAACAGGTGTCGCCGACGTTCTTTGCCAATCCGATAACCGGAGAAACACGCCCGCTGAACGGATGAACGCCCGGGTCAGACAACGCGGTTGAGGGCGTCGTCCAGCAGCCGCCGCAGACGCAGCCCGTCCGGGGCGACGGCGGTCACCAGCGCGGCCGGCCCGGCGAGCGGCATGAGCGCGGCGCCGTCCCCGAGAATCCGCGCCGGCACCGGTCGATTTTCGAACTCTGGGCGCACCAGGACCAGTTGCCCGACCGCCCGGTCGTCCCCGAGCACTGCGGGCCCGTCCCAGCCGCCGGGCGCCCCCGGCCCGCAGGCCAACTCCTGGTCGAGCACGGCCCGTCCGCCGACCCGTACGACGAGACGGCTGGTGAGCCGTCCCGGTTCCTCTCCCACCCGCCCGAGCACCTGCTCCTCACGCAGCACCAGCCGCGCCCCGGGTGCGAGGTCGGCGTGGGTGACGACGTGCAGGTCGCTGCCCCGGGCGGAGATCAACGGCTCGGGCAGCCAATGCAGTTCACCGCCGTCGGCGACGTCGATCCGTACCTCGTAGCGGGCCTCGTCCTTGGTCTGGCCCGGCAGCGCGATCGTGGCGGCGGCCGAGCCGACGCGGAGCCGGGCGCCGCTGCCGACGACGGTCTCGACCGCGAAGCGGTCACCGCCGAGCGGCCCGCTCATCGCCCCGACGAGCACGACCCGGGCCTCGCCGCCCGAGCCCGCGCGGGTGCGGCGCAACGCGAGCGGGCCGTCGCTCTCCAGGACGGGCAGCGAGGTCCCCCCGCGCCCGTCCGCCACCGCCCGGATCCGCGCGGTGGCACGCACACCGCTCATGTCACGCCGTCCACGCGGCGAGCCGCGTCCGCACCCACGCGGCCACGTCGGCCACCCCGGTCCCGCTCCGCAACGACTGGAAGACGACGGGCAGTTCGGCGCGCTGCGCCTTGGCGTCGGCGGCCATCCGGGCGAGGTCGGAGCCGACGTACGGCGCGAGGTCGGTCTTGTTGACGACGAGCAGGTCGGCGGTGGTCACGCCCGGGCCGCCCTTGCGGGGGATGTCGTCACCGCCGGCGACGTCGATGACGAAGATCTGCGCGTCCACCAGCCCCTTGGAGAACGTGGCGGTGAGATTGTCCCCGCCGGACTCCACGAGCACGAGGTCGAGCGGCCCGACCGCGTCCTCCAGGTCCTCCACGGCTTCGAGGTTGGCGGAGATGTCGTCCCGGATCGCGGTGTGCGGGCAGGCCCCCGTCTCGACGGCCGTGATCCGCTCGGGTGGCAGCACGGCCTCCCGCAGCAGGAACTCGGCGTCCTCACGCGTGTAGATGTCGTTGGTGACGACGGCGAGCGCCAACTCCTCCCGCAGCTCCCGGCAGAGCGCGGCGACAGTTGCGGTCTTCCCCGACCCGACGGGCCCCCCGAGTCCGATCCGCAGGGCCCTGCGAGCCCCGTCGGCCCGCCGGGCGTCGGCGCTGACGGCGGCGGGACCGTGATGAGAGCGATCAAGATGCATGTACGACTCCTCCAAGGCGTTGATCCAGCCCGTCCGACGGCTCCACATAGGTTCCGTCCGGGACATCCAGCCCGCCGGGCGGCAGCTCACAGGTCCCCTCCGGGGCACCCGGCCCGTCCGACGGCTCCACACAGATCCCGTCCAGGACATCCAGCCCGTCTGGGGGTCCCCCCTCTGGGGGAGTTCGAGGACGAGGCCCGTCCAGGGCCGAAGCGGGGGTCCGGGGCGGCAGTCCCCGGTTCGGGGGACGGGCAGGGGCGGCGGGGGCGAGACCCCTTACGAGGCGAACAACCGCACAGACCACTGCGCATGCACCTCCGCCCCGATCTCCAGCAGCGGCGCGGAAGCAGCCGGAAGCGCCTCCACCCCCTCCGCCAGGACGGCCGCCCCCGCGGACACCGCCCGGTCCACCACCCGGTCGAGCGACGGCGCCAGCCGGGCCAGCACCCCCGTCGCCTCGAACGGATCCAGGCTCAGCAGCCGCACCACAGCCGAAGCCGGCCCGCTCACACTCTCGTACACCGCGCAGTACGCGGCGTCCTCCGGCCCCAGCCCCGCCGAGCGGGCCGCAAGCCCGAGCACCACCGCCTGATGCGCGCCCTTGGGGAACCGATCTGCCACGGCGTCGAGTTCAGCACCCGGCCAAGTCGCGCGAGCGGCCCGCATCAGCTGGCGGCCCAGCCTCCGGGCGACCAGCCGCAGCGCCGGCGACGGGGTCCGCGCGTCCGCGGCAGCGTCCAGCTCCGCAGGGTCCGCCCCGGCCGCGGCCGCCGCGGCGAGCGCCGCCGCCACCAGACCCGCCGTGTGCAGCCGACCCCGGCAGAAGGACTCCAGCGACGCCGCGTCGGTGATCCGCCCCGCCTTCACAGCCTCCTCCGCCCCGCCGGAGTGGGCGTGCCCGCCGGCGGGGAAGCGGCCGTCGGCGAGGACCAGAAGCGCTGCCCGTGTCATGTCGTCGCACCCTCAGAAGAGGAAGTAGCGCTGGGCCATGGGAAGTTCGGCCGCCGGTGTCGCCTCGACGAGTTCACCGTCGACGCGCACGGCGAAACTGTCGGGGTCCACTTCCACACGCGGCCTGGCGTCGTTCTCCCGCATGTCCGCCTTGGTGACGCCGCGCGTCGAGTCGATGGCGACGAACCTCTTGCCCAACTGGAGCCGCTCCGGCAGCCCGTCCTCGATCGCAAGCGGCGCCACGAAGTTGAACGAGTTGGCCGCCGGGGCCCGCCCCGTCGCCCCGTACATGGGACGGGGCAGGATCGGCTGCGGGGTCGGGATGGAGGCGTTGGCGTCGCCCATCTGCGCGTACGCGATCTGGCCGCCCTTGATGACGAGGTGCGGTTTGACGCCGAAGAACGCGGGCTCCCACAGCACGAGGTCGGCGAGCTTGCCCGTCTCCACCGACCCGATCTCCCGCGCGAGCCCCTGCGCGAGTGCCGGGTTGATCGTGTACTTGGCGACATAGCGCCGCACCCGCCGGTTGTCGGCGCGCCCGTCGCCCGGCAGCGCACCCCGCCGCCGCTTCATCACGTGCGCCGTCTGCCAGGTCCGCATGACGACCTCGCCCACCCGCCCCATGGCCTGGGAGTCGGAGGAGATGATCGAGATGGCGCCGAGGTCGTGCAGGACGTCCTCCGCCCCGATCGTCGAGGGCCGGATGCGGGACTCGGCGAAGGCGAGGTCCTCGGGCACCGCCGGGTTGAGGTGGTGGCACACCATCAGCATGTCGAGGTGTTCCTCGGCGGTGTTCACCGTGAACGGCCGTGTCGGGTTGGTCGAGCTGGGCAGCACGTGCGGTTCGGAGACGACGGTCATGATGTCCGGCGCGTGTCCGCCGCCCGCGCCCTCGGTGTGGTAGGCGTGGATGCCGCGTCCGGCGATCGCGGCGAGCGTGTCGCCCACGAATCCGGCCTCGTTGAGGGTGTCCGTGTGGATGGCGACCTGGATGCCGGTCCGCTCGGCGACGGTCAGCGAGGCGTCGATGACCGCGGGCGTGGACCCCCAGTCCTCGTGCAGCTTCAGCCCCAGCGCCCCTCCCCGGATCTGGGACAGCATCGCGTCGTGCGAGACGGTGTTGCCCTTGCCGAGGAAGCCGATGTTCAGCGGGTACTGCTCCATCGCCTCCAGCATGCGGGCGAGATGCCAGGGGCCCGGCGTCACGGTGGTCGCCTTGGAGCCCTCCGCCGGCCCGGTGCCCCCGCCGACCAGCGTGGTGACCCCCGAGGCCAGTGCCTCGTCGGCGATCTGCGGGCAGATGAAGTGGACGTGCGCGTCGATCGCCCCGGCGGTGAGGATGCGGCCGTTCCCGGCGATGACCTCGGTCTCGGGGCCGATGACCAGGTCGGGGTGCACTCCGTCCATGGTGTCGGGGTTGCCTGCCTTGCCGATGCCGGTGATCCGCCCGTCGCGGATGCCGACGTCGGCCTTGACGATCCCCCAGTGGTCGATGACGACGGCGCCGGTGACGACGGTGTCGGGCGTGCCCTCCGCCCGGGTGGCCCGGGACTGGCCCATGGACTCGCGGATGACCTTGCCGCCGCCGAACACCGCCTCGTCGCCGGCGAGTCCGGGCCCGCCGCAGCGGTCCTCCTCGATCTCGACGAGCAGATCGGTGTCGGCGAGCCGGATGCGGTCCCCGGTGGTCGGGCCGAACAGGTCGGCGTACGCGGGGCGTGAGATCTCAGGCATCGAGGGCGCCTCCGGTCTCACCGCGCAGACCGGGCACCACGCGGGCGCCGGTGAGCGGCACGAGGGTCACTTCGACGGGCAGGCCGGGCTCGAAGCGCACCGCGGTCCCGGCGGCGACGTTCAGCCGCTTGCCCCGGGCGGCGGCCCGGTCGAACTCCAGGCCGGGGTTGGCCTCGGCGAAGTGGTAGTGGGAACCCACCTGCACGGGCCGGTCGGCGGTGTTGAGCACGGTGAGCCGGGTGATCTCGCGGCCCTCGTTGTACACGATCGGGTCCTCGTCGAAGAGGATCTCGCCGGGAATCATCGAGGCCCCTCTCAGACGATCGGGTCGTGGACGGTGACGAGTTTGGTGCCGTCCGGGAAGGTCGCCTCCACCTGGACGTCGTGGATCATCTCGGGCACGCCGTCCATGACGTCGTCGCGGGTGAGGATCTTGCGGCCGGAGGCCATCAACTCGGCGACCGTGCGCCCGTCCCGCGCACCTTCGAGGATGTGGGAGGTGATGAGGGCCACCGCCTCGGGATGGTTGAGCCTGAGTCCGCGGGCCCGGCGCTTCTCGGCGACGTCGGCCGCCACGTGGATCAGCAGCCTCTCCTGCTCGTGCGGGGTCAGTTGCACCTTCCCACCTCACATCCTCGCTCCGGACCGTGCGGGGCCCGGCTGCCGCGGCCACGGGCGACGCGCCTGGTGGCGTGGAGGGGCAGGCTAGTTGGACCGCGTTTCGCGGACGTTAACCATGCGCGATCACCCGCCGTCCACCACGGGGCCCGGCACGGCGTCCGGGGCAACGCCCTGCGCGGCGTCCGGCCCGCTCCCCCCGCCGGGCACGACCGTCAGCGCTCGCCGCGCTGCCCGGCCTTCGCGGGCGTTCTCAGGAGGCGCCGGGCCTTCGGTGTTCCGCGGCGATGCCGAACCGCCGCTGTTCGCCGGGAGCGGAAGGCGCCGGGTCGCGGACGGTGGAGACCGAGCTGATCACCTGCTCCTCCGTCGGCGCGTCGAGCGCGTCCAGCCGCTCCAGATCGGCGGCGGAGACCAGGGCGACCAGCGGCTTTCCGTGCCGCGTCACGACGACGCGCTCACCGCCGTACACCACCCGGTTGATCAGGTCGGCGAGTTCGGCCCGGGCTTGTGTCACCGGAATCTCGTAGGCCATGGCCCCATTCTAACGTCACGTACGTCCTGTACATTCTGTACAGAAGCAGAAGGAGGGGCACCCATGACCCGACCGCTCGCCCGCCATGTCCTGCCGGAGTTCACCGAACGCACCGGCACGGGGTTCAGGACCCTGGATCCCTATTCGAAGCTCCTGGAGGGGCGGATCGTCCTGCTGGGGACGCCGGTCGACGACATCGCGGCGAACGACGTGATGGCCCAGCTCATGTACCTGGAGCACCGGGAACCGGACCGTGACGTCTCGCTGTACCTCAACTCGCCCGGCGGTTCGTTCAGCGCGATGACCGCCCTCTACGACACGCTCCGCTACATCAGCTGCGACGTGGCGACCACCTGCCTCGGCCAGGCCGGCGCCTACGCGGCCGTGCTGCTCGCGGCGGGCGCGCCCGGCAAGCGGTACCTGCTGCCGGGGGCCAGGGTCGTGCTCAGCCAGCCGGCGCTGCCCGAGCCGGTGCGGGGACAGCCCAGCGACCTGGCGATCCAGGCCGAGGAGCTGGTCCGCACCCGCACCCTGCTGGAGGAGCTGCTCGCACGGCACACCGGGCGCAGCCTGCGGCAGGTGGCCTCGGACCTCGAACGGGACCAGGTCCTCGACGCGCGGGAGGCCGTGGCGTACGGCCTGGCGGACGGGATCGTGCCGGACCGCCGGACCGGCCCGGGCGCGGAGTGAGTGGCCGATGCTGCCCGAGCTGCCGCCGCTGCCCGCGCTGACCCGCGCGGAGGCCGAGCTGATCGACGGTTACCTGGAGGCGGTCGACCTGCTCGGCCGGATCAACCCCGCCCGCCACGGGGACACCTACCGTGGGCTGCGCGCGGCACAGGCGCTCGTGGGCAAGGCGGTGGCGCTGCGGGACGCCCTGACGCTGATGCACCAGCGGGGCGAGCACGAACTGCACGCGCCGACGCTCGCGCGGGCGCTGCGCGTGCTGGACGGGGAGCGCAGGGCGGCGCGCGTCGCGGTGCCGCCGCTCTCCGACGGCTGACGGGGTGTCCGTGGGGCCGGATGGGGGCCGCGCGCGCCGCGTGTCCGGTGCGGAGCCGAAACGGACCAAATGGCGTACGGCTGTTCGGAGGAGTTCTCGCTGCTCCTTCTGGACCCTTGCGGTTGCGCGCCGGAACCGCGCCGCGGGAGACGCGAGGGGTTCCGGTGCTGGTCGGAGGCTTATGGCGGGCAGACATCTGATCGATCATCAGCTTGTTCACCCGAACAGGTGAGTGGTGAGTAACCCCACAAATACTCGGTTCCGTTGGGATTTTCGGACATCGGTAGGCCAAGATCCCTGACTGACGACAAGACCCCGCCACAAGCGGCGGGGCGATCCGCGCGGACGCCGAGTCCTGCCGCCGTTCGGATGACAGGTCGACAGAAGTGCATCGGCAGGAGTGGAGGACCCAAGCACGACGGGTCGCCGGCACGGTCGTCTCCGCACTGGAGGCGCCGGGTCGAGCAGCCCTTGGGGTGAAGCCGCGCGAGCGGCCGGGCAACTTTGTCAGCCCGAATCCGACAGGTCATCCTTCACAGGCGGCTGACGAAGGGTTGCGCATGACTGCGCTCAATCGTGTCCCGTCGCTCATGGCCCGGGCCGGTACGGCCTCGGCTTTCGCCATCGCCGCCGTGGGCGGCTCGATCATGGTTCCGGGCGTCGCCGCCGACGCCGCGGCCGCCACCCCGGCGACGAAGGCACTCCAGGTCGCGGCCTCGAAGAAGGGATCTCCGTACAAGTACGGCGCCACCGGTCCGAACAGGTTCGACTGCTCCGGGCTGACGATGTACTCGTACAAGAAGGCGGGCAAGACGCTGCCCCGTACGGCGGCCCAGCAGTACAACAAGACGCGCCACATCGGGGCGTCCGGCCGCAAGGCCGGAGACCTGGTGTTCTTCCACTCGGGGTCGAGCGTCTACCACGTCGGGATCTACGCCGGGAACGGCAAGATCTGGCACTCGCCGAAGACGGGCGACGTGGTGCGGCTGCAGAAGATCTGGACCAAGAGCGTCTGGTACGGCCGGGTCAAGTAGTCCCGCGCCACGGCCCCCGCCGGCCGCCCGGGCCTGTCCGCCGCGTCACGCCGCGGGCGCGGGGCTCGGCGGGACCGGTTCCGCCGGGAGGACCCACGGAAGCTCGATCGACACCGTCTTGCCGCCCTCCCGGGTGGGGCGGACGCGGAGTCTGCCGCCGTGCTCCGCGGTGAGACAGCGAATGATCACCATGCCCCGGCCGTTGTCCTGCTGGACAGCGGCCGGCAGGCGCCTGGGGAAGCGGGGGTGGCTGTCGGTGACGCCGATGCGCAGGTGCTCGTCACGGTCGAGCACGAGGTCCACGGTGAAGGTGGGCGACATCCCGAAGGTGTGCTGAACGGCGTTGGTGGCGAGTTCGGAGACGATGAGGCGGATGGTGTCGGACACGTCCGCGTCCGCCGGGAGTCCCCACTCCCCCAGGGTGTCGAGTGCGAAGGCGCGGGCCGTGGACACCGAGGCGGGATCGCTCGGCAGAGTGAGGGAGGCTTCCAGATGGTCTGCCATGGCGACGTCGTCCCTTTCCCACGGGACCGGAGTCCGACACGGTGCGGATGGTTCGAGTACGGTCCCGGACTGGTGCTTCGCCGCCAGAGTGCCATCACCGCGTCGCGCCCGGGTGGCGATCCACCAAGAAGTGCATATATCTGTCGCCCGATGCGGTGAACTCTGCTACCGCAGAGCGTATTTGCACGGCCCCCAGGAGTGAGGAGCGGTCCATGCAGCACGGTCCCGCGGTGCGCCGCCGGAAACTGGGCGCGGAACTGCGGGCGTTGCGTACCCGGGCCGGCCTCACCAGCGGGGAGGCCGCGCGGCTCGTGGGCTGGCACCAGTCGAAGGTGAGCCGGATCGAGACCGGCGCCAGCGGTGCGAAACCGGCCGATGTGCGCGCACTCCTGGACGCCTACGGCGTGGGCGACCCCCAACTGCGCGAGGTGATGCTCGCGTTGGCCGGCCTGGACGACGGCGGCGGCGGAAGGGACCACTGGTGGCACGCCTACCGGGGCGTCCTGCCGCCCACCTACCGGGACTTCATCAGCCTGGAGTCCCAGGCCGGCGCGATGCGCACACTGGAGACGACCGTGGTCCCGGGCCTGCTCCAGACGGCGGAGTACGCCCGCGCGGTGACCCGGGCCGCCGTGGAGGGAGTCTCCGAGGAACGGCTGGACACGCTGGTGGAGGTGCGGCTGACCCGGCAGGAGGTGCTGCGGGCCCATCCGCCTCTGAAGCTGGACGCGGTGCTGGACGAGGCCGTGCTGCGCCGGGAGGTGGGCGGCCCCGAGGTCATGGCGCGGCAGCTGGATCGGCTGTTGGAGGCGGCGCGGCTTCCCCAAGTGAGGCTGCAGGTACTGCCGTTCACTGCCGGGGCGCATATCGGCGTCACCGGCCCTTTCGTTCTCTTCTCATTTTCGAGCACTTCTGATCTGGACGTGGTTGTTCTCGACCACTTGACGAGTACTCTCTACCTCGAGCGGAAAGAAGACCTCCGGGTCTACACGGAGGCCTTCAACGCCCTGCAGGCGAACGCGCTTTCGCCCGAGGACTCCCTGGAATACATCGCCGCGATAGGTGACGGCGTGTAAGGAGGCACCATGACCGCACTGCCTCGGCACGTACCTTCCAGCATCGAACTCGACGACCCCCGCTGCCCGGATGGTCTGCGCTGGCTGCGCAGCAGCCACAGCACGGGAGCCAACAACTGCGTGGAGACGGCCCGCCCCGGCTCGGGACCGTGGTCCGGACTGCTCGCCGTACGCGACTCCAAGGACCCGGACGGTCCCGCCCTGCTCTTCTCCCCCGAGAGCTGGACGGGCTTCACGGCCGCGTTCCGCTGACCCCTGCCCGTTCCCCCCGGCGCACGGCCGTGGCGCACCCGCTCAGGGCCGTGTTTCGTCGATCACCCGTACGGCGCGCTCGATCTGCCGCTCGGCGAGGTCCGCGCGGGCGGTCAGCCGCAGACGTGAGACACCGTCGGGCACGGAGGGAGGACGGAAACAGCCCACGGCCAGGCCTGCCGTCCGGCAGTCGGCCGCCCAGCGCAGAGCCTGCTCCGGGGACGGAGCCCGCACGGAGACGACCGCGGCGTCCGGACGCACCGCTTCCAGGCCCGCGGCCGTCAGCCGGGCGTGCAGCTCGCCGGCGACCGCACGCGCGCGTGCGGCGCGTTCCGGTTCCCGCCGCAGCAGCCTCAGGGCCGCCAGGGCGGCTCCCGCCGCCGCCGGGGCGAGTCCCGTGTCGAAGATGAACGTCCGGGCCGCGTTGACCAGGTGGTCGATCACACGCGCGGGACCGAGCACCGCCCCGCCCTGACTGCCCAGCGACTTGGACAGCGTCACCGTGACGACGACGTCGTCCGCGCCGGCCAGCCCCGCCGCGTGCGGGGCGCCCCGGCCTCCGTCGCCGAGCACCCCGAGGCCGTGGGCGTCGTCCACGACCAGACCGGCGCCGTGCTCCCGGCACGCGCGCGCGAGGGCGGCCAGCGGGGCCGCGTCGCCGTCGACCGAGAAGACCGTGTCGGAGACGGCCACGGCCGGGCCGTCGTGGGTGCCGAGCGCCTTGCGCACGGCGTCCGGGTCGGCGTGCGCGACCACCTGGGTGATGCCGCGGGCCAGTCGGCAGCCGTCGATGAGCGAGGCGTGGTTGCCCGCGTCGGAGACGATCAGCGAGCCGTGCGGGGCCAGCGCGGTGACCGCGGCCAGGTTGGCGGCGTAGCCGGAGGAGAAGACGAGGGCCGCCTCGGTGCCGCAGAACCGGGCGAGTTCCCGCTCCAGTTCGGCGTGCAGCTCGGTGGTGCCGGTGACGAGCCGGGAGCCGGTGGAGCCGCCGCCCCAGGTCCGGGCGGCACGCGCCGCGCCCTCGGTGACCTCGGGATGGCGGGCCAGCCCCAGGTAGTCGTTGCTCGCGAGGTCGAGCAGCGGGGAGTCGGCCGGACGGGGGCGCAGGGTGCGTACGAGTCCGGCGCGGCGGCGCGACTCCGACTGCTCGTCGATCCAGTCGAACGCCATGGGTCCTCCGGGTCTTTTGTAGGTAGCGGACAGACACTAGCGGGCCGGCCGGTCCCCCATGGTGTGGCAATACCCACACCTCGAAGCGGGTGTGTTGTGTGATCCCTACCTTGGCCCGGAGCGGGTCGGTAGGACAGGATCGGCTCTCATGGACCTGCTGAACACGCTGGTGGACAAGGGGCTTCGGCGCGAGCTGCCGACCCGCGAGGAAGCGCTGGCCGTGCTGGCCACCTCCGACGACGACCTGCTCGAACTGGTGGCCGCGGCCGGCAAGGTGCGCCGGCACTGGTTCGGGCGACGGGTGAAGCTCAACTACCTCGTCAATCTGAAGTCGGGGCTGTGCCCCGAGGACTGCTCCTACTGCTCCCAGCGGCTGGGCTCCACGGCCGGGATCCTCAAGTACACCTGGCTCAAGCCCGACGAGGCTTCCGACGCGGCCGCCGCGGGGCTGGCCGGCGGCGCCAAGCGGGTGTGTCTGGTGGCCTCCGGGCGCGGCCCGACCGACCGGGACGTGGACCGGGTCTCCAAGACGATCCAGGCGATCAAGGAGCAGAACGAGGACGTCGAGGTGTGCGCCTGCCTCGGGCTGCTCTCCGACGGCCAGGCCGAGCGGCTGCGCGAGGCGGGCGCCGACGCCTACAACCACAACCTCAACACCTCCGAGGCCACCTACGGCGAGATCACGACCACCCACACCTACGCCGACCGGGTGGACACCGTCCGCAAGGCGCACGCGGCGGGTCTGTCGGCGTGCTCCGGTCTGATCGCCGGCATGGGCGAGAGCGACGAGGACCTCGTCGACGTGGTGTTCTCGCTGCGTGAGCTGGACGCGGACTCGGTGCCGGTCAACTTCCTCATCCCGTTCGAGGGCACTCCGCTGGCCAAGGAGTGGCACCTCACCCCGCAGCGCTGTCTGCGCATTCTGGCGATGGCGCGGTTCGTGTGCCCGGACGTCGAGGTGCGCATCGCGGGCGGCCGGGAGGTCCACCTGCGCACGATGCAGCCGCTCGCGCTGCACGTGGCCAACTCGATCTTCCTGGGCGACTACCTGACCAGCGAGGGCCAGGCGGGCAAGGCCGACCTGGAGATGATCGCGGACGCCGGGTTCGAGGTGGAGGGCGCGGGCGAGGTCACGCTGCCCGAGCACCGGGTGGCGGCCGGCGGCGGCTGCGGCTCGCACGCCGAGGCCGGGGCCGGGTGCGGATCCGCGCAGGGCGCGGGCTGCGGTTCCCACGCCGGCGGCGGGTGCGGCTCGCACGAGGGCGGCGGAGTGTGCGGCTCGCACACAGCCGCCGAGGAGGACGAGAGCGCGGGCGCCCAGGGTTCCGTCGACGCGCCGACGGCCGCCGCGCCCCGTACGGACCTGGTCGCCGTGCGCCGCAGGGGCACCGGGACGGACCTCGCGCCCAATGCCTGAGCTGGGTGTGCCGGAGCTGCTGGACCTCGACCGGCGCCATGTGTGGCATCCCTACGGACCGATGCCCGGCCGGTCCGAACCGCTCGTCGTGGAGTCGGCGAGCGGGGTCCGGCTGCGGCTCGCGGACGGCTCGGGCGAGTTGGTCGACGGCATGTCGTCCTGGTGGTCGGCGATCCACGGCTACGGCCACCCGGTGCTGGACGCGGCCGCGCGGGAGCAGTTGGCCCGGATGAGCCACGTCATGTTCGGCGGACTCACCCACGAGCCCGCCGTACGGCTGGCGAAGCTCCTCGTCGACATGACGCCCGACGGTCTCGAACACGTCTTCCTGGCGGACTCGGGCTCGGTGTCGGTCGAGGTCGCGGCGAAGATGTGCCTGCAGTACTGGCGCTCGCTGGGCCGCCCCGGCAAGCAGCGGCTGCTGACCTGGCGCGGCGGCTACCACGGGGACACCTGGCAGCCGATGTCGGTGTGCGACCCCGAGGGCGGGATGCACGAGCTGTGGACCGGGGTGCTGCCCCGTCAGGTCTTCGTGGACGCGCCGCCCGCGGAGTACGACGAGGCGTACGCGGAGCGGCTGCGCGCCGCGATCGAGCGGCACGCGCACGAGCTGGCCGCGGTGATCGTGGAGCCGGTGGTGCAGGGCGCGGGCGGGATGCGGTTCCACTCCCCCGCGTATCTGCGGGTGCTGCGCGAGGCGTGCGACGCGCACGACGTGCTGCTGGTGTTCGACGAGATCGCGACCGGGTTCGGGCGCACGGGCGCGCTGTTCGCGGCGGAGCACGCGGCGGTGACGCCGGACGTGATGTGCGTCGGCAAGGCGCTGACCGGCGGCTATCTGACGATGGCGGCGACGCTGTGCACGGCCCGGGTGGCCGACGGCATCTCGCGGGGCGAGGTGCCGGTGCTGGCGCACGGGCCGACGTTCATGGGCAACCCGCTGGCCGCGGCCGTCGCCTGCGCCTCGATCGAGCTGCTGCTCGGGCAGGACTGGCTCGCCGATGTCCGGCGGATCGAGGCGGGGCTGCGCGAGGGGCTGGCACCGGCCGCCGCGCTTCCCGGTGTGAAGGACGTCCGGGTCCTGGGCGCGATCGGCGTCGTCCAGCTCGACCACGACGTGGACATGAAGGCCGCCACGGACGCGGCCGTGCGCGAGGGCGTGTGGCTGCGGCCGTTCCGCGACCTCGTCTACACGATGCCGCCGTACGTCACCGGTGACGCGGACGTGGCACGGATCGCGCGCGCGGTGTGCGCCGCGGCGCGGGAGGGATGAGCATGCCGATCCTGGTGATCACGGGGACGGGCACGGAGGTCGGCAAGACCGTCACCACGGCCGCCGTGGCCGCGTCCGCTCGGGCGGCGGGCCGCTCGGTGGCCGTCCTGAAGGCCGCGCAGACCGGTGTGGGGCCGGACGAGCGCGGGGACGCCGACGAGGTCGTGCGACTCGCCGGGCCGGTGACGACGGCTGAACTCGCCCGCTACCCGGACCCGTTGGCGCCGGCGACGGCGGCCCGTCGGGCGGGCCGGCCGGCGGTGCGTCCGCAGGCGATCGCCGAGGCCGCCGCCAAGCTGGCCGCCGAACACGACCTGGTCCTGGTGGAGGGCGCGGGCGGTCTGCTCGTGCGCTTCGACGAGACGGGCGCGACGCTGGCCGACGCGGCGGAGCTGCTGCGGGCGCCGGTGCTGGTGGTGGCCTCGCCGGGCCTGGGCACGCTGAACACGACCGAGCTGACCTCCCGTGAACTGCGCTCGCGCGGCCTGGAGTTGCTGGGAGTCGTGATCGGCAGCTGGCCCGACTCCCCGGATCTGGCGATGCGGTGCAACGTCACCGACCTCCCGGACGTCGCCGGCGCGCCGCTGCTGGGCGCCCTGCCCGAGGGCGCCGGCGCGCTCACGCCCGCCGACTTCCGTACGCGGGCACCCGGTTGGCTGGCGGCGCGGCTGGACGGGACCTGGGAGGCGGAGGCGTTCCGCAACCGGGCACAGCCGTAGGGCGTCGTTCAGGCGTCGTGGTCCTCCTCCAGCAGGCGGACCAGTTCGATGCGGGAGCGGATGCCCAGCCGGGTGAAGACGCCGCGCAGGTGGTGGTCGATGGTGCGGGGGCTGAGCGCGAGGCAGGTCGCTATCTCGCGGTTGGTGGCGCCGTCGGCCGCCATGCGGGCGACCCGGAGTTGCTGGGCGGTCAGACGGGGCGTCCGGTTCTGCGGCGGGCGTGCGGTGTCGGCGGGGGCCCCGAGGGCGCGCAGTTCGGCGCGGGCCCGTTCGGCGCAGTGCGGGGCGCCGAAGGCCTCGAACGCCTCCCTGGCGCTGTGCAGCCGGTCGCGGGCCTCGGCGCGCAGGCGCAGGCGGCGCAGCGCGGCGCCGAACAGCAGTTCCGTGCGGGCGCGTTCGAGGGCGCGGGTGCCCCGGTCATGGAGGTCGAGGGCGGTGCGGTAGTGCTCGACGGCGTCCGCTCCGGGGGTCAGCAGGGCGTGGCAGCGGGCGCTGAGGGCGAGGTCGTCGGCGCTGCGGACGGCGTGGGCCCAGCGGTCGTAGTCGGCGTGGGCGGCGCGGGCGATCCGGGTGTCCCCGGTGTGGACGGCGGCCTCGACGTAGTGCGGGGTGGCCAGGTGGCGGACGGCTCGGTGTCCGTGACCGGGTCCGAGGCCGGCGAGGGCGCGCAGCCGTGCGGCGGCGGAGTCGAAGCGGCCGAAGCCCAGGTCGAGCAGGGCGAGCGCCCACTGGGCGAGCGCGGCGGGCAGGCCCAGGCCGTGCGCGAGGGCGTACGAGCGGGCGGCGGCGGCCCGGTCCCGGCACAGGGCGGCGTCGCCGGTGAGCGCGGCGAACATCGCGAGGGCGGCCTGGAGGTGGCAGGCGCCGTTGTCCTGGCCGGTGGCGTATGCCTGACGCAGGGCGTCCAGGGCGGCGGCCTCGGCGGCGCGCAGGCGGCCGGTCCACAGATCGGCATGGGCGCGGAACTCCATGGCCTGGGAGACGAGGGGCGTGAGCCCGCGGGCACGGGCGGCTCCGGCCGCGCGGACGGTGGCGGTGGCGGCGCGGGTGTGGTCGCCGAGCATCAGGGCGGCGATGCCGGCGTGCAGCAGGAGGGTGGGGTCGCCACCCGGTCCGCACCGCCCGGCGGTGGCCTCCAGCAGGTCCCGGGCGTCGTCGTAGCGCCCGTCGACGGCGGCGGCGAGCGAGCCGAGGACGCCGGGCGGCGCGATGCCGAGCCGGTGGGCGAGGTGGACGGCCTCGCGGCAGCGGCGCAGGTCGCCGGTGTAGACGACGGCTTCGGTGGCGTGGGCGAGAAGGTGGCGGGCGTGCTCGCCCGCCCGGTCCGAGGAGCCGTCGGCGGCCCGTGCGGCCCCTTCGGTGAGCGCGTCGAACGCCTCGCCCGCGTGCCCTGCGCGCAGGGCGAGGACGCCGTCGAGGGCGGGGGTGTCGGTGCGGGCGGCGAGGAGGCGGGCGCGGTCGCCGTCGCCGGAGTTCCAGGCGTCGGCGGCGGCCCGGGCGAGCAGGCGGGCTCCGGCGCGGGGGTCGGGGACGAGGTCCGCGGCGCGTTCGGCGAGGACTCCTGACAGGGCGGGTTCCCCGGCGGCGCGGGCCCTCGCGGCGGCCGCGGTCAGTTCGGCGGCGAGCCGGGCGCTGGGGCCGAGCGCGGCCGCCGCCCGGTGCCAGGAGCGGCGGGGGGACTCGCCCGCGCCGTGCAGGACGCGGGCGAGCAGTCGGTGGGCGTCGCGCCGGTCGGCGGGGGCGGCGGTCTCGTAGGCGGCGATCCGGGTCCAGGGGTCGGCGAATCCGACGCCGCCGGCGGTGGCGTGGGCGAGGCCGGCGGCCTCGGCGGCCTCCAGCGGACGGGTGTCGAGGCGGGCCGCGGCGACGGCGCGCAGGAAGGCGTGGGTGGCGAGCGGGTACTGGTCGGCGGCGGCGAGGAGGAGCAGCAGCCGGGTTCCGTCGGGGAGCGCCCGGACGGCGCGTCGGTACGGGGCGAGCAACTCGGTGAGCAGGGCGGCCGGTTCGGGAGGCAGGGGGTCGGAGCCGCTCAGCTGACGGTCGGTCAGCCGGACGGCGAGGGCGGCGGCGGCGCGCGGATCACCGTGCACCGAACGCAGGATCCGCACCCGGACCCCTTCGCGGAGGGCGAGAGCCGGGGGCGGTGGTGGCCAAGTGCGGTCAAGACGTGGGGGGTTCACCGGAGACACCACACACATCACGCTACCGACGGGTTACTTGAACCGTAAAGACCGGCGACTTCACCGATGCGGCGCGCGTAGACCCGGCCTGACACTCCTGGCTACCCCACACGTTCCAGGAGGCACCATGCAGCGCTCCCGGCGTCGCATCGCCACGGCCCTGTCGGCCCTGGCCGCATCGCTCCTTCTGTCACTCTCCCTCACCGCTCCCCCGGCCCACGCGGCAACCCGCAACCCCGTCGTCTTCGTGCACGGCTTCAACGGTTCCGGCGGCAGCTGGAACGCATGGGCGGCCTCCTTCAAGGCCGACGGCTACACGGCGGCCGAGCTGGACGCCTGGTCGTACACCTGGTCCCAGTCGAACGCCGCCACGGCACGGCAGTTGGCCACCGAGATCCAGAACGTGCTGGCGCGGACCGGCGCGAGCAAGGTCGACCTCGTGGTGCACTCCATGGGCGCGCTCAGCTCCCGCTACTACCTCAAGAACCTCGGCGGCACCGCGTACGTCGACGACTTCGTCTCCCTCGCCGGCACCAACCACGGCACGTCGGTCGCCTCGCTCTGCGGGTGGCTGTACACCTCGTGCAACGAGATGCGGACCGGCAGTTCCTTCGTCACCGCGCTCAACTCCGGTGACGAGACGCCGGGGAGCGTCTCCTACGCGGCCTACTGGTCGAACTGCGACGCGGCGATCGACCCGGACGACTCCGCGCTGCTGAGCGGGGCGACCAACGTCGGCGTCGGCTGTGTCTCCCACACCGACATGAACAGCGACCCGGGCGTCTACGCGCAGGTGCGCGCCTTCATCCAGTAGCAGGCGGCGCGGCGGGCTCACGCGGGCGGGAGCCCCGGCGGGCCCGCCGCGCCCGCGAGCTCGCCGCCGGATCGGGGGTCCTGGAAGCCGGACCCGAGGCGCCGTGAGTCGGAAAATCGTTCCGGGTGTGGGCCCGGTCACACTAGGCTCGGCCGGACAGGAACGTCGGCACGTCCACCGAGCGAGGAGGCACCTTGTCCACACCTGCTGCGGAGCACGCCCCCGGCCTGGCCTCGGCCCACGACGTGGCGGCCCGCGCCCGCGGGCTGACCAAGGCCTACGGGTCCGGCGAGACGACCGTGCTCGCCCTGGACTCGGTGGACGTGGACGTCGTGCGCGGCCGCTTCACCGCGGTCATGGGCCCGTCGGGTTCGGGGAAGTCCACGCTGATGCACTGCCTGGCCGGGCTGGACAGCGTCTCGGCCGGCCAGGTGTGGCTGGGCGACACCGAGATCACGGGCCTGAAGGACCGGGACCTGACCCGGCTGCGACGGGACCGGATCGGCTTCATGTTCCAGTCGTTCAACCTGATCCCGACACTGAACGCCGCCGAGAACATCACCCTGCCCATGGACATCGCCGGGCAGAAGCCCGACCGGGAGTGGCTGGACCAGGTGATCGACACGCTCGGTCTGCGGGACCGCCTGGGGCACCGGCCGTCCCAGCTGTCCGGCGGCCAGCAGCAGCGCGTGGCCTGCGCGCGGGCGCTCGCCTCCCGCCCCGAGCTGATCTTCGCGGACGAGCCGACCGGCAACCTGGACTCGCGCGCCGGCCTGGAGGTCCTGGCGTTCCTGCGCGAGGCCGTCGACGACCTCGGCCAGACCGTCGTCATGGTCACCCACGATCCGGGCGCCGCCGCCCACTCCGACCTGGTGCTCTTCCTCGCCGACGGGCGGATCGTGGACGAGATGCAGCATCCGAGCGCCGAAGCCGTGCTGGAGCGGATGCGCCTGTTCGCCGGGGGGAACACCGCCCGCGCCGCCGAGGGGGACGGCGTCGCCGCCCGGGCCGGCGAGCCCGTCGGGGAGGACTGACCGTGCTCAGAGCGACCCTGCGGAGCTTCCTCGCCCACAAGGGCAGACTGCTCCTGTCCGCGCTCGCGGTGATCCTCTCGGTGGCGTTCGTCGCGGGGAGCCTGATCTTCTCCGACACGGTGACCCGTACCTTCGACCGGCTGTTCGCCTCCACCGCGGCCGACGTGTCCGTCGAGCCGAAGGACGACATCACCTCCTCCGTGCCGACGGGCGCGGTGCGGACGCTGCCCGCCTCACTCGCCGGCACGGTGGCCAGGGTCCCCGGGGTGGCCTCCGCCCACGCCGACGTGGGCGTGCAGAACATCACCGTCATGAACAGCAGGAACCAGTCCGTGGGGCCCACCACCGGTGCCCCCACCATCGCCTCCGGCTGGAACGTCACCGACCGCAGCCCCGTGGAACTGACCTCCGGTCACGCCCCGAAGGGCGCCGGCGAGGCCCTGCTCGACGCCGACACCGCCGACAAGAAGCACGTGCGGATCGGCGACACGCTCACCGTGATGGCGCAGCCCGGCTCGTTCCGGGTCGAGGTCGTCGGCATCGCCACGTTCAAGACCACCAACCCGGGCGCGGCACTGGTCTTCCTCGACCCGAAGGTCGCCGCGACCGAGCTGCTGGGCTCGCCCGGCCTGGCCACCGCCGTCTCCGTGGAAGCGGCGGAAGGCGTCACCGACGAGCAGCTGAAGACGCGTGTGGCCGCCGCGGTCGGCGCGGGCCCCTACGACGTGAAGACCGCCGACGAGCAGGCCAAGTCGGCGGCGGAGAATCTCGGCGGGTTCCTCGACGTCATCAAGTACGTGATGCTCGGATTCGCGGGCATCGCCGTGCTCGTGGGCGTGTTCCTGATCGTCAACACGTTCTCGATGTTGATCGCCCAGCGCACCCGTGAGCTGGGTCTGCTGCGCGCCCTGGGCGCCGACCGGCGCCAGGTACGGCGCTCGGTGCTCACCGAGGCGGTGCTGCTCGGCCTGGTCGGCTCGACGCTGGGCCTCGCGGCCGGCATCGGCCTCGCGGCCGGCCTGATCCGGCTCATGGGCACGCTCGGCATGAACCTGAAGACGACGGAGATGGTCGTCGGGTGGGCGACCCCGGTGACGGCGTACGTCGTCGGCGTCGGCGTCACCTTCGTCGCCGCCTACCTGCCCGCCCGTCGCGCGGCGGGCGTGTCGCCGATGGCGGCGCTGTCGGACGCGGACGTCGCGGGCGTCGGCCGCCCGCTGAAGACGCGGGCGGTGGTCGGGGTGGTCGTCGGCGCGATCGGCGCGGCCGCGCTCGCCGGCTGCGCGACCGCCTCCCGGACGGCGACCTCGGCGTCCCTGCTGGGCCTCGGCGTCGTCCTCACGCTGATCGCGACCGTCATCGCCGGACCGCTGCTGGTGCGTCCGGTGATCCGGGTGCTCGGCGCGGCCTTCCCCGCCCTGTTCGGCTCCGTCGGCCGGATGAGCCAGCGCAACGCCCTGCGCAACCCGCGCCGCACGGGCGCCACCGCGGCGGCGCTCATGGTGGGCCTCGCCCTGGTGGGCGGCATGTCGGTGGCGAGCGCCTCGATGTCGAAGTCCTTCGACGAGCAGATCGACCAGACCCTGGGCGCCGACTTCGTCGTCCAGAACGCCAACTTCACGCCGTTCCCGAAGGAGGTCACCGACAAGGTCCGCGCGACGGACGGCGTCGGTCTCGTCGTACGGCAGCGGTTCGCGCCGCTCGCCGTGCGGCTGCCCGACGGCAAGCGGGTGGAGACCACGGCCGCCGGGTACGACGACCGGGTCGACGACGTCGCCCATGTGACGTACACGGCGGGGGGCGCGGCGGCGGCGCTGGCCGACGGGGCGATGGGCATGGACGTGGACTTCGCGAAGGACCACGGCGTGCGCCTCGGCAGTGTGCTGCCGGTGCAGTTCCCCGGCGGGCGGACGGCGTCGCTGCGGGTCGGCGCGCTGACCGACCAGGACGCCGCAGAGGGCTACGGCATGCAGGGCGGTCTGTTCGTCGGCATCGCGACCGTGGAGAAGTACGTGCCGGGCGGTCAGGACTCCGCGCTGTACGTCAACGCGGCCGACGGCACGGACGCCGACGCGCTGCGGCCCCGGCTGGAGCGGACGCTCGACCCGTATCCGCAGGTGCAGGTGCGCGACCAGGCCGACTACAAGGACCTGGTGCACGACCAGATCGCCGTGCTGCTGTACCTGGTGTACGCGCTGCTGGGGCTCGCGATCGTGATCGCGGTGCTCGGGGTGGTCAACACGCTGGCGCTGTCGGTGGTGGAGCGGACCCGGGAGATCGGGCTGCTGCGGGCGATCGGGCTGTCCCGGCGTCAGCTGCGCCGGATGATCCGGCTGGAGTCGGTGGTGATCGCCGTGTTCGGCGCGGTGCTGGGGCTCGGGCTCGGGCTGGTGTGGGGTCTGTGCACGCAGCAGGTGCTGGCCCTCCAGGGGATGAAGGCCCTGGCCGTCCCGTGGGGCACGATCGTCGCGGTGGTCGTCGGTTCGGCGGTCGTGGGCGTGGTGGCGGCGCTGCTGCCGGCGCTGCGGGCGTCCCGGATGAACGTGCTGGCGGCGATCGCGCACGAATGACCGACGCTCACCGGGGCGGTCCTCGTGCCGCCCCGGTCACCGTCTCGCGGGTTCGCCGGGCCGGTGTTCCTCGGCGTCGGGCCCGGCCGCCCCGGGGCCGGGGAGGTTCCCGCCCTCGACGTCGAGGCGGGGCAGGATCCGGTCGAGCCGTCCGGGCAGCCACCAGGCCCGGTCGCCGAGGAGGGCCAGGGCCGCGGGCACCAGGGTCATCCGGACCAGGAAGGCGTCGACCATGACGCCGAAGGCCAGCGCGAACGCGATCGGCATGATGTCGATGGCGTGCGAGAACAGGAAGCTGACGAACACCGAGATCATGATGACGGCCGCCGAGGTCACCACCCGGGCCGAGGCGCGCGCTCCCGCGGTGATCGCCGCGCGGGCGTCGCGGTGGCGGACGTAGTCCTCCCGCACGGCGGACACCAGGAAGACCTCGTAGTCCATGGAGAGGCCGAAGAGGACGGCCATGACGATGATGGGCACGAAGCTGGCCACCGGGCCCAGACTGGGCACGCCGAGCGGGCCGGCCAGCCAGCCCCACTGGAAGACCGCGACGGTCGCGCCGAAGGCGGCGCCGATGGACAGCAGGAAGCCCAGGGTCGCCTTGAGGGGGATCGCGACCGACCGGAACGCGACCAGCAGGAGCAGCAGGGAGAGGCCGATCACGACGACGGCGAAGGGCGCCAGCGCGCCGCCGAGCCTGGAGGAGACGTCGACGCTGACGGCGGTCAGCCCGGTCACCGCCGCGTAGGTGTGGTGCGCGTCGGCGACGGACCGGGTCGTTTCCCGCAGCCGGGAGACCAGGTCGCTGGTCTCCTGGGTGCGGGGTCCGGTACGGGGGACGATCTGGACCCGGGCCGCTTTCCCGTCCCCGGCCACCTCGACGCCGCTGACGTGCGCGATGTTCTCGACGCCGGCCAGCTCGTCCACCACGGCTGCGGCCGTGGCCCGGACGGCCCGCGGGTCGGCGTCCTCGACGACGACCACCAGCGGCCCGTTCGCGCCGGGCCCGAAGGCGTCGCCGATCATGTCGTAGGCCTGACGGCTGGACGTGCTGACGGCCTGGGAGCCCTCGTCGGTGAGGGCGAGTTGGAGCCGCACGGCGGGAATCGCCGTGGCGACGAGGACGGCCGTGCCGAGGATCAGGGTGCGCAAGGGGTGGCGCAGCACTCCCTCGGTCCAGCGCACCCCGAGAGCGGACTGGCCGTCCTTGCGGCCGGCCTGGAGAGCCAGGCGGGTGGCGCGTGATCCGGGCCCGGGGACGAGTCTGCGGCCGGCCATGCCCATCAACGCGGGCAGCAGGGCGAGCGCCACGACGACGGCGACCGCCACGGCCCCGGCGGACGCGAGGCCCATCGAGGTCAGCATCGGGACGCCCGCGACGCACAGTCCCGCCAGCGCGATGACCACGGTGACCCCGGCGAAGACGACGGCGCTGCCCGCGGTCGCGGTGGCCCGGGCGATGGATTCCCGGACGGGGACGCCGGCGGCGAGCTGGGCGCGGTGGCGGGAGACGATGAGCAGGGCGTAGTCGATGCCGACGGCCAGGCCCAGCATGACGGCCAGGGTCGGGGCGTTGTCGGAGATGTCGAACGCCGACGCCAGGCCGGTCAGGGCGACCATCGTGCCGAGGACGCCCAGCACGGCGGTGATCAGCGGAAGGCCGGCCGCGAGCAGCGAACCGAACGTGATCACCAGAGCGGCCAGTGCCACCGCGAGGCCGACCGTCTCGGTGGGGCCGAAGGGCGAGCTGTGCGGGGCGTAGGCCTCGCCGCCGTACGCGGTGACGAAGCCGGCCCTGCGGGCCTCGGCCGCGGCGTCCTCGACGGCCCGCAGCGTCGCGCCGGGCACGTGGCCGTCCCGCTCGGTGAAGAGGACCTGGGCGACCGCCGTGCGCGCGTCGCCGGAGATCCGGCCGCTCGTGGCCGGGTCGCTCACCCGGATCACCCCGTCCACGCGTCCCGCCGCGTCGAGGGCGAAGGCCAGGGACTTGCGCAGGCCGGGCTCGCTCACCCGGTGGCCCGGCGGCGCCTGGAAGACGATCTGCCCGGACGTGCCGGCCGGCGCCGGCCAGTGCCGCTCCATCCGGGTCAGCGCCTCCTCCGTCGGCGAGCCGGGGATGGAGTTGCTGGCCTGGAACGCGCCGGCGAAGGAGACGCCCAGTGCGGCCACGGCGCAGAGAACGAGGAGCCAGCCGGTCAGCATCGTTCGCCACCGCCGGGCCCCGAAGGCGCCCAGCCGGTAGAGGAGCGTGGCCATACCTGTTCCTTCCGTCAGGAGAGGGGCGGGACATGGCTGTGCTGTGTGAGAAGGCGAGGGTGACTGTGGGCCGGCCCGGCTCCCGCCGGTGCGCAGGCTCCTTCCCAGTCTGGGCGTGCGAGGTGCACCGGCAAGTCACGGCAGGCCACCGGGGTGAACGGCTGGCGACGTCGGCGTGTCGATCGTCACCGTCCCTGTTCCGAGGAGTACGGGGACGCCTCCCTGCCGCCTTCCGGGGTGTCCCCGCCCTGTCGCAGCGCCCACAGCGCGACGGGGGCGCCGGCCCCGACCAGCGCCGCCGCCAGACACAGGCCGGCTTGGTAGCCGGAGAGGAAGGCGTCCGTCTCTCCGGCTCCCGCGGTGGCGGCGCCCTGTTCCACGAAGGACACGACCGCGCCCACGAGGGCGATCCCGACGACCCCGGAGGCCTCCCGGATCGCGCTGAACAATCCGGCGGCGACACCGGAAAGGTGATCGGGCGAGGATTCCAGGGCGCGGGTGGTCAGTGGCACGGCGAGCGCGGATCCGAAGCCGACGACGGAAAGTCCGGGCAGGATATGGACGACGGTTCCTCCCTGGCTCCCCAGGGCGATCAGCAGCAATCCCGAGCCGACCAGGAGAAGGCCCGCGGCCGAGACCCTTCCGTCCCCCCAGCGGTTCGCGACACGGCCGATGAAAGGGGCGGTGGCGAGTACGGAAAGGGCCAGGGGGACAAAGGTGAGACCGGCCGATGTCGGGGTGAGTCCGAGCCCGTTCTGGAGGAATTGCGACGTGAAGAAATAGACCCCGCTCACACTCAGTCCGCCCAGCAGTTGGGTGATGACTCCGCCGAGGTAGGGGCGTTGCCGGAAGAGGAGCCGCAGCGCCGCGTTTCTGCGGAGCGTCAGTTCGTACGACAGACCGACGGCCGAGGCCGCGAACACGGTTCCCGAGATGACGACGGGAATGCCGGTGAAACCGTACGCGGCCCCTTCGATCAGCCAGTGGGCGAGGGCCGCCAGCGCGCAGCAGGCCAGTGCGACGACACGCAGGGACAGCGTGACCGGTCGCGCGGACGGGGAGCGGTCCGAGAGGGCGCGCCGGGGGACGGCGCAGCCGAAGAGGAGGCTGACGCATCCGAGCGGCACGTTCATCGCGAACACCGACTCCCAGCCCAGGTGTTGGGTCATCACGCCGGAGACGACGGGGCCGCAGGCCAGCGCCGTGGCCAGCGTGGCGGTCATGGCGCTGAAGGCGACGTTGCGCGAGCGGGCGGGAAGGTCCTGCGCCATGACGGCCAGCGACGCCGGCAGGATCAGCGCCGCGCCGACGCCCTGGAGCCCTCGCAGCGCGATCAGCACCTCCCCCGAGCCCGCCGTCGTGCCGCCGGCCGAGGACACGCCGAAGAGCGCGACGCCCAGCAGGAGCGTCGCGCGCCGCCCGACGGTGTCGGCCAGGTGTCCGCCCAGCAGGAGACAGCTGGCGAGCGTGAGCGGATAAACAGCCGCAACCCATTTCAAGTCGGCGTCGTTCAAAGCGAGTTCGACTTGAATTGCGGGCAGCGCCACATTGACGATGGTGTTGTCCAGAGCCGTCATGAACGACGGCAGGAGAACGGCCACGAGAAGGGCGATGACACGCGGTCGGCTCACGATACCTGCCTCGTGCGATAGGGGAAGGATGCGGAAGGGGAGCCGCGTTCTCAAATCCCCTCCTGCATACGCCGCACCCTGGGCATATCAAGGGCGACTCGCGGGTATTCCGTCGACCTTTTCGGCCCGCGATTCGCCTCGGCGTGTCACTGGATGCCCGGCATCCCTCCGTGTTTGGCTGTTCCTTCACCACTGCCAGGAGTCAGCCCCCTTCCTCAGACAAAGGTTCGGTGACTTAGTGCTGGAAACCGTGAGAGACACGATCAGTCACTATCTCGCTCAAGCCGCGGCACGCACACCCGACGAAACGGCGTTCACCTTCGTGGACTTCGCCGGCGACCGCGGGGGCGTTCCCTCAAGCCTGACGTGGGGCGAGCTGGAGCGGCGGGTGGACGCGCTCGCGACCGCCCTGCGCCGCGCCGGCGCGGTCGGCGAACGGGTCGCCGTCGTGGCGCCGCAGAACCTGGACTACGTCGTCGGCTTCCTCGCAGCCGCGTGCTCCGGCGCGATCGCCGTGCCCCTCTTCCCGCCCGACCTGCCCGGCCACGCGGCGAAGCTCAGCGCCGTCCTCGCCGACGCCGACCCGGTACTCGCCCTCACCAGCCCCGACTCACTGCCGACCGTCGAGAAGTTCTGCGCGAACCAGGACGGGCTGCGCGTACGCGTGGTCACCGAGCGGGACTTGGTCTCGGAGCCGGTCGCCGGGGGCCCGGCGGCGGGCGGGGACGTCGTCCCGGTCCGCCCCGGGGACTGCGCCTACCTTCAGTACACCTCGGGCTCCACGCGTGTGCCGTCCGGCGTGGAGATCACCCACGCCAACGTCTGCGCCAACGCCCGGCAGGCTCTTGAGGCTTACGGCATCCGCCCGGGACACAACTGCACCGTCGGCTGGCTGCCGCTCTACCACGACATGGGTCTCGTCCTCGCGGTCGTGCTCCCCCTCGTCGGCCATGTCCCCTCCGTGCTGATGGACCCGCTGGCCTTCGTCCAACAGCCCGTCCGGTGGCTGCGGTTGCTCACCGCGCACCAAGGGGCGATCACCGCCGCCCCCAACTTCGCCTACGACTACTGCGCCCGCCGCGTCACCGACGAGGAGCGCGGCGAGCTGTCGCTGGGGTCCGTCGCCGCCATGGTCAACGGCAGCGAACCGATCTCCGAGCAGACGCTCCAACGGTTCCAGCGGGCCTTCGCCCCGGCCGGCGTGGCGCCCACCGCGATGCGCCCGTCGTACGGGCTCGCCGAGGCGACCGTCTTCGTCTCCGCCTCACCGGCGGGCGAGGAACCCACCGTCACCCCCTTCGACCGGGACGCGCTCGCGGCCGGCGTCGCACGCGTGGCCGAGGACACCGGCACGGGATCCGTGACCCGCCTGGTCGGCTGCGGCCTGCCCACCGGCCAGGAGGCGGCCGTCGTCGATCCGGTCACGCACGTCCGTCTGGAGGACGGGCACGTCGGTGAGATCTGGTTGCGCGGCCCCAACATCGGACGCGGCTACTGGGGCCGCCCGGAGCTGAGCGAGGCCACGTTCCGCGCCGCCCTCCACGGCGACGGCCCGGACGACGGGACGCGGGCGTGGCTGCGCACGGGCGATCTGGGGCTGCGCCACCGCGGCCAGCTCTACGTCACCGGGCGCATCAAGGACCTCGTGATCATCGACGGCAGCAACCACTACCCGCAGGACATCGAGCAGACCGTCGAGAGCGCCCACCCGGCCGTGCGCCGTCATCACACGGCGGCGTTCTCCGTCCTCACCGACGACGGGGAGCGCCTGGTCGTCGTCGCCGAGCACGCCCGCGACCTGGCGGACGCCGACGGGGTCCGCCAGGAGGCGGCACGGGCGGTCCGTGCGGCGGTCTCCACCGGCCACGGCGTCGCCGTCCACGACTTCGTCCTGGCTCAGCCCGGCACCGTGCCCCACACCACGAGCGGCAAGGTCGCCCGCGGGGCCTGCCGTGAGCACTACCTCCAGGGTGCCTGGAGCGACGACACCCGAGCACAGAGGGAGACCGGTACCGCATGAAGCGACCAGGCGGAGACCAGGAGCCCGTGGAGGACGTCCGGACCACCCCCGTCACGCCAGACGCTCGCTCCGGGCCGGGTTCCGAGGCGCTGCGGGAGGTACTGGTGCGGCTGGTGTCGGACCTCTGCGGCATCTCCCCGGAACAACTGGACGACGCCCGCCCTCTGGCGGAGTACGGCCTGACCTCGCGCGACGCCGTCGGGCTGACCGGTGAGCTGGAGAAGGTGCTCGACCGGCCGCTGTCCGCCACCCTGCTGTGGGAGAACCCCACCCTCGCCCAGCTGATCGGCGCGCTGACCGGCGACGCGGACCCCGTCGCGGCCGGCACGCAGGAGGAGGCCCGCGCATCCGCCGGAGCCGGGTCCGCCGCCTTCGACGACGAGGACGCCGTCGCCGTCGTCGGCATCGGATGCCGGCTGCCCGCGAACGTGCGCGGTCCCGACGCCTTCTGGGAGCGGCTCCTGGCGGGAGCGGACCTGGTCGGCCAGGTCCCCGAGGAACGGTGGCGCGACTTCGCCGGCACCGCCTCCGACGTCACCGCGCTGATGGAGGCCACCACACGCTGGGGCGCCTTCCTCGACGACGTCGCGGGGTTCGACGCGAAGTTCTTCGGCATCGCACCCCACGAGGCCGAGGTCATGGACCCCCAGCAGCGGCTGCTGCTCGAGGTGACCTGCGAGGCGCTGGACCACGCGGGAGTCCCGGCCCACTCCCTGCGGGCCACCTCCACCGGCGTGTTCGTCGGCCTCAGCGCCCTGGAGTACGGGCAGCTGACGACCTCGGACCCGGCGCGTCTGACGCCGTGGACGAGCACCGGGGCCGCCGGCAGCATCGCCGCCAACCGCGTCTCGTACTCGCTCGACCTGCGTGGCCCGAGCATCACCGTCGACTCGGCCTGCTCGTCGTCCCTCGTGGCGGTGCACCTGGCCTGCCGCAGCCTGCGCGCCCGGGAGTGCGACACCGCGCTGGCCGCGGGCGTCAACGTGCTGCTCTCCCCGGCGGTCACGGCGTCCTTCCAGCAGGCCGGCGCGCTGGCCGGGGACGGCCGGTGCAAGCCGTTCGACGCCTCGGCGGACGGGATCACCCGCGGTGAGGGCTGCGGCGTGGTCGTGCTCAAGCGGCTTGCCGACGCCCGGCGCGACGGCGACCTGGTGGTGGCCGTGATCAGGGGCACCGCGGTGAACCAGGACGGCCGGTCGGCGGGGCTCATGGCGCCCAACCCGGCCGCGCAGGAAGCCCTGTTGCGCGACGCGCTGCGCGACGCGCGGCTCGACGGAGCGGACGTCGACTACGTCGAGGCGCACGGGACGGGCACGCTGCTGGGGGACCCCATCGAGGCGACGGCTCTCGGAGCGGTCGTCGGAGCCGGGCGGCCGGCCGGTCGTCCGCTGCTCCTCGGGTCGGTCAAGAGCAACCTGGGCCACCTGGAGGGCGCCGCCGGCATCATGGGGCTGATCAAGACCGCCCTGGCCCTGCGGCACGGCCGTATCCCGGCCAGCCTGCACTTCCGCACGCCCAACCCGCACATCGACTTCGCCGAGCTGGGCCTACGGGTGGTCACCGAGCCGACCGAGTGGCCCACCGACGGACAGCGCCCCGGACGGGCCGGCGTGTCCGCCTTCGGCTTCGGCGGCACCAACGCCCACGTCCTCCTGGAGCAGGCGCCGCCGCCCGCCCCCGGGACCGCGCGGGCGCCCGCCGACGACGAGGACGCCGGACGCCCGCACGTCCTGGTGGTGTCCGCACGGTCCGCCGACCGGCTCCCCGATGTGGCCGCCAGTCTGGCGCGGTGGGTGGCGGCCGACGGCGAACCCGCCCTCACCGACCTCGCCCACACGCTCGCCACCCACCGCCGGGGCCCGTCCTGCGCCGCGGTCGTCGCGCGGAACCGCCGCGAGGCGGCCGACAGGCTCGCCGCGCTCGCCCGGGGAGAAACGGTTCCGGGAGTGGTCGCCGCGCTGGCCGACGCCACTGCTGCGCGACCGTCCACACCGCGCCGGCCGGTGTTCGTCTTCTCCGGGTACGGCTCGCAGTGGGAGGGCATGGGGCGACGGCTGCTGGCCGAGGACTCCCTGTTCGCCGCCGAGGTCTCCGCCCTCGACCCGGCCTTCCTCGCGGAGACCGGCTCCGCGCTGACCGACCTGCTCACGACCCCGCACGACGGGACGGTCGACCGGGTCCAGCCGATGCTGTACGGCATGCAGCTGGCCCTGGCGCGGACCATGCGGGCGCACGGTGTGGAACCCGCCGCCGTCATCGGCCACTCGATGGGCGAGGTCGCCGCCGCGGTGGTCGCCGGAGCTCTCGACGCCGAGGACGGACTGCGCGTCATCGTCCGCCGGTCCGCCCTCCTCGCCACCATCGACGCCGGCGCGATGGCCGCGATCGAGCTGCCCGCGCCGACCCGGGCCGACGTCCTCAGCCGGTTTCCCGGCGTCGAGGTCGCCGTCCACTCCTCCCCGCAGCGCTGCACGGTGGCCGGACCGGCCGACGCCGTGCGCGCCCTGGTGGACGAGCTGACCGAGCAGGGTCACCTCGCCCGCCTGCTGGAGGTCGGCGGAGCCGGACACTCCACCGAGGTCGACCCCGTCCTGCCGCCCCTGCGCGAGGACCTGGCCGGCCTGCGCCCGCGCACCCCTGCCACGCGGTGGTACAGCACCGCTCTCGACGATCCCCGTGCGGACATCGCGGCCGACGCGGACTACTGGTGCGCCAACGTCCGCCGCCCGGTCCGGCTGCAACAGGCGGTGGCCGCGGCCGCCGAGGACGGCCACACCCTCTTCCTGGAGGTCTCACCCCACCCGATCGCCGTGGTCCCGCTCGCCGAGACCCTCGACGCGATCCCGGCGGGGGGCCAGGCCCTGGTCGTCCCGACCATGCACAAGAACACCGACGACACCGTCGAGCTGCGCGCCGCGCTGACCCGGCTGCACTTCGCCGGCGTCGCTCTGGACACGGGCCTGTGGCCGGCCGGCGCGCGCACCTCGCTGCCCACGCCGCCCTGGCGGCACGAGCGGTTCTGGTTCGCCCGTCCCGTCCGCTCCGAAGAGGTCGTGGGGCACCCGCTGCTCGGGGTGCGCACCGACGACCCGAGGAGCGGCGCCGCGCTGTGGCAGGCGGACGTCGGCACCCGCCGGCACGGCCCGCGCGGCACGGTCCACGACAGAGCGGTCCTGACCCTGGCGGACGCCGCGGAACTGGTCATCGAGGCCGGCCTGGACCTGTGGGCCCGGGAGGGCATCACCCGGCTCGGCGTCGAGGACCTCCAGGTCCACCAGTGGCTCGCCCTCTCCGACAGCACTCCGGTGACCGTGGTCTGGGAGCCCGCCACCGGGACGGAGGGAACGATCTCCCTGCACGCCCGCGGCGCCGGGCCCACCTGGAGCTGTCACGCCTCGGCCCGCGTCACCCGTGACAGCGCCGCCGAGGGGGAACACCTCCCGGAGCGGGAAGGGGAACCGGTCCTCGTCGAGCACTTCGCCCTGATGGACGTACAGCATCCGCACCGGCCGTCCTACGCGCAGCTGTTGAGCGCCGTGCTCGAAGCGGCGCGCTCCGCGGCCACGGAATCCGGCGACCCCGGCGCCTCCGCGCCCGGCGTCCCGGTCGGCGTGGGGTCCCTGCACATCAAGGGGCCGGGCGTCTTCGACACCGCGTACGACATCCGCTGCACGCCCGCGGACGGCGACGACGCGGCGGAGCCCGCCGTCAGCCACTGGGACCTCACCGCCCGCGGCGACACCAGCGAGATCGTCGCCCGGCGGGTCCGGCTGCGTCCCGTCGAGCGGCACGAGGTGCCCCGGCCGCTCGAGACGAGCGCCTACGACGTCCAGTGGGAGAAGTCCACCGCTCCCCTGCCGCTGGGCCGACCGCACCGTGTCCTGCTCGTCAGCGACGAACCGGACGCCGCGAGCGGCGTCACCGGCTCGCTCGCGTCGGCCCTGGAGGCCAAGGGCGTCGCGCTCACCGTGGCCGACGCCCAGGACGATGCCGTCGACGGCGCGCTCGACGCCTGGCTGGAGGCGGCACAGGACGGCCCGAGCGCCGTCGTGCTGTTCTTCCCGCAGCGCGACCGCGACGACGACGTCCGGCCGCTGCGCACGGCGGCCCGGCTGGCCCGCCGCCTGGCGGCCGACACGCGCCGGCAGCCGCCGCGGCTGTGGATGGCCACGGTGCTGGCGCAGTCGACGGGGCCCGGCGAAGCGGGCACGCCGCATCTCGCCTGCCTGCGCGGCCTGGTCCGGGTGCTGGCGCTGGAACAGCCGCAGCTGAGGGCGTCGTCGGTGGACGTCGACCGGCAGACCGGCGCGGTCGACGACCTGGTGGAGGAGCTCCTCGCCGACGGGGAGGCCGACGAGATCGCCTGGCGGACCGGCACCCGGCTCACCGCCCGGCTCGCCCGTGCCGACCTCACCCCCCGGCGCGGCGACGAGGTGGTCTTCACCCGTCCCGACGGCGCCTACCTCGTCACCGGCGGCCTGACCGGGCTGGGGCTCGCGACCGCGGCCCGTCTCGCCGAGCGGGGCGCCGGTCGCGTGGTCCTCAACGGACGCCGGGAGCCCGGACCCGAGGCCCGGGCGGCGCTGGCCGAGTGGGAGGCCCGGGGGACGTCCGTCGCCGTGGTCCAGGGGGACATCGCGGAACCCGGCGTGGCCGAGGCCCTGGTGGACGCGGCCCTCGCCGAGGGCCACACGCTGCGCGGTGTCGCGCACTGCGCCGGCGTCCTGCTCGACCGGGTGATCACCGACCTCGAAGCCGGCGACATCGACACGGTGCTGCGGCCGAAGGCCGTCGGGGCCCGCAACCTGGAGGCGGCGATCGCCGCCCACGATCTGGACTGGTGGGTGAACTACAGTTCCGCCGCCGCGCTGCTCGGCTCACCGGGGCAGTCGGCCTACGCGGCGGCCAACGCCTGGCTCGACGCCGTCGCCCACCGCCGCCGGGCCGTCGGCCTGCCGGCGACGTCCATCGCCTGGGGCCCGTGGGAGAACGTCTCGACGACGGCCGGCAATCCGGCGCTGGCCCTGGAGCCCATCCGGCTGGGCGAGGGAATGGACGCCCTCCAGTCGCTCGTCGTCCTGGGCCGCACGCACGTCGGGGTCGTCCACCTCGACCCGGAGCGCGTGCTGGCGGCGTTCCCCGGCCTGTCGGCCATCCCCTTCTTCACCGACGTCCTGGAGGACGACTCCGTCGTCGTCGACGACTGGATCGGCCCGGACGGCATCGCGGCGCTCGGCGGCTCCGCCCCGGACTCGGTGTACGCCCGCCTGGTCCGGCGGACGGCCGGCATCATGGGGTTCGGCGTCCACGAGCTGAGCGAGACGGCACCGTTGACCGAGCTGGGGCTGGACTCCCTGATGGCGGTCCGCATCCGCAACGCCGTCCGCCAGGACTTCGGCGTCGACCTGCCGGCCCCGCAGCTGCTGCGCGGCGCCTGTCTTCGGGAGCTCGGTTCCGCCGTGCTGGAGCGGCTCGGACTCGACCCCGCGGCGCCCCTGGCCGCCTCCACGCCGGACAGCGTGCGGCAGGCGCAGTCGCCCCCGCCCTCGCTGCCGACCTCCCTCGGCGCCAGGGACGCCGCGGAGCGTCTGGTGGCGAGCGCCTGGGCGGAGGTCCTGGGGCGCGGGCCGAAGGACATCCGCGAGGACTTCACCGCCGCCGGCGGGGACCTGGCCGCCGCCTCGGCCATGGCGGACGTCATCAGCCGGCGGCTCGGCGACGATCCGCAGCTGGCGCTGACGGCCGACGCCGTCCTCGCCCACCGCACGGTCGTGGCCGTCGCCGAACTGATCCGACCCGTGGTCAACCGGACCGGGGCCTCCGCGGTCACCACCCTGCGCCCGGCGCCCGCGGGATCGCCGCGCCCCCCGCTGTTCACGTTCCACCCGGCGGGCGGACCGACCTCGGTGTACCTGCCCCTGACGCAGCTGCTGCCGGCCGGGCTGCCCGTGTACGGGCTGGAACGCGTCGACGAGCTGAGCACGATGGAGGACAAGGCGGCCCACTACCGCGCGCTCATCCGCGGCATCCAGCCGGACGGGCCGTACCACCTGCTCGGCTGGTCCTTCGGCGGCTGTCTCGCCTACGAGGTGGCCCGTCAGCTGAAGGAGGAGGGGCAGGGCGTCGGGTTCCTCGGGCTGATCGACACCATCCTGCCCGCCGCCCTGCAGCAACGGGAGTCGCCGGAGTTCCTGCTCGAACGGTTCGGCCGTTTCGCCGAGTACATCGAGCAGACGTACGGTCACCGTCTGGAGCTGCCCTACGAGGAACTGGCGGGCACCCCGGACGAGCAGCAGATCGAGGTCATCATGCGTCTCGTCGCGGACGCCGGTCTGGAGATGAGCCCGGGGATCATGGAGCACCAGCGGACCTCGTACGTCGACGCCCGCGTCGGCGAACGGTACGTGCCCCGTCCCCACGACGGCCATGTGGTGCTCTACCGGGCGCAGCAGCCGCAGCGGCTGACCACCGCTCTGGACCCGCGCTATCTGCGCCAGGACGCCGACCTCGGGTGGGCGCCCCTGTGCCCGTCCCTGGAGATCGTCCCCGTCGGCGGCGACCACCTGTCCGTCATCGACCCGCCCCACGTCGAGACCATCGCGGAGCACCTCACCCGTGCCCTGGGGCTGCCCGCCCGGTGATCCGCGCGCCGCGCCTGTTCCCGGGCTACCTGCGGAACAGGCGCAGCCGCTCCTCCCCGATCCGGGCCCGGGCCTCGGGGTCGGTGACCCCGAGCCCGGCACGGGGCGCCAGGCACAGCACGCCGACCTTGCCGATGTGTTCGTTGGCCTGGACGGTCCGGGTGGCGGCCCCGACCTCCGCCAGGGGGTAGGTGAGCGACAGGGCGGGGACCACGCCGCCCAGGGCGATGAGCCGGTTGACCTCGCACTGCTCGTGCAGGTTCGCTCCGTGGCTGCCGATGATCCGCTTCAGCCGCATCCACAGGTACCGGTTGTCGTAGGTGTGCTCGTAGCCGGTGCTGGATCCGCAGGTGACGACCGTTCCGCCGCGCCTGGCGAGGAACACCGACGCCGGGAACGTCTTCCTGCCCACGTGCTCGAAGACGATGTGCGGGTCCTCGCCGACCGCGTCGCGGATCGCCGTGCCCATCCTCTTCCATCCCTCGGCGCGTTGCAGGAGCGAGTCGTCGCCGCCGAGGACCTCCTCGCGGTTGATGACGGCGTCGCACCCCAGGGATCTGAGCAGTCGCGCCTTCTCCTCGGAGTTCACGACGCCGACCGGGATGCCGCCGCCGTTGCGCACCAGCTGGACGGCGTAGGAGCCCAGTCCGCCGGTCGCGCCCCAGACCAGCACGATGTCGCCCTGCTTCATCCGCGCGCCGCGGTCGCTGACCAGCATGCGGTACGCCGTGCTCGCGCACAGCGGGTTGACGGCGGCTTCCTCCCAGGTGAGTGCCGCGGGTTTCGGCATCAGCTGACTGGCGCGCACGACGGCGTAGTGGGCGAGGCCGCCGAAGTTCGTCTCGAACCCCCAGGCCTTCTGACCGAGCCCGAGCATGCCGTCCTGGTGGGTGTCGGGGTCCTGCTCGTCGACGTAGGCCGGCGAGATCGAGACGTGATCGCCGACCTTCCACTTGCGCACGGAGGAGCCGGTGCGCACGACGACGCCCGCGGCGTCGGAGCCGACGATGTGGTAGGGCAGGTCGTGCCGCGCTTCCCATCCGCCCCCTCTGCCCATGGCTTTGAGGAACTGGAAGGTGGGCAGCGGCTCGAACATCGCCGTCCACACCGTGTTGTAGTTGATCGCGCTCGCCATCACGGCGATCAGCGCCTCGTCGGGAGCCAGTTCGGGCATCGGCACGTCCGCGACGTTCAGGGACTTGCGTACGTCCTTGTCCTCGACGCCCTCGAACATGTTGACGTCGGCGGCGCGCACGCAGGCCGCCGGGAAGTGGTCCGGGAGCGGGAGGGACTCGAGGGTCTCAGCGTCCGCACCCGCGATGACCGCTTCTGACAGGGGCGATGTCATGTCAGCTCCATTCATGCTCACTTCTCACGACTGTTCCCACGAGAACCGCTGACCTGGGGCGCCGCAACCGCTGCTCTGCCGTACGGGCGACTGCCTTCGGCCGGGCGGAGTGTCTGCCGTTGACGGGCGATGAGTTTCGTCATGCTCCGAGCCGTGTGGCTCTCTCTTGTGAAGTGTGCGAGAACGAATCTGGTGTGCCTGGGGCTCGTGGCAGCTCTCGTCTCGACCGAGACGGACGCCGTCGCGCGGGACCGGAAAGGCACGCCCGGGTCTCCCCGTGCGGAGGCCCGTGTCACTGCCGTGAAATCGCTCGACGAGCGAACGCGCGACATCACGGTCAGTTCACCGGCCATGGGCAAGTCCCTTCCGGTCCGCGTCATCCTTCCCGCGAGCTGGGACCGGAGGCCGAAGGCCACCTTCCCGGTTCTCTACATGCTGCACGGCGGTGACGACAACTACACGGCCTGGACGCGCGAGACGGACCTGGAAGAGCTGTCGCGCAAGTCCGACGTGCTCATCGTCATGCCCGACGCGGGAAAGGACGGCTACTACAGCGACTGGTTCGCCGGCCCTCCCCGCTGGGAGACCTTCCACACCGGCGAACTCGTGCGGCTCATGGAGAAGGAGTACCGGGCCAGTTCCTCGCGCGCCGTCGTGGGGCTGTCCATGGGCGGGTTCGGGGCGCTCAACTACGCGGCACACCATCGCGGGCTGTTCCGGTACGCGGCGGCGATGAGTTCGTACGTGGACCTCGACGACCCCGCCGTGCGTCTGGCCATCGGGCTCGGCTCCCAGCGGGTCGGCGTCGACATGAAGAAGGTCTGGGGCGACCCGGTGCGCAACGCCGACGTCTGGCGGTTCCACAACCCCGCCGCGATGCCGCGCTCCTTCCGCGGGACGCGCGTCCATCTGTCCGTGGGCAACAGCGTTCCCGGACGGCTGGACCTGGGCCGCTCCCCTGACGTGGTGCTGGCGAGCGTGCTGGGCGAGGCGGCGCTCCCGCAGCAGATCAAGAAGTTCGCCGCGTCGCTGCGCGAGGAACGGGTGCAGGTCACGACGCACATGTACGCGCCGGGGACGCACTCCTGGGCGTACTGGCGCAAGGAACTGCACCACATCTGGCCCGCGGTGATGGGCTCCCTCGGCCACCGGGCCGACCGTGCCGGGGACGCGGGTCACTCCTCCTTGCGGGCGAGGATCCGGTAGGCCTGCCCGCCTCGCAGCACCCCCAGGAAAGGGGCGACGGCGACGTCGGCCGCGGCCGCCGCGGCGAGCAGCGGGACGGAAGCCGTCCAGATGGCCGCGTGGGCGAGGGCACGGCCCCGGGACGGGGGCGTGCGCGACCACGGGTGGCGGGGACTGGGCGTCCAGGAGCGGAATCGCTCCACGACGGCGCCGCAGAAGTCCCCGCCCGGCCGTCCGGTGACGCGTTGCTCGGCCACCGTGACGAAACCCCGCTCCAGCAGCGCCTGTCGGAGATTGGCGAAGGGCATCAGGTGCACGTGCTGCGGCTGCATCCAGGGAATCCAGTGGCGGCCCAGCAGCCGGCCGAGGGAGCTCTGCGGGTCGGGCACCTCGATCACCAGGTGCCCGCCCGGCTTGAGGACCGTGCGGGCCGCCTCCAGCTCGGCACGCGGATCAAGGGTGTGCTCCAGGTAGTGGAACATGCTCACCACGTCGTAGACGGCTCCCAGTCCTTCGGCGAGTTCGGGGAAGCCGCCTCGATGGCTGCGGTGCACCCAGCCGTACCGCGCGGCCTGCTCCACGGCGTCGCTCTGGTCCAGTCCGTGAAAGACGGTCCGCGGCCAGACGTCCTGGGCGACGAGGCAGAAGTGACCGTGCCCCGCGCCCACGTCCAGCCAGGTCCGGGGCTTGGTGTGGGTGGGCAGCAGACGGGCGCGGGCACGGTAGGCGGGGCCCTGGAAGGCGAACACCTTCTCCATCTGCCGCTCGCCCACGCCGTCGTAGCAGTCGCGGTAGTAGAAGTCGAGGCCGTCCGGGCTCAGCCGAGGGTTCTGGAAGGTGTGACCGCAGCCCGCGCACTCCTCCAGGGTGAACCGGCCCGGCTTTCCCTGGTACATGTCCCGTGCCGTCACGCGGTGTCTCAGGTCGGACGATCCGCACCACGGACAGGAGCTCAGGCGCGGTTCGAAGAACCGCTCCAGGCCGCGGGCGATCTCCGCCTGGTACCGCGGCCGGAGCGCGGCATGGGGATCGGCCGGACCGCGCAGGGCGTGCGCGGCCCGCGCGGCGCGCAGCCAGTCGCCCGGACCCCGTACGGGCCTGAGCAGCGACGCGCGGTACCGGTCGGCGCGAGTCTTCCCCGAGCCGTGCGCCAACGCCGGCTGCAGCGCGTATCCGGCCAGTGCGGCGGCCCCCCAGGCGGGGGCTTTCGCGAGGCAGGCGAGGGTGAGGGCGCCGGCGGCCATGCGTGCGGCCAGGACGGCCGGCAGCGGCACGATGGTGTCGCCCGGCCATGCGGCAACCCGTTCACGGGCCGTGCGGCGGACGCTGCGCAGTCCGGGCGCGAGCGCGAAGCCGGTCGTGTTCGGCGCGCACTTCTTCAGGGACCCGAGCAGGTCGGTGAGTTCCGCGGCGGAGAGCCCCGTGAGGTCCGTGCCGGCGGGAAGAGGTCTGCCGAGCCGCTCCAGTACGGACGCCTCCACGACGACGGCGTGCAGGGCGCTGCGTCCGAAGGCGAGCCGGTCGCGCCGGAAGGAGCGCGTGTCCACCAGGCGGGCGAAGTCGAGCAGCTCCGCCGTGGGCAGGTCGCCCGGCACCAGATCGAGCACCTTCAGCCCTTCGCGACGGGCGAAGGCGCAGGCGGCGCGCCGGGTCTCGTCGTCCAGCCGCACCCCGGCGGCCACGGCGAACCGGAAGTCCGGGGAGGGCGGCTCGGCCGAGGGCTCCAGGGGGCGCAGCCCGGCCAGCCGGCGGTCCAGCCGTACCGCGTTGAGGGCGAATCCCGCGCCGAGCGCTGCCGCAGTGACGTGGGCCATGTTCCGTGGCATCAGCTTTCCGTCCCGCAAGAGGTGGCGTTTTTCACATAGTTGCACCATTTGTTCTGTAACGGTCCTCCCACCGTGTCCCCGGGACTGCCGATCGGGTGACGGGCCGGCGGGCCCGGTCCAGCTCGTCGTATCGGCACAACCGGAAAGAGGAACGGCATGCCGCGAACCGTGGTGATCTTCGCCGGGGGGTCCCGGGGCGATGTCCAGCCCTGCCTGGCGCTGGGCCGGGCACTGGCCCGTCAGGGCGACACCGTCAGAATCCTCGCCAGTACGCGCTACCGGCCGCTGGTCGCCGAGGCGGGGCTGGAGTTCCACGCCCTGCCGGCCGATCCCGCGGAGCTGGTCGAGTCCCCCGAGGGTCAGGAACTGCTCACCGGGCGGGGCAACCCGGTGGCGTTCATCCGCGGCATGGACCGGCTGCTGCGCCCCCTCATCACGCCGATGCTGGAACAGACGGCGGTGGGCGCGAAGGGGGCCGATCTGGTGCTGGCGCCCACCTTCGCCTTTCTCGGCGTCCACCTGGGCCAGTACCTCCAAGTCCCGCACGCCGTCGTCCACTTCCAGCCGAGCCAGCCGACGAGGGCCTTCCCGCACCCGTTCGCGCCCGCGGCCCGGGCGCTGGGAGGCTGGGGCAACAGGCTCAGCTTCGAGGCGGTGGACGCCGGTTCCTGGCTCGTGTGCCGGAAGTACGTCAACGCCTGGCGCCGGGACGGGCTCGGTCTTCCGGAGCTGTCCCCGCCGGCCGCGTTCCGGCGGGCTCGGCGCGCGCCCGTGCTCTGCGCGTTCAGTCCCGCGGTGGTGCCGCGGCCGTCCGACTGGCGATCGAACGTCCATGTGACGGGCTACTGGCACCACGAGCAGCCGCGGTGGCGGCCCCCGCAACGGCTCCTGGACTTCCTGTCCGACGGGCCCCCGCCCGTCTACGTCGGGTTCGGCAGCATGAGGACCGGCGACCCGGAAGCCACCGACGCCCTCGTCCGGGCGGCGCTGCGTCGCGAGGGGCTGCGCGGGGTGCTCGCCGGCGATCCCGCTACCAGCGAGGACGACATGCTCGTGGTCGGCGACACCCCCCACGACTGGCTGTTCCCGCGGACGGCCGCGGTCGTCCACCACGGCGGCGCCGGCACGACGGCCTCGGCGCTGCGAGCCGGCAGACCCTCCTTGGCCTGTCCCTTCTTCGGCGACCAGGCGTACTGGGCGGCGCGGGTGCGCGATCTCGGCGCGGGGCCCGCGCCCCTGCCCGCCCGGGATCTGACCGTGGCCGCCCTCGCCGGCCGCCTGCGGGCCCTGACCCGGCACGCCCCCTACGCCGAGGCCGCGGGCCGGCTCGGCCGGGTGCTCGCGGCCGAGGACGGCACCGCCCGTGCCTGCCGGGTGCTGGACGACTCCGTGCGCCTTCCGGACTGATCCCGGACCCGGCGCCCCCCGTCGCCGAGGGCGATGGGGCGTCACCGGCGCGGAAACGGTTCGCCAGAGGGGCGGGCGCTCTGCTTGGCTCGCCCCATGAGCGATCTTCACATCCGCCACGCCACCCTCGCCGACATCGACGCCGTGCTGCGCTTCTGGCGCGAGGCCGCCGAGGGGACGAGCATCAGCGACGACCACGACGGAGTGGCGCGGCTCATCACGAGGGACCCCGAGGCGCTGCTCCTCGCGGAGCGCGACGGTCTCCTCACCGGCACCGTCATCGCCGGGTTCGACGGGTGGCGGTGCTCCGCCTACCGCCTGGCCGTCCATCCCGGCCACCGCCGGCAGGGCATCGCCACCGCCCTGCTGGAAGCGGCCGAGCGGCGCTTCGCCGCCCTGGGCGGGCGGCGGGTCGACGCGATGGTCCTGGAGGCCAACGAACGGGCGCACCACACCTGGAACGCGGCCGGCTACCAGCGCGAGGACCACTGGCGGCGCTGGGTCAAGCCGCTGTAGGGACCTGTCCGGCGGCGACCTCGTCGGCGGGGCGTGGACGCGGCGGTCACGGTCCGCGCGGGCGGCGCCTCATGCGGGGCGCGTGGCGGGGTACGCGGCGAAGGAGACCGCACTCACCGCCGCTTTGCCGATCCTTTACCATTGGGGGACCGTGTGGACCTTCAAGGTCCCTCTACGACCTCGACGAAAGGTGTGAGCGTCCGCCCATGGGCGAGCCTCCCAGTATCCGACATCGCGCACTCCTCCCTGCCCTGGCCGACGATGGGACGGAGGTGACCCGATGATGGAAGTCCTCCTGCTGCTGGTGGCGATCCTGCTGTCGCTCGCGTGCGGCGCCTTCGTCGCCGCCGAGTTCTCGCTCACCACGGTCGAACGCGGCGAACTGGAGCGGGCCGTCGAGCGCGGTGAGCGCGGCGCGGCGGGCGCCCTCGAAGCCGTCCGCAACCTCACCTTCCAGCTCTCCGGCGCCCAACTCGGCATCACCGTCACCAACCTGGTCGTCGGCATGCTCGCCGAGCCGTCGATCGCCAAGCTGATCTCCGGGCCGCTGGAGTCCATCGGCCTGTCGAGCGGCGCGGCGAGTTCGGTCGCCCTGGTGCTGGGCACCGCCCTGTCGACCGTGTTCCTGATGGTCGTGGGCGAACTCGTGCCCAAGAACTGGGCGATCTCCTCGCCGCTGACGGTGGCCAAGGGCGTGGGCAACGCACAGCGCTGGTTCAGCGCCGCGTTCCGCCCCTTCATCACCCATCTCAACAACACCGCCAACCGCGTCGTACGCCGCTTCGGCCTGGAGCCCGCCGAGGAACTGGCCTCCGCCCGCAGCCCTCAGGAGCTGGCCGCGCTGGCCCGGCACTCCGCCAAGCAGGGCGCGCTGGAGGCCGACACCGCCGAGCTGTTCGTGCGCACCCTGAACCTGGCCGACCTGACCGCGGAGAACGTGATGACCCCGCGCGTCCAGGTCATCGCCCTGGAGGCCCAGGCGACCTGCGAGGACGTCGCGAACGCGACCCGCGCCACCGGCCTGTCCCGTTTCCCGGTCTACCGGGGCAACCTGGACACGGTGGTCGGCACCGCCCACATCAAGGACGTCCTGGCGGTGGCCGCGGAGCGCCGCCCGCGCGTGCCGGTCGCCGAGATCATGCGCGAACCGCTGCTGGTGCCCGAGTCGCTCACCGTGGACCGGCTGCTGGACCGGTTGTCCGGCCGGCGGACGATGGCCGTCGTCATCGACGAGTACGGCGGCACCGCGGGCGTCGCGACGCTGGAGGACATCGTCGAGGAGGTCGTCGGCGAGGTCCGCGACGAGCACGACCCGCACGAGACGCCCGACCTCGCCCCGGCGGGCAAGGACGACGAGGGCCGCGTGCTGTACTCCGCCGACGGCGCCGCCCGCACCGACCAGCTCTCCCGCGTCGGACTGACCGCCCCCGAGGGGCCGTACGAGACGCTCGCCGGGCTCGTCGCCACCGAACTCGGCCGGATCCCGGCCGTGGGCGACAGGGTGGAGGTCGGCGGCTGGCGCATGGACGTGGTGGACGCGTCCGGCCGCAGGGCCGCGCGGGTCCTGCTGCACGCGCCGATCGAGGACGCAACGGAACAGTCGGAACAGGAGGTCGGCAAGTGACCGCCGTCCAGTTGCTGATCGGCCTGGCGACCCTCGTCGTCAACGCCTTCTTCGTGGGCGCCGAGTTCGCGCTGATCTCCGTGCGCCGCTCCCAGATCGAGCAGCACGTCGAGAACAGGGCCAGCGGGGCGCAGGGCGACCGGCGGGCCAAGAGCGTGCTGTGGGGACTGGAACACGTGTCCGCGCTGATGGCCGCCGCGCAGCTCGGCATCACGCTGTGCACGCTGATCCTCGGCGTGGTCGCCGAACCGGCGATCGCGCATCTGCTGGAGCCGGTGTTCCACGCGGTCGGCGTGCCCGAGGGCGCCGGTCACGCGGTGTCCTTCGTGATCGCGCTGACCCTCGCGACGTATCTGCACATGCTGCTCGGCGAGATGGTGCCGAAGAACATCGCGCTCGCCGAGCCGGTGCGCAGCGCGCTGCTGCTCGGCCCGCCCCTGGTGGCGCTCTCCCGGGCGCTGAAGCCGGTGATCTTCGCGATCAACGCGTTCGCCAACGCGCTGCTGAAGCTGCTGCGGATCGAGACCAAGGACGAGGTCACGGCCACGTTCTCGGACGCGGAGCTGGCGCAGATCGTCAAGGACGCGGGCGAGGCCGGCCTCCTGGACGACCGCGCCCAGGAACGGCTGCACGACGCCCTCGAACTGGGCCGGCGGCCGGTGCGTGACGTCGTCATGCCGCTGGAACGCGTCGTCTACGCGCGCGTGGGTGTCACCCCCGAGGAGCTGGAGGCGCTGGCCGCCGAGTCCGGGTTCTCCCGCTTCCCGGTCGTGGACGAGCAGCGGCGGATCGTGGGCTACCTGCATGTGAAGGACGCGCTGGACGCCTCACCGCGGAACATACCGTTCCGTGTCCGCGACCTGCGGCCCATCGCGCGCGTGCGGGAGGCGACCCCCATGGACGACGTGCTGACCGCGATGCGCGGCAGCCGCACCCACCTGGCCGCGGTGCTGGGCGGCGACGGCCGTCTGGCGGGCCTGGTGACCATGGAGGACGTCCTGCGGGAGCTGTTCGGACAGCGGGTCTGAGGGGATGGCCCCGAGGGTGCCCTCCCAGGGTGCCCTCGGGGCCCCCGCGCCCTGAGGGGCCCCGCACCCCCAGGGCGACCGACCGGCGGGTATGGGGGCGGGTTACCATCGCTGACGCCATGCAGACGAACACCACACCCCCGTACTCCAGCCTCGTCGCGGTCGGCGACTCCTTCACCGAGGGGATGTCGGACCTGCTGCCCGACGGCACCTACCGGGGCTGGGCCGATCTCCTCGCGGGACGGATGGCCGCCCACGCGCCGGGCTTCCGATACGCCAACCTCGCGGTGCGGGGCAAGCTGATCGGCCAGATCGTCGAGGAGCAGGTGCCCGTGGCCGCCGCCATGGGCGCCGACGTGATCACCCTCGTCGGCGGCCTCAACGACACACTGCGCCCCAAGTGCGACATGGACCGCGTTCGCGCCCTGCTGACCGAGGCCGTGGAGACGCTGGCCCCGGCCTGCAAGCAGTTGGTGCTGATGCGCAGCCCCGGCCGGCAGGGCCCGGTGCTGGAGCGGTTCCGGCCGCGCATGGAGGAGCTGTTCGCCTGCGTCGACGACCTGGCCGCCCGGCACGGCGCGCTCGTCGTCGACCTCTACGGCGCCCCGTCCCTGAGCGACCCGCGGCTGTGGGACGTGGACCGGCTCCACCTGTCCGCCGAGGGCCACCGCCGGGTCGCCGAGGCGGTCTGGCAGGGCCTCGGACACGACCCGCACGACACCGAGTGGCGCACACCGATACCCGCGACGCTGCCTCCGGGCTGGCTGATGCGACGGGCCGAGGACGCCCGGTTCGCCCGGCAGCACCTGCTGCCGTGGATAGGCCGCCGCCTCACCGGCCGCTCCTCCGGCGACGGCCTGCCACCGAAACGCCCGGACCTGCTGCCTTACGAGGGACCTTCGGCTTAGGAGCATGCCCGCCTGAGGTGACGTGGGTCTCGTAGGTTCCGCCGAACGAACCCGCGGCGCTGGCCTGCACGAATCGCCAGTAGACTCCGTGCACGTGACTTCCGCTCCCGCCAAGCCCCGCATCCCGAACGTCCTCGCCGGACGCTACGCCTCCGCCGAGCTCGCCACGCTCTGGTCGCCCGAGCAGAAGGTGAAGCTGGAGCGTCAGCTCTGGCTCGCCGTGCTGCGGGCGCAGAAGGACCTCGGGATCGAGGTGCCGGACGCGGCGATCGCCGACTACGAGCGTGTCCTCGACAGCGTCGACCTGGCCTCGATCGCCGAGCGCGAGAAGGTCACCCGGCACGATGTGAAGGCCCGCATCGAGGAGTTCAACGACCTCGCCGGGCACGAGCAGGTCCACAAGGGCATGACCTCCCGCGACCTCACGGAGAACGTCGAGCAGCTCCAGGTCCGGCTGTCGCTGGAGCTGATCCGCGACCGCGCGGTGGCCGTCCTGGCCCGGCTGGGCAAGCTCGCCGGCGAGTACGGCGAGCTGGTCATGGCCGGCCGCTCGCACAACGTGGCCGCGCAGGCCACCACCCTCGGCAAGCGCTTCGCGACCGCCGCCGACGAGCTGCTCGTGGCGTACGGCCGCATCGAGGAGCTGCTCGGCCGCTACCCGCTGCGCGGGATCAAGGGCCCGGTCGGCACCGCGCAGGACATGCTGGACCTGCTGGGCGGCGACGCGGCCAAGCTGGCCGAGCTGGAGGACCGCATCGCCGGGCACCTGGGCTTCTCGCAGGCGTTCACCTCGGTCGGCCAGGTCTACCCGCGCTCGCTGGACTACGACGTCGTGACCGCGCTGGTGCAGCTGGCGGCGGGTCCCTCGTCGCTGGCGAAGACGATCCGGCTGATGGCCGGGCACGAGCTGGTGACCGAGGGCTTCAAGCCGGGCCAGGTCGGCTCGTCGGCGATGCCGCACAAGATGAACACGCGGTCCTGCGAGCGCGTCAACGGCCTCATGGTCATCCTGCGCGGGTACGCGTCGATGACCGGCGAGCTGGCGGGCGACCAGTGGAACGAGGGCGACGTGTCCTGCTCGGTGGTGCGCCGGGTCGCGCTGCCGGACGCGTTCTTCGCGCTGGACGGGCTGCTGGAGACGTTCCTGACCGTGCTCGACGAGTTCGGCGCCTTCCCGGCCGTCGTCGCCCGTGAGCTGGACCGCTACCTGCCGTTCCTCGCGACCACCAAGGTGCTGATGGGCGCGGTGCGCGCCGGGGTCGGCCGTGAGCTCGCGCACGAGGCGATCAAGGAGAACGCGGTCGCCTCCGCGCTGGCGATGCGCGAGCAGGGCGCCGAGCGTAACGAGCTCCTCGACAAGCTCGCCGCCGACGACCGCATCCCGCTGGACCGTGCGCAGCTGGACGCGTTGATGGCGGACAAGCTGTCTTTCACGGGCGCCGCCGCCGACCAGGTGGGCGTCGTGGTCGCCCGGATCGAGGAGATCGTCAAGCAGCGGCCCGAGGCCGCCGGTTACACGCCCGGAGCGATCCTCTGAGCCGCTTCACCCAGGCGGAGCTGGAGGCCGCGCGCGACCGTCTCGTCCCGGACGTGGTCGCGCACGGCCTTCGCGTGCTGTTCTGCGGCATCAACCCGGGGCTGATGACGGCGGCGACCGGGCACCACTTCGCCCGCCCCGGCAACCGCTTCTGGCCCGTGCTGCACCGCTCCGGCTTCACGCCGAGGCTGCTCGAGCCCGCGGAGCAGGAGGAGCTGCTGACGTACGGGCTGGGCATCACCAACGTGGTCGCGCGGGCGAGTGCGCGGGCCGACGAGCTGACGGCCGACGAGTACCGCGAGGGCGGCCGGCTGCTGGCGGAGAAGGTGGCCCGGCTGGAGCCGCGCTGGCTGGCCGTGGTCGGGGTGACCGCCTACCGGGCGGCGTTCGACGACCGCGGCGCCCGGGTGGGACCGCAGGAGCGGCTCATCGGGGACACGCGCGTGTGGGTGCTGCCGAATCCCAGCGGACTCAACGCCCATTGGACGACGGCGACGATGGCGGAGGAGTTCGAGCGGCTGCGGCTGGCGGCCGAGGCTCCCCCTACGGTCACGGCGGATCCGTCTCGGTGACGACGGCGAGGAGCTGGAACGGCAGCTCGTCGTCCCACTGGGAGACCCCCAGGGCCAACCAGCGTGCCGTGCCCGGAAGTCGCCACAGATGGACGTCCGGCACATGCGCGCTGAGCGAGCCCCAGGGCTCGGGTATGTCCTCGCCCTCCAGCGAGCGTTCCATGATGCTCGCCAGACTGATGTGGTGCGGCGGGCCCCAGCGGTCGGTCAGCCGCTGGGTGAGACCGTCCCGGTCGGCGTCGTACTGCGCCTGCGTCTCCTCCCATCGCGTCCCGTCGTCCTCCCAGAAGTCGTCGCTGGTCGCTAATTCGGCGACGAGACAGTCCGGACCCGCGGTGCCCACGTCCGTCCTGCCGTGCTCCGCGGGGAAGCCCCGGGTGCACAGCAGGTCGATGGTGTCGAGGCAGCGGGCGATGTCCATGTGCTCCAGTAAAGCGGCCGGCACTGACAATTGGCTGGGCGTCAGCGCCCGGCCGGCTCAGGCGTCCCTTCGCCGCAGTCGCCGGGCGCCCGCCGCGAGGGCCGCCGCCGTCCACAGCGCGGTCACCGCCAGACCGGTCCACGGGCCCAGGGCGCCCTCCGACGTGCTGTGGAGCACCGTCTGGCCGGCCCGGTCGGGCAGGAAGTCGGCGGCGTCGCCCGACATGTCGCCGACCACGAAGGACACGATCAGCAGGAACGGGATGAGGATGCCGAGTGTGGCGACGCCGCTGCGCAGGACGGCCGTCAGGCCGGCGGCGAACAGTGCCAGCAGGGTGAGGTAGAGCCCGCACCCCACGGCTGCGCGCAGTCCTTCGCCCGTGCCGATCGCGTCGGCGTCGTCCCCGAGCGTGGCGCTGCCCACGGCCAGGGCCAGCAGGCCGGTGGCGAGACCGACCGCGAGGACGGGCAGGGCGATCGCCGTGAGCTTGGCGGCGAACCAGCGGCCCCGGTGCGGCACGGCGGCCAGGGACACCCGCAGGGCGCCGCCGTGGAACTCGGCGGACACGGCCGTCGTCGCGAAGGCGGTCGCAGCGATCTGGCCGAAGTTCACGCCGAAGTAGACGGAGAACAGCGGGTCGAACGCGCCGGCCGGGTCATCGCCGGAGCCGGCCGTGGCGAGCGCCGAGAACGCGACGGTGGTGACCAGGATCGCGCTCAGGCCGCCGAGTTGCGAGCGCAGCGTACGGATCTTGATCCACTCGGCGTGGAGGGCGGGAGCGAACGCCATGGTCAGGCCTCCTGCGGCTGGGCCGCGAACTCGGTGTCGGCGGCGGTCAGATCGAGGTAGGCCTGTTCCAGCGTGCCTTCCTCGGAGGTCAGTTCGAGCAGCGGAACGCCCGCCTCGGACGCGAGGCGCCCGATGTCGTCCACGCGTGCGTGGTCCACGGTCCAGTGCCCTTCCTCGTGGGCGACGCCGTCGTGGCCGTGCCGGGCGAGAACCCTGGCAAGCGCGTCGGGGTCGCTGGTGCGGACCCGCACCCGGGGCCGCACGCGCGCGTCGATGAAGTCCCGCAGGGGGGTGTCGGCAAGGAGGCGGCCCCGGCCGAGGACGACGAGGTGGTCGGCGAAGGAGGCGGTCTCGTTCATGAGGTGGCTGGAGACCAGCACCGTGCGCCCCTGCGCCGCGAGGCGGCGCAGCAGGACGCGGATCCAGACGATGCCTTCCGGGTCGAGGCCGTTGGACGGCTCGTCGAGCAGCACCACCGCGGGGTCGCCGAGCAGGGCGGCCGCGATGCCGAGGCGCTGGCGCATGCCCAGGGAGTACGTCCTGACCCGGCGGCGCGCGGCCGGGGCGAGTCCGGTCTCCTCCAGCACCTCCTCCACCCGGCGCAAGGGGATGCGGTTGCTCGCGGCGAGGGCGCGCAGATGGTCGCGGCCGGTGCGGGAGCCGTGCGGGGCCTGCGCGTCGAGCAGCGCGCCGACATGGCGCAGCGGCTCGTCGAGGGCGGCGTAGGGGCGGCCGTCGAGGGTGGCGGTCCCGGAGGTCGGGCAGTCGAGGCCGAGGACGAGGCGCAGTGTGGTGGACTTGCCGGCGCCGTTGGGACCGAGGAAGCCGGTCACGCGGCCGGGCAGGACGCGGAAGGTGAGCCGGTCCACTGCCCGCCGTGGGCCGAACTCCTTGGTGAGGTCGCGGACGTCGATGCTGGTCATGGGCCTTACTGTGGCCGCCCGGCCGGGGCCGGGTCCTCCCCCGCGGGCGGAGTCCGTCTCCCCCGCTCGGGGGAGGCCGGTCGTCTGCGGCGGCTGTCAGGATGTCCGCATGGGCCGCTTGCTGCGCCCGCTGCTGCGGGGGACGACATACACACGGCTGGTGCATCTGTGGGTGCCGATGCTGTTGCTGAGCATCTGGATGTACATCGACTCGTCGAAGCCATGGGTGCCGGCGCTGCTGCTGGTGCCGGTGGGGATGATTCCGGCGGTGCGCCGGGGCGAGGGGGCGCAGGCGGAGTTGTTGTTGACGCCGGGTCAGCCCGACCCCGGGTTCTCCGTGTCGCCGGCGACGGCCTGGCGGGACCGGCTGCGGACGGTGCTGTGGCTGGAAGCGCGCTTGGTGCTGGGCGGGGTGACGGCGATGGCCTGCGTCTGGCTGCCCGTCCTCGCGGTGGAACTGGCGGCGGCGGCGCGCGGACGGTCGCACGACGACGTTCCGGTCCTCGCGGACGCGGGCCCGCACTGGTGGTACGCGCTGCTCGCGCCGCTCCCCCTCCTCGCGCTCTGCGGCGTCGTCGTCGGCATGGGCGAGGCGGTCACGGCCGTCGCCCGGTGGCTCCTCGGCCCGTCCGCCGTCGAGCGGCTCGCCGCCCTGGAGGAACGCACGGAGCAGCTTCTGGAGCGCAACCGCATCGCGCGGGAGCTGCACGACTCGATCGGCCACGCGCTGACGGTGGCGGTGGTGCAGGCGGGCGCGGCGCGGGCGGCGGGCGACCCGGAGTTCACGGACCGGGCGCTGGGCGCGATCGAGGAGACCGGCCGGGCCGCGTTGGAGGACCTGGAGCGGGTCCTCGGGGTGCTGCGCGAGGCGGAGCGGCCGGTGAGCGGGCGGCCGACGCTGGCCGAGGCAGACCGTCTGCTGGAGTCGGCGCGGACCTCCGGGGCGACGGTGGACTCCGAGGTGACGGGGGCTCTGGAGGCGGTGCCGGGGCCCGTGTCCCGCGAGGGTTACCGCATCCTCCAGGAGGCGCTGACGAACGTGCTGCGGCACGCGGGCGCGGTTCCGGTGCGCGTCCGCGTGCACGCCGCGGCGGACGTGCTGACCCTGGAGGTCCGCAATCCGCTGACGGCCGCCGTCACCGGGCCCGGGCGGGGCAGCGGGCTGCGCGGCATCCGCGAGCGGGCGGCGCTGCTCGGCGGCCACGCTTCGACGGGCCCGGACGACGGCGACTGGCAGGTGCGCGCGGAGCTGCCGCTGAGCTGATGATCAGACGGTCGCGGAGAACTCTAAGCTGTGCGGATGCCGGTTTCCGTACTGCTCGTGGATGACGAGCCGCTGGTCCGCGCGGGGTTGCGTGCCGTGCTGTCCGCCCAGCCCGACATCGAGGTCGTGGGGGAGGCGGCGGACGGAGCGGCGGTGATACCGCTGGTGCGGACGCTGCGGCCCGACGTGGTCGCCATGGACGTACGGATGCCGTTGATGGACGGCATCGAGGCCACGCGCGCGGTGCTGCGAACGGTGGACCGCCCGCCGAAGATCCTCGTCGTGACGACCTTCGAGAACGACGAGTACGTGTACGAGGCGCTGCGCGCGGGCGCGGACGGCTTCCTGCTGAAGCGGGCGCGGCCGGCCGAGATCGTGCACGCGGTGCGGCTGGTCGCCGAGGGCGATTCGCTGCTGTTCCCGGCCTCGGTGCGGCGACTCGCCGCCGAGTACGGCGACGGAGGCGGCAACCGCGCGGCCCGGGACGTGCTGGAGCGGGCCCGGCTGACCGAGCGGGAGGCCGAGGTGCTGCGGTCGATGGCACGCGGGCTGTCCAACGCGGAGATCGCCGCGCAGCTGGTCGTCGGGACGGAGACGGTCAAGTCGCATGTGAGCGCCGTCCTGGCGAAGCTCGGGGCTCGGGACCGGACGCAGGCGGTGATCACGGCGTACGAGTCGGGGTTCGTCGGGGTGGGCTGAGAACGCGCCGGGAGCCCTCGTCGCGCCCGCCCCCTGGACGCGGCGCGCGGGGCGCCGTTCGTGTCGATTTCGTGCTCGTCGGGGTTCGCGGCGCCGAGTACGATCCGGCCCATACGCGCGCGAGCTGGGAGGACGGACCTTGGGGCGGCTGACCGGCGGGGATCCCTCGCTGTTGCGGAGGATCAATTCCGCGGTGGTGCTGCACGAGCTGCGTGCCGCCGACTGCGCGACGCTCACGGAGATCACGCGGGCCACGGGGCTGTCCCGGCCGACCGTCGAGGGGGTCGTGGAGGATCTCATCGGAGCCGGGCTCGTCGTCGAGAAGGCGGCCGAGGAGGGCGCCGCCCGGCGGCAGGGGCGGCCGGCGCGCCGGTTCAGGTTCCGGGCGGAGGCCGGCCATCTGCTGGGCCTGGAGATCGGGGCGCATCGCGTGGCCGCCATGCTGTCCGACCTGGACGGGCGGGTGCTGGGCGCGCAGGCCGCGGAGGTCGACGAGAGCGCCCCGGCCGACGAGCGGCTGGAGCGGCTGCGCACGGCGGTGGCGGAGCTGCTGCGCCGGGCGGGCGTGCCGCGCGGTGCGCTGCGGGCCGTGGGCGTCGGCACGCCGGGCATCGTGGAGGCCGACGGGACGGTGCGGCTGGGCACCGCGCTGCCGGAGTGGACGGGGCTGCGGCTGGGCGAGCGGCTGGGCCGTTCCTTCAGATGCCCGGTGCTGGTGGAGAACGACGCCAACGCGGCGGCCGTCGCCGAGCACTGGAAGGGCGCCGCCACCGATTCCGACGACGTGGTGTTCGTGCTGGCGGGGCTGAGTCCGGGCGCCGGTTCGCTGATCGGTGGGCGGCTGCACCGGGGGTACGGCGGGGCGGCCGGCGAGATCGGCGCGCTGCACCTGCTGGGGCGGGGGGTGACGCCGGAGACCCTGTTGTCCACGACGGGCGAGCCGTTGCATCCGCTGGACGAGCAGGCGGTCACGCAGGTGTTCGCGCAGGCCCGCGAGGGCGACCGGCGGGCCGGGGCGGCCGTGGAGCGCTTCCTGCAGCGCCTCGTGCACGACGTGGCCGCGCTGGTCCTGGCCCTGGACCCGGAGTTGGTGGTGGTCGGCGGCTGGGCGGCCGGTCTGGACGGCGTGCTGGAGCCACTGCGGCGGGAGTTGGCGCGTTACTGCCTGCGCCCGCCGCGGGTGGCGCTCTCGCAGCTCGGCGAGGCGGCCGTGGCGACGGGCGCGCTGCGGCTGGCCCTCGACCATGTCGAGGAACAGCTCTTCGCGGTGGAGGGGACGGTGACGGGTCGGTCGCCGGCGGGGCACGTGTGAGGCCCCGCGCGGGTTCATTGACGAACCGTCAGCTGGCCTGGCGTGCCGGGTCGTCGTGGTGGATCTCCACGCCGCCCGACGCGCCGAACGTCAGCCGGCAGGTGTCCGCGCGGTACGTGGCGGCGGAGAGCGCCGCCGTGCGGCCCCCGGCGAAGAAGCGGGTGGTGACGACGAGGACGGGCGCGCCGGGCAGCCGGTCGAGTTCCTTGGCGTCGTCCGCGCGGGCCGAGCCCAGCTCCACGGCGCGGTCCTGACCCTCCAGCTCCATGTGCTGCAGTTCGCGCAGCACCGCACGCGCGCGTGCCGGACCGGAGGGGGCGTCGATCGCGGTCAGCTCGGGCACCGACGCCTGCGGGACGTACAGCAGTTCGGCGGCGAGGGGCTGACCGTGGGAGACCCGGGAGCGGCGCACGACGTGCACGGGCTCGTCGCGGCCGGCGCCCAGGGCGTCGGCGACGGCCGTCGGCGGTACGGCGAGCGTGCAGTCGACCAGGTTCCACGTGTCACCGGACGCTCCGGGCCAGCCGTGCCGCTCCGCTCCGACGTCGACGCCCACGCGGGGCGGCGCGACCGTGGTGCCGACCCCCCGGCGGCGTTGGAGGCGGCCCTCCAGTTCGAGCTGCTCCAGCGCCTGGCGCAGGGTGGCGCGGGCGACCCCGAACCGGGCGGCCAGCGCACGCTCGTTGGGCAGGACCTCGCCCACGGCGAACTCCGAGTCCAGCGCCTCGGTGAGCACGGTCTTGAGATGCCAGTACTTCGGCTCGGGCACCGTCTCCAGTCGCAAGGTCCCCACCCTGTTCTCCGCTTGCAAGGTCCCCACCCTGTCCTTCGCGATCGCCGTGGAAGGCGGTGTTTTTCGTGCCCTTGTTTATTAAGGGTTGTTGCACTTGTCTGCGACCATAAGGCGGCCCCCATCCATGGTCAAGATCAATCTTCGAACGCGGTCGAAACCCAAGGGAACAGGAGGGGTAAGCGTTTACGGAGCGTTCGCACCCGGCCCTTTCCGTCGACACAGCGGCAAAACAGCAGCAATGAAACCGACGGTCACGTACGCGAATTGACGGTGCGTAATCCGAAATCACGACCGCAAGGTGTGCAGCTTGTCCGGGTTGCGGATGACGTAGACGACCCGGACCCGGCCGTCGGCCACGTCGAGCTGGAGGACGGTGTCCGGCTCGCCCCCGGACAGGGTCAGCACGGCGGGTCCGCCGTTGACCTCCAGGAAGCGGAACGAGACGTCGGGAAGGCCCCTGCGGGCGACGCCGACGATGAAGCGGGCGACATGGTCCGCGCTCTCCAGCACCCGCAGCGACGCCTGGACCTTGCCGCCGCCGTCGCCGACGAGCCGGGCGTCCGGCGCGAGCAACGCCATCAGCCCCTCCAGATCGCCCTCCGCGGCCGCGGCGAGGAACCGTTCGGTGAGTTCGCGCCGCTGGGCGGGGTCCACCTCGAAGCGGGGCCGCCGCTCCTCGACGTGCCGGCGCGCCCGGCCGGCCAGTTGACGCACCGCCGGCTCGGAGCGGTCGAGGGCGACGGCGATCTCGGCGTAGGGGTAGCCGAAGGCCTCCCGCAGGACGAACACCGCGCGTTCCAGGGGCGAGAGCGATTCCAGGACGACGAGGACGGCGAGCGAGACCGAGTCGGCGAGCACGGCCCGCTCGGCGGTGTCCGGGACGGTGTCGCCGAAGCCGGTGAGGTACGGCTCGGGCAGCCAGGGGCCGATGTAGGCCTCGTCGCGGGACTTGACGCGGGTCAGGCGGTCCAGGGCGAGGCGGGTGACGATCCGGACCAGGTAGGCGCGCGGCCGGTTCACGTCGGCGCGGCCCGCGGCGGACCAGCGCAGCCAGGCGTCCTGGACGACGTCCTCGGCATCGGCCACGCGGCCGAGCATGCGGTAGGCGACGCCCAGCAGCAGCGGCCGGTGCTCCTCGAAGACCTCGGTCGCGGTGTCTGCGGTCACGACGCCATCCCATCCGACGCGGCGGCCGGTGTCCAGACGGAGCGCCGCCGAGGGCTACCCGTCGGTAGCAATTGCTGACAAGCTGTCTGCGCGACGCCCGGCCACGGCCGCACCGCCGCCCGCACCCGTCCTCCGCACCGCGCGACCTCCCCCGAACTCCCCCAGCCCCTGGGGCCGTCAGACCAGTTCGACCAGTTCGACCGTTCAGCCCGTTCAGACGAGGAGCACCGCCATGTCCGCCGCCACCGTCTCCTTCACGGTCCCCTCCCCCAGCGGCCCGCAGCCCGTCACCGTGTCCTACGCACGCGCGGGGCGGGGCGAGCCGCTGCTCCTGCTGCACGGCATCGGGCACCACCGGCAGGCCTGGGACCCGGTGCTGGACATCCTGGCCACCGAGCGGGACGTGATCAGCGTGGACCTGCCCGGCTTCGGCGCGTCCCCGGGACTGCCCGAGGGGCTCTCCTACGACCTCGCCACCACCACGTCGGTGTTCGGCGCCTTCTGCGAGGCGCTGGAGCTGGAACGCCCCCATGTCGCGGGCAACTCGCTGGGCGGTCTGCTGGCGCTGGAACTCGGCCGGGAGAAGCGCGTACGGTCCGTCACCGCGCTGTCCCCGGCGGGGTTCTGGTCGGAGGCGGAGCGCCGTTACGCCTTCGGGATCCTGCTGACCATGCGCCATCTCTCCCAGCGGATGCCGTTGCCGATGGTCCAGCGGCTGTCACGGTCGGCGGCCGGCCGTACGGCCCTCACCAGCACCATCTACGCCCGTCCGGGCCGCCGTTCGCCCGAGGCCGTGGTCGCCGAGACGCTGGCGCTGGCCGGGGCCACCGGGTTCGACGAGACCCTGCGGGCGGGGACGAGCGTCAAGTTCACCGACGACGTCCCGGGCATACCCGTCACCGTCGCCTGGGGCACCCGGGACTGGCTGCTGGTGCGCCGCCAGGGCATCCGGGCCAAGCAGATCATCCCGCAGGCCCGCCTGGTACGGCTCCCGGGCTGCGGTCACTGCCCGATGAACGACGACCCGGCGCTGGTCGCCCGCGTGCTCCTCGACGGCAGCCGCTGAGCCCCCGGCGCCCGGCGCCCGAGCGGGCACCGGCGACGCCCCGGGCCTCGGGGTCGACACGCCCGCGCCCAGGGCGACTCCGACCCCCACGAGAGCGCTGCCGACGGCCTGGGCGAGGCCGTAGGACCCCGTGCCGGCCAGCGGCGCGGTACCGGCGGCGGCGACCGGGATGAGACCGGAGAACAGCGTGGCGCGCTCGGCGCCGATCCGCTGCATGCCCATGTACCAGCACACGAAGCCGACGACGGTGACGACCACCGCCTGCCACAACAGCGCGGCGGTCTCGCCGGCGTCGGGCCGGCGCAGCCACGCGCCGCCGTCGAGAAGCGCCCCGAGCGCCGCGGACTCGACGGCGGCGAGCCCGCACACCGTCGCGGACAGCAGCCTCGGGCCCAGCGGCCGCAGCAGGGGCGCGGCCAGCACCGCGAAGCCGACCTCCCCGGCCAGTGCGCCCAGGGACCAGGCGATGCCGACCGCGTCCGTACGGCCCCACCCCTGCACGGTGAAGGCGCCCACGGCCACCAGCGCCGCCCCTGACAGCACCGTCCGGCGCGGCCGTCGCCCCTCCAGCAGCGGCACCAGGACCACCACGACGACGGGCGCGCAGCCCACGAAGACGCCGGGTACGGCGGGCTCGGCGGTGCGTTCGGCGGCGAGGACGGCGAGGTTGAAGCCCACCATGCCCACGGCGGCCAGCAGGGCGAGGCGGACCCACTGACGAGCCGTCAGCGCGCGCAGCCGAGCCCGGGCGCCGGGGCCGGCGAGGGGGACGAGCAGCAGCCAGGCGAGACCGTAGCGCAGGGCCTGCCCGCCCGCGTACGGGTAGGAGCCCAGGACGCTGTTGGCGGTGAAGGAGCCTCCGACGAGGACGCAGGCGAGCGCGGCGAGCAGGGAGCCGCGTGCGGTGGTGGCGTTCATGACGGTGACGCTAGGAAGCGCGGCGGCCCGGCTTAAGGTCCACTTCCATGACGTCATCGGGGACCAATCCGCAAGGACGCAGCGCCGGAGAGTCCGCCTCCGCCGCCTGGGAGCTCCTGCTGCCGGCCGTCGCCGCGCCCGCACGCGCGCGAGGGCGCTCGCTCCAGGCGGCCCTGCGCGAGGCGGTCCGCTCGGGGCGGCTGGCGCAGGGCACCCGGCTGCCGTCGAGCCGGGACCTCGCCACTGATCTGGGGGTGTCGCGGGGGCTGGTCACGGAGGCGTACGAGCAGCTGACGGCGGAGGGCTATCTGCGCAGCGAGCGGGGCGCCGGGACCTGGGTGGGCGGTGCCGTGCGGGCAGCCCCGCCCCGCGCGCGGAACCTCGCCCCGCGTCCGCCCGGCGCCCGCGCCGGCTTCGTGCCGGGGACACCGGACCTGTCGCTGTTCCCTCGGGCCGCGTGGGCCGCCGCCCAGCGGCATGTGCTCGCGGAGCTCCCCCACCAGGAGCTGGGCTACCCCGACCCGCGCGGGCTGCCCCGGCTGCGCACCGCGCTCGCCGAGCTGCTCGCCCGGCGGCGGGGCGTGGTCGCCGACCCCGAACGGATCGTCGTCGTCTCCGGTGTGGCGCAGGCGACGGCCCTGCTCGGACTCGTGCTCCACGCGCGCGGGATCGACGCGGTCGGCGTGGAGGACCCGGGCAGCCCGCAGCACAGCGCGCTGTACGCGGCGGCCGGCGTCACCGCCGTACCGCTCCCCCTCGACGACGAGGGGCTGACCATGGGCCCGCTGAGGGCGTCGGGTGTGCGGTCGGTGGTGACCACGCCCGCGCACCAGTTCCCGACCGGCATCGCCTGCTCGCCGCGCCGGCGCACCGAACTGCTGGGGTGGGCCCGTTCGGTGGACGGCTTTGTGCTGGAGGACGACTACGACGGCGACTTCCGCTACGACCGCGCCCCCGTCGGCGCGCTGCAGGGCCTCGACCCGGAGCGGGTGGCGTACACCGGGTCGGTCAGCAAGTCCCTCGCGCCGGGGCTGCGGCTCGGCTGGCTGCTCGTCCCCGAGGCACTGGCCGACGAAGCGGTGGAGCGCAAGAGGACCATGGATCTGGGCCATCCCACCCTGGACCAGGCGCTGTTCGCCCGTTTCGTGGAGCACGGCGACTACGACCGTCAGCTGCGCCGGTGCCAACGCGCTTACCGGGAGCGGCGGGACGCCGTCGTCGACACGCTCGGGGTGCACTTCCCCGGCACGCGCGTGTCGGGCATCGCCGCCGGCCTGCACGTCATCGCGACGCTCCCCGAGGAGTACGGCCCGTGGGCACGCTTCGCCGCCCGGACGGCCGAGGCGGGGATCGAAGTGCGGGCCCTTGCCTCGTACGCGCACGCGAGGACGCGCGAAGGGGTGGTGGAAGGCGGGTCCGGGGCCGACGCCCGCACGGTGCGGCTCGTCCTCGGCTACGCGCACCTGTCGCCGGCGCGGATCCGGGACGGCGTCCGGCTGATGGCGCAGGCTGTGAACGGGCGGTGAGCCGCGGCGCGCGTCGCCCGGTGTCCGCCTCCGCGCCGCGTCCTGATGTTCACGTCCGGTTTCCGTGCCGGCCGTGGCGGAGCCGTAGGTGTGGCTGTGCACACCGGTCGGTTCCGTCTCAGGAGGCCCTGTCATGTCACTTCGTCCGCTCCCCGGGCGTCGCAGCGTGCTGCGCGGCTCGCTGGCCGCGTCGGCGGCCCTGACCCTGCCCGTCGCGGCCGGCGCGGCGCCGGCCTTCGCCCTGTCGGGGCGGCCCCGGGCCGGCTGGGGCGTGCAGGCCGGGGACGTGACCACCGACTCCGGGCTGGTGTGGGTGCGTTCGGACCGGCCCGCGCGGATGATCGTCGAGACCGCGGCCACGCCCTCGTTCCGCGATGCGCGCCGCCGGCTCGGTCCCCTGCTCGGCGCGGACAGCGACTTCACCGGCACGACCCGGCTGCACGGGCTGCCGGCCGGCGAACAGATCCACTACCGCGTCCTGCTGGCCGACCCCGACGACCCGCGCCGGACGGGCGAACCCGTGACCGGCACGTTCCGCACGGCGTCCGCGACGCGGCGCGACGGTGTGCGCTTCGTCTGGTCCGGCGACCTGGCCGGACAGGGCTGGGGCATCAACCCCGAGCTCGGCGGTTACCGCATCTACCGGGCGATGGCCGCGCTCGACCCCGACTTCTTCCTGTGCAGCGGCGACAACATCTACGCCGACGGCCCGCTCGCCGCGTCGGCGCCGCTTCCCGGCGGGCGGACCTGGCGGAACATCACCACCGAGGAGAAGGCGAAGGTCGCCGAGACCCTCGCCGAGTTCCGCGGCAACTTCCGCTACAACCTGCTCGACGACAACCTCAGGCGCTTCAACGCCCAGGTTCCCTCCATCGTGCAGTGGGACGACCACGAGGTCACCAACAACTGGTATCCGGGCGAGATCCTCGGGGACGCCCGGTACACCGAGAAGGACGTGGACGTGCTGGCCGCGCGGGCCCGCCGGGCCTTCTCGGAGTACTTCCCGATCACCACCCTGCGCCGCCCGAGCGGCCGGGTCCACCGGGTGCAGCGGTACGGCCCGCTGCTGGATGTCTTCGTACTGGACATGCGCACCTACCGTGACGCCAACTCGCCGGACGACGGGACCGTCGACGCGCAAGGCATCCTCGGCCGGGAGCAGTTGGAGTGGCTCAAGCGCGAACTGGCCCGCTCCCGGGCGGTGTGGAAGGTGATCGCCGCCGACATGCCGCTCGGGCTGGTCGTGCCGGACGCCACCGACGGCGAGCCGAACTTCGAAGCGGTCGCGCAGGGCGACCCGGGCGCGCCGCTCGGCCGTGAGCTCCAGATCGCCGAGTTGCTGCGGTTCGTCAAGCACCGGCGGATCACGGGCACGGTGTGGCTGACGGCGGACGTCCACCACACCTCGGCCCAGCACTACGACCCGTCACGGGCGGCGTTCAAGGACTTCGCGCCGTTCTGGGAGTTCGTCTCCGGGCCGTTGAACGCGGGCGCCTTCCCGGCGAGCGCGCTGGACGGCACGTTCGGCCCGGACCGCGTCTTCGTGAAGGCGCCGGCCACGGCGAACGTCTCCCCCGCCGACGGTTACCAGTTCTTCGGCGAGGTCGACATCGACGGCGACAGCGGGGAGCTGACGGTGCGTCTGCGCGAGCAGGACGGCACGGTGCTGTTCACCAAGGCGCTGCGGCCGGGCCTGGTCGGGCAGTGACACGAGGCGGCTCCCGTATTCTTGAGGGGCGCTCCGCGCATCGGCGTCATCTCCCGGTGCGCGGCGCGGCCCGCGGGGAGACGCAGGCCCTCGGTCGTCGACGACACGAGAGTCCGGACCGCACACTTCCCCATACCTGTACAACTCTTGACGAAAAGGTCAAATGGTTCCTTTACCCATCGGTCACAAACCGTTCGTGATCACGCAACACCGTTCCTTCACAGTGGCTGCATGACTCGAGACATGACTGACGAGACGCACTGCGACCACAAGCGCCCGGCGCGCCGCTGGCTGCGCGACGCCGTGGAGTTCGCCGCCGCTTGGCGCACACGCCGCCACGATCACGCGCCGCCCACGAGCGATACCGGCCCCCGGCCGCCCTCAGCGCCGGGGCAGGCCGGGCAGAAGCCCGCGCTTTCCGCTCCCGCCGCCGAGTCGAGCACGCTGTGGCGGATGCGGACGACGGTGAAGGACGAGCCGGGTTCGCTGGCCGCACTGTGCGCGGCCCTCGCGGCACACCGGGTCGACATCCTGAGCCTGCAGACGCACCCGCTGGGCGAGGACACGGTGGACGAGTTCCTGCTGCGGGCGCCCGGCACGCTCACGGCGGCGGAGGTCACCAGGACCGTGGCGCAGGCCGGCGGCACGGACACCTGGATCGAACGGGCCGACGCCCACGACCTGGTGGACGCCCCGACCAGAATCCTGGGCCTGGCCACCCGCACCGCGCTCGACCCCGCCGAACTTCCCCTCGCCCTGCGCCAGTTGCTGGGCCGGTGCACGATCCGCTCGCTGCCCGCCACGAGCGGACCCGGCGGCCGGGAGCCGGAGCACATCCCCGTGGAGGGGGTGCTGGAGGACACCGTCATGCGCCTGCGGGCGCCGGAAGGCGGAGTGATCACCGTGGAGCGGCCGTATCTGCCCTTCACTCCGACCGAGTTCGCGAGGGCGCGGGCGCTGGTCGAGCTGGACGCCCGGCTCGGGCCGCGTGTCCCGCCGCAGCTCGACGTGCTGACGCTGCCCCAGGGCGACGACATCACCGTCCGCCGGGCCGGCGCCGGTGACGTGAAGGCGGCCAAGGCGATGCACGCGCGCTGCTCGACGCGCACGCTCGGACTGCGCTACCACGGGCCCGTCGGCGACGCCGACCGCTATCTCGGCCACCTGCTCAGCCCGCGCCACGGCCGCACCCTCGCCGTGCAGACCCCGTCGGGACGCGTCGTCGCCCTCGGCCATCTGCTGTGGGACGGGGACGAGACGGAGGTCGCCCTGCTCGTCGAGGACGAGTGGCAGCGGCGCGGCATCGGCGGCGAACTGCTGGGCCGGCTGGTCGCGATGGCCCGGGAGGCGGGCTGCGAGAGCGTCTACGCGGTGACGCAGGCCTCCAACACCGGCATGGTCGCCGCCATGCGGGGGCTGGGGCTGCCCCTCGACTACCAGGTCGAGGAGGGCACTCTCGTGATCACCGCCCGCCTGGAGCGGGCCGGCGCCGGGGCCGCCTCGGACCGGTACGAGAGGCAGGCCGCGCACGACTGACGCGGACCGCCGGGAAGGCGGCCCGGTGGCGTACGACGCCGCCGGGCCGTTCCGCGTTCGGCGACCCGCGTCCGACCGGCCGGGGGCCGTCACACCCCCGCGCGGCCGTACCCGGCCCGTGAGCGGGGAATCGTTTCTCCCGGTACGGTCTCCGGGCGGGCCCCCAGCGCCGCGTCGAGGTCCGCCCACAAGTCCTCGACGTCCTCAAGGCCCACCGACATCCGCAGCAGCCGGTCGCCGACCCCGGCGTCCCGCCGGTCCTGCGAGTCCACGATGCGATGGCTGATGGACGCCGGGTGCTGGATGAGGGTGTCGACGCTGCCGAGGCTCACGGCGGGGGTGATCAGCCGGACGCCGGCGATCACCTCGTGCGGATCGCCGTACACCTCGAAGGCGACCATCGCGCCGCCGACCCGCGGATAGTGGACGCGCGCGACGCGGGGGTCCGCGGCCAGCCGGCGGACCAGCTCGGCGGCGGTCGCGGAAGCGGCCCGCACCCGCACCGGAAGCGTCGACAACCCGCGCAGCAGCAGGTAGCCGGCGAGCGGGTGCAGCACCCCGCCGGTGGCGAACCGTATCTGCCGCAGCCGCCCGGCGAACTCCTCGTCGCAGGCGACCACGCCCGCCATGACGTCCCCGTGGCCGCCGAGGTACTTGGTCGCGCTGTGCAGCACGAGCCGCGCGCCCTGCTCGACGGGCCGCTGGAGCACCGGTGTGGCGAAGGTGTTGTCGGCGAGCAGCGGCACGGATCCGCAGGCGTGGGCCACCGCCCGCAGATCGACCTCGGCGAGGGTCGGGTTGGCCGGTGACTCGACCATCACCAGCCCGGTGTCGGGGCGCAGCGCGTCCGCGATCCCGGCCGGGTCGGTCCAGGTGACCTCCGAGCCCAGCAGCCCCGCGGTCAGCAGATGGTCGCTGCACCCGTACAGCGGCCGGACGGCCACCACGTGCCGCAGGCCCAGCGAGCCGCGCGCGAGCAGCACCGCGCTCAGCGCGGCCATGCCGCTGGCGAAGGCGACCGCGCTCTCCTCGCCCTCCAGCCGGGCGAGGGCGGTCTCGAAGCGGGCGACCGTGGGGTTGCCCAGCCGGCCGTAGACGGGCGGGCCCTCCGGTTCGGCGCCGGTGGCGGCGAACGCGTCGACGCGGGCGGCCTCGGCACGACTGTCGTAGGAGGGATAGGTCGTGGACAGGTCGATGGGCGGAGCGTGCAGGCCCTGGCGGGCCAGGTCGTCCCGGCCCGCGTGCACGGCTTCGGTGGCCAGTGCGCGGGGCGTGACCGGGGTGCGTACACCGTCGTACACGTGTGTGGTCGCGGAGGCAGAGTCCATGGACGGCAGGGTGAACACCCGACGGAGTCAGCGGCGGAACGGCCGTGCTACGTTCGGCCGATGGCCGAATCCGTCGTACTCGACCCGGTGGATCTCCAGCTGCTTCGGCTGCTGCAGAACGACGCCCGGACCACCTACCGCGATCTCGCGGCGCAGGTCGGGCTCGCGCCGTCGACGTGCCTGGACCGGGTGACGCGGCTGCGCCGCTCGGGCGTGATCCTCGGGCACCGACTGCGGCTCGATCCGGCCAAACTCGGGCGAGGGCTCCAGGCGCTGCTGTCGGTGCAGGTCCGGCCGCACCGGCGGGAGCTGGTGGGGCCGTTCGTGGAGCGGGTGCGGGCCCTTCCCGAAGCGCTCACCGTCTTCCACCTGACCGGGCCCGACGACTATCTCGTGCACGTCGCGGTCGCGGACATGGCCGATCTGCAACGACTCGTCCTGGACGAGTTCACCTCCCGGCGGGAGGTGGCCCGGGTGGAGACCCGGCTGATCTTCCAGCGGTGGGACTGCGGTCCGCTGCTCCCGCCGGCCCCGTCGTCCCCGCCGGACTGAACCGGCGCGATCAGGCTGACTCGACGCGCCGTCCGGGAAACGGGGCTGACGCGGCGCCGGTACGCGTACGAGGATGGCCGCATGTCAGAGATCACCAGCCCGCTGCCCCGAGAGGTCGCCGACGCCTACGTCGACGAGCTCATCGCCCTCGACCCGGTCACCGGCACCTACCTCGGCGTACCGGAGAGTTCGAGCCGACTGCCCGACCTGTCGCCCGCGGGACAGGAGGCGCTCGCCCGCCTCTCGCGGGACACCCTGGCCCGGCTCGACGAGGCGGAGCGGCGCCCCGGCGCGGAACGGGACGTCGAGCGCCGGTGCGCGCGTCTGCTGCGCGAGCGGCTCACCGCCGGGCTCGCCGTGCACGAGGCCGAGGAAGGGCTGCGCGCGGTCGGCAACCTGGGGATGCCGGTGCACAACGTGCGTGAGGTGTTCACCGTGACGCCTACGCGGACCGACGACGACTGGGCGGCGATCGTCCAGCGGCTGCGCGCGGTGCCGGAGGCGCTGGCCGGCTACCGGCAGTCGCTGGAACTCGGCCTGGAGCGCAAGCTGTACGCCGCTCCGCGGCCGACCACGGCCTTCGTCGGACAGCTCACGGAGTGGGCCGACACCGACGGCTCGGGCCGCGGCTGGTTCGAGGAGTTCGCCGCCGCGGGGCCCGAGTCGCTGCGCGCCGAGCTGGACGAGGCGGCCCGGGCGGCGACCGCCGCGGTCGTGGAGCTGCGGGACTTCATGCGCGACGTGTACGCGCCCGCCGTGGAGGGCGCGCCGCAGACCGTCGGCCGTGAGCGGTACGCCCGCTGGTCGCGTTACTTCAACGGCACCGACCTGGACCTGGACGAGGCGTACGCGTACGGCTGGGCCGAGTACCACCGGCTGCTCGCGGAGATGAGGCGGGAGGCGGAGAAGGTCCTCCCGGGCGCCGAGTCGCCGTGGGCGGCCCTCGCGCACCTCGACGAGCACGGCAAGCACATCGAAGGCGTCGACGAGGTCTGCGACTGGCTCCAGGGCCTGATGGACCAGGCGATCGACGCCCTGGACGGCACCCACTTCGAACTCGCCGAGCGGGTAAGGAAGGTGGAGTCCCGGATCGCGCCGGCGGGCAGCGCGGCCGCCCCGTACTACACGCCTCCGTCGGAGGATTTCTCCCGTCCCGGCCGCACCTGGCTGCCGACGATGGGCCTGGATCGGTTCCCGGTCTACGACCTCGTCTCCACCTGGTACCACGAGGGCGTCCCCGGCCATCACCTCCAGCTCGCGCAGTGGGTGCACGTGGCGGAGAACCTCTCCCGCTACCAGGCCACCGTCGGCATCGTCAGCGCCAACGCCGAGGGCTGGGCGCTGTACGCGGAGCGACTCATGGACGAGCTGGGCTTCCTCACGGACGCCGAGCAGCGACTCGGCTACCTGGACGCGCAGATGATGCGGGCCGTGCGGGTCATCGTGGACATCGGCATGCACCTGGAACTGGAGATCCCCGGGGACTCCCCCTTCCACCCGGGTGAGCGCTGGACGCCGGAGCTGGCGGAGGAGTTCTTCAACGCGCACAGCAGCCGCTCCGCGGACTTCGTGGAGAGCGAGCTGACCCGCTATCTGACCATCCCGGGACAGGCGATCGGCTACAAGCTGGGCGAGCGGGCCTGGCTGCTGGGCCGGGAGAAGGCCCGCGAGCGGCACGGTGACGCCTTCGACCTCAAGTCCTGGCACATGGCGGCCCTTTCGCAGGGCTCACTGGGCCTGGACGATCTGGTGGACGAGCTGTCGCGGCTCTGAGCGGCTGTCGAGGCGGGGGCCTCAGGGGCCCCCGCCGGGCTCGGCCGGGATCAGCGACCCGGGATCAGTGAACGCGCTGACGCACGCTGGAGCCCGTGCGGTCCTTGACGACCTCCAGGCGCGCGTGGATCCGCCGGCGGAGATCGGCCACGTGGCTGACGATGCCGACGCTGCGGTCGCGTTCCCGCAGCGAGTCCAGGACGTCGAGGACCTCGTCCAGCGTCTGGTCGTCGAGGCTGCCGAAGCCCTCGTCGATGAAGAGCGTGTCCAGGCGGACCCCGCCCGCCTCGTCGGTGACGACGTCGGCGAGACCGAGGGCGAGGGCGAGGGAGGCGAAGAAGGTCTCGCCGCCCGACAGCGTGGCCGTGTCCCGCTCACGGCCGGTCCAGGCGTCCACGACGTGCAGCCCGAGCCCGCTGCGCCCGCGCCCGGTCCGGTCGTCGGAATGGACGAGGGTGTAGCGCCCGGAGGACATCCGGCGCAGCCGCGCGGTGGCGGCGGCGGCCACCTGTTCCAGGCGGGCGGCCAGAACGTACGACTCCAGGCGCATCTTGCGCTCGTTGTCGGCGGAGGTGCCGGCGGTGAGTCCGGCCATGCGGGCGACGCGGTCGTACTCCTCGCGCAGCGGACCGAGCCGCCGTACGCCGTCGGCGGCGCGCGCGGAGAGGCGGTCGAGTTCCTCGCAGCGGCGGGCGGCGGCGTCCTGCGCTGAGGCGGCCCTGCGCAGTCGGTCGGCCGCCCGTTCGGCGGCTTCCGCGGCGGCGGCGAGGTCGGCGGGCGGCCGCTGGGCGGCGGCCGCGGTCTCCGGTTCGGCGAGGACGGCCCGTACGGCGCCCTCCTCGGTCTGCCGGGCGTCCAGGCGGCGTTGCAGCTCGCGGTGTGCGGCGTCGTCGAGGAGGGCGTCGGCGGCGGCCTGCGGGGTGTCGAAGCCGGCTTTGAAGGCGGCCTGGTCGAGGCGTCCGTCGGCGGTCTTGAGACGGGCGGCGGCGTCCTCGGCCGCGCGGGCGGCGTCGGCCGCCTCGGTGAGCAGGGCGGCCTGGCGCTCCAGGCGCCCGATCCGCGCGGTCACGCTCTCCGCGCCGCCCCGCGCCTGCGTCAACTCTGCTTCCAACAAGGCCCGTTCACGCTCCAGCCGGTCCCGGCGGCCCACCCTGGAGGCGGCCCTGACCTGTGCCTCGTGCTGGGCGGCGGTGCGCCGCTGGTGTTCCTGCTCGGCGCGGCGCAGTTCCTCACGCGCGGGGTGCAGCGCGGAGGCGTTCCGGCGGGCCCTGGCGTGTTCCAGGTCCAGTTCCTCGGCCTCCGCGGCGAGCTGCTCGGTGGAGGTGTCGCCGGCCTCGGCGACGGCCCCGGCGAGTGCCTCCCGGACGGCCCCGAGGTCGCGTTCGGCGTCCGCGCGGTGCTGTTCGGCGCTCTGGAGGGCGGCGAGGGCCTGGTCCTCGGCCTCGCGGTCGATGTGCCCGGCGTCCTTGCGCGCGGGCGCGGGATGCTCGGTGGAGCCGCAGACGGCGCAGGGCGCGCCGTCCGTGAGGGTGGCGGCGAGTTCGGCGGCGATGCCGTCGAGCCGCTGTTCCTTGAGGTCGAGCCAGTGGGTGCGCGCCTGGAGGGCGCGGTCGGCCGCGGCGAGGGCGCGCCGCCGGGTCTCCTCGGTGTCGCGGGCCAGCCGGTCGCGCTGCCGGGCGGCGTCCAGCCGGCGCCCGGCGGGCTCGCGTCGCACGGCGAGCTGTTCGGCGTGGGCGGCGGCCTCCTGGGCGGAGTCGATCCGGCGCTGGAGTTCCGCACGGGTGGCGTCCCAGTCGGCGAGCCAGCCCTCGCTCTCCGTGAGGACCTCGTCGTCGGCACGCTCCTGCCGGTCCAGGTCGGCCCGTTCGGCGGCCAGTTCGGCCAGCCGGAGTTCGCCGCGGCGGGCGGACTCCAGGCCGCCGAGCTCCTCGGCGGCCCGGCGGGCGGCGGCGGCGAGTCCGGCGGCGCCGGCGTCCGCGAACCGCTCCGGCAGCAGCGCACGCGCGCGTGCCTCGGAGCCGGCCGCCGCACGGTGCTCGGCGTCGGCGGACTCCCGCAGGTCCAGCGCCGGCGCCACCGCCTCCGCCTTGCGCGCCCGCTCCATCCGCGCCAGCGCCTCGCGGTGCTCCCCGGCACGCTCCTCAAGCGCCGTGGCCCGCTCGCGGGCCTCCTGCAACCGCCGCTGCAGCCGGGCGAGTTCGCGTACGTCGGACAGCTCGCGGTCGGCGGCGGCCTGGGCCGACTCGGCGGCGAGGCGGCCCCGGCAGGCGATGGCGAGCTGCTCGCGGGCGGTGCTGCGGGCGACGGCGGCGGCGCTCAGCACGGCCTCGGCGAGCCCCGGTTCGCCCGGGGTCAGCTCGGGCAGCTCCATGGCGTCGCCGGCGGCCTGCTGCATGCGGTGGGCGTCGGCGAGCAGCGCGGCATCGGCCTCGCGCACGCGTGCCTCGGCGGTGCGGCGGCGCTCGGCGAGGCGCTTCTCGACGTCGGCGAAGCGGCGGGTGTCGAAGAGCCGCCCGAGCAGCCGGCCGCGCGCCTCGGCGTCGGCGCGCAGGAAGCGGGCGAAGTCGCCCTGCGGCAGCAGCACGACCTGGCAGAACTGCTCGCGGCTCATCCCGAGCAGCTGGCCGATCTCCTCGCCGATCTCCTGGTGGGAGCGGCTGAGGTCCTTCCAGGCTCCGGCGCCGGCGTCGTACTCGCGCAGCCAGCTCTGGGCCTTCTCGACCGTGGTGCCCGTGCCGCGTTTCTTGGGGCGCTCCCAGGGGGGCTGCCGGGTGACCTCCAGCCGGCGTCCGGCGACGGTCAGTTCGAGGGTGACCTCGGTGCGGGTGGCGGGGGCGGCGTGGTCGCTGCGCAGGGTCTGGCCCTGGCCGCTCTGGCGGGCGCCGGGGACGGCGCCGTAGAGCGCGTAGCAGACGGCGTCCAGGACGGAGGTCTTGCCGGCGCCCGTGGGGCCGTGCAGGAGGAAGAGCCCGGCGGCGGACAGCTCGTCGAAGTCGACGTTCTGGGCGCCGCCGAAGGGGCCGAAGGCGGTGAGCCGGAGCCGGTGCAGCCTCACCGGGCCACCTCCCGCACCGCGTCCTCTGCGCGGACGGCGTCGAAGGCGTCCCGCAGCACGCCCTGCTCGCGGGCGTCGGGCCCGGCTCCGCGCACATGGGTGACGAAGTCCTCGGCTATCTCCTGGTCGCTGCGTCCGGCCAGGCGGCGGGCATAGGAGACGTCCGGGTCGTCGGGGGTCCGCTCGGGGTCGAAGACCAGGCTGAGGGTGTGCGGGAAGCGCTCGGCGAGCCGGGCCATGGGGTCGGCCGGGCGCACGGCGTCGGTGAGGGTGGCCTCGACCCACGCCTCCTCCTGCGGGGCGAGTCGGGGGTCGTCGAGGAGTTCCTCCAGCGTGCCCCGGATCCGGGCGAGCGAGCGGGGCACGGGGCAGTCGATCCGCTCGGCGGCGAGCGATCCGTCGGCGCCGAGGTCGACGAGCCACATCGTCTTGCGGTGCGCGGCCTCCGAGAAGGAGTACGGCAGCGGGGAGCCGGAGTAGCGGACGCGCTCGGTGAGGGTCTGACAGCCGTGCAGGTGCCCGAGGGCGGTGTAGTCGACGCCGTCGAAGACGCCGGCGGGCACGGAGGCGACACCGCCGACGGTGATGTCCCGCTCACTGTCACTGGGTTCGCCGCCGGTGACGAAGGCGTGCGCGAGGACGACCGAGCGGGTGCCCGGCGCGCGCGTGGCCAGGTCGGCGCGCACGCGGTCCATGGCGGCGGCGAGAACGGCCTCGTGGCCGGCCTTCCCCACGCCGAACTCGTCCTTGACCAGGGCGGGTTCGAGGTAGGGCAGTCCGTAGAAGGCCACGTCGCCGAAGGTGTCCGCCAGCACGACCGGTGTGCCGGCGGCGGCCGGGTCGGTGCGCAGGTGTATGCCGGCCCGGCCGATGAGCCCGGCGCCCACTCCGAGCCGTCGCGCGGAGTCGTGGTTGCCGGAGATCATCACCGTGGGCACGCCCAGGTCGGCGAGCCGGTGCAGGGCGTCGTCGAACAGCTCGACGGCGGCCAGCGGCGGGACCGCGCGGTCGTACACATCGCCCGAGACGACCACCGCGTCGACCTCGCGCTCACGCGCTGTGGCGACGAGGTGGGCGATGAACTCGGCCTGGGCGCCGAGCATGTTCACCCGGTGGAAGGCCCGGCCGAGGTGCCAGTCGGACGTGTGCAGGAACCTCATGATCCTCGAGACTAACGGCCGGGTGTGACAACACGGGCGGTTACTCCCGTATCGCGTCATCATATCGGCCACACGGAATCGTCAGACGTCCCCGTACGCCTCCCCGCCGATCTCGAACCCGGCCGTCCCCGCCGTCGCGTCCGCGAGCCAGTCCCGGAAGGCGTCCACGTCGGCGTCCGGCAGGCCGATCTCGATCGTGACCGCCTCGCCGTAGCGGACGTCGCGGACCTCACGGCGGGTGGCGTGCAGGTCGTTCTGGAGCTTGCCGGCGCGCTGGTGGTCCACCGTGAGGGTGGCGAGGCGGAAGCGGCGGCGGGTGCGGGTGCCGAGGACGTCCAGGGCCTCGCCGACGGCGCCGCCGTACGCGCGGATGAGTCCGCCGGCGCCGAGCTTGACGCCGCCGTAGTAGCGGGTGACGACGGCGACGACGTACCGCATGTCGCGGCGCAGCAGCATCTGGAGCATGGGCACGCCCGCGGTGCCGCCGGGTTCGCCGTCGTCGCTCGCCTTCTGGATCGCGGCGTCGGCGCCGATGACGTAGGCCCAGCAGTTGTGGCTGGCGTCGGCGTGCTCCTTGCGGACGGCCGCGACGAAGTCCTGCGCCTCCTGCTCGGTGGCCGCCGGCCCGAGCGCACACAGAAACCGTGATCGGTTGACCTCGGTCTCGTGCACGCCCGCGTGGGCGACGGTGCGGTACTCGTCCTGCATCCGGCCAGCGTAAACCGCGACGAGAGACGGACGCGTCGAGTTCGACGACCGCTGTGTCCTCCAGCTCCGCGACGGCCGCGACGTGTCGGTCAGGCGCGGCCTCTGGGGATGGTCAGCGCCGTGAGGAGGGCTGTGTGGGGGGTCAGGGTCTGCCAGGTGGGGCTGTGCCAGTCCAGGACCGCGATCGCGGAGGTCGGGAACTTCGTGCGGACCTCGGCGAGGGTGTCGTCCACGCCCTCGGCGGCCAGGGCGAGGATCAGCTCCTCCAGGCCGGGGTTGTGCCCGACCAGCAGCAGCGTGCCGATCTCGGGCGGCGTCTCGCGGGCGACCTCCAGCAGGTCGGCGGCGCCGGCCGCGTACATCCGGGGGTCGTGGCGGACCGGCGTCGCGGTCTGCCACTCGGCCGAGGCCAGTTCCCAGGTGCGGCGGGCGCGCTCGGCGGTGGAGCACACCGCGAGGTCGGGGATGCGGGCCGCCCTGGCGAGCGCGCGGCCGGCGGCCGGCGCGTCCCGCAGGCCGCGCGGCGCCAGCGGCCTCTCGTGGTCGGGCGTCCCCTCGGGCCAGGCCGACTTGGCGTGCCGCATCACCACCAGCCGCCGCAGCGGCACGACGGTGGCCTCACCGCCGGCCGGGCTGTCGGGACGAGGTTCCGCGCCGGTCTCCCTCGCGTTCATGACGGCGATCCCACGTTGAGGGTGAGCTCCAGGCCCAGGAGGCGGTCGGCGTAGGCGTAGGTCTCGAAGCGGGCGCCGTCCGGGAGTTGGGGGCCCGCCTCCTCCACGCGGCGCAGTATGCGCAGCACCTCGGGCACGTCGAGGTCGTCCTCCCAGGCGGCCCTCAATCGTCCGCGCACCTCTTCGGGGACCGGACGCGAGGGCCGACGCGCCCAGTCGGCGACCGCGGCCCGCCAGCGGACGAGGGTGTCGCGCGCCGCGCCCAGCGCCGCCTCGTCGAGGGCGACGGGATCGGCGTGGCGGTGGGAGAGCAGGGCGAGTCGGAGGACGGCGGGATCGGCGTCACCCGGCGCCGAGGCCGCCGAGGCCGGGGTGAGCACCGGCCCCACGCCGATCCTCACGCCGTCGGGCGTCTCGGCGCCCGCTCTCACCACGTGCAGGGCCTGGGCCCCGCCCACGCCGTCGCCGAGTCCGCGCCCCTCCTCGAAGGGCCGGATGCCGAGGTCCGCGGCGGCCGCCCGCAGTTTCGCCGGCTCTCCGCCGGCGGCGAGCGTGGCCAGTACGGGCGTGCCGCCGAGTTCCAGGGCGCGGACGAGCACGTCGGCGACGAGGAGGACACGCAGCGCGCCTGTGTCGTCGCCCGAGGCGTGGGCCTCGACACGGGTCAGTCCACGGCGGGCGGGGGCGGCGGCGACGGACTCGCCGGTTCGGGCGTCGATGATGCGCAGCACGGGCCGAGCGTAGGCGGCCGACGGTGCGTCCGCAGGCCGACGGCGCGGAATGAGCGCCGCGTGTCCGCTGTTGTCCAGGCGAGCACCCCCCCATCGGCAGACAGCACAAGCACACAAGCTTCAGGAGGCCGCCCGTGTACGGCGACGAGGCAACCGTCCGCAAGATTCTCACCGAACTCGGCGACACCTGGGCGGTGGTGGGCCTGTCCTCGAACTCCCGGCGCGCGGCCTACGGCGTCGCCGAGGTGCTCCAGCGCTTCGGCAAGCGGGTCGTCCCCGTTCACCCCAAGGCGGAGACGGTGCACGGCGAGCAGGGCTACGCCTCCCTCGCGGACATCCCCTTCGAGGTGGACGTCGTCGACGTGTTCGTCAACAGCGACCTCGCGGGAGCGGTCGCGGACGAGGCGGTCGCCAAGGGGGCGAAGGCGGTGTGGTTCCAGCTGGGCGTCGTCGACGAGGCAGCCTACGACCGCACGCGCGCGGCGGGCCTGGACATGCTGATGGACCGCTGCCCGGCCATCGAGATCCCCCGCCTGCCCCGCCCATGATGCCCGGCGGGCGTTGAGTCGACGGGCCGTCGGCCCTTTCCGAGGTCCACGGATGTGGAACGACCTCTGTATCAAGCAACGTCGGCTCTGGTTGTCGCCCGGCGGTGTCGGCTCGAGCGAGCCGATGCAGCAGGTGGACGGCGCCCCTCCGGCTCCGGTGAGGAGCTCTTCGGCGTCGATGTCTCCTCACAGATCCATGCCTGCCTGGGTCATGCCCCCAGGTTTTCCGTCACGGGCAGGCACTCGGCGAGCAGGTCGACGATGTCGCGCCAGGCTCGCTGCGCGTGCTGTGGGTGGTAGCCGACACCGGGGACCACGGGGTGGTCGACCGGCGGGTGGTGGAAGGCGTGCAAGGCGCCGCCATAGATCGCGAGGCGCCAGTCGACGCCCGCGGCCTGCATCTCAGCGGTGAACGCGTTTCGTTGCGCGGGCGGCATGATCGGGTCTTCCGATCCGACCCCGGCCCACACCGGGCAGCGGATGCGCGCTGCCTCGCCAGGTCGGCCCGTGGTAGTTGCGTTGACTGTCCCGATCGCGCGCAGGTCAACGCCATTCCGCCCGAGTTCCAGCGCGATGGCGCCCCCGGTGCCGTAGCCGATGGCGGCGATCCGGTCGGGGTCGGTCCGAGGCTCGGCGCGCAACGCGTCGAGTGCCGCGTGGCCGATGCGCCGCATCCGGTCGGGATCAGCGAGCAGTGGCATGCAACGGGCCAACATCTCCTCGGGGTCACCCAGATAGCGTCCGCCGTGAAGGTCGAAGGCCAGCGCTACGTATCCCAGCTCGGCGAGAGCATCGGCCCGGCGGCGCTCGACGTCGCTGAGCCCCATGCCCTCCGGTCCGAGCAGCACGGCGGGCCGGCGATCGACACCGGCCGGGAGCGCGAGGTGCCCGATCATCGTCAAACCGTCGGCCGGGTACTCGACCGTACGCGTCGTGATCGTCGTCATGAGACTGGACTGTAGTGATCGTCGAGCCCGGTCCGGCCGGCGTTCTGCCGCCGGCAGAAGGGGCGACGGCGGTGTTCGCAGCGAGCTCCGGGGCTGCCGAACCCGCCGCCACGCGCCGGCGGCCCGGGCCCTCCGGGAGGGCGTCAGTCCTCGCGGACGCTGAGCAAGTCGCCCGGCTGGCAGTCGAGTTCGCGGCAGATCGCGGTGAGGGTGGAGAAGCGGATCGCCTTCGCGCGGTCGTTCTTCAGGATGGAGAGGTTGGCGACCGTCACGCCGACCCTGGTCGCCAGTTCGGACAGGGTCATGCCGCGCTCGGCCAGCAGGCGGTCGAGGTGGACCTGGACGCGGTGTTCCTCCTCCGGCGGCATCAGACCAGCCCCTCGACGTCGGCGCGCAGCTTCGTGCCGCGCCGGAAGACCTCGCCCAGGGCCAGGACGAGGAAGCCGAGCAGGACGTACCCTCCGCTGAAGGTGGCCGAGAACGGGATTCGGTCGCCTGTCGGAGTGCCGCCGACCAGCATCTGGGTGGTGAGCGCCGACAGCACCGGGGCGAGCACCGCCTGCGACAGCACCACGAGTCCCACGATGCTCAGACGACGGGCGTTCCTCGGCACGAAGACGTCGCCGTCGCGCAGGGTCCTGGCCAGCTGAAGGAGGAGAGCCAGGATGAGCAGCAGGAACAGGCCGCCGATGATCTGCGGGAGCGCGAGCAGCAGGCGTTGGCCCAGGTCGGGATCGGTGACGACGAGGTCGGCCTTCCGCAGGCCGGTGAGGGTCGCGCCGTGGCCGGCCGCCGCCTCGTTGACCTCGCCCGGCATCAGGGTCGCGGTGTCGGTCTCGACCTCGCGGGCGTCCATCGGATCGACGAGGCCGATCACCCCGAGGGCCGGGAGCAGGACTTCGAAGACACCGGCCAGAAGTGCGGCCAGGCCCAGAGCCGCCTCCAGCAATCGGCTGTCCGTGCGGCTCCACCAGGACTTCGCGCTCATGGCTCCCCCTGCGCATCAATACCCATATCGTTTTTCGATAGTATCGATAAACGATATGAGCACTGTCAAGCAGTCGCCGTTCAGTCGTGCACCGGCTCCCCGCCGAGTCGGTGGTCGGCGACGTTCAGCGCCTCGTCCACCAGGCGGCGCAGGTGGCCGTCCCGCAGCGAGTAGACCACCCGCCGCCCCTCCTTTCGGGTGGTCACCAGCCCCGCCAGCCGCAGCCGCGCCAGATGCTGACTGACCGCCGGCCGGGCCGCCCCGCAGGCCTCGGTCAGCGTCGTCACGTCGGCCTCACCGGAGGTCAGGGCGTGCAGCAGAGTGAGCCGGGTGCGATCGCCGAGCAGCGCGAGGAGTTCGGCGGCCAGGGAGAACTGCTCCTCGCCGGGCGTGCGCGGATGCGCATGGTGTGCAGCTGATAGGTGCATGCGTGCGCTCATACGCACATAATGGCGCTGTGGGCGGGCATGAGTCCACCCCGAGCACCGGAAGGGGACCGAGGTGAGCGAGCGGCGCACAACCGGCCATGGACACGGACGCGGTCACGACCACGACCACGACCACGGACACCGTCATTCGCATGAGCACGGGCACTCGCACGGACACGGGCACGGGCACGGGCACCCGCACACACCGTGGCGCCGGCACTCCCACGAGAGCGCCGACAAAGTGGACGCGGCGCTCGAGACCTCCGCGCGGGGGCTGCGCGCGCTGTGGGTTTCGCTCGCGGTGCTCGGCGTGACCGCGCTGGCGCAGGCGGTCGTCGTGGCGGTCTCGGGGTCGGTCGCCCTGCTCGGCGACACGGTGCACAACGCCGCGGACGCCCTCACCGCCGTTCCGCTCGGGATCGCGTTCGTGCTGGGACGCCGGGCGGCCACGCGACGGTTCACCTACGGCTACGGCCGGGCGGAGGACCTGGCGGGCCTCGTGATCGTGCTGGTCATCGCCGCCTCGGCGGTCTTCGCCGGCTGGACGGCCGTCGAGCGGCTGCTGGACCCCCGGCCCGTCGAGCACCTGCCGGCGGTGGCGGTCGCCGCGCTGGCCGGGTTCGCGGGCAACGAGTGGGTGGCCCGCTACCGCATCCGCGTCGGCCGGGCGATCGGCTCGGCGGCGCTGGTCGCGGACGGCCTGCACGCGCGCGCCGACGGTTTCACCTCGCTGGCCGTGCTGCTGGGCGCCGGCGGCTCGGCGATGGGATGGCGATTCGCGGACCCCGTCGTCGGGCTGGCGATCACCGCGGCCATCGCGCTGGTGCTGCGGGACGCGGCGCGGGAGGTGTTCCGGCGGATGATGGACGCCGTCGACCCGGCGCTGGTGGACCGGGCCGAGGGAGCCCTGCGTGAGGTCGCGGGTGTGCGCGAGGTGGGCGAGTTGCGGCTGCGCTGGATCGGGCACCGGTTGCGCGCGGAGGTGACGGTGGTCGTGGACGGCGAGGTGACGGTACGCCAGGCGCACGCGATCGCCGTGGACGCCGAGCATGCGCTGCTGCACGCCGTGCCCCGCCTCACGGCCGCCCTGGTCCACGCCGACCCGGCGCCTGTGCCGGGAGAGGCGGATCCACACCTGAAGTTGGCACACCACACGGGATTCTGACGCCCCGTCGCAAGCCAACCCGTCGCAAGCCACCCCGTCGCAAGCCACCCCGTCACAAGCCGCCCCGTCACAACGCGCGCCATCCCGACGCACCCCGCGCGACACACCCCGTCGCCACGCGGCCCAGCCGCCGCCCGGCCGCTCAGCGCACCGGCGGCACGGACACGGTCAGCACCAGCTCCGTCGGGATCTCGCCCCGGTTCCCGTACGTGTGGGGCGCGTCGGCGTCGAAGGTGGCGCTCGCGCCGGCCGGGACGCGGTGTTCGTCGCCCTCGACCGTGAGGGTCAGCTCGCCCGCCGTCACGTGGACGATCTCCACCGTGCCCGTCGGATGCGGGTCGGAGCCGCTGCTCTCGCCGGGCATCAGCCGCCACTCCCACATCTCCAGCGGGCCGGGCGCCTCGGTGCCGGCGAGCAGGCGGCTGTAGCTGCCCGCGTCGGTGTGCCACAGCCGGACGACCTGATCGGCGGGGACGACGCGCACCTTCGGGCCCTGTTCGTAGTCGAGCAGGGTGGTGATGCTGACGCCGAGCGCGTCGCCGATCTTGACGACGGTGCCGAGGCTGGGGTTGGTGCGGGCCTGCTCGATCTGGATCAGCATGCCCCTGCTGACCCCCGCGCGGGCGGCGAGCGTGTCGAGGGTGAAGCCGCGCTCGGCGCGCCAGCGCTTGACGTTGCGCGCCAGGGACTGGGTCAGCAGGTCGAGGTCCGACACGTTCCGTCCATGCTCGGGGTTCCACTTACGGGGTCCCGCTCACGGGACCCGCGGGCGGGGTTCACCGGCCGCCCGGCTGTGCGCCGCACTCGCTCGTGCAAGGAACTGTACTGCGTGACGACCCGGGCGGCGCCAGGGTGCGGCGCCGTGACCGAGGGCCGGTCAGCGCTCCGGCTCCAGCTCCGCCAGCCGTGCGGCCGACTCCTCGTCCAGCTCCGACAGCGCGACCAACTGCTCGGATGTCACCCCGTCCGGGATCGGCACCGGCGCCGGGGTGCGCAGCGGCGGCTGCCAGCCGTCGGCGGGAGTCCAGCGCCGTACGACCCGGGCGGGAGCGCCCGCGACGACGGCGTGGTCGGGCACCGTGCCGCGCACCACCGCGCCGGCCGCCACGACGACGTTCCGCCCGATCCGCGCGCCGGGCAGGATGACGGCCCCGGTGCCGATCCAGCAGCCGGGGCCTATCTCCACGGACTCCATCCGCGGCCACTGCTTGCCGATGGGCTCGTGCGGATCGTCGTAGGAGTGGTTGGTGGACGTGACGTAGACGTAAGGGCCGAAGTAGCAGTCGCTGCCGATGGTGACCGTGGTGTCCGCGATGACGTGGCTGCCGCGGCCGAGCACGACACCGTCGCCGATGCGCAGGATCGGGTCGGGGCCGAGGTCCAGGTCGGGCATCAGGCCGGCCGTCAGCGTGACCTGCTCGCCGACGATGCAGTGCGAGCCGAGGTGGATCCACGGCTCGCCGAAGACCGTGCCCAACGGGAAGGCGAGCCGGGTGGCCTCGCCGATCGCGCCGAAGCGGAGGCGGCCGGGGTGCTCGGCGGTGACGGAGCCGGTGCGCTGCACCCAGGCCCAGCCCGCGTGGACGGCCCGCTGCCCCAGGCGGCGCCGCCAGGATGAGAACGTGTTCTTGCGCTTCGGCACCCGGACACCGTACTCAGCGCGCGGCGAGGCGAAGACGCCCCGGCCCTGTGATCTTCACCCCACCGGGTGGCGTACGGTGCCGGTGTACCGCGGACGGACAGGAGACGGCGATGACGCACAAAGCGCTGATCACGGGCATCGGCGGCAGGGAACCGGAGATACACGAGGAGGCGTTCGTCGCGCCGACGGCCTCGGTGATCGGCGGCGTGACACTGGAGGCGGGGGCGAGCGTCTGGTACGGCGCGGTGCTGCGCGGGGACGTCGAGTCGATCTCCGTCGGCGCGCAGAGCAACATCCAGGACAACTGCACGCTGCACGCGGACCCGGGGTTCCCCGTCGCGATCGGCGAGCGGGTGTCCGTCGGGCACAACGCGGTGGTCCACGGAGCGACCGTCGGCGACGACTGCCTCATCGGCATGGGCGCGACCGTGCTGAACGGCGCGGTGATCGGGGCCGGATCGCTGGTCGCCGCGCAGGCGCTGGTCCCGCAGGGCATGGAGGTGCCGCCGGGCTCCCTGGTGGCGGGAGTGCCCGCGAAGGTCAAGCGGGAACTCACGGAGGAGGAACGGCAGGGAGTCACCCTCAACGGGACCCTGTACGCGGAGCTGGCGGGCGCGCACCGGAAGGTGCACGAGTAGGCATGCCCCCGGAGGGGCGGGACCGGCTGCCCGCTACTCGGTGGCCCCGACCGGTTCCGCCTCGGCCCCCGCGGCCGCTTCCTCCGCGGTCTCGCCCTGCATCTTCTTGGCCTTGCGCTTGAGCACGAGCATCGAGGTCAGGCCGATGAGGACGGCCGCGACCAGTCCCAGCCAGGAGAACCGCTTCAGCCACGCCTCGGCGACGACGCCGACGTAGTAGATGACGGCCGTCGTGCCGCCCGCCCAGACGATCCCGCCGAGGACGTTGGCGATGAAGAACTTCCAGTAGGGCATCCGCAGCACGCCGGCGAGCGGTCCCGCGAAGATGCGCAGCAGGGCGATGAAACGGCCGAAAAAGACGGCCCACATGCCCCACTTCTCGAAGGACCGTTCCGCCGTGGCGATGTGCGCTTCCCCGAAGTGCCGGGGGAACTTCCCGCCGAGCCAGGCCAGCAGCGGGCGGCCGCCCTTGCGGCCGATCGCGTAGCCGATGGAGTCGCCGATCACGGCTCCGGCGACGGCGCAGGCGCCGAGGATCACGGGGTTGATCTCGCCGTGCTGGGAGGCGAGCAGCGCGGAGGAGACGAGGATGATCTCGCCCGGCAGCGGGATGCCGAGGCTCTCCAGCCCGATGACCAGGCCCACCAGCGCGTAGATGGCGACCGGGGGTACGGCCTCTAGCCACTCCTGGACGTGCACCGCCGGTTCCTCCCGATCTGCGACCTACGGCCCTGCGTGATCGACGACTTACGACCCTGCATTCCCGGCGCGCGCTTGAGCGGGCGCACGCCGGGAAGCCTACCGGGTCACCCGGCCGTACCAACCCGTCCTTCGGCCCGGTGTGACGCGTCAGTGGCCGAAAGCCGAGGTCGCCGTCGTGATAGGCGCGCTCCACGGGGCGCCCGGCGGCGGAAGGGCGAGCATGCCGACGCGTGGAACGCCGTCCGTGGCGCCGCCGCCCGGTACGTCGCTCAGCGGGGCCGGCACGGACCGGGGGTTTGGGGTCCGCTCCGGGTCGGGCGTCCGACAGCAGTCCACCTGGGCGAACCGCCGGTCGCGCCCGGGGGCGGGGTCGGGATCGGGCGAGACGGGCGCCGCCGGGGAGGCCGGGGCGGCGTCGTCGGGGGACGACGGGCGTCCCGGCGTCTGTTGCGGAGCGGCTGTCGAACGCGGCCGCGCCGTGGTCCCGTCGCGCGGGGCCGGCGGCGTCTGCGCTTCGGCGGCGTCGAAGACCCACCGCTGCCCCGGGGAGCCGTCCCGCTTCATGAGGACGACATGCGTCCTGGCGCCTCCTGCGCCGGGGCCGGCCACCAGGGCGCCGCCGTCCCGCCGCAGCAGAAGCTCCCCGCGGCCGGTCACCTCGAACAGAACCTCCCCGGGGCCTGCCGCACAGCCGGACAGGGCGGCCGTGGTCCGGCCGGGGCCGGCGGTGAGGCACAGGGCGGGGGCGGCGGCGCTGCGCAGCAGTCCGTCGCCCGCGGAGGACCACCGCTGGGAGGCCGCGGACGAACAGGCCGCGAGGACGGCCGGCGTGCCGGCCGTGGTCCGACCGCCCTCGGTGTCCAGGCACAGGCCGGTGGCCGCACTGCGCAGCCTGCCGTGGGCGGCCGTGACGCCGCGTGGGACGGAGGAAGCCGGCGAGTCGGTCGACGAGGAGCCGGCGGGCTGGTGGGCGACGCCCGGGATCTCCCTGCCGCCGTCGGCCTCGGCCGCCGACCCCCTGCCGCCGTCGGCCTCGGCGGCGGGCCCCCTGCCGCCGTCAGCCTCGGCGGCGAACTCCCGGACGCGGGCGTCGTCGACGGGCGCGCCCCAGGTGACGCGGGGGCCGGGGCCGCCGTCGCCGTCACCGGCCGGGCCCTTGGCCACGAACACGGTCGCGAGCAGGGCGACGGCGGTCACGCCGACGCCGGCAAGGGCGGCGCGGCGACGCCTGCCCGGCAGGACGAGCACGCCGTCCGACGTGGTGCGGTGACGGCGTTCCCCGTGGGCGGGGCGTACCGGTGCGGGCCTGGCCGGCGTCTCGGCGGCGGTGGCTCGTCCGGGGCGGGATTCGAGGTAGCGGCGGGCTCCCCAGCCGAGGACGGTCTCGGCCAGCAGGACGTCCAACCCGTCCTCGAAATGGCTGAGTTGTTCCCAGGTGTGCCGGCAGTGACGGCAATACGCGAGGTGCTCGCGGACATCGGGAAGCAACGTGCCGTCCTGGTGCGGCGGAACGTCGAGGAGCCGGTCGTGGAAGCGGCATTCGGCCGACGGCGCGAGTTCGCGGTGGGCGCGCACGCAGGCGGCCCGGAATTGCACTCGTGCCCGCTGCAGCCCCGTCTGCGCGGTGGCGGCGTCGACACCCAGCAGACCAGCCGGTATGGTTATGGGTTCGGCCTCAACTTCCGTATGCCACAAGAGGCATTGGGATGCGGCGGGAAGGGACCGGAAAGCGTGCTCGGCGAGTTGCCGCCTTTCGGGTGTCCCGGGCCGCGCGGCCCGCAGTCCGCGAGCGCCGACGGGTTTGCGCAACTCCGGCAGCATGGCGACCATCGCGTCCTTGCCGGCCCAGTCGCGCACGGTGTTCCTTACGGCGACGAGGAGTTGGGGACGCAGCGGGCCGCCCGGACGGCCGCCCGCCGCCATGCCGAACACCTCGTGGAACGCGGCGGCGGCCACGAGCCGCGCCGAGTCGTCGTGGCCGGCCAGGCAGACGGAGGCGTAGTCGTGTGCCGCCTGCCAGTGCCGGATGAGGAGCAGGGCGACGGCGCGCGCGTTGCCCGTGGTGCCCAGTCGCGCGGCGAGGTCCGGGTCGGAATCCCCCGGGGTGTGCCCAGGCCTGGGAGGAAAGGGCGGACGTGGGGGGTTGGCGGACGGCACGCGACCCTTTTCCTTCCTGGCCGACGAGCGGCACGCGAATTGCTTTCCCACCCGATCGAGTTGTGGTGCGCCGAACGGACCGGCCCGCGGGGGAGGCTCACCTTCGCACACAGGCATCACAGGAAACAAGAAGTTCGAGTGACGCGAGTTCAAAGTGCATGCATTTTCGATAAGTTACCGGCGGTATCCGTACCGGTTTTCGAAAATGGTTCGGACCGCGGAGGCCGACCCGTATCCGCCGAAAGGCGGGCGGCGCACACCTCGTCCCACAGGAACCTCTGATGCGGCTCCGGGGGACTCTCATCGGCGCGGGCCAGCATGATCGGCATGAACGTCCCCCACTGCTCGCCTGCGGCCTCGTCAGCGCCGTCCGCCGGGCCCGCACCCGGCCATGCCGCCCGCGCCGTGCGCAAGGCGGTCGTGCCCGCCGCCGGGCTGGGCACCCGCTTCCTGCCCGCGACGAAGGCGACCCCCAAGGAGATGCTCCCGGTCGTCGACAAGCCGGCCATCCAGTACGTCGTCGAGGAGGCCGCCGCGGCCGGGCTGGACGACGTGCTGATGGTCACCGGCCGGCACAAGCGGGCCATCGAGGACCACTTCGACCAGGCCTTCGAGCTGGAGCAGGCCCTCGCCGCCAAGGGCGACACCGTCCGGCTGGACGCGGTGCGCGATCCGGCCCGCCTCGCCGACATCCACCACATCCGGCAGGGCGATCCGCTCGGCCTCGGGCACGCGGTGCTGTGCGCCCGCCACCACGTCGGCGACCAGCCGTTCGCCGTGCTGCTCGGCGACGACCTCATCGACCCGCGCGAGACACTGCTCAGCCGGATGCTGGAGGTCCGGGAGCGGTACGCCGGCAGCGTGGTCGCGCTGATGGAGGTTCCGCCGGAACAAGTGCACCTCTACGGCTGCGCGGCGGTGCAGGCCTCCGGCGAGGAAGACGTCGTACGCGTCACCGGTCTCGTCGAGAAGCCCGCCCGCGAGGAGGCGCCGAGCCGGTACGCGGTCATCGGGCGCTACGTCCTCGACCCGGCCGTGTTCGGCGTCCTGGAACGCACCGCGCCCGGCCGGGGCGGCGAGATCCAGCTCACCGACGCCCTCCAGGAACTGGCCGCCGCCGGCACGGTCCACGGCGTGCTCTTCTCGGGCCGCCGCTACGACACCGGCGACAAGGCCGACTACCTCCGCACGGTGGTCCGCCTGGCCTGCGACCGCCCGGACCTGGGCCCGGACTTCATCGCCTGGCTGAGGAGTTTCGTGGCGGCCCTGGAGACCACGCCCGGAGAAGGGGCGCCGTTGGCGGCGTGATCAGCGCGGCTGCGGTCAGCGGGGGTGTCGCGGAGGGCCGACCGGAGTTCCCGAACGGGTGTCGGCGACGGTGACCGCGCCCACGCGCCGCCCTGAGCCACCGGCGAGCGAGGCGGCGTCACCGGCGCACAGCGATCGAAGCCCCCCGCCAGACCGCCCGCCCTCCGGTGACCCGCTCAGCCGTTCGGCCGCAGTGTCCACACCACCGTCATTTGGATACCAGCTTTCGCTGACCTCGGAGAACGCCCCGCCTGACCCTGAAATAGCTCTTGAACTGCGGAGACGGGTAGCGACGAAGTGAGACCGGTAGGGACGAGTGGAGGCAGCTCGACCCCCCTCGTTGCCCCCTGGCCCCCTGAACGCTCCCTGGGATTGCCCCCTGGAGAGGCGCCCGGACCTGCGGAGAAGCCCTAGGGGAAGGCTATCCCGGGCACTCCCCGAGGTGTCCCGGCTCATAATCACTCCCCGAGCGGGCGGCGGCCTCGCGCCTCATGTCCTCTATGGCGATGACGCAGTCCTTGCAGCCGCGGACCTCGCGCTCGCCGGCAGCCTGGGGGTGGATGACGCCGACGACGGTGGTGCACACCTCACCTCTGGAGGGATGCCGGAAGCAGACCCCTGGCTTCCAGTCGTAGAGATCGAGGATCTGCTGGCGGTCCATGCCTTCTCCTGGTGGTGGCGGCCGGCTGGGTGGGGGGTGTAGGGCGTGTGCCCGGGTTACGTAGCCGGATGCCGGTTGACCTGGCAGTTCACCACATCAGGTGAACACACGTTCGATCGCGGACACTACCCATAGCCCTGCGGCATATGCCAGCCGCCGCAGGGCGGGAGTCGGTGTAGATCAAAAGCGACCGTTTGGGTACTGACACAAGATCGTCAAGGCCGAAGCGTGTTGGAGTGCCATCCCGCCGCAACCCCCGACCCGACTGGGTCATGCAACGACGCCTGGATCTCGGCCGCCGCATCGCAGACTTACGGCGGCGGGCCGAGCTATCGCAGGAGGAGCTCGCTCACCTGGCCGGCATGGAGCGGCGCAGCATCCAGCGCTACGAGAACGCCCGGCGGGATCCCCAGTACTCGGATCTGCTGCTCATCGCTCACGCGCTGCGGGTGCACGTCACCGACCTCCTCAGTGGCTGAATTTCTGTCAACAGCTCAACATGGGTCACACGATCTCCACAAGAGTGGAGCATGCATATATCCAGGTCGATTCATGCGCGGCCCGTGAACCGTAACCGCAGGTAGAAGCTGTGGCCAGCGCTTACCGGGCTACCGCCGGTAACGCCCATGGGCGGCGGACGCTACTGTTTCGGCATTCAACATCGTCGCCGTGCGGCGCCAGCGTGCAGCGCCGGCCGGTGACCGGATCCTGCGACCAGCACAGCCCGCGCCCCACCTCGGCCAGCCCCCGCAGCACGTAGGCGGGCAGCTCGCGCTCAGGGCAGCGCAGGAAGTCGCCGTCGCGTATGGCGGGATGCCCTGGGCTGCTGCACACGCTGCACGGCGGGGCAGGTTCGCCTCTACGCTCGTCCATGTCGACGCTCCGGATTGCCGTCGGCCACGCCCCCGGGCCGTTGACCGCGGCCGCGGGGGTCCTTGCAATTGCAGGCTACCCTGGTGGGATAGGCGGTATAGGTCGTATAGGACGTCTGATCTCGCGTGTCCGACTAGGCCCACCTAGCGTCCTGATCATGAAGTGGGAGCCCGAGGTGCCGCGATGGCGGCAGGTATACGCCGTCCTGGAGGAGCGGGTCGCGGACGGCACCTACCCACCCGGCGGCCGGCTCCCCTCCGCGATGGCGATCTGCGGCGAGTTCGGGATCAGCCAGGTGACCGCGAAGCGCGTGCTGACGGAGCTGCGGAAGTCGGGCCTCGCGTACATGGAGCCCGGCATCGGGACGTTCGTGGCGCCGCTGCCCGAGCCGCCTTCACGAGATTCATAGCCCGCTGTCAGACCGGGGGCCTACCATCGGTGCCATGATCCCGACCTCCTTGGTGGTGAGGCCCGTGCGCCCGTCTGCCGTGGTGAACGAGGAGATCCGCGCGCTAGTCCGCGCCGAGGGCGGCTACCTGTACGGCGCCGCGCGGTCGCGGTACGAGGAGCTGGTCGCGGAGTGGACGCTCGCGGTGGCGGCCGAGCGGGTCGAGGTCGTCGAGGCGGCGTAGGATCCGCCCGTGACCATCGACCTCCCCGACACCCTGCTCGAGCTGGAACGCGCCGCCTGGGAGGAGATCCGGGCCGGCGCCCTCACAGTGGCGACCGCGCAGGCCGTGCAGGAAGCGGTGACCGCGTTCGCTGTCGAGCGTGGGCTGGACCGGTACACGGTGGAGATGGCGTTGAAGCGGGCCGTGCGGCACCCGGAGCCGGCCTCGGCCTGACAGCAGCGCGCCCCGTCCGGCGCTGTACGGACGGGGCGGCCAGCGGCAGCACGCCCTTGTCAGAAGGGATGCTTGTTCGATCAGGCTACGCCTCGCCACTGACAACGTCGTGGCGCGTGGACAGCACGTAGGCACCTCCGCTCGGGAGCGCGGCGAACGTCGCTCGCATCCGTTCACCGGCTTCGCGTCCGCTGGGCTGCGCGGCCCGGAGGAGCAGCGGGATCTCGTTGCGGTGTCGGCGCATGATCTGCCGTAGCGCGCGGTCGGGGACCGGGTAGGGGCGGTAGGCCATGGCCTACACAATGGCAGAGCCTGACGCTTTGTCCGGCCACTCCGTCAACGTCGTGCCGGTCTCCTCGTCGGTGAGGGTGACGCGGGCGCCCGGCCGGCCGTGGCTACCGACGACCTGCGTGAACTGGTCGCGCGCGGTGGCCTCGCTCCCCCACCAGCCGTGCATGGTCGGTCGGCCGTCGAAGGTGAGGAGGAGGTGGTAGCGCTGGTCGTTCATCCGGCCCCCGGGGTTGTGGTGTGCGACCGTGAGCCTAGTATCGAACACATGACCGAGTCGCGCCCGCCCACCTACCTGGAGAAGCTCCGCGTCGTCCGCAGCTTCCTCCAGCATCAGCTCGGCCAGGTCGAGGCGTGGATCGCCGACGAGGAGCGGAAGGCGGCCGAGCGACAACGCGGCGAGCAGACCCGGCCGCCGGCCCCGGACTGGCTGCTGGAGCTCGGCCTGAACCGGGACGCGCCGCCGAACATGGTCCACGAGGGGCACTGTCACATGGCGGCCAAGCGCTCCCGCGGCATCAGCCGCACCGACGCGCTCCGCTGGCTCGCCGAAGGGGTGCCCGCCTGCACGCACTGCCGGCCCGACTCCGAGCTCGGGTTCCTCGACGGGTGACGGGCAGCCGCATGCCTCCCGTGGGGAGCCGGGAGGTGCGGCGGGCCCCGCCGTCCGCAGTAGACGGCAGGGCCCTGCCAGGGGGATTCACCCGGGGGCGGAGCGGATCCCGTGCGCACCACCATGCACCACGATCCGGCCACGGGGAAAGAGATCGGCCACGGGTTTCTTAGGGCTGGTCGTTCCGGTGAAGCGGCGACTCCGTGCAGATCGGGTTGGTGCACACGACGCGCTCCTCCTGGCTCGTGGGCTCGGCGTACACGCGCAGGCTGTAGGTATCGCAGCAGGTGCACCGCCGCTTGGGGCCAGGCTTCGTGTACCGCATGAACTCGCCGAACGGGGTGGTCATCGGGGGCTCCTCTTCTCGTGCTCCAAGCCGTTCGCCGAGTTTGGCGGCGAGGGCGTAGGCGGGGTGGTTGTCGAGCTGTCGCCGGCGTCGGTTGTATCGCTGGGTGGTGCGCGGGTCGGAGTGCGACACGGCGTCCTGGACGTCTTGTAGCGGTACCCCGTTGGCGAGGTTGTCGGTGATGAACTGGTGCCGCAGCGTGTGGGGCTTGATCGTGGCGGATTGCGGGATGTCGGCGCGGCGGGCGAGGACGCGGAGGTGCTTCCACACTTCGGGCTGGGTCCACCGGCGTCCGGTGTCGGTGACGAACAGCGGGCCGTCCCCTCGGTCGCCGAGGTAGGCGAGGAGCGCGTCGAGGGCGAGCGGCGGTACGGGCGCGGGCCGCTTCTTGCCGCCCTTCTGCGTGAGCGGCAGGGTGCGGTGCCCGCGGTCGTAGCCGAGCTGGTCGGCCTCGAGCGAGAGGAGTTCGTCGACGCGGGCGCCGGTGAGGTAGAGGAGTGCGACGAGGGCGTAGGAGCGGGGCGCCCAGTCGCGGGCGGTCTGGATGAGCCGGGTCGTCTCTTCCTCGGTCATGCCTTCGGTGGGCGAGTAGTCGGGGTCGACGTAGGGACGGTTGACGGCGGCGAACGGGTCGGAGTCGACGGCTTGGAGGCGGGCGGCGTAGGTGTAGAAGCTCCCGGCGGCGGCGAGGGCCTGCGCCTGGGTGGTCTCGGCGGGCGGCTTGCCGTTGCGGGTGGGCGTCTTGGCGAGGTGCTTGGCGTAGGCGTCGGCGAGCGGCAGCTTCGCCTGGAGCGGGTGGATGCCGGTGGAGCGGGCGTACTTCTCCCACGCCTTGAAGGTGCGGACGTAGGCGCGGCGGGTGTGGCGGCTCTTCTGGCGGGCGATCCATCCTCCGGCGATGGTGGGGAGCGGGTCGCGGTCGCCGTAGATGCCGGCGAGGTGGTCGGCGAGCGCGCGGGCTTCGTCGGGCCAGTCGTCGCGGGGGTCGTGCCGGTCGGTCGATAGCTCCGCCGACTGGCGCGGGACGAGAGCGGTCATGCTGCCGTGCGCTCCCGAAGCTCGGCGAGGAGCGACGGATTGACGATCGTGACGATGGCCTCGATGTCTCGGTCGTCGGCGGCAGCCCAGAGAACGTCTCGTGCGGCCCGATACTTCGCGGCAAGGCGGACGCGCTTCTCCTCGGGGAGCTGGGCCGCCCGGTCCGGGTGACTGTTGTGGGCGTTGTCCGAGATCTTCACGAGGGTGGCGTCGCCGTTCGTCATGATGCGACGGATCTTCTCCTCGTAGGGCACGCCCTTCTGGTTGGTCACCGCCTCGACAGTGGCGACGACACGTTCCGGGATGCCCGCCTCGCGCAGTTGCTCGGCAGTCCAGTCGGTGTCTTCGATGATGTCGTGCAGCAGTCCTGCCATGACGAGTGCGTCGCCGAACGGCGCGAGCCCAGCGGCTACGGCTCGGACGTGCTCGATGTAGGGCACCCCGATCTTGTCGACCTGCCCGGCGTGTGCGCAGTCGGCGATGAAGTCGACCTCGTTGACGGATTTCACTGAACCCTCCTGTGTTGGATAACTGTCATTATCAACCATAGAGTTGAGCCGTGTGGTCCGTTCCGGGAAGCTGCTCGGCATGACTGGAGAGGCAGGCAAGGGTGCCTGGATGTGGCGCACCACCATCGGTGGCGACAGCGACGGCGGGTGGGAGAAGTATTGGGATCCCGACGCGACACCGATGAGCGACGAGGAAGCCCAGGTTCGCTACCGCAGGCTGCTGCAACTCCTGTTCGGACCACGGCCTGGCGACGCCTGATATGTGTGGGTTATCGAGAGTCGAGCGGTCCAACTCCCCCGCGCTGAAACGGCGAAGACGCCCCGCCGCCTGCCGAAGCAGGGGCGGGGCGTCTGTCACGCGGGTTCGTCGGCCCGGTATCCGCCGGGCAGGTTCGGGTAGACCGGCTCGACGAACACCGGCTCGGGGATCGGTGGGGGCTCCTCGACACCCAGGGCGACGAGGCTGCCCACATCGGCGGCACCGTCCCGCCGGCGCGGCTCAAGAGGACGCGGGTCAGGCATGGGTCACACTCCAGTTCGACGGTGTTCTCTCTGCGCTCGTAGGAGCAGCCGGGTCCGCTGCAGCATCAGGCCGGCGACCGCGAGCAGCACCGCGGTGCGCACGGCGCGGGCCACGATGACGAAGCAGCCCTCCGGCCAGATCGTGACGAGCACCGTGTACAGGCAGAGCAGGCCGACCGCGGCCGCGAACCCCATCAGGTTGCGGCCCACGTCGGACCGCCACCACGGGGCGTGGAGGTGGTAGGCGATGATGAATCCGGCGCAGGCGGCGACCGCCAGCATCGACGCGGCTACGTTCGTCCACTGGTCGACGCTCAGGTCTCTCATTGCGCTGCTCCTCTGAAGGCGGCCTCGATCCGCTCCCGGAAGTGGTTCTCCTCGCGGGCCCGACGGAGCCTGGCCACGACCTCGGTCACCGCGGGCCGTCGGGCTTCGGCGGCTTCGAGGGCTTCGCGCGCCCGTTCCAGTGCGACCTCGGACTGGCTGGGCTCGGCGGTGTCACATCCGCGGACGAGGCGCCGGATCCATGCGATCAACGCCGCTCACCTCCCCCTCGTCCGCCCGCCCGGGTCGGGGCAGCGCGGTGAGGATGTGCTCGCCGAGCTTCGCCATCTCGAGCAGCTCGCCGGTCTGTTCGTGCTCCTGCTGGCGCGCCGCCTCGGATTTCAGGTACGCCTGCCGCCAGTTGTCGCGGTCGGCGAGGGCATCCTCGTGGGTGCGTCTGGGGACGAGCCGGCCGGTGAGGATGAGCAGTACGACGAGGGTGAGGAGCGCCACGGCCCCCGCGTCGCCCGGGGTGAAGCCGAAGGTCTCGCTCACCGCGCCCTCCCCTGCTGATAGGCCGTGCACCTGGTCAGATGGCCGTCGGTCCCGTCGGGGCGGAGGGATTGGACGGCGTCACCTGCACGCGGGTCAGGAGGGTGAGGACCGCGAGGACGAGCACGTTGATCGCACCAACGGTCTCCTGCGACACCTCGTATCCGTATGCGGCGACCGCAGTGGCACCGGCGGCGACGATCGCCGTGAAGGCCTGCGGGGCGACCGGCCGGGTCATGGCCGCCGCGATGCCGCCGAGGACCGCGGACACGACGGCGACGGTCGCGCCGGCCTGCGCGGCGGTCAGGCTGGTGATGCCGAGGCTGACGACGAGGCCGAGCACCGCCGAGAGGGTGTTCAGGACGACGACGGGCTCTCTGCCGAAGATACGCATGGGCTACTCCTTGGTGCTGGCGGCGAGGAGCCGCTCGAGGGCGTTGGCGATCCGGTCGAGCCGGGCGAGAACTTCGGCGTGGTGCTTGTCCTGCCAGCGCAGGAAGGTGGCCGCAGACCGGAGCGCGTCGGTCCCCTGGGGGGCGGTCGGCGATGCGAACTGCTTCGCCCAGACGGCGTCCGCGATCTCCTTGGCGGTGGGCATGTCGTCCTCCTGGGGGGCGGGCTTGGGGGTGGTAGTGCTCGGGCGAGGCGCGCCCTTCTGCACCCAGGCGTACAGGGGGCCGCCGGGGCAGTCGGTGGCGTAGCCGTCGCGGTGGCCCCGGATTTCGTTCCCGGCGCCGTGCTGGCGGAGGAGTTCGATGCCGTCGCGGATCGCGCCGAGCATGGCGTCCGTCGGCTTCGTCAGCCCTTCGCTGCCCACGAGGCCGACGATCGCGTAGTGCGCGCGGTTGAGGTCCTGGTTTCCGTTGGCCCCGGTACGCCTACCGATGCCGCGGCCCTCAAGGAGGTAACCGTGCGGGCAGGCCGCGTAGTTGTACGCGACGTCGGAGTAGTTCTCCTTCGTGTTCGCGAGGTGGCTGGCGCGGATGTTCTTCCACTCGGTGATGCACGCGGCGTGGTCGTCAAGGAGCTTGGTGGAGACCGGAGTCCCCTCGTAGTGGACCTTGACGCCCTTCGTGGACGTCTGGGTCGGCGCTTCCGACGCTGGCCAGCCGAGCTGGGCTCTGGTGACGAGCTTCATCGCGGGCCCCTTTCGGGCATGAAAAAAGCCCCTGGTCGGGGCGGCGTTGGGGTCAGCTGCAGGGGTAGCTGACCGGGGGGATCCAGACGCGTCCGTCGCCGGGTGTGCCGGTGGTGGGCGCGTAGGCGAGCGGGGCGAGCAGCGTGTCCGCGGTCGCCTCGTTGCGCTGGCCGATCCACAGGTCGACGATCTGCCAGGGCCGGCCGTCGAGGACGGTCACGGTGCGGGGCTGGCCGCCGCACGAGTTGGGGCTGAAGATCCTGCGGCCCCACGCGGGCGCGCCCCAGCCGACGTTCCCCGGCGCCGTCCAGCCGGAGTACAGCGACGTCGACGTGGCGTAGCCGGTGGGCGTGCCCGCGCAGTAGCCGCAGCCCTGGTCTGAGTAGGTCAGCACCCAGCGCTGGAACGTTTCGTCCCACCAGCCGCCAGGGCCCTCGATCGGGCCGCCCGCGCCGGCGACCTTGCGGACGCCCGTCCCTGTGCCGCCGCTGCCGCTGTAGTTGAGTTCCTCGAGGTTCAGCTGGGCGGCGCCGGGCATCGAGCAGACGATCGCCGGGCGGGTGGCCGGGCGTTCGATCATCCCGAAGTCGCCGTTGCCGGCGCAGACGCTCAACGACGGCTTGTTGTACGAGCCGTTCGGGGTGACCCCGGGACCGCACGGTCCGGCGAGCGAGGCGCAGCCCATCACGTTGTAGGCGTTCGCTCCGCTGTCGCTGTAGTGCCTCGGCGAGTTGAACCAGAGGATGGGGACGCCGTCGTCGTACCCCCAACCCGACCGCTGGATCAGCCTCGGGTTGAAGCAGCCCTGGCCAGTGCCGCCGCAGGTCTCCTGCCAGGACCGTTTCGACCACGGGTCCTGGCTGTTCGGGTTGAACAACAGCTTCGGCGTGGACCATGGGCCGTCCAGGCTCGACGCCGTGGACACGCCGAACCCGCACCACGGCGTGTCCTGGACGTACCACTCGTAGGAGCAGCCGTACATCGACCCGTACATGTAGTACGTCGTGCCGACCTTCTTGATCGTGACGTCGTGCAGGTCCAGGCCCTGGATCAGCACCGGCGCCGGTGGCGTCTCTGGCTCGGTGGCGGCCGGCGAGCTCGCGCCGAGCAGTGCAGCGGCGGTGAGGATGAACGCGGCCAGGGCGGCACGAACGCGGCGCACAAAAGACTCCAGACATGAAGAAAGCCCCCGTAGGGGCGGCGAGGTGGCGGGCGGTCAGAGCTGCCGGAGCCGCAGGTAGCGGTAGCGGAGGTTGCCGGTGCCAGACACGACGCGGTGCTTGAGCGTCACAGTCACGGTCTCGCCCGCGGCGCAGGGGATGACCTGCGTGACGACGAACGGGCCTGCAGAGGAGGTGTCACCCCACTGAGTGGCGGCCTCATTGTTCGCGGTGTAGATCGTGCCGGTCGACGAGCCAGTGGCGTCGAACGAGCTCAGCGTGTTGGAGCCGCTGGAGTTGTCGCAGCGGACCCCGAACGTAACCTCAACCTGCCCGGACTGGGGGCCGACGATCGTGTCGGACAGGGTGAACGAGCTGTTCACGAAGCTGGTGCTGGTAACGGTGCGGCTCGTGGGGTCGTCGACGAACTCCGTGTTTAGAGCGCGACCGAGCTCCACCCAGGTGCTGCCGTCGTACACGTAGAGCCGGTTGACGTCCTGGAGCCAGGTCACCATGCCCTCGGCGGGCGCCGTCGCCCCGGTGAGAGCAGCGGTGCGGGCCGAGCCGGACGCGTAGCGCAGGACGGAGCGTGCCGCGAGTCCGTTCGCGATGTTCTTGGCGAGGGTCTCGGCGTTGGGCTGCTGGGACAGGTCGGCGACGGAGATGCCCTGCCCGTAGTCGTCTGTAGCCATGGGCTCTCCTCAGCTCAGCCAGTAGGTGGTGGGGGGGATGAACACGAGCGTGCTGACGCTGGGGCCGCGGTACTCGAAGTTGCCGTTGGCGCGGAGGATGCCGCGGAAGGCACCGATGCCCGCGCCGGCGTTGCCGTGGGAGCCGCCGATGACCATGTCGTGGTCGACGAGGGGCCGGATCGCGGTCGGGACGGTGGTGAACACGTCCCCACTCACGAGCGTCGAGCTCTTGGTGAAGCTGCCGCGGATGTGGACGGCGCGGCCGACGATCCGGTACTGCGGCACCTGGTAGGTCGGGGCTGCGGAGAAGCCGGCGGCGAACGGCAGGGCCGTCCACTCGCCGACGCTGGTGGCGAGTCGGCCGAGGGCCAGCCAGTTCCCGGCCCCTGACTGGCTGATGACGACGACGTCGCCCACGGCCGGGTCGGTGAAGTGCTGCAGCCTGCGGATGGCGGGGATGCTGTCGGCGTCGACGGTTCCGTCGGCGTTCACTGCGGTGATGACGGCCTGTTTCCAGTCGGAGCCGCGGACGCTCGGCGCCCGCTCGCCCGTGCGTCTGGCCTGCTGCTTGAGCGCCTGGGCGAGGTCGCGGTGGACGCCCTGCCCGGACTGCTGGATCATGCGTCCTCCTTCGCCGAGATCGTCGAGATTGGGAAGTCGCCGTCGCGCGTCAGTGGCACCGTGAAGGACGCCGCCTGCTGGAGTTCGCGGCTGCTGTCCGGGTGGATGAGCCGCAGGATGTCGCCTGGCTCCAGCGCCGGGTTCGGCAGGCTTGAGATGTCACCCGAGGCGTTCGGTGCCTTGGCCTGCGCCAGCAGCAGCGTCGCCGCGGCCGTGCACGCGTTCGTCGTGATCAGCGTGGGAGAGGAGTAGAAGCGCGGCCGCCGGCCGTAGGGCCCGCCCCAGTACGTGGGGCTGTTCGGGTCGGAGTCCGTGACCAGGGCAGAGACCGGCGCCACGTTGTCGGCAGTGTTCTCGCCTCTGGCCAGCACGCCGTTGTGGACGCCCGCGCTGGACATGCCGCGGTTCGCGCGGATGTACACCCCGCTCTCCCCCGCCTCGATGTCCCACACCGGGCTCGCGGTCGCGATGTCTGGCAAGGTGGCGATGACCGCCACCCCGTCGGCGTTGAAGTAGACCTCGGCGCCTGCCGCGGCGGCGATCTCCTGACAGGCCGCCCACGGATCGGCCTCGACATCGAAGATGCGGCGGCCGATCGCTGTGTCGACGATCGTGGACGTCACCTCGGCGTCAGCCAGGGAGCGTTGTACGAGCGCGGTCACTGCGGAGACGACGGTGCCCGACGCCAGCCACGGCGCGGTGAGCTTGTCGTCCTGGACGACTGCGGCGAGGTCTTTGCCCTGCAGGGTGACCGGGCCGTCGTTGACGTCGCCGCCGACCTCGTCCAGGCGGAACACGCCGAGCGGCACCGTCTCCGTGCTGCCGTCGCCGTAGTAGACGCCGCGGGCGATCCGCAGCCGTGCCCCGTAGACGGCGAGCTGATCCGTCGGGGTGCGCGGGATCAGAGTCGGGTCGGCGATGGTGACCGTGCAGGTGCGGCGGATCGCCTGCGACCGGTCGACCTGCACCGACCCGCCCGTGTGCTCCAGCGGCAGCACCCGGCCGTCGGTGAGGAAGAGCTGCACCTCGGTGGCGACTTGATGCGACTCGGCGATGCGCGCCAGAAAGCGGTCGGAGACCGGATACACGACGGCCCCCCTACTTCCGCTGGTCGAGGAGCACGTCCTCCCACGTCTCGTAGGCGTCCAGCACCTGCTGCCACGTCGAGAACGTGCTGAGGACGTCCTGCCAGGTGCGGGCTGCGGATCCGTTCACGCCGACCGTGACCGGCATGTCGGCCTCCGTCAGCGGCAGCGTCCACTCCCGCCACTCCTCCGTCGCCAGCGGACTGATCCGGGGCCGGGCGACGGGGCCGACGTTGACGTACACGTCGTCCTCGCCCATGCCCGGGGCGACCTGCCACAGCAGGACGTTCCCGCTGCTGAGCAGCCGCCGCAGGTCTTTGCGTTCGGTGTCCGAGCGGGTCCAGACGACGAGTTCGCCCTCCTGGCCGCCGCGGGAGTCGGAGAGGATCACCGCGTTCTGCCGGTTGCGGATCTTGTGCACGGTCTGCTCGATCGGATCCGCCCAGTCGGGGGGCCGTTTCACCATCACCTGCATGTTTCGCTGCGGGTTGCCCGGGTCCTTCAGCCAGCAGAGGTTCACGTCGTCCAGGTCGACCGTGACCGTCGCCGACGACCTCGTCGACGCCAGCACGCCGGCCGCCGTGTACAGCTCGACGTAGTAGGAGACGGGCGTCTCCAGCGGCGCCTCATGGTCCTCGACGATCAGCAGGTCCGAGGTGATGACGTCCTGGTCGTACAGGCCGGACGGCCCGCGAACCCTCGTGCGGGTGCCGTCGGAGGAGACCCGGTAAATCGTGACCAGCTGGTCGACGGTCAGCTCCCGCAGCGTGAGGGTGACGTAACCGTCGGCGTCGCGCTCGGCGACCGCGGTGAGCGGCAGCACCTGCCACAGGGCAGCGGCGTCCATCCACAGGCTCGACGACACCGCGCCCGCGACGCCCACCACCTCGACGGCCGCCTTCGCCGCGCCCGCAGGGGCGATCGCGTCCGTCGTCATCGCGAACCACGACCCGGCGGGCAGCGAGTAGCCGGTACCGGTAGAAACGCCGAGGTCGACGTTCGAAGCGTCGTACCAGCGGATCTTCACCGTCACCGACGTCCACGAGCCGGCGTTCAACCGGCAGGCCACCTGCGCCCGGAAATTCAACCCCGGAGCGCCCGCCACCGGCCACAGGCCCGAGCGCCACGTCGACGAGGTCGCCGTCGCCGAGGACACGGCCAGCGAATAGTTCCCGATGTAGGCGGCGCCGCCCCACGGGGTGGACCGGGCCAGCGTCGCCACACCGGACACCGTCGACCAACCGCCCGTCGACTGCTCGAAGCTGCCGTTGGCGTAGGGCAGAACCGTGCCGGTGATGATCGGCGGAGCAGGGCGCAGGACCGCCGTGTCCACCCGCAGCACCTGACCGGCCGTCGCACTGTCCAGGCCCACAGCCAGCGACACCGACGCGGTACCCGCAGGCGCGAAGTCGGTGACGAACTGGCGGTAGGCGCCCGTGCCCGGCGCCGCCAACGTGGACCGGGTCGCCTGCAGTTGGGTGCCGGCACCGTTGTAGAAGCGGAGCTCCACCCAGGCGGTCGACCCGGACGTGGGCGGGTTGAGGTAGAGGTAGCCCAGGTACTCGACGCCGGCCGTCGCAGCCGGGCGTTCCACGAGGCGCATCGCCGCGTTGCCGTTGGCGGTGACCGTCATCGACGGCATGTGGCCGCCGCCCCAGTACCAGTCCACCGGCCACGTCAGCGCAGGCACCGTGCGGCTGACCGTGCAGTTCGTGTCGACCGTCCATGCGGAGGCGTCGACCTCGCCCGCCTCCGAGTTGAACGCGACCATGTTGCCGGAGGTGCGGATCGGCAGACCCAGGTACACGTTCTCGAAGTACGTGTTGACGTTCGCGGCGCCGGGGGTCATCGCCGACAGCAGCACCTGTGCCTTCGTCGCCCCCGCCGGCGCGGCCCCGGCGACGCCGATGCGGTGCCAGGCCGCCGTCGCCGTGGCCGTCGTCAACGACCACGTGACGGAGACCTCGGCCCCCGCAGCGGTCAGCCAGCGGATCCCGATCCGCTCCGGGACCGTCGACGCGCTCGCGTCCGCGAAGGCGTAGTACGTCGTGCCCGCCGCGACCGGATACGAGGATACGGTGCGGGCCTGCGCCTCCCCCGCCGCCACGGACTTGACGACCAGGCAGCCGTCGCCATTACGGCCACCGCTGCCCTTGCTGATCGTCGCGTTGAGCTTCGCCGTCCAACCCGACGTGTTCGGGTCGACCGACTCCGTCGTCGCGGAGAGGAAGTTCCCGGGGATCGCCACAGAGGGACTCCTCTCAGCTCGCTTCGATGACCTGCAGCAAGGCCTGCTCGTTGCCCTGAATGCGAACGTCGATGAAGCCGGCGAGGGCTTCATCTCGGGTATGGACCTCGACGACGATCGGACGTCCGGCCGCCGCCATGGCGTTGCTCGCCACCCGCCATTGACCTGCGGTCAGGACCGCCTCCGGTTGCCCGGTCGCGTTCACCGCGGTGGTCACGCCCGGCCTGAGCCAGCCGCCTGAGTCGTAGCCCGCGGGGGGCCTGCTGGCGTTCGCCTGCTGGACTCGGGTGATGTTGCCGTAGCGCGAGACGATGTAGCGGATCGCCGCGGCCACGTTGCCGACCGGGTCGAGGATGCCGCGCGAACGCAGCGACGACGGCACGTAGGCCGACCAGGTGCCAGGGATCGTCTGAGCCAGGCCCTGAGACGGGTGACCCGCCTTGGCGTTGGAGTCCCAGCGGTTGATTGCCGAGGCATTCCAGCCGCTCTCACGGGTGATGAGCGTGTTCAGCCCGGCCTGCCACTGGCCGAGCGTTCCCGGTGGGGGCACGCCAGCGGCGCGCAGGGCTGCGTTGATGATGGCCAGGTGACGTCCGGCGGGGATCTTCCCGCCTCCCAGCCCGGATGCCGCAGCGCCCTTCTTGTCGGCCGCGTCGGCGTACCCGAACAGGGTGTTGATCATCTTGTTGGGGATCTGGCGGATCATCTTGCCGAATCCGCTACCCAAGCCGGGCATCCTGCTCAGCAGCGGGTTCACGACGGCCTTAACGCCGGCTCGCGCGGAAGAGCCCAGGGTGTCCTTCAGCCACTTCGTGCCCTTCTTGATGACCTCCCAGGCGTCGGAGCCCACCCCCTTCAGCGCGGAGCCAGCCTTGCCGATCCAGCCGAACAGGCCGCCGCCGTCCTTGAAGGCGGGAAGCGGTCCGGTCCCTCCGGCGGCAGCCCACTTGCGGAGCGACATCACCGCGCCGTGGCCGCCCGCGCCCCTGACCTCCTTGGCCGTCCACACGTGCTCGTTCTTGCTGAGCCACGCCGGGACATCGTCGGACGTCTCAGTGCCCGCACCGAACACGGGGCCGCCTGTGGCGAACTTGTAGGCACCCAGCTTCGGTGCCCCGAACGCCCCGGCGACCTTGTTCCAGACGCCGACGATGCCCTTGTTGTAGACGGTGTCGACGATGAACTGGACGGGCGCGCGGGCGATGCCCTTCACCTTGTCCCAGGCCAGCTTGATGGCGTTCTTTGCCGCCTCGAATGCCCTGCCGAGCTGGCCGGTCGCCGCCTTCATCGCGTTGAACGTGAGCTTGACGCTCGAGTTCCACACGGCGGAGATGACGTTCTTGATGCCGTTCATGGCAGGCGAGATGGCGCTGACCCACAGCCACTTGGCCCAGCCGCCGAGGACCTTCAGCCCGGCGACGAAGTAGCCGAACACCACCTTCACGCCGGCCCAGGTGAGGCGGACCGCCGCGAGGATCAGGTCGAACACGGGCTTGACGGCGACGAAGTACAACCAGCGCACCCAGCCGCCGACCGTCCGCAGGATCGTCATGACCAGCCCGGCGTACAGCTTCACGCCGGTCCACCACAGCTTGAAGGCGCCGACGATCCAGCCGATCACCGGTTGGATGGCGTTGCGCCACAGCCACACCGCCACATCGCCTACGCCGCGCAGCACCCCCATGACCAGGCCGGCGTACAGCTTCACGCCGGTCCACCACACCTTGAAAGCCACCAGGAACACGACGCCGTAGATCGTGGCGACGATGCGGGCCGCGGTGGAGATGAAGCCGAACACCGGCTTGAGCACCGTGTTCCACAACCACAGCGCGCCGTCGGCGACGTACTTCCAGCCCGTGACCAGGCCGTCGATGGTCGGCTTGAGCACGCTGTTCCAGGCCCACTTGGCAGCGGTCTGGATGCCCTGCCAGGCGGCCATCACGATCGAGCGAAAGGTCTCGCTGCGTTTCCAGGCGATGACGAGGGCGGCACCGAGGGCCACCACGGCGATCGCGATCAGCACGAACGGGTTGATGGCCATGACCGCGTTCAGCAGGGCCTGCGCGGCGGCGAAGCCGTTCGTGACGGCGGTCCCCACGAGGATCGCCGCTCGGTACGCGCTGAAGACCGCGGTGACGAAGCCGGTTGCGATGGCCTGGGCGTTCAACGCCAGAGTCAGGCCGCCGACCGCGATGGCCATCGGCGTCAGCCAGATGCCCCACTCGCGGAACCAGTTGATCACGGCGGAGACGACGCTGGTCACCGCCTGAAAGGCGGGGACGAGGTTGTCGTTCATGACGTGCGCGACCGTGGAGACCACGGGCAGGAGCTGGCCGCCGAGGAAGTCGACGAAGCCCTGCTTCAGCGTCCGCGTGAACACCTCGATCTCGTGCGCCGGGCCGGAACGGATCGTCTTGCCGACCTTGTCCGCAGCCCCACCAACCTGCCCCAGCCCCTTCGCCGCGCTGGAGGGATCCATGGCGAACAAGGCCTTGCCCAAGTCCTCCGCCTGGGTGCCGAACAACTGCACGGCGATCTGGCTTTGCTTGACGGGGTCCTTGATGCCGCGCAGCTTGTCCAGCGTGACGTCGAGGACGCCGTTCGCGGCGGACCCGCCCTTGGCGAACTTCGCCGCCATGTCGTCCGCGTTCAAGCCCAGCGCCTTGAAGCCGTCCGCGGACGACTTCGAGCCGTCCACCGCGCGGATGCTGAACTCCTTGATGGCGTCCGCCGCCAAGTCGGCGTCCCGGGCGCCACCCTTGATGGCCTGGTTGATCAGGCCGATCGCCGAGGCGCCGTCCAGGCCGGCCTTACGGAACTGGGTGCCGTACTCGTTCACGGTGTCCAGCAGGTCGCCCGCCTTGTCGGCGCCCGACTGGAAACCCGTGGTGATCAGGTCGAATGCCTGGTCGGCGTTCTTGGCCAGGCCCGTCCGCAGCATCTGCGACACCGCGTTGGTGACGCCGCCGAGATCCTGACCGAAGACATTGGCCAGGTCGGATGCCTTCGTGGCGATCTGCTGCAACTGGGCGTTCGTCGCATCCGGCGGGGCGAGACCGGACTGCACCACGGACTTGATGGCGTCCGCGGCCTCCTGAAAGGAGCCGGCCACACCGCTCGAATAGAGCTCGCCCGCCACCTTGCCCTGCGCCGCCGCCACCTTGTTGCTGGTGCCGAGCTGCGCCTGAAGCGACGAGGTGATGTTCGCCTGCTCCATCGCCTCGCCGATGCCCGCCACCAGCAGCGCGCCGGCAGCAGCACCGGCCGCAGCGGCGCCGAGCTTCAGCTTGTCCTTCAGCCCGCCGCCCGCAGCCTGACCGGCCTCGCCGCCCGCATCAGCGGCCGGCCCGACGAGCTGACGGCGCAACTCGTCGGAGATGCCGCGAATGCTGGGCACAATCTGCAAAGTTGCGTAGCCGACGGTGGGCATCGATCACCTCCGATGTCCAGGTCAGGCGATGCGCCCCTCGGCGATGGCCCTCTCGCGCTCGCGTTTGCGGCGGCGTGCGTCCTCCAGCTTCGCCAGCCGAGACGGCGAGGCGGCGCGTCCGGCGGGCTTCGCCCACCACCGCGGGTAGGGCTTCGGCTTCTTCGGCTTGGCCTTCTTCTCGTCGGAGTTGGCCAGCGCGAAGTGCCAGTCGAGGGTGCTGACCGCGTCGAAGAGGTCGGCCAGCAGGATCTGCTCCCCTGTCGGCTCCGGGATGCCGTCGTTGAGAGCGGTCCGCGTGGCCGAGTCCGGAGACAGGCCCCGCACGTAACTGGCCAGCTCCCGCCAGGTCAGGTTCCCGGTGAACAGGTCGCGCAGGCGGACCCCGTACTCGCGCCGGAGGTCAGCCTCGAGGGCTCTGCCGTGCCTCCGGATCAGCTGCCGGAGGCTTCGGATTCCCCCGGCTCCAGCCCGCAGTGCTTGCGGTAGGCCGTGAACAGGGCCTTCATCTTGTACTGGGGAAAGTTCAGCTTGCGGAAGCCGGCCCACTGGTCGCCGAGGGAGATCTTGAAGATGCCGACCATGGCGGCGACTTCGCCGCCCTCTGCGGCCTCGACCAGATCCCAGATGTTCAGGCCCTCCATGTGGGCGAACTCCCAGCGCCGACCGTCGTAGTGAACGCGGAAGGGCCGCAGCTCAACCTCGGACTGGACGGCGTCCAAGTTGAAGTCGAAGGGCTCGCTGTCGGTGGGCTTGGGCGCGGTTCGGGTGGTCATGCGCGGTTCTCGCTCTCGGGCGTCGCGGACTTGAGGATCTGGACACTGAGCGCGGGCAGCGTCAGGGTGACGAGGCCGGCGCCGTCGGGGTTGAGGGAGACGGCCATCTGCTCGGCTTGGATGACCCAGGGGAACGGTTTGCCGTCGACGGTGATGTCGCCGCCCGGCTGGATGACGATGCTCTGCGCGATCGGCACCTCGGCGGGGGCCGCGGGCCGCTGCTGCTCGGCAAGGAGGGAAGCGACGACGCGACTGCGCAGGTGGCGGGGCAGTTGCTGGCCATTCTCGATGAGGCCGAGCCGGACGGCCTGAGCGTCGACCTCGACGTCGGTGAAGGACAGGGCCATGGCGCGGTTCTCCTGCGTGCGCGGTTCAGGGTGAGCCGGGGCGCGGTGAACCGCGCAGAACGCCGCGCCCCGGCAGCTCAGGAGCCGTCCGTGAACTGGCGGTTGAACAGGACCTTGCCCGACGTGGGGAAGATCGTGGCGACCAGCGAGTAGGCGGTCAGATCAGTCTCGTTCTCGGTGATGTCGCCGTCGACGTCGACCTCCGCGTACTGGGCGGTGATCAGGCGCTTGACGATGTCGCCCTCGCGGGTCTCGAACGCCAGCTTGATGCGCTCCGGCTTCGGCACGATCAGCTGCGTGTCGGTGCTGCCCGGCCAGATCAGGCTGCGGGTGGTGGCGTTGTCCTCCAGCACGGTGAAGGACTTCGTCAGCTTGAAGTGGGCGCGGGAGGTGCGGACCAGGATGCCGCCCCAGGCGTACTTGTCGTCGGTGTCCTCGTCGCGGGACTCGGAGAAACCCTCGTCTCCGTCGAGCAGGCCGACGAGCCCCCACTCGACCCCGAACGGATCGTCGACCGTCGCAGGGTCGGTTGCGGTGAGCGGCCCGACGTACACATCAGCGTCAGTCCACAGCGCCGCATTCTGGGGATTTCCGGACATAATGCATCTCCCTTTCTGGGCATGCAAAGAGCCTCCACTGAAGCCAGTGGAGGCTCTCGGCGAAATGAGTGGATCAGATAGTTGCGCAGATGCCCTTCGAGACATTGCAGCGCAGGTGAGCCAGGGAGACGTTCTCAGGAACGTCCTTGCCGCCCAGAGAGCGCGGTATTACGTGGTCCACGCTTGGTGAAAATGGGTCTGGCCAGGAGACGGAAAGGTCGACAGGGCAGCCGCAGAGCGAGCAGTCTGTGCCGTCTCGCCTGGCGAGCTCCCGAGTGGTCATACACCAGCGTCCGCGAGGCCGCAGAGCCAGGCAGTCAGAGCACATGAGAGGCCTATTCGGCCGGAGGCGGCCCGCTCCACCGTCTCGGAGATCAATCACAGCACTGCACGTCATGCAGCTAATGAAGACGCTGCCAGGCTTCCCGTACTTGCGGTTGTAGTCGTAGTGCGCTCTGCAGTAGTTGCGCGACTGCGCAACCCGCCTGCATCCGTCGACTTTGCACAACTGTCCGGCATAACGCTGCACCAAGCGCTCCGCACCGCCGAACTGTCCCGTCTGTTGCTTGCGATAGTGGTGCATTCCGCAGAGTTCGCCCAGCTCCCAAGGGTTTCGGCAGCCGTCGACGGCGCACCTTGGACGCTCGGCAAGCAGCGCGATGCGATAGTGCTTCCTGCACATCCCTCGCTTCTTTGCCGCAGACGTGCAGGATTCAGCGGAGCACGGTCGCCCCATGTTGCTCTGACGACGGGACGAGGACTCGCCGGCACTTCCACTCCGCAGCCATCTGGAGTGGTGCATTGAACACATGCGGCGCGACAACACCTTGACCGGGCGCGCGCAGTCGCCCACGCCGCAGGTAGGCTCGGTCATGTCAGCCTGCTCTCTCAGGTTGGCCACGCCCCGGGACGGTTGCCGCCGTCGCCGGGGTCCGATTTCGCTTTAACTCTACGGCCCCGCAAGGACATTGGGGCGGGCGTTGGCCGTCACGATGAAAGTCGACAGGTCGACTTCCGAGTTCGGGTCAGTTGCCGGCAGTGGTCCGGTCGCTGGCCGGATCGAGCGCAGCAGAGTGCCGTCGTGGCAGACCAGAAGCCCTTGGCACAGCTGTGCCAGGTCGTGGGCTTGGTCGGCGTCCTCGTGCCAGACGGTGACGCGTAGCGTGCAGCGGGCGTTAGCCATAGATCCGTGTGGCAGGCTGGCGTCGAGGCGGACCATCACGTATGGCAGGTGAGGCGTCTCTGGGGAGCGGTCGCCCGGAACGCGGGTGCCGACTTTCACGCCAGCCGTGTACGGCTCGCTGCGCGCGTTGAGCGCCGTGCGCAGGATCTCTGCTCCTCTGGCCTGTACGTCAGGGAAGACGGTCAGCGGTTTCACCTGCTGCGCCTCCATGCGCGTACTTCCAGCCGGGCGAAGCCGGCAGCTCGGGTGAGCACTCCGTCCCGGGCCTGCCAGGCCATTCCGCGGACGTCGACGATGGTGACCGCCGCCGCACTGCGGTCAGTGGTGTAGCTGGCCACGTCCACCTTGATCCCTGCCGGCAGCAGGGCACGGACGTTGGCCGCCACTTCGCCGGCGGTAGCGTCGACGAGCTGGCGAACGTCAGGACTGTTGAGGATCGCCCGGGCCCCGGCCCTGTTCAGGCGGAAGTCGGTCAGCATCGCCGGGTCCCTTCATTCGCAGCCACTGCTCGGCGGTGAACACCCGCTCCGGTGCCCCGCTGATGTTCGTCACCCGCTTGTTCGCGGGCGTCAGAACGCCGCCCTCGGTGTAGGGGTGCTTCTGCATTCGAGCTCCTCTAGCCGGTGCTGCGCCGCATGACGAACTCGATGTGATGAGTGGATGAGTCGACGAAGTCCATGAAGCGCCCGACCTCGCCGACCACGTCGAGAGTCATCCCGCCCCACTCGATGCGATCCCCGGCACGTATGTCGGCGTCGACTCCGGGGGCTGAGATGACCTGCCATCCGGTGACCGCCTGAGAGCGGGTTGCGTCGTTGGCTTCTGTCTGCGTGGCGGGCTGCACGCTGACTCTGGCCACCGGGAGGCGGGCCACTTTGCCCGATGACCAGTCGGTGACGTCGTTGCCGCCGCGGTCCGTCCTAGTCCCTGCCCGCACGCGGACGATGGTCTGATGGAACAAGGACGGCCGCCTTTCACCAGGCCGGCGGCCAGCGTTGACCGCCAGGGTCCGGATACCAGGGTGGGAAGTGATCGCTCAGGCCCACCGAGTAGGCGGCGTCGCCGCTACCCCCGTCGTCGCTGGCGGTGAGCATCTCCAGCTCGGCATCCGTGAGGTACATGCCGCCCGTCTCGCCGAGCGTCTCGGAGTACTGGCCCACGGTGCGTTGCCGGTACCCGCCGGGGTTCGCCATGGTGCGGCGGGCGACGGCGACACTGACCGCTCTGGCCGCATCAGGGTCCGGCACAGTGCCTGCCGGAATGCTGGTGCGGATCAGGGCGGCAATGTCTTCCAGCAGTGCCTCGACCTGGGTGCGCTGCGGCTCTTGCAGGGTCACGGCTGCGCGGGCTTCGTAGTCGGAGACCGTTGCGTAGGCCGCCATGGGCTACCCCTCGGGGGACACGACGCTGGCCTGCTCGCAGGCGGCGATGATCTCGTCGCGGGTCATGCCCGAGTCGACGGTGACACCCTTGCTCTCGGCGAAGGCACGCCAGGCGTCGGCGCCGGACCCCCGACCGGAGCGAGCCGGTTCGGGAACCTCGCCGCTCGTCTCGGGCGAGGGCGAATCCTCGATACCGGTCGAGGAAGCGCCCTGCACGTTCCGCTCGTCCAGCTGCGCCCAGGACGGAACCTCGTCGCCGGGACGCAGCCAGGCCCGCCTCGTTCCGTCCTTGCTGGTGACGTAGACGTGGGCCGCGGACCGGGCGGTCACGAGATCGTTCCGATGTCGGCGCAGAAGGACATGTCCGGGTTGGCGAGGATCGGCAGCGACACGGCGGCCGCCTTCGTCCACACCGCGACCGGGTCCTTGGTGGAGTAGGCGCCCGCCACGATGCCCGGCTCCTCACCCTCCTCGAGGGAGAACTCCGGCTCCAGGGACTCGGCGGTGGTTCCCCACAGGGTGGCACCCATCTCCGAGGACTCCGGGTCGTTGGCGTCGCCCGCCGCCGGGAGCAGGAGCACCTTGTCGCGCGGGATGACGTACTGGCTGCTGCCGCTCACCCTGACCTGCGCGTCGTACACCTCGAACGGCGGCAGGCCGTGCGCCTGGAAGATGCCCTGCAGCGTCGCCTGCGGCACGACGTTTGGAGTTCCCACGACGGTGGCCGCCAGGGCGCGCACCTCCGCGTTGCGGATGAGCAGACCCAGGGCCGCCGAAGAGAGCAGCACGACGCCCGGAGCGACGCCGTTGGTGGTGCGGTACACCTCCGCCCAGGCGATCAGGTCGGTGAGGGGCGTGGCGTTGGCCGTGTCCGTCCATGCCGTGGCGGCGTTGACGGTGTGCGAGGACGACCTTCCGAAGTCGACGGAAGCGATGATGCCGTTCTCCGCCAGATCGATCTTCCCCTTGTAGAGGGCCTCGCCGCGGGCCAGCTCGATGCGGGCGGCGACGGATCGGGTCATGCGCTCGGCGTCGGTGAGGATCTGGCCCCGCACCCTCGTGTTGAGGCGACGCTGGCGCAGCCGGTCGTACTCGCCGAGGCGGATCTTCCGGGACACCGGCGGCAGTTCGCCCGTCACGCGGGTGATGCCGGGCCGCGACCCGATCGGCGACTCGGTGTCGTAGCCGCGGAACGTGGCCGCTTCCGCCAGCCCCTCGGCTCCGCCCCGGTCGAAGCGGTACTGCAGGTCGTCGATGGTCCGGTTCGGCAGCCAGGCAGCGAGCCGGAACCGGTTCTGCTGCATGTCCGCCAGCGCCGCGCGCACGTAGCCGGTGAGCTCGGCCGGGGCGACGTAGTCAGAGTTGATCAGCATGGCGTGTCACCCCTCTCAGAAGAACTTGATGTAGCCGGCGACGTCCGCCTTGCCGGCCGAGTCGACGGCGATGGGCAGCTTCGCGGCCAGCACGGCGCCGTGCCACAGCAGTGCGCCCTGCGGGTCGATGGTGTTGACGCTGGGCGCGTCGACCGCCGTGAGCAGGAACCCGGCGAGCACCTCGGTGCCGTCGGATGCCGCGTTGTTGTACGGGGCGTACTTCCCGGTGGCGGTGATGACGCCGAGCGCCAGACCGGAGGGGAAGTATCCGTTGGGGTAGTGCGTGCCGCTCGTGAAAGCGGACGTGTCGAGGGTGATGGTCCGGGCGTTGTCGGTCCCATGTGCGGACGCCAGCCACGACTGGTCGTCTTGCCCGAACCCTTCCGATACCGGGTTGAGGTTCATGTCCCATCCTCGGGAGTCAGATGCTGGTGGTCTTCTTGCGCGACGCGTACAGGTCGCGGCCGGTGGCGACGGTGGTGGCCTTGTCCCGGGCTCCGCTGCCGCGCGGGCCCTGGTCGAAGCCGCGTCCGTTCTTGGGCTTCGCCTCCGTCTCGGCCTCCGCCTTCTTGTCCGGCTTGGGCGGAGCGAGTCGTTCGACCAGCTCGGCGAGACCGGATTCGTCGATCTCGCCGTCCTCGCCGACGTACTTGGCGAGGTTCAGGTCGTCGGCCACAGAGGCCGCGTTGGGCAACCGCCCGGCTGCGGCGGCGATGAAGCCCTGGCGGGCAAGCTTGCCCGCCAAGCGGACCCGCTCTTCGGCTCGGGCTTTGGCTGTAGCCTCGTCGACCGCCCGTTCTTGCTCGGACATGGACTGCTTGCGCAGTTCGTCGCGCTCCTTGGCGGCGTTCGCGTTTTCCTTCGCCCGGGCCTCGTGCTTGCGCATGAGGGCCTTGTACTTCTCGGCCTCGGCCTTCCAGTCCGTCGTGTCGGCGTTCGAGTCATCCGCAGTCTGCTCTGCGGATTCCGTGCCCGTGTCGGGCTTGCCGTCGTCCTCGGCCTTGGCACCGGCGTCGCCGCCATCCGCGTACAGCGGGGAGAACGGTCCGACCTTGTAGGGGTGAGACCATCCGGCGGCCGCGTCGATCATTCGGCGGCGTGCGAAGGTGCGTGCGCGCATGCTTGGTACTCCCGTGTCGGGTGGTGTGTGAGAAGACGCGGCCGTATCGGCAGCGCCGGTCACCGGCTTGGAATGTCCCGGGGGCCGGTGAAGTCTTGTCGCCTCAAGGCCATGAGTGGCCCGAGCTCGCCGTGCTGGCGGTCGATGATGATGTCCCGGTAATCCGGCAGCCGGCCGCCTCGGTCTGCCTTGCCTGTCCCCTTGGCGACCGCGTCGTGCGCGGCTTCGAGGAGGTCGGGTTCGATTACCTGCCCCGGATCCTGTCCCTCAGGTAGGGGTTTGGTGCCGCAGTCGCATCCGGGATGGATGGGCATCAGGCGTTCTTTCCGGTATCGCTGCGTGGAGGCGATCACGCACATCGCGCAGTTGTACGAGCCGCGAAGGACGCGTCGGTAGAACTGCACGCGGTTGTCAGCTGCGAGGACTTGGCGTGTCGCTTCCGTCCGCACGAGCTGCAGGTCGGTGCCGGTGATCGACGTCAAACGCGATTGCCCTTGCCGCACCGCCTCCGTCATCGACTTGCCGTTCGACAAGGCGGTCCAAACGGTGACGAACGGCCTGCGGTACACCTCTTCCGGGGCCACTCCGCGGATCGCGTCCGGGATCCTGACCCCGGCCGCTGCGGCACCGCCGCCGAACATGTCCCCGACCATCGCCGACAAGTAGGCGTCCGTTAGGGCACCCATCTGCTGCTGCGCTCCGAGGACGACGGGCAGTATCTGTTCGACGAACGCGTCCGCGTCCTCGTCTCGATAGCTCCCTCTCAGCGCGAAGACCTGGAGCGTCAGCGCGATGAGGCGCTGGCGCAGCGCTACCGTCACCGACGCATACCGGGTGTCCAGGGCGGCCTGAGTCGCCTGGCTCATAGCCCGGTCCGATCAGGCGGAGTCGGCTGCGAGGCTGCGGCCCCTTGACCGGCGGGGGCGGGCAGTGCCGCTGTGGCGAGCAGTGCAGCGCCCGCCGCCTCCGAGGTGATCCGACGCACCCGCTGCGGCGATTCGCCCATGTCTTCGGCGAGGATCGCCAACGGGTATCCGATGCTCGACTTCTTCGTCGCCGCATCCGCGATGACGCTCGGATTGAGGCGCCGCGGGTCCGCCCACCGCACCTCGGACTGGGAGTAGTCCCGATCCACGCCGGCCTGACGAGCGCACAGGGCGAGTACGTCCTCCCAGGCTTCGCCGAACGTCGACTGATGCTCTCCCACCTTTGCCAGGTGGTTGACATCCAGGGCGTTGACCGTGTCTGCGGAGATGTTCACCAGGTCGGAGGCGAAGTAGTAGGCCGGCGTGTGGGAGAGGACGAGCATGTCGCGCACGTCGCTCTCGTGCTCCTTCAAGAATCCGCTGAGATCGGTGGCATCCAGCTGACCGAACTTGACGTTCTCGCCCTCGCTCGCCCACAGCGCTGACGGCGATGGCACGAACGGCTGCTCCACGACCTCCAGGCCGGTCGTCGGGTCGGTCCGCTTGCGGAACTTGTGGCCCGTGACATATCCCTGCCGAAACGCCGAGTAGCGTGCCGCCGTCATCCGGTTCAGTACGCCCAGATTGATCCGGTCCTGAATATCCAGGACCCCGCCGAACTCCGGCTGCGGCTCCTCCATCAGATCCGGTCGGCACTCGAACGGGACGACCGGCACCGATCCGAGGTCGTGCTCTTCGAACTCGCCGTCCGGCTCCCACGATTCGGAGCCCCACGGGAGGACTCCTCCGGCGCGCCGCGGCGTCACATAGCGCTGGATCCCGTCCGGGAGGTACACCGTCGCCCGACCCAGGCGGTCGACGTCGTCCCACCACGCCTTCAAGGCCGCGGCCCGCTCACCCGTCGCCGGATCGGTCTCCACGATGACCTGGCGCGGATGCTCGGCCGTGACCAGCGGAGAAGGCGTCTCACCGTCCGGCTCGACCCGCTGCGGGTGCGGTCCGACGATGACGTAGGCCTGGGCCTGCGCCATCACCGTCCGGTAGAGGAGCTTCTGACGCGAGTCCAGCTTGTTGGCCTGCCACCACCGCAGAGCGTCATCGTCTGCGGCGCCCCCCGCGTCAGTGACACCGAGAACCTGCAGACGGTGCACGGGCGCGTCGGCTACGGGCCGGCAGAAGTTGGTTCGGGACTTGCGCTGAAACTCGAGAAACGCGGCGGCCGCGTTCTTCGGCAACGACGGAAGCGGGTGTTTGCCAATGTAGTAGTCCCACCAGCGATCAAGGTCCCTGCGTCGATCCCGCATCCTGCGGCCGAGCCGGAGCAGCCACCAGTCCGGGGTTCCGGGGGTGTCGTCGAGCACGAACTCACCCCCTGATCAGAATGTGAAGCCGCCCATCGGCTCTTCCTCTTCGGCCAACCCCTTGGCCACCGCATCCAGCCGGGCCTGCCAGGCCAACACCGAAGCGATCGCGGCGTCGATCTTGCGAGCCGAGTCCGGATGCTCCTTCATGATCTGGATCCCGGACCGGCTCTTCCGTCGCCGGGCATTGAGTACGTGCCGGGTCAGGACGCTGGAGCCGTCATGCGTGAGCTCGCGGTCAACGACCGCAGAGTGGAACTTGTCCAGCGCCCGCACGATCAGGTTCGAACGACCGCCCGTCATCCACCACTCGATCGGGTGATCACGAGTCGCCTTCACTGACAGGCTGGCACCCCAACGGGCCTCCCAGTCCGCGACATGCCCCTCCCACTTCGCCGGGTCGGCATACATGCCCACCACCCGGTAGCGATTGAATGCCTCTTCGACGGTGGCCAGCACCTCAAGCACTGGCACCCGCCAGCTATCCCCAGCCGGACCGTCCGGCTGCTCCCAGCAGCCGAGCAGAAACACGTGCCCGTCCGACACTCGGCAGCCGACCAGCGCCGTCGCGTCCGTCACGCCGCGGGCGCGTGCCCGGGAACCGTCGAAGCCGAGCGTGATCGCATCCCCGTCCGCGAGCACCTTCCCGGCATCCGCACACCCCGCCCACTCGGGTTGCGACAGCCATGAGTCCGTGGCCGCGGTGATCTGGTTGCCGTAGTAGCGGCGCGCATCCTGGGGATCGGTCGCCGGATCCCACACCTCGGCCGCCAGCCGCTCCAGATCCACCCAGCCACCGGCAAGCTGTGCACTGTCGCCGTAGGCCACAGCCAGGCCAGCCAGCAAAGAAGCACGGTCCGACATGTCCGTCTCTGCAGGCCACTCCCGGTGGTCGTACAGCAGCCCGTCGTCCCGGGCTCGACCCTCCAGGATCTTCCGCCAGTACTCGGCAGACGACTCCGCCACTGAACCCTCACCGGGAACGTAGGCGTTAGGCGACTCGATGCTCGAGCCGCCCGTCTTGCCGAGGTTGCGCCGGATGACCGCAGCAAGCCGCACGCCGCCGTTCGACGGCCGCCACTCCTCGGTCTGGTCCAGCACGCAGAACACCGGCCGGTTACCTTCGCGGCTCGTCGCCGCGCTGGTGACGAACTCGATCCGCCCCTTCGGGAGGTTGACGAACGTCTCCAGCACCTCGAGGCCCCGGTACTCGTCGATGGCGGAACCCTCGCGGAGCATCTCCAGAAGGGGCGCCCACGCGTTGCGGGTCTGATCCTCGGACACCGCGGCCAGCTGCACCCACGGGGTACGCAGATCCGCCCACGGCCGCCCTACTGGATCTCCGTTGGCGTCCCAGCCGTCGAACAGGACGGGGCCCAATGCCTCCGCGCAGGCGATAGCCGCCAGGATCGGAGACTTCCCCCACCCCTTCGGCCGGGACAGAACGCCTCGGCGATAGCGGCGGCGACCGGTCGCAGGATCGATCGTGTAGAAGTTCAGCACGAACTGGGCCTGCTCGCGCGTCAACACCAGCGGCTCAGGATCAGCCCGGTCCGGTGCGGCAAGCATCGCGCCCATCCAGTCCAGCACCAGCCAGCCCAGCGTGGGCAGTTCGCCCTCGTACTGCGGGCCGCGCCACGGCATCAGGACTCCCCGGCGGCCTTCTTGCCCTCGCCGCCAGGCAGAACCCGTAGGTCGCCATACCGCGACCGGGCGCTCGCACCAGACGCCGGCCGCTTCGAATCCGCCTCGTCAGCCGCGGCGAACTGCATGCGCAGCCGTGCCCGGTCCTCCATCGTCGCGCCGAACTTAGCGACCCTCAGCCGGAGCTCAGACGCAGCGGACAGATCGCCCGACCATACGCGGGCGTGCACCAGGGCTGTCGTCAGCAGCTCTTCCCAGTCCGTGCTGGAGAAGTGCTCCGCCTGCGGGGAAGCCTTCCACTTGGCCCACCACTCGACCGTCCGCGGCGGCCAGCGGAACTTCACCGACCGGCCCTCGTCGTTCTTGATGCGGAAGTCCGGCAGGTCCGGCGCCTCTGCCTTCTCGAACCGCAGAACGGTCTGCGCCACCGGGTCCTTGTTCGCTCGGGCCCGCTTGCTCGGGTCCTTAGGCGGCGGCCCAATCCCAGCCATGCTCATACCTCCCGTGTCGGGTACGCCGCGGCGACCCGTGTCGGGCAGCTACAGCAAGGCGTCGATCAACCCACTCAGGTCACCTAGACGACGAGGCGTGTCGCCCCACGTATCGCCAGTGACCGCGATGTACCTGCCATCGGCGTACAACTCCACCGAGCCGCCATCCACCGACAGCCGCCGACCGCGCTCAAGGCGGCCGAAACCCCAGATGTGCAGGCCGTCACCGGACACCGAGCGCTCGATCCAGCAGCCCGGCGCCAAGTCGACCAGCCGGCGCGCCCAGCCGGCCAGCTGGCCGTCGACGATGCAGTGGTCCAGGTCGACGCAGGCGATGCCGTCGCCGTTCAGGACGAAGCCGAGCCCCGCGCCCGTAGTGCTCGACGCGGCTGCGCGGTGAGGCGACCAGGTCTGCGGGGCCGTGCTGCTCGCCGGCTGCCCGTCCACCGTCACCGGCACCTTGCGCTCGGTGCGCCGGATCCAACGCGCGCGGCTCGTCAGCTCGGACGGGATAGCCGGCACCGTCTTGCGTGCACGGCAGGCCGCGGTGCGGCAACGGCCGGAGCAGTAGCGGGCGTTGTGCGCGTGCCGGGCGCCGAGATGCTGGCCGCACGGCTCGTGCTCGCATCGCCTCGTCTTCATGCTCCCATTCTAACGAAGCTTGTAACGTCAATCCATGCTCTGACCTGCGGATATGTGACTGTTATAGTGCGGCCCGATGAGGGCCGGGACGCTGAGTGGCCGTCTGCCGGACCCGACCTCGCAGCAGACCGACCGGCACCCAGCAGGCCGCCACGCAGCTACCCAGGGGCCAGAACGGGGCAGATCCCCCAGACCCGTAGCCAGCCCCAGCCACAGCACCTCCCCGGGCTCCCAGGGGGTGGGGGGTGGGGGTGGGTGCCAGGGGTCCATGATCCGCTATGGCTGGGAAGATCCACACAGATTCGAGTCGATCAGGTCAGTCCCGGATGCTGCTCACGCGGCCTGGACTCAGTGACCTTGGTCCGGTTCGGTGACTGGTTGCCCTGCTGAGAGGTCTTTCTTCGGTGGCACCAGCCGCACAACGCTTGGAGGTTGCACGGTCTGTGGTCGTGCTTGTCACCGATGTGGTCCACGTCCGTCGCGTCCCGGCCGCACGTCTGGCATCGGTGGCCGTCACGCTCCAGGATCATCGGCCGTACCCGCGTGTACCAGTCCGGAGGGAGCTCTTCACGCCGGTTGCTGCCGGTCCAGCCCCCGCTCATTCGACATCGCCTTCGAACTCGTCTTGCGTCGACCGCTCGTTGTGAGAGTCCAGCGAGACGTCAGCGGTGAACCCGAATCCCTTGGTCGCATCGCGCTCCGGCGGAGCAACGGCCCGCAGCAGACTCACGGCCGTCGCACCCAGCTCATCCAGTGCAGTCCGGGTCGTCCGGGTGGACTCGGATTGGCTGGAGTCTGGAGTCGGCCCCTCCTGGGGTACGGGGTCCTCGCACTCGATCTCGACCTCGCGCAGGCCGTCGCTGAGGCGGATGCGCATGCATTCCCCTTCCCCCAGCCTGGGCTACTCCGCCTTGTCCACCCCGGTGGGCTCGCCGTTGACCATGGTGGCGAGGATGCGGGCCGCGCCTTCCTTCTTGGCGGGCACCGGGCAGAGCATGACCTGGCCGCCGTTCTCGATGGTGATGAACAGCTGGTTCATGTCCTTCTTCAACGCCAGGGCGAACAGGCCGGTGAGGAGAACTCGGGTTGCAGTGACGCGCTTCCCAGCCTCTTCCCCACGCTCGATGGTGATGCGCGCGCCCTCGACGGGGACAGGATCCTGGTTGGGTGCCCGGAACTGGCCGCCTATGACGGTGAGGCCGGCCGCGGCTGCTGCCGCGGTGATCTGGCGCTGCCTCTTGGCCGCGGCCTTCTCTTCGTCGCTCTTCTTGCCGAACACGATGCCCCCAGCGTTGCGCGGTTGAGGGGTCATGGTCGCAGAGAAGCGTCCGCTGCGTCAGCTGTTGGCCAGCTTGTAGGCGGTGAGCTTGAGTTCGGCGTTGTCGACGTCGATCTGGAGGGTGGTCCCGTAGTAGCGGACCGGGAAGGGCCCGATGCGGCGGGTCGCCGAGGTGGGGATGGACCACGTCTTCGCCGCGGTGGTCTGCCCGTCGATGGTGTTGGCGAAGCGCGCGGAGACGACTCGGGCGACTGTGGAGCCGCTGTTGCGGACCTCCAGCCACACGTAGCCGTCGTTGGCGACGCTGTGGTTGTTGGTGGCGTCGCCGTTGACTTCGGTGGCGGGTGCGACGCCGCTGCGGGTGATCTGCGTGACGGGGATGTCGACGCGGGGCATGGGCGCTCCTAGATGACGGAGAGAACTCCTGCTTTACGGACGATGTCCTCGGCGCCGAGCGGGTCGACGTGCACCCAGACCTTGTAGTCGCCTGCTGCGAGGACGGTGTCGGTGCCGGGGCCGATGAGGAGGACCGCGACGCCGTCCTCCCAGGCGGCGGTGGACCATTCGCCGCTGGCGGGTGGATCGCGGTGGGCGACGACGGCGATCTGCACCGGCACTCCGGCGAGGTCGATGCCGGCCGGGGCGGTGACGGGGACGTGCAGGTACTCGGTGCTGGTGGAGGCGATCACCACGGTGCGTCCACCTCCCAGCCACTGTCGTGCGGGGCGCCGAGGGCTGCGGCCCACCGGCTGAAGGGGGCGCCGACGGTGACGTCGATGTCGTCGCCGTCCGGGCCGGCGTAGGCGCTGGCGAAGGGCTGGGCCATGGCGGTCTCGGCGGCGAGCGTGAGCGGCTTCGCCTTGCGGGCCGCGAGAGCAAGGACAGTGCCGGCTTCGTGGGCTGGCCCGAGGGCGAGCGTCCTCCGCCCCGTGAGGGGTACCGCCGTTTCGACGGCTGCCGCGAGGGCGAGCAACTGCGTCTTGACGCCGGCGAGGGGCCGGCTGGTGTCGCTCTCGCTAGCGGGCCCGAGGGCGCCGCGCGCGGTGAGCTGCTCGGCCGTCTCGCTGGCGCCCGCAGGGACGAGCGGGCTGACCTTCCTGCCCGTGAACGCCTGCGCACTGCCAGCCGCTTGTGCAGCAGCGAGCGGCCGACTCTTCGCGGATCCCAGAGAGCGCGCCTGCTCCGTCACGCTGACCGGGGCGAGCGGCCACGCCTTCGCGGATCCCAGCGTTCGCGCTTCGCCGGCCGCACCCGCCACGCCAAGCGCCTGGCTCTTGCGACCGGCCAGGGCCTGGGCGGCTTCCGAGGATGCGCTCGGGTTGAGCATCTGCCGCTTGGCCCGTGCGAGCGCCTGCGCGGCACTGGTGCCGGTGGCCGTGCCGAGCGCCCGGACCTTCATCCGCTGCAGGGCCTGCGCCGTCCACGTCGAGGATGCGAGCGTCAACGGCGTGCTGCTGCCGCCGGCGGTGGCCGGGCCGATCCAGTCGGTGTCACCCCAGGCGACGTCGTCGACGTTGATCGAGTAGCTGGTGGTGGACGTCAGCAGGCCGACTCGCACCCGGTCCATCGCCGTATTTGTACCGGTGTTCAGGCCGGTACCCTGCAGTGTCTCGGTCGCGCTGGTGGCGTCCGGGGAGCCGAGGTAGCAGCGGCATTCGACGGAGCCGGCCGTCGTACTGGCGACGGCCTTCAGCTCCAGCCGGAACCAGGCGTTCAGCGGCACGGACGCAGTAGACGTCGCGGTGAGGCTGCCCGAGGCGTACAGCAACCCCACCTTGCCGGTGGAGTTGATGCGGACGGTGGCGACGATCGTCGACCCCGACATCAGCCGCACCGCGTTCAGGTTCGAGCCCGGATTCGCCGTCAGGTAAAGGTAGGCGCGCGCGTACAGGGTGGTGCCGGAGATCCCGGACGTCCACGACAGGTAGGGCATGCCGGCCGTCGCCCCGGTGGCGATACGCGCCGACACCGTGCCGTGCGCGGCCCTCGCCGTGTCGTACTCGACGGTGTTCGAGTCGAGGTTGACCAGCGACCAGGCATCCCCGGACGTGCCGCCGCTGTTGCCGGTGGTGATGCCGACGCCAGTGCTGCCGCCCTCGAACGTGTTGCTGAGCTTGGCCACGGCTCATCCCTCGGGGGTCAGGCCGCGGAGGAGGCCCGCGCGAAGTCGCTGATGGTGAGCGTGAAATCCGACCCGTCCGGCGTCAGCGTCACGTCGTGCTTGGTGAGCGGGACGAGGTTCGCGTCGGTGCCGGTGGTGGTGTCGGAGTCGTAGCAGATGACGACGGCGCCAACCGCGTTGCCGGTGGCCGCAGTCCAGGTGACGTCGGCACAGTCGATGGCGACGCGGTCGTTCGTGTCGTCGACCGTGACCGTGACGCCGGTGAGGGTCTTGCGGCCCATCGTCGTCTGCTCGTTGGTCGCGCCGGCGAGCAGGGCCTGCAGGTCGTCGTAGTCCCGCATCACCGAGTCGGCGACGAGGCCACTCGATTCCAGCGGCACCATGACGAGAGCGTCGTTGGCTTCGGGCAGGGAGGCCAGGTGGGCGACCCGCCCGAGGGCGATGTTGAAGACGATGTTCCCCATCGTCGGCTCCTCTGCTTCAGGCCCCGCCGTCCGTGACGGGGTGGCGCGGACGGCGGGACGATCAGGCGGCCTCGTAAGTGGCTGCGAAAATGTCGGGCTTGCAGGGGTAGAACTCGCCCTGCACGCCCCGGATGATGAAGTCACCGAAATCAGCCAGCATGACGCCTTCGAGAGTGTCGATCGCCAGTTTGACCGGGGCGCCAAGCGGGACGCCATCTGTGTGGATACGCGCCGATGCGCCGATCCATCGCTTGATGCTGTCAACGGTCTCCGGCGTGAGTTGGCGAGCCTCGATCTCGACGGGCTTCTTGCGGAACTTGGGCACGGGGGCTCCTCGGATCAGGCGGCGCGGGCCGCTTCGCGCTCGGCGAGGATCCGCTTGACGTCGTCGAGGTCGGGCCGGTTGTACAGGGCCGGAATGCCGCGGCCTTGGCTAGGCAGCGCGGCTTCGAGGAGCCCCCGGTGCACCCATTGCCGGATGGTGGACTCGCTCACCTCGGCGTACACGGCAGCCTGAGATGGCGTCAGCAGGTCTTTGGCGTAGAGGTCGTAGAGGCGGCTCATCACACCCCCTGACATGCAGAAACCCCCGCCGGTGTCTGGCGGGGGTCTGTGAGTTGCTGAAGGCACAGGTGTACCTACGCGCTTAGTGTTACAGCAGCTCAGGGGCTATTGCAAGTGAATCCGATCAGCGATTGGTGTCGTCGTCCTTGCGCGGCTTCATGCCGTCACTTTCCACTGCGGGTTGTCGGGGCAGACTCACAGGCCGCGGTTCAGCTGAAAGTCACGCTCATCGCGCAGCCGCTGATCGTCTTCCCCGCTTCTTCGTGCGCGGTCTGGTGCGCTTGGTCCTCGACGGTGTCGCAGACGAGGCGGCCGTCCCGGGTGAGGGTCCATCCGCAGGTGGGGTCTCCCCACTTCTCGGTGACGATGTCGATGACGGCCTGCTCGGTTTCGGCGTGGGGCGTGGATCCGTCGCTGGTCTCGCTGGTGCCGCACAGGTCGCACACGGCTTCGAAGCAGGTGATCTGTCGGGTGGCCATGTCTACTCCTCGCGGTCGCGGTCAGATTCCCTTGGCGAGGTGCTTGAGCCCCTTGGGGAGCCGTTTGCCGGCGTCGATGACGGCCTGGTTGAGCCGCAGGTACTCGGGCGTCTCGTGCGTGATGCCGGTGGCGGCCTCGCGGGCGGTGTTGTCGTACAGGTCGGCCTGGGCGCGGCGGAACGCGGCGAGGAGCGCGTTCTCCTCCGCGTAGGTGCGGAGGTCTTCGGCGGTGGGCTTGGGCATGGTGGTCTCCTTAGAGGTTGCGGTTGTGGGCGAGTTCGGCGGCGCGGTCGAGGTAGCGCGCGGCGAGCCAGGGGGTGGCCCGGTTGTCGTTCCAGGCGGGCACGGATTCGGCGTGGGGGAAGTCCCGGCGGATGGCCTCCAGAAGGACGGCGGCCGCGCCGTCGGCCTGGTCGCGGCTGCCTGCCTCGGCGCGGACGGCTCCGAGGAGGCAGGCGGCGCCTTCCTCGTCGCGGAGGGCTCCGGTGCACCAGCCGCCGGTTTCGAGGCGGACGCGGGCCCGGTGCAGGGTGCGGGCGAGCGGGGTGCTGTAGGGGCAGGGCGCGGCGGCCGGGGCGAGGACGGGGGGGGCGTCGATGTGCGGGATGGGGTCGGCGCCGGGCAGGTGGGCGATGCGGACCTCGTGTTCGACGGCGGCTTGGTCGAGGCGGACGGTCATGGCGGCGTCGATGAGGGCGAGGCGGGCGTCGAGGTCGAGGACGGGCACGGTGGGGGTTGCGGTCTGGCGCGTCTGCGTGATCATCTGGCTGTGCCCTTCTGCGCGTGAGCGCGCTGGGTGGAAGGGGCGCCCCTGGTCGCTTCCAGGCATTCGAGGGGCGCCCCGGCTTGGTCATCGGCCCCAGCGCCGCTTCTTCGGGTCGGAGCCGTCGCGGACGCGCTTCTCCAGGCCGCGGAGTTCGGCCTCGTCGAGGACGGCCTCGTAGCCCTTGGGGAGCGGGCCGGCGACCTGGGGGGCGCGGTCGGCGACGTTGCGGACGTTGCGGGGCCGCGTGTCGGTGACGGGGCCGTAAAGGCGGCACCAGGTCTCGGCGGAGTAGTCGCCGTCGGTGCAGGGGGTGCCGGTGATGGGGAGCCGGCGGGTGAAGACGACCTCGGTGTAGAGGTAGGGGTCCTCGTAGGGGGCGATGTTGCGGGCGACCTTCATGACGGCGTAGTAGGGCTTGCCGAGCTGCAACTGGCGGGCGAAGCGCTTCGAGTCGCCGGGCTTCCAGATCTTGGGCATGGGTGAGGCTCCGTTTCTGGTTTGTGGTGGTTTGGTGGGTGGTCGGACCCCGGTCGGTGCCGTTTTTGCGGTGGTATGCGACCCGGTCGGGGGAAGGAGCGCCCGGTCGGTCGACCATGCTGATGCGTGATGCGACCGGGTGCCATATCCGCTCATACCGGGGCGAAACCATGTGTCGACTGGGTCTCGACCGGGTGGTTTGCCCTACTTCCCGAGAGCCTCGGCGAGCTGCTCCCGGGTGTAGCCGTTCGGGTTGGCCATGCCGTCGAGCGGGCCAAGCTTGCGGGTGTTACCCGCGCCCGGCCGCAGCTGCGCCTGCATGGCAGCAGGGGTCAGATCGCGGTAACGCAGTCCGCGGTGAAGCTGGAGAAGCTCGAACAGGCGTTGGGTGCGGATGCGGTCGACACCGTCGTGGTCCATGACCATGAGGCAGTCGGCGAGCAGCGTCTTGTGATCGGCAGCCGCCTCTTCCTGCTTGCCGTATTCGGCGGCGAACCCGGTCAGAGTGCCGGCCTCGATGCGCAGCTGGCGGCCACGCAGGCAGATCTCCCGGAACTCCGGGATGGTCATGAAGTCGGTCTTGAGGGTGACGTGCCCCTCCTCGCCGCCCTGGTCGAGGACGACGACGCCCTTCTGGGCGTCGAGCAGCATGTGCGGGGCGGCTCCGGCGGCGACGGCGTCGTCACCGAGGACCATCCGGGAGCTGGCGGCCCCCTTGACGCGGAAGCAGGCCCGCTTGCGGCACACGTCGCGGAGCATGGTCGGCACGCTGGTGGCGTCCGGCCGCTGGGTGATGAACAGGCCCATGCCGCCCACGTACCGGGAGACGCGCACGAAGCGGGCCATCGTCTCGACGAGGACGTCCTTGCCGTTGCGCCCGCGGTCCTTGCTGTCCGGGTCGTCATCCGTCTTGATCTTCATCATGGCGGCGGCGTCCAAGAGTTCCTGCAGCTCGTCGACGATCAGCAGGGTCAGGCCGCGCTTCCACTCCTTCGCCAGCTCGGGGGTGAGCTTGCCCTCGGGGCAGCGCTCCGGGTGCTCCTCGGAGAGCTGCTCCAGGCGCTCGCCGATCTGCTGCATGTCGGCGATCAGTCCGTTGAGCAGGTCAAGGAAGGCGAGGATCTTCCCGGGGGTGTTCCCGGCGACGTAGGAGTGGGCGAACTGCTTGGTGCCGACCCAGTCGGGGCCGGCCTTCCCCGTGGCGACGTGCACGGTCATGTACGGGTCGAGTGCGGCGGCGGCGGCCACCAGACGGGCCAGGAACGACTTGCCGTAGTCGGGCAGCCCTCCCAGCAGGATGGAACACCAGACCAGCTCAAGGGCGTGCCGGCCGCCACGAGCGTCGGTTCCCAGCGGCACCCCGTACTGCCAGAAGTCCAGGCGGTCCGCGGTGAGCAGCGGCGACGGCACCGGCTTGGAGCCGTAGGGGTTGGCCTCGTTCGCCACCCACAGGACGACCTGCCCCTCGTGCCCTTCCTCGGATGTGTCGGCTCGCATCTCGATCTGCGACTTCTTGATCCGCATGGAGGAGGCGAGCTCTTCGGCGCGGGAGGTCGCCGCGGACGCCTTCATGCCGCGGGGCAGTTCGACGGTGGCGGTCCATCCGGGTCCGGCGGGCTGGATGATGCCGGCGAGGTGGGTTTCGTCGCGCTGGGCCTCCGTGATGATCCCGGCCTTGACGAGGGCGGTGACGAGGTCGGCTTCGCCTCGGATGTGGGCGGCGTCCCGTACCGCGGCGACGATGCCGTCTCCTGCGGGCAGGTCTTCGCTGTCGGCGGGCTTGCGGCCGTGGAAAGCGCCGAGCCCCCACGCGCCGAGGCCGGCGAGCAGGTCGATCCACAGACTGCCGGTGACGGCACCGAAGCCGACGCCCCCCGCGACTGCCCCGGCGACGCCGGCTGTCTTGCCGGTGTACGTGAGCCGGTGCTTCTTGTACTCGGCGCGCAGGTCGGCTCGCCGCTTCTTGGCGCTGGCCTCGGCGTGCATGTCGCCGACGGCTTCCCGAACGGCCTGACTGGCGGTATCGATCATCTGCGGGTAGTCGTCGCGGAAGCCGGCGATCCAGCGCTGGCCGAGCTGCCGGTAGCCGCGGAAGGTGTGCGGCAGCAGGGCGATCTGGGCGACCCGGTTGGTGCGCTCGGCGACCTTGCGCATCGAGGTGACCGGCTTCCGGCTGGCCTCCTCGTCCTTGAAGACGGGCGTCTCGATGGGCGGCGGAACGAGGGTGAGCGTCGCCCTCTCGTCGGGCAGCGGCATGGCCATGGCAGTCAGTCCTTCTTCCCGATCGTGCGCTCAAGCTGCGCCTGCTTGCGGGCGATGTCGGAGTACTTCGGGGCGTCACCCGAGCGGCGCACGCCGCGCACCTTGGGGCCGGTCTTCGAGCCCCTCCCGGAGGTGGGGGGTAGATGTGGAACACGCTGGGCGTTCACGGTCTTGCTGAGGGTGTTCACGGAGCGACTTTCGCGGGCCAGCTCGACACGCTTGGCGTTCGCGTTGCGGGTGCGGATGATGTCGACGGAGTCGCCCGGCTCGCAGCCCTCGATGTCGACGTGGGCGCGGATCCAGATCGGCTCGGTAACGGTCGTCTCGCCGAGCGCGGCGGCCAGCTTCAGCGCGTGCTTCCACACCTCGGGGAAGTCGTTGGACCGGTTCTCGGCAAGCTTCTTGAGCCGGTCGGCTTCGGCCTGCTCGGCTGCCGCCTGGACGGCTGCTCGTCGCTTCTCTTCGGTGGCCTTCCATGCCGCCGCGGCGCGCTCCGCCTTACGCTTCGCGCGGCGCTGCCGCAGCGACAGCCTCCCTTCGCGCTTGCGGAGCTGGCCGTGCTCGTAGAGGTCGTAGACGCCGGGCCCGGCGATCGACGCGAACGCGGTTCCGATCGCGGTGGCCGGGTCGAAGGCGTTGAGGCCGTGCCACAGGTTGATGCCGGCGGCAATGAATGCGAGCAGCCAGGCGATGAGCCGGTAGTGCCAGTGGGGGCGGTGGCTGATCGCGGCGGCTCGGGCGCCCTTCAGGACGACCCACGCTCCGCCTTCCAGCATGAGCGGCGCGGCGAGCAGCCACAGGGCGTTCGGGTTGTAGAACGCGGCGATCTGTACGGGCAGCGCGACGATCGAGCAGACGGCGTAGAACCGCAGCGCGTAGTTCCGCCATTGCTCCTCTGCGGCGGCGATCTCGGCGGCCTTCTCAGCCTCGGCCTGCTCCTGTGCGGCGACCTTCTCCTCCGCCTCGCGGGCGGCCTGCTCCTGCTCCTTGCGTTCCCGGTTGTGCTTCGCGATGCGGGCGTCGCGGGCGGCCTGCTCCTCGCGGGCCCGAGCCTCGGCCTTGTCGTTGACGATCTTCTGCTTGCGGGCCTCCTCGGCCGCCTTGATCTTCTCGGCTTCGGCCTTGCCCTCGGCTTCGATGCGGATCGCTTCGGCTTCGGCGGCGGCCTTGATCCGGGTCGCCTCCGCCTCGGCCAGGGCGCGCGGGTCGAACCGCGGCTCAGTGCCGTTGATCTTCTTCTCGACGGACACGGCGGTCACGGGTGATCAGTCCTCTCGGATTCAGGCGGTGCGGGCGGGGGCGGGCCGGTGCCTGAGCCAGGCGATGACGCCGGCGGCGAGGAGCGCGGGCCCGGGGATCAGGCCGATGACGGTGGCGGCGCCGGCTGCGGCGAGCGCGATCGGGGTTGCCGCGGCCGGCCACACGCCGACGACGACGAGGGCCAGGGCCAGGAGCGGCCAGCGAAGCTTGCGGATCATGACGACCTCACTCGGGTCGGAACGGATGGGGTGGAGTGGGTGGCGCCCCGGGCCGGATTCGATCGGGCACCTCGCGGCTTGGCCGGGGCTGGGTGGGTCAGCGGCCGAGCCGCCTGGAGTACTCGGCCTGCCGGCGGGCTTCGGCAGCAAAGCCCTCCCTCTCTTCGGCCTTGGTGTGGTCTCCGGCGCGGCGGGCCTTCTTTGCCGCCTTCTCGGCGTCCTTGGCGGCGCGGAGGTTGCCGGCCTCGGTGGAGAAGTTGGGGGGCTTGCGACTGAACAGGGCCACTGCGGGCTCCTCTCGGTGGGTGGCGGAACGCTGAGCGGTTCCCCTCACCGCCCGTGCAGGGGATAGCCGGGCGGATCGGGCAGCCGTCAGGCCGCGGCGGGGTAGTCGAATCCGTCGAGCTCGGCGAGCAGGCCGGGGTCGGCGGCGAGGCGGATCTCCGCCACCCGGCGCCGGTCCCCGCGCCCGACGGCGGCGGCGTACTCGGCGAACAGGTCGGAGATCGACAGCGCCGTGGGGATCAGCGTCACCGTGCGGGCGTGACGGCCCAGGTCGGTGGCGGCGAGATCGGCGTCGAACAGGAACGGGGACATGGCAGTGGTTCCTCACTGGTCAGGTGGGGCGGGAAAGGAATGGGGTGGTCAGGCGGCGGGGCAGGGCAGGGCGCGGCACTTCTCGGCGTGGGACTGGGCCCAGGCGCGGGCGTATCGGCCGTAGCAGCTGTCGATCAGGCCGCTCATCGCGCTGGGGAACAGCCCCTCGAACTGCTCGCTGGCCTGGTCCGGGCAGCCCTGGCAGCGGGCGGTGACTGTCACGTCGATGATGTTTTTCGGGCGCAGTTGGACAGAGAGGCCATTGCCGATCGGCATGATTCCGCTCTCGCCTTCCACGCGTTCGACGCTGACGGCGGTGATGTCGACGTGCGCGCCGCCGACGGTGAGGTAGCGGGCGATGACACCCTCGGGCCAGGTCGCGGGCTGGGTGGTCTGGGTGGTGGAAGGCATGGCTGATCTCCTCGGCTGGTCAGGCTGGGATGGGGTTGGGTGCCGCGCCGGCGGGACGAGGGGGTCGGGAACCGCCGGCGCGGCGGTCTGGGGGGCTAGCGCTGCTGGGTGAGGAGGTCGGCGGCCTGCTGCTCCGTCACGGCTGCTCACCACCCTCGCCGAACATCTCCAGCAGCTGCTGGAGCGCCACCTCCAGGCGTCCGATCGTGCGGGCCATCGCCCTGTCGTCCGACATGTCCAGCTGCTGCGCGTTGACCAGCTCGTGGCGGGCCGCGTCAATTCGGCAGCGGTCCGACTGGTTCAGCTCGAAGCGACCCATCACGCCACCTCCACGATCACGAGGAAGCTGTCGCTGTCCAGGTCCATCACGGCGCGGGCGGACTGGCCCTGCTCGCGGAGCTGGGCCGCCTTCTCCTCCGCCGGCCACGACCCACGCGGGTGCGACGCCGAAACCCGGTCGACGACCGTGCGGGCGCTCATCGGGCCCCCTCCACGAGGTGCAGCTGGCCGGCGTTCGCGAGCAGGGCGTGCATCCGGGCCCGCTCCCCCTGCGCCTCGTACAAGGCGTCGAACTGCGCGGGGGTCATGTCGTGCCCGTCCATCCGGCCCAGGCGGGCGATCGTCTCCGAGCAGACGCCGTAGCGGATGACGGCCTTCTGGATCTCCGGGGCCACACGGACGTAGGACGCGGCCTCGTGGGCGAGGACGTCGGCGACGCTGCGGTCGGCGAACGCCGACTCCAGGCGAGCCAGCGCCTCGGCGGCGGCCGGGGGCAGCAGGGCGGTGCTCACGCGGCACCTCCCGGCATGCTCGCGATGAGGTCGCGGACGGCGGCGAGGCGGGCGACCGGGTCCTGGCCGGCGGGGACGATGACGTAGCGGCGGCCGTCGGGCGATTCCACGGCCCAGCAGGCCAGTCGGGCGGCGAGGTCGTCGTCGACGTCCATCAGCTTGTCGAGCGGCGCCTCGACCATGAGGATGCCGTGCTCGGCGAGGAGGGCGGCCAGCGTGTCGCGGGCCTCCTGCTCGTCGGCGAGCCGCTCGAACTCGGCGAGCCGGTCACGGGCGGCGGCAACCATCTCGCGCAGCCGGGCCGGCGTGACGTCGGCGATGTCCGACAGCTGCGGGTCGGTGGAGGCGACGAGGGACAGGGCGCCAGTGTCGGCGTCCGCCATCACCTCGGCGTCGAGGGTGAGCGACAGCGAGCGCTCGGCGGGCAGGGTGGTGCAGGTAGACTGCGGCGTATCCATGAGGCGACCTTTCAGAGCTTCCTCGTGGTAGGGCCGGCCTGCGAGGTAGGAGTCGCGGTGTCCGGCCCGATCTTCTTTTGTGCAGCGCCCGCGGACTGGGTCCGATAGGAGTGGGCACAGCTGATAGGCCACGAAGCGGTGCGCTTCGCGTCTAATTTGTTGCAGGACCACCATGGCACGGGCGCGGCTTCCGCTGCAACATTTTGGACGAGATTCCTTGTGACGCGTCTAGTCGGTAGACGCGCTGGCGTGAGAACATGCAGGACATGGCAGCGAAGACCTCGACACCCACAGCCGCTCAGATGGCAGCAGCACTCCGCAAGGTCGACAGGGCGGCCGCTGCCCACGAGAAGACGCGCCAGCTCCTCGAAGAGGCGGTGGCTGAGGCTCGCGACGTCGGCCATTCGCTGACGGTCGTATCTGAGCACGCTCGATACAGCAGGGAATGGGTACGGAAGGCGACCGCCCGCGTCAAAGACGAGCAGGACACCGCACTCCGGGCGGGCGACGAGATGGACCATGCCCCTGAGTGAATCCCGCCGGCCACGCTGTCGCCATGACCGACCGATGCAGCGCCGATGCAGCAGGAGTGCAGCCGCAGTGCAGGACGCCTTAGATGATCAGGCAAAGGGGCGATCGTGGACATCGTGACGTGGACGGGCCGGACCGCATGCGCTCTACAGCAGGCCCTCCGCATGACGAATGACGCCTTCGCCGATCACCTCGGCGTGGGCGTCCGCACGGTGGCCAGCTGGCACGCGTCGCCGGACATCGTTCCCCGAACCGAGATCCAGTCCGCTCTGGACACCGCCTATGAGAGGTCGACCGCATCGGTGCAGCGCCGCTTCAGCCTCCTTGTCCGCCCCGCCCCAGCCGCCGTCGAGGCGCAGGCCCTACGCGTGGCGATCGCCGTGGTCCTCCGCGGGGACGATGTCCTGCTCGTCTGCCGGCGCGGCGACGGCGAGATCCGCTGGCAGTTCCCGGCCGGCATGGTCAAGCCCGGCGCCGACGCGGCCACGGTCGCCGTCCAGGAAACCCACGGGGAGACGGGCGTGCACTGCGCTGTCCGCGAGCAGTTGGGCGAACGAGTCCACCCGAAGACCGGCGTGGTGGCCTCGTACTTCCTCGCCGACCATCTGGCGGGCGAGGCAACCAACCGAGATCCGCTGGAGAACGTGGACGTCACCTGGGCTCCCCGTTCGGCACTGACCCGCTTCATCCCCGCCGACCAGATCTTCCCGCCCATCCTGAACGCCTTGGAGGTTGCCGCATGACGACCGAGACGAAGACCGAGAAGCCCGGCATCTCCGCCGCGATCATCACCGACAACGGACGGGTGCTGATGGTCCGTCGCCGCGTGAAGGAGGGCGAGCTCAGCTGGCAGTTCCCGGCCGGCGGCATCGAGGACGGCGAGTCGCCGGAGCAGGCCGCGGTCCGCGAGACGCTCGAGGAGACCGGGCTCAAGGTCGAGGCCACCAGCCTGATCGGGCAGCGGATCCACCCGAAGACGCAGCGGGAGATGAGCTACACAGCCTGCACGGTGGTCGGCGGGGAGGCGCACGTCGCGGACGCCGAGGAGCTCGACGCGATCGCCTGGGTGCGGCTGGAGGAGATCCCGCAGTACGTGCCGTACCCGCTGTACGAGAAGGTGCAGGCGTACCTGGACGGGGCGCTCGCGTGACCGTGCGGATCAACGAGGCGGTCGCGGAGGCGTTGGACGCGGTTGGTGATGACCCGGTGTACGACTCGGCTCGCCGGCTGCTGCTGAACGCGGAACGCCTGCTACGGAGGGGCTCATCGACGGAGGCCCGGCGGGCGCTGGATGCGGCACTCGCCGAGCTGGACGCCACCTGCCCCCTGTAGCCGGACATGCGTGAAGGGCCCGCACCCGGGTGGGTGCGGGCCCTTCGTCGTTCAGCGTCGTCGCGGCGGCCCGTAGGGGCTTTGCCAGGCGGGCCGGTCTCGCGGCGGGTCGGGTTCGGCGCAGTCGTTGCAGCCGACGGCTTCAGGCAGGTGCCGGAAGGCCTCCGCCGCCTCGGTGGCAGGCTGCGCCAGCTGACTGAGGGCTTGCTTGAGGACGTCCAGGATGTGCTGGGCACGTCGGGCTCGCCCTGCCTGCACTTGGGCGATGTACTGGCAGAGCTCCTCCCATCCGAACGTGATCTCGGGCGCGATGGCGGTCGGGTCGATGGTGACCTGCTCGATGCTCAGGTCGAGGACCCCGCGGACTTCCTCCCAGCCGGGGGCGTCGGGTTCGGTGCCGGCGGGCGCGACCCAGAGGCGGGGTGCGGCGTACTCCTCGGGCTCGGGCGCGGGCTGGCTGCGCATGGCGTCGTCGCTGACGGTCCAGTCGTGGAGCGTGTTGTCGATCTGGTCGAGGATGTCGTCGGTGCGCACGGTCAGGGCTCCTTGGGCGGGTTGCTGGTTCTCATGATCGCCCGGCAGTCGAGGTTGTCGGCCTCCATGTCGATGGCGGCTGCGGCGGTCCGCAGGTCGCATTCGGGCTCGTCGGCGAGGTTGCGGCAGGATTCGGCGATGGCCCGCAGCAGGGCGACGACGGCGTCGGCGCCGAGGTAGGCGTGGCCGTCGGTGGCGGTGACGAGGGGCAGCCGGTCGGTGGCGTGGGCGGTCACAGGAGTCCTTGCTGCCGGAGTCGCGCGCGCCGGATCCTGGACTGGTCTTCGTCCCATCGCTTCCAGTTGCGGGCCTGTCGCATGGTCGGCGTCATGTTGCGCTGCCACGGCTGGTGGGCTTCTTTGCCGCTGCCGTTGGGGGCAGGCAGGTAGCTGACGGTGCCGTCGTCGGTCCACACGTAGTTGCCGGTGCGGTGCATTCCGTCGTGGCGTCGCTTGAGGGCGCACCGCCAGCTGCGGTAGCCGCCCCCTTGGCCGGGAATGCCGGTCTTCTGGGGGCGGTCGTTGCAGTAGCCGGCGAGGTGGGCGAGGAGGTCGTGCCAGCGGTTTTGCGAGCGGTGGATGGCGATCCATGCGCGGCCGGGGAGTTTCATGCGGGTCCTTCAGTGTCGTCGGGGCGCGTGTCGATGACGAAGCTGCTCCTCGGCAGTGGCCGTACAGGCGCAGCAGCAGCCGCAGTTGCCGGTGGGTTCCGGCTGGCCCGTGACGGCGGCGTGGGCGATGTCCTCGGGGCCGGCCCACGGGTGCGGGGCGGGCGGGTCGTAGCACTCGCCGTACATGCAGGGCTCGCAGCGGGTCGGGCAGACGATCGCCGGGGCTTCGCCGCACAGGGCGGCGAGGAGGTGGGCGGCGATCTCCGGGGTGGGCTTCTCGCTCACGCGGCTCGCCTCCCGGCGTAGGGCAGGCGGGTGAGCTCGGAATGCCCGTATTCGGCGCCGCAGGCCCGGCAGATTTCGCTGCGGGTGTCGAGGGTGAAGCGCACGGTGGCGCCGCAGCGGCAGGTGACCGGCACTTTGATCGGCGGCTTCTCGGCCCCGGTGGCGGTCTCGGCGCGGCGTTTGACGTGGTGGATCTCGTCCGCGAAGTCGGAGAAGGCGGGGTGATGGGCGGCCGCCCAGGCGAGGTTGAAGCGAAGGGTCTGCACGGCATGGTCGACGCGCCGCTGGAGGGTGCCGCCCTCGTCGACGGTGGCCCGGCCGTAGAACTCCCAGTCGCGGACCCAGCCTTCCAGCGCGCTGATGATCGGCCCGCGTTCGGTCATGAGGTCGAGGACTTCGATCCGCACCGGGAGGGGTGCGGTGCGGCTGCCGGAGACGACGGGCCCGCCGGTGCTGCTGCCGGGGCGGAGGCTGGCGGAGAGGCGGGCGTACAGCCCGTCGGGGCCGGCGATCGTCTGGAGGGTGTGGTCGACGCGGTCGGTGCAGGGGCGGCAGGTTGCCTGCTCGTCGGCGTAGAGGTCGCGGTGGCAGACGCAGCACTGCATGGCGGGGCTCCTCGGTGCGGGGCGTGCGGGTGCGGGGTGGGGCGGCGGGTTAGAGGTAGTGGCCGGTGGGGACGGTGTCGGCGGTGTAGAGGCCGTAGACGCTGGCCTCTTGGCCGCGGAGGTCGGAGAGTTCAGCGCGGCGCAGGTCGGCCGGGGTGGGGGTGCGGCGGGTGGGCTGGCAGTCGGTCCAGACCGGGTCGCAGACGGCGGGCGGCTGCTCGGGGAGGGCGTCGTCGAGGGTGAGCTGACGGCCGGTCATCGCTCGCCCGTCTTCTCGCCGTCCCACCAGCGGCGATCATCGGCGGCGCATTCGGCGACGGTCGGGCCGGCGTTGTGGACGGGAGGCGGCTGGTCGCCGTCGATGGCGCGAATGGTCGGGCAGGGCCAGCATTCGCCGTGACAGCCGCGGCAGGGGGCGCTGTGGGCGCCGTCGTGCCGGCACCCGAGCGGCTTCCACGACCAGTCGCTGGCGGGGCGGTGCACCTCGCGGACGCGGTTGATGGCGTCGAGTTCGGGCTGGATGGCGGTGTGGACGGCGGCGGCGATGTCGTCGGGGTAGCCGGCGGGGGTGTCGCGGATGGCGGCCGTGATGCGGGCGAGGATGGTGGGCGCCTTGTGGGCGGGCTGGCCGGTGTCGGTCACGATGGGCCTTCCTGGGGGCTGAGGATCGGTTCTGACGGCCTTTCGGCCGGGGGTTGGGGTGCTGGGCCACGGGGCGGCTGTTCGGCCGCCTGTGGCCCGCTGCGGGTTGTCGACCCGTCAGGCGACCGCTCGGCTCGGATCGCCTGAGCGGCCCTGTGAGCCCCTGGCGGCATCCCGGACGTCCCGAACGCCGCACGCGGGCTGCCGGGCGCTCTGGCGGCCGTCTGGCGGCTCCTGAGGGCTCATGCCGCATCCCGCTGTCGCTCCGGGATCCGGATCTGGTGCACGCCCAGCTCCCCCACCGCGAGCGCGATCGCCACGGCGTTGGCCCGGTCACGGGCACCGAGGACTTGGAAGATCTCGGCGAGGTGGCGGTTGACGGTGCGTTCGTGGATGGCGAGCAGCCGGCCGATCTGGGCGTTGGTGTGGCCGTTGGCGACGAGCACCAGGACGTGGCGGCGGCGTGCGGTCAGGGTGTTCACGTCCGCCTCCCGGGTCCGGGCCGGCGGACACGCCCGTTCACGTCGAGGAGCCCATCAGCGCGGGCCAGCAGCCGCAGCGCCCGCCGGAGGACGGACCGCCAGGGTTCGCGGCGGCGGGCGTAGGCGGCGAGGATCGCGGCGCTGCCGTCGTCGGGCTGCCACTGCAGCGGATGCCGGGTCACCGGGCCTGCCCCGTATACCGGTAGCCGGTGCTGGTGGGGCGGAAGCGGTCGAGGCGGATGCGACTCTGGCGGACTCCGGGCAGCGGGACCGGTTCGCCCGCCGGCGTAAGTGCGACCTGCCGCACGGTGGCGTGCGTTTCACCGATCGACTCGATGAGGAGCAAGCGGCCTTCGCTGCGCGGGTCGTTGTCCTGCCAGAGCTGGCCGGCGGCGGGGGCGGGGGTGGTCATGGGGTTCCTCCGGGGTCCAGCGGTACGGTGGGCGGACGCCCGGCTGGATACGCGCCAGCCGGGCGGCGGCATGTCACGGGGCGGGGGTGTCGTCCGCAGCAAGGAACTCGCGGACCTTGCGGTCGGCTTCGCCGCTGCGGGCGTCCCGCTTGGCGAGCTGGTTGATCAGGTAGCGGCGCTGCTGCTGGAGGCGGCGAACCTCGGCGAGCAGGGTTCGGACGTCCTCCGGCGCGTGGGCGATGAACTCGGCATCGGCCTGGACCTGCGCCCAGTCCTCCTCGGCCGTCCACTCGGCGTGGGTCGGGTCGTTGTCGAGGGGTTCCTCGTCGAAGCGGGCGATCGTCCGGCGGGCGGTGTATCCGGTACCGGTGTCCTTGAGGTCGGCGGCGACCTCGATGAGGCTGTCGCCACCGAACTGGTAGACGCCCCACGGGCCTCGGGTGGCAGCGGTGTGGCGCGCTTGGATCTCGTCGAGCTGCTGGGCGGTGAGCGGTGTGGTCACGGCGGGTCCTTCGGGTGAGGCCGCGTCAGGCGGCGGAGTGGGTGCGGGAGTCGGTGCAGGGCGGCGGGGTGGGGCTGGTGGCGGCGGTGCCGCACGGCCACGCCCCGGGACGGGCGGTCAGGCGGCGTCGCGGAGCGCGACCAGGAGCCGTTCGCGGTTGGCGGCCTGCTGGGCAGGGCTGGTGGGCATCCGGTCGGGCCGGTAGTCCCTGACGCGGCCGGTCGGGACGGCTTCGGCGTACAGCCGGCTGAGCTTGTCGGCGGGCGGCATGCGGAGTGCCTGCCGGGCCCGGGCCACCGTGGACGGGTCGCAGCCGAGACGGCGGGCGATCGAGGCGTTCGTGTGGCCCTCGCGGATGAGGGCGGCGATGTCGGTGCGGATCTTCATGCGGCGGTCTCCTGGGCTTCCTGGTAGCGGCGGGCGTGGACGGTGGCGTGCGGCAGCGGGGCGCCCTCGAGGTGGCAGCGCTCCCCCGGCGTGGCCTGGCAGGTGGGGCAGCAGGCGACGGTCTGCGCCCAAGCGGCGAGCCGCTGCGGATGCGGCTCGGGCAGCGTCTTGTCGCGGGTGCGGAGGTGGCAGCGCTGGTCGGGTCCGGCGCCGCAGTGCGGGCAGGTGATGCCGCCGACGTCGCGCCGCCGGCCGCTGGGCCACTCCTTGACGACGATCGTCCCGAGGCGGGCTTTGCCGTCGGCGATCTGCTGGCGGAGTTGGGCGCGGAGGCTTCCGTTGCGGCGGGCGTCGCGGATGGCGGCAACCTCACTGGGCTCGGGTTTCCAGTCGGCGGCGGTCACGATGCGGCCTCCTCACCCTGGACGCGGGCGAGGTGTCGGGCGGAGGCAGCCTTGCGGCGCTCGATCTCTGCCTGCTCGTCCGTGGCCCCACCGTTCTGGCGGGCGGTGTGCGGGCCGCGCTCCTTGCCCCCGGGCGTCCGGCAGGGGCGGCCTATGGCGGCGCTGCAGCTCGGGCACTCGGTGCCGAGCGGGCCGGGCCGCTTGACCGCGGCGACTTCATTGGGGACGTCGCGGCCAACGCCGGCCAGCAGTTGGGCGATCGGCCGCTTCTTCATCTCCAGTCCGTCAGCAGCCCGGGTGCGCAGGCCGCGGAGCGCCGACAGGTAGGCCTGGACGTCGTCCGGGTCGGCGTCCGGGATGTCGGCGGAGAGGCCGGGGCCCTGGTAGCCGTCGGCGCGGGCGTCGCGGATCTTTCGGATCTCGTCGATGATCTCTGCGGGGCTGACGAACGGCTGCCGGCGAGCGACCGCGGCGGCTGCGGCGCGAGCATCGGCGAGGGCGAAGTCCGCGAGGACGTCGTGCCAGGCGTCGGGGGTGTACGAGTCGAACTTCTGCTGGGGGCAGAGGGCGCGCACGTATCGGGCAAGAACCACGGTTTCGTCGGGGGTCATCAGGACTCCTGCTGCATACGGGCCTTGGCGCGGGCCATGGCGCGGTCGAAGAGGTCGTCGCTCTCTTGCTGCTGGCGGCTGAGAGGCAGCACTTCGGCACCGACGGCCGAGGGAAGGGCTGCTACGCCGTCGGGAAGGTTCGGCATGTCGGACCAAATCCGCGTGAGGTAGCGGGCGGTCTGCGGCGGGTCGGCGGGGTTCCAGCGGCGGCGGGCGAAAGCGACCATCGCTTCGACGCTGGAGCGCTTGATGTGGGCGTGGACGGCGAACCACTCGGGCTCGGAAAGGCGCCAGCCGACGATCATTCCTGCAGCGGTCATCTGGTCGACCAGGTCGCGCGCGAAGTCGGGGACCTGGGGTCCGAGCGCCGAGGTGGCCGCGCCCTTGCTAGCAGGCTTCTCCGTAGGAGAAGCGGTAGGGGACGGGGGCGGGACGGGGGTGCCGTTACTGACGCCGTTAGTAACGGTGGGCGTAACGGCGTTACGCAGCGTCTCTCCCTGGCTCCGAGTGGCAGCCTTCTCGGCTTCCTTCTCTGCCTTCTTGCGGTCCCTCCATGCCTGCTGACGTGCAGCGTTAGCCTTGCGCTCAGCCTGCACCTTGGCGCGGTCGGGGTTGTACTCCAGGAAGTCGTGGATCCGCCAGCCGCCATCTACGCGGTCCCAAAGTTGGCGGTCTTCGAGCTCCTTTGCTGCCGCCTTCATGCCGCGAATGTGCGCGACTACGCGCAGTTCCTCGTCGCGGATGAGGCCTTCGGTGAGGTTCTCCGAGGCCCAGCAGAGCGCCGAGACGTACAGCCGGAAGGCGCGATCGGAGAGCAGCGCCACCTTGCGGTGTGACGGGAAGCGATCGTCCAAGCGGACCCAGGGCATCGGTGCTTCTTTCCTAAGGCGGGGTCGGTGGTCAGTTGCCGAGTTGGGCTTCGGCGCAGGTCTTGTGGGAGGGGCGGCCGTCCTTGTCGCGGAGGCGCGTGAGGCCGCTGCAGTAGCGGCACGGCATGTCGAGCGCGGCCCAATGGGAGCTGGCACGCCAGTCGAGGTGCGGGCCGCGGTGAATCTCGATGCGCGGTCGCGCCCGGCAGGTGGGGTCACGGTCCGATGAGCCGCTGGCCGGCTTCCGCGGCTTGGGCCCTTCCGGTCGGACGGAGCGGCCGATGGTGTCCTCGTATCGCTCGAGCTCGACTGCCGTCGTCCAGAAGTGGAAGGTGGTGCGGAACTCCTTGACCCCGGCCTGCACGACCTCACCGGCGGCAACGCCGCGGACGAAGTCGTCGTAGGAGATCTGACGCACTGAGGAGACGGGGTGCCACTTACCGCACTTGCCGGTTTTCTTCGTCAGGCACGGGCGAGCTCGGCGCTCGTCGCACTTCTCCATTTCCAGGTAGCGGTAGCCGCCGCGGATGTTGAGGTGCTTGCCGTCTCGTATGGCGCGAGGCGGGAGGTTGCTGTCGGTGCGGGTCCAGGCGACCTCGTTCCGGTTGAACATCACCGCGTCGTCGGTGTGCCAAGCGGCGACGATGCCGTGGTCGAACGACGTCTTGTTGCGGCGGCGGATCGCGCCCTCGGGCTCGAAGGAGCGCTGGATCTCGAAGCCGGTCGGCAGGTCGGTGGCGCCGTAGACGACGACGTCGCTGCGGACTTTGCCGTCCTTGGTGCGGACCTCGGCTTCGGCGCGGTGACCGGCCTCGGTGGCGACGCGGACGGTGCGCTCCTTGTACGCCTGGTGTTCGGCGCTCTCGTTGGAGACGTGCCGCTTCTCGGCGGTCTTGGCTTCGTGGGCGGCGATGCGCTGGCCCTGCCGCTCGTAGACGTGCATCCATTCGACGTAGCCCTGGGCGCGGCAGATGCCGCCGCACTGCAGCTGGCGCCGGGAGATCGGGGTGCGCTTGTCGTTGAGCAGGAGTTCCCACAGGCCGGGGAGTTCGGGCCGACCGAGGTCGGGCTTGCGGATGTCGAGCTCGCCGAGCTCGGTGTGCCAGAGCAGGTGGTTGACCACGGTCGGCTCCTCTCTTCCTGGCTGTCGCGGATGGGGTGGTGGGTGCTGCTGGTCAGGGCCGGTCGCGCGGCCGGCACGGCGGGCTCACGCGGCGGTCGCCAGCTCGGGCTGGGCGTGCCGGTCGATGTCCTCGCCGGTGATCGCCTCGACGAGGGCGGCGACGATGACCTCGGCGCAGTTGGGGGTGACGGCGTTGCCGTACTGGCGGACCCGCTCGCGCTTGTTGCCGAGCACGATGTACTGGTCGGCGAAGGACATCGCGCGGCCGATCTCGTGGGGTTCGAGCATCCGGAAGAGGACGTCGTCGATGTCGACGTCACCCTTGACCAGCGCGTACTTGTCGCGGGTCATCAACGTGCCGATCGGCTCCCGCACCGTTCGAGCGTTGCCCTTGCCGTAGTAGGGGACGAGGAGGTGTTCCCAGGTGACGAGGGACTGGTGCCCCGTCGTCGTCATGGTGCGGAAGTGCTCGTCGGCCGGGGTGCAGTGCTCGCCGCCGTCGCCCTTGCTGCCGTTGTTCCGCATCACCATCGCCGCGGGGGCGACGAGGCCGTGGTGGTTGCCGGATGCGGTGACGGTGGCGAGGGACTCGCCGACGGAGCGGGCGACGGATCCGCCGCCGCGGAGTTCGGCGATGAACGGCAGCCAGGCGAGGCCGGTCTCGTTGCGGGCGGTCTGCGTGCGCAGCGGGTTGTTCGCCGAGGCGGCTTCCTTGCCGTCGCGGCCCTCGACGGGGACGAGGAGCGGCGGGACGGCGAGGCCGTGGTTTCCGCCGTCGGCGACGACCGTGGCCAGCGGCTGGGAGTCGGCGCGGATGACCCGGTTGCGGCCGGAGCGCAGCGGCACCAGGAACGGGGGGACGGCGAGCGCCTTGGTAGCCGTGGTCGTCTGGGTGGTGAGCGGGGCATCGACCGGCCAGGTGCGCACGCCGGGACGCCGCTCGAAGGTGTTGCCAGCCGCCTCCAGGGTGATCGGCTTGGCGAACTTGTCGAGGCCGGCCTGGATACGGGCGAGCGTCTTCTCCGCGAGGGGCTTGGCCCGGTCTCCGATGCGCTGGCCGGGCAGGCTCCAGTCGATCGCGACGGCGGCCGGGAGCGTCTCGGGCTCGACGATCTGGTTGCGGCAGGTGGTGTTGGGGCAGCGGTAGACGTACTGCTGCCGGTAGCGGCCCATGTCCCGGGCGGGGTCCTTGAACCGCTGGACGGCCTGCACCCACGTCTCGCAACCGGGGCACCAGGCGCGCGGCCGCAGCCACTTGTCCCAGTCGGGGGTACGGGCCAGGCTCTCGTGCCAGTAGGCGACGTACAGCCGGTCGCGGGACTGCGGCGCCTTGTGCACGGTGCGCGGGTCGGCGTGCATGCTGTTGAGGGCGATGACCCGGGTGCGGTAGCCGAGCTTGCGGATCTCGCCGAGCCAGCGGTCCCACTGGTCCCAGGCACGAACGTCGACGACGTTCTCGACGACGCCGGCCTTGACGAGGCCGCCGCGCTCGATGACGCCGCGCAGGTACATGGGGACTTCCTCCATGAGAGCGCGAGAGCGTTCGACTTCCTCGGACGGGCCGAACCCGTCGAAGAGGTCGCCCTGGAGCGAGGCGTCGAAGTCGCGCCGCTTGCCGCGGGCGACCGACCACTGGGGGCACTCCGGTGAGGCCCAGAAGATGTCGGTGACGGGCCACTTCTCCACCGGGGCCTCGCGGATGTCGCCGCGGTAGTGGTCGACGGTGGGGAAGTTCGCGGCGTGCGATTCGATCGCCCGCTCCCAGTGGTTCGCGGCGCGTTCCATGCGGACGCCGGGGATGGAGTGCATGCCCTGGCTGGAGCCGCCGGCCCCGCAGAACCAGTCCATGACGGTGAGCGCGTCGGTGTCGTGGCGGTACATCATGCGGCGGTCTCCAGGGAGTATTCGGGGTGGTCGCGGAGGGCGTGGTCGACGTAGTCCTTGCTGACGCCGAGGCGTTCGGCTGCGGCGGCCCGGTCGAGGCCGCTGAACCGCATCAGTTCGTTGGCGTCCTGGGCGACGATCTCCCGGCGGGTGACGCCGTAGAGGGGTTCGAAGTCCGGGTCGTCGATGACGTCCATCCGCTCCGCCCAGTAGGCGGGGGTGGGCCAGCGGTTGGCGGCGGCACGCTCACGGGCCTGCCTCACGAGGTGAGGTGCAACGCCGCCCCGTCCGGGCTTGCGGTTGCTGAACCGGTCGTAGACGTCGGCGATGAGGGCGCCGGTGTCGACGTGGATCCGCTGCTTGGCGAGGATGGCGCGGAAGTGGGCGGCCTTGTAGCCGAGCTTGCGGTCGAGCGTGCTGAGGGGCCAGCCGGCGGCAACGAGGGCCTGGAGGCGGCGGTGCGCTCCGGTGGGGTCGATGAACGTCGGGGTGGAGGAGCCGGGCGTGACCGCGAGGATCTTCTCGGCGACGCTGGGGTTGGTGCGGTACCGGCGTCCCCGCGCTCCGTTGCCGATGAAGTCGCGGATGGAGTGGGCGGTCATTCCGGCGAGCGCCGCGATGCGGTGGACGGTGTAGCCCTGGGCGAGGAGTCGCTCGATGTGGCGGCGGACTGGGGTGGCGTCGACGAGGTTGTCCCAGGTGCCGGCGGCCTGCCGGGCTTCACGGTCGTGGTCCCAGGCGGTGTACCGCTCGACGCATTCGGGGAGCCGGCACCGGTAGTCGGTGTAGCAGGTGAGGTTGCGGTGGTGGGGGGCTTCGCGGACGGCGGTGGTCACGGCTTCTCCTTCCGGGGCGGCTGCTGGCCGTCGACGACGGTGCGGACGGACTCGTTGTTGGCGTAGTTCTCGGCGATGCGGACGCCGTCGCGGGCGTGGCGTGCGGTGGTCTGCTCGTCGCGCCGGCGGGTGCGGTAGGCGCTGTAGAGGAAGGCGGCGGCCAGGCCGAACGTGAGCGTGTAGACGGCGAGGAAGAGGGCGTCCTGCATCACGCGGCCTCCGTCCGGTAGGCGGCGGTGCCGATCCACTGGCGGCACAGCGAGCGGTGGACGGTGGCCCGGCGGGAGGCGACGACCCCGGCGTGCTCGATCACCCCGGCTTTGGCGGCGGCCATGAAGGCGGCGCCCCAGCGGGCGTGGTGGTCGGGTTCGTCGACGAGGCCTTCGGCGATGAGGTCGGCGGCCTGGAACGGGGTGCCGCGGCGGGCCATGAGTTCTATGGCGGCGCGGCAGGCGGTCGCCCAGTCGGGCGGGGTGTTCGCGGCGGCGCGGGCGATGCCGTCGTGTTTCGCCGCCTCGCCGGCTGCGGCGGATGCGGTGCCTTGGGCGGCGATGGGGAGCTGGAGCTGGGTCATGACGCGCTCCCCTCGGCCGCGTCGAGCGTCTGCTGGCTGGTCTCACCCTTGGGGTGCGGGCACCGGATGGCGAGGTCGACCTCGGCCCGGTAGCGGTCCATGGCCATGAGCTCCAGCCGGTAGCCCTGGCGGATCTGCTTGTCGCGGTTGCGCTTGTTCGGCTCCAGGTGGCGGCGGGCCGCGTCCTCGGTGGGCAGGGCGCGGGATCCGTCGTCCATGGCCGCCATGACGACGCTGACGGCGCAGCCACAGGGGGCCCACTCGATCCAGCAGCAGTCGTGCAGAGGGACGGTCTGGTCGTTGAGGCGGATGAGAAGCTCGGGCATGGCGTGGTTTCCTTGTCGGGTGATGGGGCCAGCCGCCTTGCCCGCGGCTGGCCTCCGGTGTGCGGGCTACTGCTCGTTCTCGGGCTGCCAGTCGACGGAGTCGTCAGCGGCGTCGGTGTCCCAGTCGCCGTTGCCGATCTGCACGCTGTAGCTGCTGTCGGCGGCCGGTGCGGGCTCGGGCTGCGAGGCGGGGGCGGTGAGCTGGGCGACGGACAGCGGCGCCTTCTGCGGCAGCACCTCGGCGTGGACGGTGCCCTCCAGCTCCTCGGAGACGTAGGGCATCCCGTGCAGGGCGTCGGAGGCGATCAGCCGGCACAGCTCACCGGTGGCGCGGGCGACGAGCATGTTCTGCGGCTGCTTCTTCCACTCGCCCTTGTCGGTGAGCTTCATCTGCGCGGCGCGCTGGATGGTCCACTCGACGGTCTGCCAGTTCTCAGCGCCCTTGCGCCGGCCGCGCATGACGCAGTGGTTGGCGTCGGAGGCGACGAGTTCGATCTCGTGGCCCTGCTTCTGCACGACGGCCCGCATGGCGTGCGCCCGGAGGGCGGGGGTGCCCTGGATGACGTCGATGCTCTTCAGCGTGGCCATCGGCTTCAGGCCGAGCTCGGCGCCAGCGAGGATCGCGGCGGTGATGTCGCCGGGCTTGCCGCGCAGGGACTGCGGGACGAACGAGGTGGCGGCGAGTTTCTGCGCCATCTGGTAGGCCAGGTCGGCTTCCTGCGCCCACTGCATGAGCGCGGTGGTGGCCGCTGTCGGCTTGGGCGCCTGAGTGACGACAGCGTGCTGCTCGTCGCGCTGGGCGATCTCGTTGGACGTCACTTCAGGTACTCCTCGGTCTGGCGGAGGGTGGCCCAGCTCGGCATTCCGATCTGGGGGATCTCGTCAGTGGGCCCGGTCCAGTCGGGCCACTCGTTGCGGGCGACGCAGTCGGCGTAGATCCGCAGGGCGCGCTCGTTGCGGGCGCGGCCGATGTCCTGGTCCTGGTCCTTCAGCTCGCGCACCGTCACCAGGTAGGGCGGCTTCTTGGACTGGAAGATGTAGAAGAACCGGGCGCCTTCGGGGGCGAAGCCCGCGGCCTGGACGCCGTCGATGTAGAGGGCGCCCGCCTGGTGGTAGCTGTACGACTCGATGGCCTTGCTGCAGGCGTCGGGGTTGGCGTCGGTGGTGGTCTTCAGATCGACGACGGCCGTCACCTCGGGCCGGATCATCAGCCAGTCCGGGCGGCACCGGCAGCGGACGCCGGTCGCCGGGTCGGTCCAGTAGATCGACCGTTCGGCGATGCCCATGCCCGGTGCGAGGAGCGGGCCAGCCTGCGGGTGCTTGCGTACCGCTTCGGCCATGGCCCGGACCTGTTCCCACTCCTTGGTGAGGAGCGGGACCTGACCGGCGGCGCGGGCTTCGTCGCGTTCCTGCTGTGCGGCCTTGGTTTGGTAGCTGTCGAAGTCGAGCACGGCCAGCTCGTCGCCGACGCCGAGGAGTTCGGTGTGCACGGCGGTGCCGAGGTCGAACTCGCGCTTCGGGGCGGGCGGGTTGTCGCGGTCGTATTTGAACTGGGCGGGGCAGCCGGGCGGCAGCAGGGCGCGCAGGCCGGACGAGGAGATGGACGTGGTGTCCGCGTGGTAGTCCTCGGCGGACAGGCCGTCGACCCAGCCGGGGTGGCCGTCCTCGCAGTCCTCGCAGAGGCCGTCCCGGGTGAACGGCCCGTCGGTGCTGGCGCACTGGCGGCAGGCGAGCGGGCTCATCAGAATGGGTCACCAGCGCCGGAGCTGACGGGGATGCGCCACTGCGTGCCGCTGGGCGTGTGGTGCCACTCGTGCCTGCCCTGCTGGACGCAGCGGAGGAGGGCACCGTTCTCCGGGTTGAACAGCGCTTCGGGGCACTGCGGCGCCGGGGTCTCTTCCGTGGCCACCCCGCCGCGGGCGATGTCCTGAAGCTTGGCGATCCCGTCCTCGTCGGTGTGGGCAAGGCGCAGGGCTTCGGACAGCTCGGGGTAGGCCTCGCGGAGGATGGCCCGGTTGCGGTAGTCGGCGTGGGAGATGGCCCCCATGAGGTGCTGGGTGAAGGGGCCGGGCTCGGTGCCGCCTGCGCGGTCGTAGCGCCAGAGCACGTGGCGTGCCGTCTCGATGGGGATGGTGAGGCTGGTGAGGTCCATCTGAGGCTCCAAGAGGGTGTGTTGGTGGGTGGGGCGGCCCGTGGTGGGGGTGGGCCGCCCCGGGGTGCCGCGGAGCGTGGGCATCGCTGCGACGCGGCGGCTTGTGGGGAGCGGGGTCAGGTGAAGGCGGGGTTCTCGCAGGACGCCCAGGCGATCTGCTCGTACACCTCGTCGGGGTCGACTTCGGTGCGCAGCTGCTCGACGGGCTTGGTCCAGTCGGCGAGGTCGGCGATCTCCTGAGCGCCGCGGATGGCGTCGTCCTCGTACATGGCCGAGGCGATGAGCAGGCCCGAGTGGTGGCCGACGCTCCAGCGGTGGGTGTTGTGGGGCTCGACCGCGGCGGGGATCTCGTAGACGAGGAGCCCGGAGACAGGGCTGGTCGCGGGGACGGTGAAGTCGCCGCAGTCGGTGTGGAACGTGTGCATGAGAGAGGTGGTGACGGACAAGGTCATCTCCTGGGATGCTGGTGGTGGGATCCCCGGGCGGTTCGAGCGCTCGGGGTTTCTGCTTGGTGGCCGGCCGTGGCGGGTTGGGCGGTCACCGCCCGGCCGGCGGTCAGCGGGTGGCGCGGCTGGGGTCGGTGACGGGGCCGAGGAGTCCGTCGGCGCGGGCCTCCCACAGGGCGGCCACGGGGATCTCCTGCGTCTGGGCGATGACGTGCTCGGCGAGGACCCGCACGTTCAGGCGGCGCTGCAGTTCGGCGACCTGCTCCTCGAGCCCGCGGACCGTCTCCGCGTGCCGGGCGTCGATTCGGGCGACCGTCTCCTCGTGGGCGCGCGCCTGCTCGTCGAGCTGGACGCCCAGCCCCTTGATGAGCGCCTTGGCGCCGGCGAGGAGAACCTCCAGCCGCTCCACCTTGTCGATCGCGCGATGCTGCGGGTGGCGGGCGGCCCTGTCGGCGAGCCCGAAGCGGACGGGCAGGAGATCGGCGAGGCTCATGAGGCCGCCAGCCCCTCGCGGTCGATGTATCCGGAGGCGAGGCTGTCGGCGAAGTCCCGGGCGACGGCGAGCTCGTGGCGGCGTTCCCGCTGGAACGCCAGCTCCGCTTCCAGGCCGGCCGCCTGCTGCTCCATCCGCTGGACCGCCGCCCGCCTCTCCTCGTTCGGCAGCGGCTTGCGGGTGGTAAGCGCGTTGCTGGCGGCGTTCCAGGTCTGGGGGCGGTCCCAGTCGGCGGCCGGGTAGGCGCCCTGGAGCAGGGAGGCGATGCGCTGCGAGCCGCCGGCGGGGAACTTCAGGATGCGGCCGCGGGCATCGAGGGCGCGGGCGAGGTAGTTGCGGACGCCGTCGCCGCTGCGGTCGGTCCAGATCGGGGTGACGAGGATGGTGGCCGCGCCGGGGGCGATCTGGTGGAGGCGGTAGGGCAGCTGCTGGACGTGGCGGCGGCGCCGGGACGCGGACGCCTTGCGGGGGCGGACGGGCAGGTGCTCGACGACGACGGTCACGAGGCGGCCTCCTTGGGCGCGGTCGGGTAGGGGAAGGCGGGGCAGGTGGCGTCCTCGTCGGCGTCGTAGAGGAGGTGCCGCAGTTCGGCGCGCTCGCCGGCCGGGGCGGGCGTGTGGGCGTACTCGGGGTGCGCGAGCAGGTCGTCGAGACGGGCCATGCGGACCGCGAACTTCTCGCCGGCCAGGCGGCGCTGGAGTTCGTGCAGCTGGACGTCCAGGGCGGCGATCGGGAGGACGCTTCCGGCCGGCATCGGCAGCGCGCCCTGGGCGGCAACCGCGGCGGGGAGGGAGGTGATCGGGTCGGTCATCGGGTCACCGCCAGTTCGGCAGAGTCGTAGGCCGGGGTGGACTTGAACTCGCGGCGCCACTGGAAGCGCGGGTTCTTCGAGGGGGTCTCACGCCACTCGATGGGGCCGTGGCACTTCCGCATCGGGTTGTGCATCCACTCCCGCCGGAACGCCTCCGCTCCGCATCCGGGGCACGTCACCAGCGGTCCGATCTTCGACTGGCAGCGGATGGCTTCGAACGCGGCCTGTCGCTGCCAGTTGTCGGGACGCTCGAAGTCCAGGGAGCCGTCCAGCACCTCGCCGCCCGAGGGCCTCTCGCTGGGGTCGTCGCCCCAGTAAGCCAGCGCTTTGTCCTCGTTCTCGGCGTCGACCCAGATGACGCGGGTGATGGTCTCCGTCATGATGATCGGGTAGCTGCGCTCCTCGATCCCCCACGCGGTCGCGGGAATGGCGTCCTCGAGGAAGTCCTGCACCCCCCAGTCCGGGCCGGCCGGGACCGGGCGCGGCCACCGCTGGCCGAGGTAGGCGTGGTCGCCGCTGTGCTTGAGGTCGCGGTCGCAGGCCTGGTAGCTGCTGCCGGGCATCGGCTCGCCGCACTTCATGCCGTCACCCCCGCCGTCTTCCGGGCGGCGTACCACTGGCCGATGCCGAACAGGACGGCGTGGCAGGCGAAGAGGAACTCCCACGAGTAGTCCTCGAACGACTTCTCCCAGTCGTTCGGGAAACGCAACCGGAAGTCGTCGTGCTGGAACGCTGCGACCGCGTACTCGGCGGTGCCCTGGTACTCGGTGCTGTGCTCGTCGGAGTGCAGGATCTGCTCTCCGACGGCCTCGACGGCTCCCGGATGCTGGGCCTCGGCCTTCGCGGCCTCGTCGAGCACCCAGGCGCGGAACAGTTCCTCCGACCAGTCGCGGACCTTCCCAGCGGTGACCTTCTCCTGCCAGTAGCCGGGGTTGATGCTTCCGTCGTGGCTCGACCCGCGGAACATGTTGAAGATGTCGTCGGCCGGGTAGATCGCGAAGCCGAAGCTGAAGCCGTCACCGCGCAGGAACAGGTTGTGCGGCCAGGTGACGATGTCGAAGCGGTAGAAGTTCCCGGCCGGGTCGGCGAAGACGAGATGCCGGTAGAGGCCGTCGTCGTGCAGGACGTGCATCTCGTGGCCAGCGGTCTCGCGGGCGAATCGGGCGGCGATCTCCGGGTAGGCGCTCATCGGGCCACCGCCTTGCCGTTGATGAGGCGGGCGATGGTCAGAGCCTTGGCGACGCAGCGGCACGGGGCCTCGTCTCCGCAGGTGGTGCAGAAGTCGAGTTCGTCGTGCCCTCCGCAACCCTCGCCACAGTTGGGGCAGTCGGGGGTGTCGGTCTCGGTCTCGTAGTTCACCGCAGCCTGCTCCAGCCAGTCGGCCAGCGCGGCACCGACGGCGGGCTGCATGAGGGCGACGTACTCGGCGTTCCACGGGTTGCGGATCCCGCCGTACCCGGACTTGATCCGGCCGGACGCGACGACCTCGGAGTCGATGGAACCGGCGGGGTGGGCGTGGGAGTAGACGGCGGACGTGCAGGTGGCGCGCGGCGACCAGACAGAACTGGTGACCCAGGGGCCATCGGTGGCGTGCTTGACGTGCTTGCGCAGCTTCGCCACGGCGTCCCGCATTTCGGTGACGGGAGAGGCCTTCAGGGCCTCGGGTGCTGATGGGATACTGGGAGCCACGTGGCTCCCTCCTTTCGCTGGTTGGAGGGTTGTTGCGTCGAGGTCGTCCCGTAGGCGCGGGGCGGCCTCTTTTGCCGCTCAGGCGGGGACGCGGGCCGTGCGGCGCGAGGTGCGCAGCTCCGGCGGGCGGGACTCGTGGGCGCGGTCCGGGGCCGGCGTGACTGCCGCCCGGTACTGGCCGTCCAGGTAGGCGTCGAGGTCCGCGATCCTGTAGGCGACGAACCTGCCGATCTGGAAGCCATGCATTCCGGCGTCCGAGTCCTTGCCGAGCAGGCGCCACTTCCGGAGCGTGGTGAGCTTGAGGCCGATGTAGGGCGCGGCCTGCTCAATCCAGAGGCAGCCCTTCGGAGGAGCGGGCTTGGCGCCCTTCCTGTTGTGCATTGGGTTACTCCTTCTTGGTGGGGGGTTCTTCGGGAGACGTCTCGTCCAGTTCTGGAGACGCCTTGGGCGCGAAAAGGACGAGGATGGCGACGCCGAGCGCCCTCACGAGGGCGGTTGCGTCGAGCACGTCCGCGGTCTTCTGCTTGCCGGTGGCCAGCTTCTCGATGAGGCCGCGTCCGCAGCCGCTTGCTTCCGCCAGGCTGTCGTAGCCGTATGGGATGCCGCGACCAGGGTGCTTCATGATCCACTGGAATATCTGTGCACTTCGGAGCGTGTAGCGACGACTCAACGGTTCCCCCGGATTGCGGAGCGGCCTTGATGAGACGAGTTAAGCACGGCAGAGACGGATCGTCTACAGAACTGGACGACCTACCGGCGAGTATGAGCAAAGTTCTTGGCTGGATACCATTGATCTGTAGACGATCCGTCTCTATCGCGCGAAGGTTGTAGGGACTGAGCTGGTATTTTTCCGACGCCCATCCGTATCCATAGAGACAGTCGGTGTTGATGTGCCACGAGAGGACGAGGACATGACGGCTCCGGCCACCGCCCCCGAGCCCGGTGCGGCCGAGGCGACGCCTGCCGGCGCACTCTCCCAGCTCATCCAGGAATCACTCGACCGAGGCGACTCCTATCAGCGGATCGCCGACCGGGCACTTGACCCCGAGACCGGCGAGACCGTCTCAAAGCCGTATCTCCAGCGCGTCGTGAAGAATCCACCCGCCAACCCGCCAACGGTCCCGATGATGCGCGCCATCGCCGCAGCCTTGGGTAAGCCGTTCCGGCGCGTACAAGAAGCCACGGCCGAGCAGTGGCTGCTGTACGAGGCGACCGAACTGGCGGGCTATGACGAGGAAGTTCGCATCATCGTGGGCCACCTCGCAGGCAAGTCGAAAGCGGAGCTGATGAAGTGGCGCTACATGATCGAGGCCGAGGAGCGCGCCAAGCGCGAGGCCGGCGAGTAGCGGCAGACGACACCAGGCGTCACCCATCGGGTGACGCCTGATCGCTTTTGTCCCCATGTCGACATTTCTTCAACACATTGTCGACGACTCTCAGTAGACGTACCCTTCACCAACCGTGCGCTTTTGGCCGAACTGGCTCAGAGTGCACCGTTGGAGCGCGGGGAGGAACGTTGCTGGACGTCGCCTACGAAGCCGTCGTTGACCTGCCGCCGGGCAGACTCGCACAGATAGATGAGGACCGCGGACGGATACGTGTCCGCCTCGACAAGGCCCAACCACTGGCCGCCGTCGTGCGGCAGTTGAACATCGAGATCGAACAACTCATGTCGTCCTCCCATTGGTTCCAGCTCTGGAGGACGGAGATCGTCAGCCGAGACACTCCTGGCGCACCGCTCCGGATCGAGTACACCTTCCACCCCAAGCTGCCGAGCGACCCTGGGGTTCTGGTATGGGAAGACCGCGGCCTCGTCCGCGTCTACATCTGCCCGGAGCTGGACACCGAGCGCTTCGCCGCCGCCATGAACCCGGCCACCGTGCAGCATCTCGCTGGCGGGCAGTGGTTCCAGCTGTACGCCGGGGAGATCGTCGACAATGGTCCCGAGCCCATGAGTCGCATCTGAACAACGGGGGCAACTGTGCCGGGATACATCGAGGACAGGTGGACGAAGGCGGGTCCGGTCGATCCGAAGACGAAGAAGCCCACCCGGGTCAAAACCGACCTCTACGAGAAGTGCAAGCGCTACAGGGTGTGCGGCATCCCGGGCGTTCGTAAACGGTCCTTCGACCGCAAGGCGGACGCCGAGACGTGGAAGTCGAAGGTTCAGGCGGACCTGCTGCGCGGCGAGTTCGTCGACCACCGCGACGGCAACGTCACACTCGAGGAGTACGTGACGACGGAATACTGGCCCACGAAGACCGGCGACCCAGGTACGCTCCAGACGATCGAGATCCGCATCAACACCCGGATCCTGCCCTACCTGGGAGGGCAGAGCCTCAACGCCATCAAGGTGCCACAGCTGCGGAAGTACCTCGCCGACCTCGACGGGCGCTATGGGCCAGCCACCATCATCGAGTCGTGGGGCACCCTGTCGTCCATTCTGCAGGCGGCCGTGGACGATGAGCGGATCCCCAAGAATCCCTGCCTGGCCAAGACGGTCAGGCCGCCCTCCAAGCCCGAGCGCAAAGCACGGGCGTGGACGCGGGAGCGCGTGGCGGCTGTACGTGAAGGGCTCGATGACCGGTTCAAGGTGATGGTCGACCTGGGTGTCGGCGCCGGGCTTCGGCAGGGCGAGGTTCTGGGCCTGTCGGTCGACGACGTCGGCGAGGATGTCATCCACGTTCGCCGGCAGGTTCGTATCGTGCGCAACCGGCAAGTTTTCTCTCTGCCGAAGGGCGGCAAGACGCGCACGGTCCCATTGCCTGAGTATCTGGCGAAGCGCATCGCCGAGCACATGAGCCGCTTTCCCCCGGTCGTAGTCACCCTGCCCTGGACCAACCCGGCGGAGCCTCAGAACGCCAAGCAGGCGGCCGAACGCGCGCCGCAGACGCACCGCTTGCTGATCAGCGGAGAGCGTCGGCAGGGCGCTCTACGGCGGAGCGCCTTCAATGAGGGGCCCTGGAAGCGGGCTCTCGTGGCGGCCGGAGTGATTCCACCCCCTGCACCCAGAGTGCCGCAGCCTCGCCGGCCCGATGGCACGAGGCCCCGGCCGAACACGAAACACGCTGCAGCGCCTGATGACGGCTTCCACGCCCTGCGGCACACGTTCGCGTCGGTGCAGTTGGACGCGCGTGAATCGGTGGTTGCCGTCTCGCGTTGGCTCGGTCACTCGGATCCGTCGATCACCTTGAAGATCTACGCGCACATGATGCCGGAGGCTGACGGGCGTGGACGTGCGGCCATGGACGCCTGGTTCTCGCGGAGTTCTTAATGATCTCCCTGAGCGCTCCCTGGCGACGTTTCGGCGCAGTCAGGGAGCGGCATTCTCGCAGGAGAAAGGCTCAGCCGTTCGGCCGCAGTGTCCACACCACCGTCATCTCGCCCGTGACCGCCCCGTCGGCGCGGCGGATCTCGATGGCGACCGGGAACTCGGGGCGGCCGCCCGCGTCGAGTTCGGCGACGACCTCGGCGGCCGGGCGGCCCAGCGTGGCGGTGGCCGTGACGGGACCCATCGCGAGCTTCTTGTAGTGGATCTCCGCGCTGACGGCGAGCGGCACGGCCCGTGAGAGCTGGTCGCCGAACGCGGCGAGGACGATGGCCCCGCTGGCGGACTCCGCGAGCGTGAACATCGCGCCGGCGTGCGGGCCGCCCACGTGGTTGTGGTAGTCGCTCTGGTCGGGCAGGGCTACCACGGCCTTGTCCCGGCTCGTCTCCTGGAACTCCAGCTTGAGGGTCCGGGCCATGGGAACGGTGGCGGCGAGCATCTCGCCGACGGACATCTGGTCTGCGCTCATACCGCGATGTTACCCATGAGTAGCCTTCGCTCACCAGCCCCGTCCACCGAATCGGTACGTACCTGACAAGGGGTGGTGACCCATTCAGGTCAGGGACGGCACTAGGGTTTCTGGCCATGTGGCCAGGACAGCAGCCGCCCGGGGGAGAGCAGAACCCGCAGGCGCAGAACAACCCGTACCAGCAGCCGGGATACCAGCAGCCGAATCCCTATCAGCAGCCCGGCTACCAGCAACCGGACCCCTACGGCACGCAGCCGCAGTGGAACGTCCCGACCCCGGCCGGCCTGCAACAGCCCGGCGGAACGGGCGGAGGAGGCGGAGGCGACCGTACGAAGGTGGTCGCGATCGTGGCGGCCACGGCCGTCGTGGTGGCGGCCGGCGTCACCGGCTTCCTGGTGCTGGGCGGCAAGGACGACGGGTCGGACGATGTCGCCGGCAAGGGCGGCGAGAGCCCGGTCGCGACCGCCGAAGCGAGCGGCTCGCCGTCGGCGTCCGCCTCGGCCTCCGCCGCCGGGGGCGACAACCCGCGCGGCACCGAGACGCTCCAGCCGACCGTCCCGGGCTGGAAGGTCGTCGTGAACCCCAAGCGGGGCACCGCCTTCGACGTCCCCGCGGACTGGGAGATCCAGTCGCCGACGCTCAGTCAGGGCTTCGAGTGGGAGGACAAGACCAAGCCGAACGGCTACGACTCGATCATCCAGTCGGGCACGGCCGAGTACAAGTCCAAGTGGTGCACGTCCGACGACGACAGGGACGGCAAGACCGAAGACTCCGCGCTCGCGGTCGTCGGCACGAAGGGCGCGGAGGGCGCCAAGAACACCGACGAGATCGCCGTCAACACCCCCGCGTGGTGGGTGTTCGGCGGCTACACCGACCCCGACAAGAAGAGCATCAGCTTCGACAAGAAGGCGACGCCCTACACCACCGCTTCGGGCGTCAAGGGCAGTTACGCCTGGGCCCAGTCGACGAACACGCCCCAGAAGGGCAAGTGCGCGAGCGACGGCCAGGCGATCACCTTCGGCTTCAAGAACTCCAAGGGCGACTACGTGTCCTGGAACCTGTACACGGCCAAGGGTGTGAAGGGCGAACTCCCGAGGGCGACCATCATGCAGATCCTCAACAGCGTACGGCTGCACGGGGATCCGACGGAGGGCTGACCGGCGGCGGACGGGGGACGCCGGGCGCCGTCGTCATCCGATGCCGAACGCCCCGGCCGGCGGGACCGGCGACGGGACCGCCTCCTCGTCCGGCACGGGGCGGGCCCCGCCGATGAAGTCCCGCAGGGCGGGACCGTGTTCGACGCGGGCCGGGAAGGCGTCGGAGGCGGTACGGCGGGCCAGGGCGCCCACGTCGAGCGGGCGGTGGGCGGCGGCGAGGACCGCGTTGCCGAAGCGGCGTCCACGCAGCACCGCCGGTTCCGCGATGAGCGCGAGCTCCTCGAACACCTCGGCGAACGTGGCGAGTTGGGAACGCAGGAAGGCGAACGGCGCCGCGTCCGCGAGGTTCGCCAGATAGACGCCGTCGCCGCGCAGGACCCGTCCGGCCTCGCGGGCGTAGGCCAGGGACGTGAGGTGGGCGGGGACGCGGGAGCCGCCGAAGACGTCGGCGACGAGCACGTCGGCGGAGCCGGCCGGCGCCGCCTCCAGCCAGGCCCGCGCGTCGGCGGCGTGCAGCGTGACGCCGGCGCCGGCGGGCAGCGGCAGATGCTCGGCGACGAGGTCCAGCAGCCCGCGGTCGGCCTCGACGACGTGCTGCCGGGAGCCGGACCGGGTGACGCTCACGTAGCGGGGCAGGGTGAGGGCTCCCCCGCCCAAATGCAGCACGTCCAGGGGCCGGCCCGGCTCCGCCAGGACGTCGAGCGCGTGGCCCAGCCGTCGCGTGTACTCGAACTCGAGGTGCGTCGGGTCGTCGAGGTCGACGTACGACTGCGGCGCCCCGTCGACGGTCAGCAGCCAGGCCCGCTCCCGGTCGATGTCGGGCATCAGCTTGACGGTCCCCTGGTCGGTGACCCGGGCGACGGGTGTGGGCTCGTCGTTCACCCCCTCATTCTGCCCGCTCAGAGGGGCTTCGAAGGACCGCAGGGATGCCGCCCGCGTGCTCACCGGCGCGGTGGGGGACTGCGGGGCCGGCCATGACCGGCCCCGCAGTCCCCCACCCGTCCCGGCCGTCCTCACACCACGGCTGTCACCGTTCCGGCGCCCACGGTCCGTCCGCCCTCGCGGATGGCGAAGCCGAGCCCGGGCTCCAGGGGCACCTCACGCCCCAGTTCCACGGTCATACTGACCGTGTCCCCGGGCCGGGCGACCGCCGTCTCCCCGAGGTCCACGTCCCCGACGACGTCCGCCGTGCGGATGTAGAACTGCGGCCGGTAGCCGGTGGAGACGGGCGTGGTGCGCCCGCCCTCACGCGCCGACAGCACGTACACCTGCGCCGTGAACCGCCGCCGCGGCGCGACGCTCCCCGGCGCGGCCACCACATGCCCCCGCCGGACGGCGTCCCGCGCCACCCCGCGCAGCAGCAGCGCCACGTTGTCCCCGGCCTGCGCCTCGTCCATCGGCTTGCCGAAGGTCTCCACACCGGTCACGACGGACTCCACGCCCGCGCCGAGCACTTCGACGCGGTCGCCGACCCGTACCGTGCCGCGCTCGACCGCGCCGGTGACGACCGTGCCCCGGCCGGTGATGGTGAGCACGTTCTCCACCGGCAGCAGGAACGGCGCGTCCACGTACCGCTCGGGCATGGGCACATAGGTGTCCACCGCGTCGAGCAGCGCGTCGATGGACGCCGTCCACCGCGGGTCGCCCTCCAGGGCCTTGAGCCCGGAGACGCGAACGACGGGCGCGGCGTCGCCGGCGTAGCCGTGCGCGGAGAGCAGCTCGCGGACCTCCAACTCCACGAGGTCACTGAGCTCTTCGTCACCGGCGTCGGCCTTGTTGAGCGCGACCACGATGTGGTCGACGCCCACCTGCCGGGCGAGCAGCACGTGTTCCGCGGTCTGCGGCATGATCCCGTCGAGCGCGGAGACGACGAGGATCGCGCCGTCGAGCTGCGCCGCCCCGGTGACCATGTTCTTGACGTAGTCGGCGTGGCCGGGCATGTCGACGTGCGCGTAGTGGCGGGTGTCGGTCTCGTACTCGACGTGCGCGATGTTGATGGTGATGCCGCGCGCCGCCTCCTCGGGGGCGCGGTCGATGCGGTCGAACGGCACGAACGCGCCGCTGCCGCGCTCGGCCAGCACCTTGGTGATGGCGGCGGTCAGGGTGGTCTTGCCGTGGTCGACGTGGCCCATGGTGCCGATGTTCAGGTGGGGTTTGGTGCGCACGTATGCCGTCTTGGGCATGGCGAAACCGGAGCCTCTCGGAAAAGGGTGCTGCGTGACGGCCCCGGCGGCGGCGAAGCGCCGACCGGGACGGGGACCCCGAGTGATTCACCGACCCTCCCCCTGCGGGGTCCGCCGGACGATCCGGAGAGGGTCAGCTTCGGGCGCCGTCGACGACGGCCGTGAGAACAGCGACGGCAGCCTTCGGCGCATCCGCGTCTGCGGATGCTGCGAGGAGGAAGGCGTACCGGAACATGCGTCAGATCCTCGCCGACCGCTCACCGCCTGTCGAACGGTTTTCCCGAGGTGATCCGGGCTTTCAGAGGAGGTTCTTCGTCGCCTCACGCAGTGACAGGGGGGAGAGTCGGCGGCCCTCGCTGTCGAGGAAGGCGCGGACTGCCTCGGGGGACGTCTTGGCGTACTCGCGCAGGGCCCAGCCGATCGCCTTGCGGATGAAGAAGTCGGGGTGGCCGGCCTGGCGCAGGCAGTAGGCGAAGAGCCGGTCGGCGTCGGTGCGTTCCTTGTGGCGGAGCTGGTGGAGCAGGGCGGTGCGGGCGAGCCACAGGTCGTCGTCGGCGATCCAGGCGTCCGTCTCGGCTCTCAGCCGCGGGTCGGCGGCGACGAGCGCACCGACGACATGGGCGGCGAGGAGATCGACGGTGTCCCACCAGGGGACGGTGGTGACGAGGTGCCGGACCACGGGCAGGAAGCCCGAGGTGCAGCGTCCGACGTGGCGGCGCAGGTAGTCGACGGCGAAGTAGTGGTACTCGCGTTGCGGCAGCGCCCAGCAGCGCAGGGCGATCGCCGTGCAGTCCGTCTCGTCGGGGCGGGGCGTGCCCGCGAGGACCGCGCGGGACAGGGCCCGGCGCTCGGGTGTGGGCAGGCCCAGGAAGGGGGCCACGTCCTTCATGTAGGCGCGCATGGCCGCCGCCCGGGCGGGATCGGCCTCGGCGGCGTACGCGACGGTGAGCCGATCCAGGACGGCGTCGGCGAGAACGCTGTGCGGTACACCGATCGTTCCCTCACCTGTGACCGTCATGAGACGGACCATACGGCGATCACACCTGTTCGTCAGTTACTGTCGCTTGATGCCCGATGCCACCACCCGCTCTGGCGGCACCGCCACGGTCTCTCCCCGGGCCGCCGCCACGGAGCTCGTCGTTCCCGTGTCCCTGCCCGTTCCCCTCGTCGCCGTTCCCGCTGCGGCGCCCGTCGGTCCGGCGGCGCGCTGCTCAAGAGCGCTGCTCTCGCCGTGGGCCCGATTCGCCCTGCTGGTGGTGCTGCTCGCGGCGGCCGCGTCGAGTGTGCTGCTGTTCGAGCCGCAGAAGCTGCTCGCGGACGGGTGGCCGCCCCAACTGGGCGGCGTCACGGCGGCTCTCGTCTTCGCCGCCGCGTACGGCCTGTGCACGGTGGCGTTCGTGCCGAGGCCGCTGCTGAACCTGGCCGCCGGCGCGGTGTTCGGCTCCCAGCTGGGCTTCGGCGCGGCCCTGGCCGGAACGGTGCTGGGCGCGGGACTCGCCTTCGGACTGGGCCGGTTCCTCGGCCAGGACGCGCTACGGCCGCTGCTGCGGGGCCGGCTGCTGAAGGCCGCGGACGACCAGCTGAGCCGGCACGGGCTGCGTTCGATGCTGGCGACCCGGCTGTTCCCGGGCGTCCCGTTCTGGGCGGCGAACTACTGCGCCGCCGTCTCCCGGATGGGCTGGCTGCCGTTCCTGCTCGCGACCGCGCTCGGCTCGGTCCCGAACACGGCCGCGTACGTCGTCGCCGGGTCCAGCGCCGCCTCCCCGACCTCGCCGCTGTTCCTCGTCTCCATGGCCGTCATCGCCGTCCCGGCGCTGGCCGGCGCCGCGCTGGCCTGGCGCAAACGCCATCACCTGCGCTCGCGCTGACCACGCGTCATCAGTGCGGCCGGTACACGTCCAGCCGCCCGCACATCCCGAACTTCCCGTACGCCGAGGGCTGCTCGGCGTGCACGACGGCGTCGGCGAGGTGAGTGACGTCGCCGTCGGCCAGCCGGTCGAGCTGCTCCCCCGTCGCCGCCGCGGCGGCCGCCGCACCGCGCCGCCAGCGCTCGCGCCACTCGGCGAGCCGGGGCCGCACCAGAGCGGCGGCGGCGCGGTGGAAGGCGGCCAGCGGTCCGGGGCCGTCCGCCTCGCGCAGGATGCGGTAGCCCTCCAGGGCCAGGTCGCGGCGGGCGCGGGCGATCCGGGCCTGCTCCTCTTCGGGGGCGTCGGCGGGGATCGCGGTGGCGGCGGCGTACGTCTCCGGGTCGGTCAGGTACTCCGGGGGCAGGGTGAGGACCGCGTCGCCCGCCTCGGGCAGCCCGCTGTTCTGCATCAGGACGGTGATGCGCAGTTCGTCCTCGTTGACGAGCCGGTGGATGGTGCCGGGTGTGAACCAGGCCACCGTGCCGGGCGCGAGCGGCGTCTCCTCGTACCCGGAGACGGTGAGCGTCTGCACGGCCCCGCGCCCGCCCGTGACGACGTACCCCTCCGAGCAGGCCAGGTGCAGATGGGGCGTGCCGCCGTGCAGCCCGTCGACGGCGGGCCAGTCGTAGACGCACAGGCGGGAGACGGCGACCCCGCCGGGCAAGCCGTCGTAGGGCGTCACCACGGGTGGGCCTCGAGATAGTCGGCGACCTCCTGCCGCTCCCAGGCCCCGTCGGCCACGACGACGCGGTAGCGGCGGGTGAGGGTGTCGCCGGGGGCGAGCTCCAGCTCGTCGAAGTAGGCCCAGGACGGGGCGATGCCCGCGAAGGGATCGTTGCGGACGAACCAGTGGGCCGGGTGGGCGCCGCGCTCGCCGGCGTGGTCGTTCTCGGGGGCGTGGGCGAAGACGACGGTGGCGTGGCCGTCGGCGCCGTCGTGCTCGCCGGACAGCGCGAGCCAGGGGCTCTGGGAGGCCATCAGTTCCGGCCCCTCGCCGTCGGGGCCGATGATGCGGCCGTCGCGGAAGGCGCGCGGCCCGCGCCAGAACAGTCCGGTGTAGCCGGCCAGTTCGCGCCCCGCGGTGGTCGGGCTGCCGAACCGCAGCGGCTCGTCACGGCGGTTGGTGACGGCGCTCGTCCAGGTCAGCGCCCACGAGCCGGAGGCCCGGTCGACGTCGTGCACCTCGATCCGGCGGTGTTCGTCGGCCCACAGTTCGCCGCTGTGGGGATGCCAGGTCAGCCGCTCGGCGATGACCGCCCGGCCGGCGTCGGCCGAGACCTCGTCGAAGGCGACGTGCGCCATCGAGCCGACCCGCTCGGGGAGTTCGAGGTACCCCTCGCCGTGGACGTAGGAGTTCCCGCCCCACAGGTTGGCGCCCGACAGGTGCGACGCGGTGAGCGACAGGCCCTTGTGCCAGCGGTGGTCGTTGGGCCGGTAGTCGGTGACGACGTCGCCGGCGAGGGTGCGCAGCGGGTGGATGTACGGCTTCGGCGCCTCCCAGGCCGCCTCGGGCCGGTAGACGTAGGCGAGCAGTTCGACGCCGCCGACCGGGTCCGTCACGGTGACGCGGTCGCCGTGCGCGTGGACCAGACGCAGGCCGCTCATGCGGAGACCTCCTCGGCGGAAGCGAGAGCAGGGGCGGCGGCGGGCGCCCAGCCGGGGGCGCCGCCGTGCAGGGCCGTGTAGAAGGGGTCGCCGGGGCCGATCTCGCCCCGCTTCACCGTCACGTCCGTGAACGCCGCCTTGTAGAGCGCGCTGATCAGCTCCAGGCTGGTGCGCCCGTCGGCGCCGCTGCTGCGCGGCCGTTCCCCGGCGCGCATGCTCGCGACGAGCTCGCGCAGCTGCGCCAGGTGAGAACTGGGCACGTCCGCGCCGAAGTCCTGCCAGGCGGCCGCGCGGTCGCCGGGGACGTCCCGGGCGGGGGTGATGCGCCAGTCGGCGTTGGAGTGGCCGTAGAGGTGGGTGAGCTCGACGGTGGCCAGTTCGCAGTCGATGCGGATACGGCTGACCTCGTCGGGGCTGAGGACGCTGTTGACGATCGTCGCCATGGCCCCGTTCTCGAAGCGGACCAGGGCGGTGGAGACGTCCTCGGTCTCCACGTCGTGGACGAGCCGCCCGGCCATGGCGCGCACCTCGCTCCACGGGCCGAGCAGATCCAGGAGCAGGTCCATCTGGTGGATGCCGTGGCCCATGGCGGGGCCGCCGCCCTCGGTGTGCCAGCGGCCGCGCCAGGGGACGGCGTAGTAGGCGGTGTCGCGGTACCAGGTGGTCTGGCAGTGCGCCACGAGGGGGCGGCCGAGGGCCTGCTCGGCGAGCAGCCGCCGCACGTGCCGGGAGCCGGACCCGAACCGGTGCTGGAACACGATCGAGGCGTACGGCCCGCCCTGCCCGCCCGGCGCCGTCTCCCGCGTCCCCTCCTCTGCCGCCACGGCGTCGTAGTCGGCGAGGGTCGGCACCGGAGGCTTCTCGCACCACACCCAGGCTCCGGCGCGCAGCGCGGCCACGCTCTGCTCGCGGTGCAGGGTCGGCGGGGTGCAGATGGCGACGAGGTCGGGCCGCTGCTCGGCGAGCATGCGCTCCAGGTCGGTGTAGGCGTGCGGAATCCCACCTTCCGCACAGAAGGCCTCGACTGCGGTGGCATCGATGTCAACGGCCGCGACCACCTCGGTCTCCCCCTCCGCGGCAAGCTGGGCGAGCGCGGGCAGATGGGACCCGCGGGCGATGGCGCCTGTGCCGATGACGGCGGCGCGGATGCGGCGGCCGACGAGCGGAGCGGATGGGGACATGTGCGTGATCAGCACTCCTCAGACGAACGACCGAACAACCGAGCGACCGGGTAACGGGGCGACCGGCGACGGTGCGACCCACTCACACAGCAAGCGCTTTCATTCCGCCAGCAAACTATGCGGCCGCGCCCTGGCCGGTCAACACATCCGCCCTGCTCAAATGCACCGCGCCCTTCCCCCGCGCCGCCCGCCCCGAAACCCCTGTGCCGGGACTGTCACCCAGGGGCGCTACGCTGCCCTTGACACACCCCCTTGATCACCGCGCGCGCGGCGGCCCGCCGTGTCCGCCGCCCTCCCCGATCGGCACTTGGACTCCGTAACCTCATGTCTTGGTTTGAATCCCTCATCCTCGGACTCGTCCAGGGGCTGACCGAGTTCCTCCCCGTCTCCTCGAGCGCGCACCTGCGGCTGACCGCGGCCTTCTCGGGCTGGGAGGACCCCGGCGCCGCCTTCACCGCGATCACGCAGATCGGCACCGAGGCCGCGGTGCTGATCTACTTCCGCAAGGACATCGGGCGAATACTTTCCGCGTGGTCCCGGTCACTCTTCGACAAGGAGATGCGCAAGGACCACGACGCCCAGATGGGCTGGCTGGTGATCGTCGGCTCGATACCCATCGGCGTGCTCGGCATCACCCTCAAGGACGCGATCGAGGGACCGTTCCGCGATCTGAGGGTCACCGCGACGATGCTCATCGTCGTCGGCATCGTCATCGGCGTCGCGGACCGGCTCGCCGCACGCGACGAGAAGGGCGGCCGCCACCGTGCGCCGAAGCAGCGCAAGGGACTGGAGAACCTGGGCGTCAAGGACGGCCTGATCTTCGGCCTCTGCCAGGCCTGCGCGCTCATCCCCGGCGTGTCCCGCTCCGGCGCCACGATCAGCGGCGGCCTGTTCATGGGCTACAAGCGCGAGGCGGCTGCCCGCTACTCCTTCCTGCTCGCCATCCCGGCGGTACTGGCCTCGGGCACGTTCGAGCTCAAGGACGCGATGGAGGGCGGCCACGTGGCGTGGGGCCCGACGGCGTTCGCGACGGTGATCGCGTTCGTGTCCGGATACGCCGTGATCGCCTGGTTCATGAAATTCATCAGCACGAAGTCCTTCATGCCGTTCGTGTACTACCGGGTGGCGCTCGGCATCGTGCTGATCGTGCTGGTCAGCATGGGTTTCCTGTCGCCGCACGCCGCCGAGTCGGCGGGCTGAGGGAACAGGGTGACCGCCGGTCGCCACTGCAGGACGATCCGGGTGACCGTGACCCAGGACATATGATCTGCGTAGCCGTTCGGTAGCGCAGGGTCAGTGCCTGCGCCTAGGCTGTCGCCATGTCCCCCGTTTCCGTGGTCCGTGGTTCCGTGCGCTCTGCCGCCGAGGTGAACGAGCAGATTCGTGCGCTGTGGCAGCGCACGGGCGGCACCCTGTCGCCACAGGACCGGTCCGAGTACGAGCTGCTGGTCGTCGAGTGGGCGACGGCCGTGCGGGGCCACGTCGTCAGGGCGGCATAGCGGGACGATCCCGTTGTGCGGGCGCGCGCGACGCCGATCGCGGCACCGCCCGCGCGGTCAGCGTCGGACCTGGTGGAGGCGGCCCCGCCGGGCAGGTGCGCGCCGCCCTGATCGCTGGTTAAAGTCGTTTCGCCATGACTGGTTGTGGGGACAACCGATTGGCTTCGGCTGTCGAGTACGGGGAGGGCCCGCAGCACATGAGTCGTCGCTCCACTGGTTTCGTCGGCGTCTGGGCCGAGATGCAACGGCAGCAGCAACGCCAACTGGACGCCGAAGCCAGGCGGCGACGACTTCAGGAGCAGCAGGCGCGCGCCTACCAGCGGCGGGCCGCCCAGAGCCACCGCGAGTACCGGCAGGCGGAGGCGCTGCGGCGCACGGAGGAACTGGACGCACAAGTCGCCTCCCTGCAAGGGCTTCTCGTCGCGGGCTGCCAGGCCCCTCCCTTCCGGGCCTCCTCCCTGCTGCGGCTGGAGGACGTACAGCCTTTCTCCCCGGGTACGCTGGCGCACCCCGTGCCCATGCCGGAGTTCCACCACTACCAGGCGCAGGGCGGCTGGAGCGCGAGTCGCCGGGCGCAGGCCCAGGCCGACGCGCAGGCGCGCTTCGAGCACGACTGGCGCGCCGCCCAGGCCGCGGAGGCCGAGAGGCAGCGTCAACTGGCCTCCTACCAGCGGGAGTACCAGGAGTGGGCCGACGCCCGCCGGGCCGAGGTGCGACGGCACAACGCCGGCGTCACCGCGATCACCGAAGGGGTGCGGCGCGGCGACCCCGAGTCCGTCGTCGAGTACTTCTCGGCCGCGCTGTACGCCTCGACCGCGTGGCCCGAGGCCTTTCCGCGCCAGGTCGCGGCGGCCTACGATCCGGCGGCCCGGCAACTGGTGCTCGACTGGGAGCTGCCCCCGTACACGGTCGTCCCCGAGACCAAGTCCGTCCGGTACACGGCGGCGACCGACCAGGACAAGGAGACGCCCCGCCCGGTGAGTCAGCGGCGCGCGCTCTACCGGGAGGTGCTGGCGCAGTGCGTGCTGCTCGTCCTGCACGAGCTCTTCGCCGCCGACGAACAGGGCGCGCTCGAGTCGGTGGCCCTGAACGGGTTCGTGGACGGGCACGATCCGACGACGGGCCGCCCCGGCCCCATCTTCCTCGCGACCGTCATGGCCGCGCGCTCCTCCTTCCGCGACCTGCATCTGGCTCAGGTGGACGCCGGCAGCTGCCTGGCCGACGCGCTGCGCGGACAGCTCTCGGCCCGGCCGGACCAGCTCACACCCGTACGGCCGGGCCGCCGGCCTCAGGAGGTCGGCAATCCCGTGGTCGCCCACGGGGGCGGCGAGGAGCCGGATCTGTTCGCGATGGATCCGATCGCCTTCGAGGGCCTGGTGGCCGACCTCTTCCGTGCGATGGGCATGCAGGCGGTGACCACCCAGCGCTCGGGCGACGGCGGCGTGGACGTCGACGCGCTGGATCCGACGCCGATACGGGGCGGCAAGATCGTCGTACAGGTGAAGCGCTACCGGAACACCGTGCCGCCCACCGCCGTGCGCGACCTGTACGGGACGGTGCAGGACACCGGCGCCAACAAGGGCGTGCTCGTGACGACTTCGGGCTTCGGGCCCGGCTCGCACACCTTCGCCAACGGCAAGCCGCTGGAACTTATCTCGGGAGCGGAGCTCGTCGACCTGCTGCATCGTCATGGACTGAGCGGGCGACTGGGAGACGGGGCCCGGCAGGCCGACGCACAGCCGTCCCCTTCACCGCCGGACGCTCGACTGCCGCCCGACTACAACATCCTGGGCATGTCGTGGACCGGACACGTCTCCCTGGACGTGTGCGCCCTCGTCTGCCGCGGCAATAGCGTTCTCAGCGACGACCACTTCGTCTTCTTCAACAACCCCGCGACGCCGGACGGTTCGGTGCGCGCGCTGCCGGCCACGGCGCCCGACAAGGCCGCGATCTGCGTCTCCTTCGAGGGGTTGCCGGCCGAGGCCGACCGGTTCGTGCTCGTGGCCGCCATCGACCCCGAGGTCAGCCCGGACGCCGACCTCTCCGGCTTCACCGACGCCCGTATCCGCCTCCTCGACCCCGCCCTGAGCGAGCTCGGGCAACTCGAGGTCTCCGACGGCCGGCCACGCGAGACGGCCCTGGTCCTGGGCTCCTTCCGCCGCAGGGCGAACGGCGACTGGGACTTCGTCCTGGGCGGCAAGGGCTACACGGGCGGCCTGGAGGACCTCGTGCGGGACTTCGGCATCGAGGTGGAGTGACGAACCCGGGCGCTGCCTCAGTGACCGCGCTCCGTGCTGCGCGTCCACAGTGAGAGGTCGCTGCTCGTCGCGACGGCGAGGGTCTGCCCGGCCGGCGAGAAGCCCACGGCTCGCAGCTCGGAGTGGTCGCAATGGAAGATGTGCCACCAGTCGCCACCGTGCCGACCGGCGTGAGGCAGACCGCCGTCGCGGGAGAGTAGGACCCGTTCGTGCGGCCAGGCGGGGACGACGGCCTCCACGGTCCACCCGTCCGCAGTCGTGGTGTGCAGCCCGCCCCCGTAGAGCCCGGCGATGTGCACCCTTCTCCCGGCGATGGGGCCCAGGCCGGGGCACGAGAGGTCGGCCGCCGTGTCAGGGGTGCTGTCCTCGGGGGCGGGGTCCCGGTCCCGGGCGATCTTCTCCCCCGTGACGGCGTCGAACAGACCGTGACCGTCGTGCGAGACGACCATCACCACGTCGTGGCCGGTGCCGGGGTGCGAGGCGAATCCGATTCCGAGAAGTCCGCCCACCGCCAGGACCACGACCCGACGCCAGGGCTCGGGCGCCGCCAGCACAGGGGCGGCGAGGAGCCGGTTGCGCATCTCCCGCTGGTACGGGGAAAGCCCCGGCTCAGGGTTCGGCCGGCCGGCCGAGGCCTTCTTCCCCATCCACTTCGCCACCCGGCCATGATCCCCGATCACGAGGGTTTCCCCCAGTGGATTCGGCCGGGGCCGTCACGCGGAGGCCACCACCTCGCCGGCCATGACCTGGGGCGGGTTGGGGAGCAGAGCCGCGAGGTTGTCCCGTACGAAATCCGCGGCCTTCGAGATCGATTCCTCGGCGCCGGCCCGGTCCTGGAAGACGCTGGTGGAGACCATCACTCCGTCACCGACGTCGATCCAGTAGTAGGCCACGAAGCCTGAGACCTGCTGCATGAGCGGCACGAACCCCTCGTTCACGAGCCGCGCCGCCTCGGCGGCATCGGTCACCCCTTCGTACCTCCGCACTGCTGCGTACATTCCCACTCTCCTCACGGCAATCAGCGTTCGTCCTCTGCTGAGACGCCGTACCCCTGCGACGGCCGGCCCGCCCACGAGGCGTGCGGCAATCACCTGAAGGGCCGCCTCGGCTGATCCGAACGGCCCCAGGTGTGCGAGCGCCCTCCGTCTACAGGGCGCCGTTGGGGGCGAACGTCCAGGCGGCGTGGCTGCCGGGGCCGACGGTCAGGGTGGAACGGCCGAGCTGCTCCACGTGCCGGGCCTTCACGGGGCCGTTGAGCGACATGTCGACCCGCCGCAGCCCCGCTTGCTCGCGCGGTACGACGTCGAGGCGGATCGTGGTGCCGCCGTGCTCCGCGACGACGCCGCCGCCCGGCAGGGTCCGGACGGCGAACCCGCCGGCCCGCAGCAGCGGCACTGTGTCGGCCAGGTCGCCCTCGGTGACGGCGAGGTGCACGGCGGTCACGTCACGCATCAGATGGGTGCGGTAGTCGTCGGAGAGGTAGCGCTCCCTGCCGACGTCACCGGGGAAGCTCGCCGGCTCGGTGTTGCCGCGGGGGTCGGCGAAGTACTCCGGCCGGTACTCCATCGCCCAGGCGCCGAAGGCGTCGTACGCGGTGGTGGTGACGACGGCGTCGAACCACGGCACGGGCACCCCGTCACCGAAGTCCCGGGTCTGGAGGAAGGCGACGGGTTCGGGGACACCCTCGCTCTTCAGCCGCTCGGTGACCGTCGCCATGTCTCCCGCCCGCTCGGTCGACAGGCCCAGCCCGGCGGAGCCGAGGGTGCCGTCCTGGCCGGCGATGTCACCGACTCCCAACAGCTCCAAGTACGTCTCACGGCCCATCAGATAGCGGCCTCCAGGTCTGTCCGCCCGCGCCGCTCGTGGTGCGGACCAGGAAGTTGGCGAAGTCCCGCAGATACGCGGAGTGTTCGATGGCGTCGGCGGTCTCCCGGTCGAGGACCCCGTAGGAGTGGTTGTAGAACAACAACTGCCGTTCGTACGAAGGACTTTCCTCCTCGGCCTGTGCCGTCCCCACACCGCCCCCGATCGCTCCGGAGAGGGCCACCGCGAGCACGACGATCATCCGTAATGTCCGGCGAATCAGCATGCCAGCGATCGTAAGGCGGTCAGGTCGCCGCTGTGGTCCTTTTCGGACGAGCGAGGCGAGCGTTCGTTCGAACCGCACAGCCGCAGGGTGATCGAAAATCGGTGGCCCGCTGAGCCTTCGGGGCCGAAAACTGTGCGTCATGGAACAACCGCAGCGCGGGATCCGCGCGCTCCACACGGCGTCCACGATCACCGTCTACCAGGCCTACACCCCCGGGATCGGAGTCCCCGCCGCCCGCCACGGCCGCTTTCCCGCCACGTGGCGGCGGAACCGCATGACATGGATCAAGCCCAGCTTTTTGTGGATGATGTACCGCTCCGACTGGGGCACCGGTGCGGGGCAGGAGACCGTTCTCGCCGTCGAGATCACTCGCGACGGTTTCGACTGGGCGCTGCGCCACTCCTGTCTGTCGAGCTACGTTCCCGCTCTGCACCCCGATCGCGGCGCCTGGCAGCGGGAACTCAAAACGGCGACGACCCGGGTCCAGTGGGATCCCGAACGCGACCTGAACTCGCGTCCTCTGCCGTACCGGTCGCTGCAACTCGGGCTATCCGGCGAGGCGTCGGCGCGGTACGCCGACGAATGGACCGTGTCCATCAGCGACGTGACTCCACTCGCCCGGGAGATCCGCGCACTCGTCGACCGCGGCGATCAGGATGCCGCGAGGCGGTTGCTTCCGCAGGAACAGCCCTACCCCGCCGGCGACGAACTTCTCGCCCACCTGCGGCCCTGAGCGGCGCGCACGGCAGCCGCCCGGTCGCCGGCGGACGTCACGACGGGACGGCCGCGCCCTCGGGCGACTCGTCGGGCTCCGGCTCCTGCGGGGGCTCCGTGAGCTGTTCGCGGACGTAGTTCCAGGCCACCGCGACCAGTGCGGCGACCGGTACCGCGAGGAAGCTGCCCACGATGCCGGCCAGGCTGCCGCCCAGTGTCACCGCGAGGAGGACCACCGCGGCGTGGAGGCCGAGGCCTCGGCTCTGGATCATGGGCTGGAAGACGTTGCCCTCCAGTTGCTGCACCACGACGATGATCGCCAGCACGATCAGCGCGTCCGTCAGGCCGTTGGAGACCAGTGCGATGAGCACCGCGACGAAGCCGGCGAACAGCGCGCCCACGATGGGCACGAACGCCGAGACGAAGGTCAGCACCGCCAGCGGCAGCACCAGCGGCACCTTGAGGATCCACAGGCCGAGGCCGATGAGGACGGCGTCCAGCAGTCCGACGACCGCCTGGGAGCGCACGAACGCGCCCAGGGTGTCCCAGCTGCGCTCGGCCACGGTCGGGACGTCGGTGGCGAGCCGGCCGGGGAGCTGACGGGCCAGCCACGGCAGGAAGCGCGGGCCGTCCTTGAGGAAGAAGAACATCAGGAACAGCGCCAGCACGGCCGTGATGACCCCGTTGACGACGGTGCTCACCCCGGTGACGACGGCGGTGACCGCGCTGCCCATCCCCTCCTGGGCCCGTGCGACCGCGCTGTCGAGGGCCTTGGTGATCTCGGCGTCGTCGATGTTCAACGGCGGTCCGGCCGCCCACTCGCGCAGCTTCTGCATGCCTTCCACCACGCCGTCGGTCAGGTCGCCGGACTGTGACGCCACCGGCACCGCGATCAGCGCCACGACGCCCACGGTGACGAGCAGGAACAGCAGCGTCACGGTGGCCGCGGCCAGGGCGGGCGGCCAGCCGCGCCGGCGCAGGAAGCGGGTCGGCGGCCAGGTCAGCGTCGTCAGGAGCAGGCCGACCACGAGCGGCCACACCACGGACCAGGTCCGCCCGAGCAGCCACAGGGCGACCGCGAGCATCACGAGGACCAGCAGCAGGTCGACGGATATGCGCGCGGACGCGCGGAGCGCGGCGCGCGTCTTGGTGGGGCTCAGCGTGGCAGGCATGGGGTCACCCTATGTGCAGCCGTGCCAAGGACCATCCCCCGCACAGCCCTTGGCTCCGCGCGGCCCATGCCCAACACTCGGGTCATGACGCAGCGTGTGGAGCTCGCGACCGTGATGGACCGGCTGGCCGTCGACGGACTGATCACCGAGTACGCGGCAGCGGTCGACGACGGGGACTGGGCGGCGTACCGGGAGTTGTTCACCTCGGACGGCCGGGCCGACTACCGTTCCGCCGGCGGGATCGAGGGGGATGCCGGGAAGGTGGCCGCGTGGCTCGCGGAGAGCATGCGGCTGTTCTCCATGCGGCAGCACCTGATCGTGAACCGCCGTCTGAGGTTCGAGACCCTGGAGCAGGACCGTGGCGACACCGCCCACGTCCTGGCCGACTACCTCAATCCCATGCGGCTGGCGGGAGACGCCGCCCGCTCCGACGACACGGATTGCGATGCCTCTTCCGGTCCGCCCGACTTCGTCTGCGGCGGCCGCTACTCCTTCGCCCTGTTGCGGACGGACGACGGCTGGCGGCTGCGCGAGGTGGTCGTGGCGGAGAAGTGGCGCCGCGCTCCGCGGCCGTCCGGGAGCCGGCCGGGTCCGACGGCCCCGGAGTGACCGACGCCATCTGGTCGGAGATCGTCCGGGGCGCGCACACTGGAGCCGTCAGTGGGTAGGGAGGTGCCGTATGAAGACGTTCGGTCCCTGGCTCACCTCCCCCTGGCGGCGTTCCGCTCTCGCGGCTCTGGCCGGCGCGCTGCCCGTGCCGGCGTTCCCGGCGCCCGCCCTGTGGTGGTGGGCGTGGTTCGCACTGGTCCCGTGGCTCCTGCTCGTGCGCTCGGCCCCGACGGGCAAACGGGCGGCGTACGACGGCTGGTGCGGTGGATTCGGGTTCATGCTGGCCATGCATCTGTGGCTGCTGCCGTTCCTGCACGTCTTCATCTTCCTGCTGGCGGCGCTGCTCGGTGCTTTGTGGGCGCCGTGGGGCTGGCTGGTGCGCCGGTTCCTCGGCGGTGTGCCCTCGCGGGGGCGGGCGGCGGCCGCGCTCGCCGTGCTGCCCTCGGGCTGGCTCGCCGTGGAGCTGGTCCGCTCCTGGCAGGCGCTCGGCGGGCCGTGGGGCGTGCTCGGGTCGAGTCAGTGGCAGGTGGAGCCGGCGTTGCGGCTGGCGTCCGTGGGCGGGGTGTGGCTGCTCAGTTTCCTGGTGGTGGCCGTGAACGTGGCGGTGGCCGTGCTCGTCGCGGTGCCGGCGCACCGGTTGCCCGCCGTGGCGGGGCTCGCGGCGACGGCCGCCGCGGCGTCCGCCGCGTGGGTGTGGTCTCCGCGGCCGGACGGGACCGGGCGGGTGGCCCGGATCGCCGTGGTGCAGCCGGGTGTGATCGACGGCCCGGACCGCCGTTTCGACCGGGAGGAACAGCTGACGCGCAAGCTCGCCGGGCAGGACGTGGACCTGGTGGTCTGGGGTGAGAGCAGCGTCGGCTACGACCTCGACGGCCGGCCCGATCTGGCGCGCCGGCTGGCTGAGCTGTCCCGTGCGACCGGTGCCGACATCCTGGTCAACGTGGACGCCCGCCGCTCGAACGTGCCCGGCATCTACAAGAGCTCGCTCCTGATCGGCCCGGACGGCCCGACCGGCGACCGGTACGACAAGATGCGGCTGGTGCCCTTCGGCGAGTACATCCCGGCCCGTTCTCTGCTCGGCTGGGCTTCCTCGGTGGGCAAGGCGGCCGGTGAGGACCGTCGGCGGGGCTCCAGGCAGGTCGTGATGGACGCGGGGCGGGGGCTGCGGATCGGGCCGATGGTGTGCTTCGAGACGGCGTTCCCCGACATGAGCCGGCATCTGGCAGGGGACGGCGCGGACGTGCTGGTCGCCCAGTCGTCGACGTCGACGTTCCAGGAGAGCTGGGCGCCCGCGCAGCACGCTTCGCTGGGCGCCCTGCGCGCGGCGGAGACCGGGCGGCCGTTCGTGCACGCGACGCTGACGGGCGTGTCCGCCGTGTACGACGCGAACGGCCGGCCGGTGGGATCGTGGCTGGGGACGGACGCGAGTTCGACGGCCGTCCACGAGGTGCCGCTCGCGGACGGCGTCACCCCGTACACCCGCTTCGGCGACTGGACGGCCCACGCGGCGCTGCTGGTCCTCGGGGCGGCGGTCGTCCGGGAGGGGACCGGGGCGGTCAGGCGGCGCCGGAAAGCTCCCGCACCGCCCGCACCACCCGCTCGCACAGTTCGTGAGTCGCCAGTGCGTCCCGGGCGCTGAGCACCTTGCCGGCGCGCACGGCGTCGAGGAAGGCCAGCATGGCTTGTTCGATGCCGCGCTGCCGGGCGACGGGCACCCAGTCGCCGCGCCGGCGCAGGGTCGGCTGGCCCTTGTGGTCGATCACCTCGGCGAGGTTGACGACCTGCCGCTTGGTGTCCTGCCCGGAGACCTCCAGGATCTCCTCGTTGGACCCGCTGAGCCGGTTCATCACCCCGAGCGCGGTGAAGCCGTCGCCGGCGAGCTGGAGGACGACGTGGTGCAGCAGGCCGTCCTGGACGCGGGCCCGCACGGTCACGTCGTCGACCGGCCCGGGCACGAGGAAGCGGAGGGTGTCGACGACGTGGATGAAGTCGTCGAGGATCATCGTGCGTGGTTCCTCGGGCAGTCCGGCCCGGTTCTTCTGCAGGATGATCAGCTCGCGCGGATGGTCGGCGCACTGGGCGTACCCGGGGGCGTACCGCCGGTTGAAGCCGACGGCGAGGCTCGCGCCGCGCTCTTCCGCGAGGGTCACGAGCCGCTCGGAGTCGGCGAGTTCGTACGCCAGCGGCTTGTCGACGTAGGTGGGGACGCCCGCGTCCAGCAGCCGGGCGACGATCTCGGGGTGGACGGCGGTCGGCGCGTGCACGAAGGCGGCGTCGAGGCCCTGGGCGAGGAGCGCGTCGAGGTCCCGGTGCCGGTGTCCGGCGGGGAGCCGGAGGGTGTCGGCGACCTGCTCCAGGGTGGCCGGGGTGCGGGTCTGGAGGTGGAGTTCGATCCCCGGCAGTGTGCCGAGCACCGGCAGGTAGGCCTTGCGCGCGATGTCACCGAGTCCGATGCAGCCGACCTTCACGGGGGACTCCTTCACTGCTCGTCCGCGCCCTGCGTGTCCTGCTTGTCCGTGCCTGCCTGCACCGCAGCATACGGGGCCTGTGGGGGCCGCCAGCCGGCGATCCCGTCGAAGCCGCGCAGGACGAGGCCGGGGGCGGCCTTCGACATCGCGACGAGCACGCCGTCGCGGACGGTCGTCACCGCGCGGCCGCGCGCCATGTTCAGGCGGGCGACCCGCACGGCCCGGCGGGTGATCGTCGTCGTCCGGGGCAGCCGGGCGGCCGTGTAGGCGGCGAGGTCGTCGCCGTGGTGGGCGAGGACGATCGCGTCCTCGACGGCCTGGTTGCCGCCCTGGCCGAGCGTGGGCGGCATGGCGTGCGCGGCGTCGCCGAGGAGGGCGACCCGGCCGCGGTGGTGGGCGGGCAGCGGCCGCGCCAGGTGGTGGACGTCGTGGCGCAGGACGTCCTCGGGGCGGGTGGCCGCAAGGACGGCCGGCACCGGGTGGTGCCAGTCGCCGAAGAGGCGCAGGAGTTCGGCCTTCTCGTCGTCGGGCGCGTGTCCGCCGGCGGGCGTCATGGCGGCGGCGTAGGCGTACACGCGGCCGTCCTTGAGGGGGTGGGTGCCCCAGATGCGGCCCCTCCCCCAGGTCTCGTGCGAGGCGAACCGGGCGCCGGGCACGGGGATCACGACCCGCCAGGTGGTGAATCCGGAGTAGACGGGGCCGGGGTGGTCGGGGAAGAGGGCGCGGCGTACGGCGGAGTGGATGCCGTCGGCTGCGACCACCAGGTCGGCTTCCAGGTCCCCGTCAGGGGTGGTCACGCGGGCGGGGCGGCCGGAGGCGCCCGTGTCACCGGGGTCGACGAGGGTGCCGGGCGTGCCGGTGCGGACGGCGTCCGTGGGGAGCAGGGCGGCGAGGGTGTCGATGAGCGTGGCGCGGTGCAGCAGGACCAGGGGGCCGCCGAAGCGGGCGGCCGCCGTGTCCGCGTCGGAGCGGGAGAGCCAGCGTCCGCCGGGGGCGCGCAGGCCTCCGTCGCCCTGCCAGGCGGCGAGGTCGCGGATCCGGTCGCCGATGCCGATGACGTCGAGGGCGCGCAGGGCGTTGGGGGCGAGGGAGATGGCGGCGCCGACGGGGGCGAGGGAGGCGGCCCGTTCCAGGACGGTGACCCGCCAGCCGCCGCGGTGCAGGGCCGCGGCGGCGGTGAGACCGCCGATGCCGCCCCCGATGACGACCGCCCGTCCCGGCTGCTCCTGGCTGTGCGCCATGACTCCTCCTGGTTTCACCCCAGCGCACTACACCCGTAGTGCGCCCATGCCTCGACTGTACTACGGGCGTAGTGAACGGGGTAGGTTGACCGTCATGTCCGTACGTCCCGCCCCAGACGCCTCGCGCGCCGAACTCGTCGCCGACACCGCCCTCGCCCTGCTCGCCGAACGCGGGACGCGCGGCCTCACCCATCGGGCCGTCGACGAGGCGGCCGGGCTCCCTCTGGGCTCCACCTCCAATGTCGCCCGCACCCGTCAGGCGTTGCTGGAGCTGGCGGTACGCCGGCTCGCCGACCGTGAGGCCCGGACGCTGGCCCTGCACGAGCTGCCGGATCCGAGGGCCGGCCGGCGGCCCGTGGTGGACGCGCTCGCGCTGGCGACCCACCGGGCGCTCACCCGCGACCGCGAGCTGACGCTGGCCCGCTACGAACTGGCCTTGGAGGCCACGCGCCGCCCTGAGCTGCGGTCCCATTTCGACGCGGCGGGAGCCCGATTCCGTGAGCAGCTCGCCGCCCTGGTCGCGGCGTTGGGCTCGACGTCCCCGGAGCGGCATGTGCTGTCGCTGGTCGCCTGGGCGGACGGGCTGATGTTCTCCTGCGTGGCCGGGTCGTTCGGGGCGCGGACGCCGAGCCTGGAGGAGGTGCGCGCGGGGCTGTCGGAGCTGCTGGCGGGAATGCTGGGCGCCTGAGGGGCCGGGCGCGACGGTGGTGCGGTGACTGAAAAGGCGTGGTGGTCGGGGGCCGGCTGGGCGATCATGCGGTCATGACGACGACGCAGCGCACCGAACCCGCCCAGAACGCCGACGAACGCACCATGCTGGAAGGCTGGTTGGAGTACCACCGGCAGACCCTGGCCTGGAAGTGCGAGGGGCTCACCGACGCCCAGTTGCGCACCGCGTCCGCGCCGCCGTCCGAGCTGTCCCTGCTGGGGCTGGTGCGGCACATGGCGGAGGTGGAACGCGGCTGGTTCCGCGAGGTCCTCGTGGGTGAGGACGCCGAGCCGATCTACTTCAGCGACGAGGACCGGGACGGCGAGTTCCATCTCACCGAGGCGGACAGCTGGGAGGAGGCCCACGCCACCTGGCAGACCGAGATGGAGATCGCCCGGCGCAACGCGGCCGGCTTCCAGCTGGACGACCTGTCCCGCGGGAAGAGCCGGCACAGCGGCGAGCCGTTCAACCTGCGCTGGATCTACACGCACATGATCGAGGAGTACGCCCGGCACAACGGTCATGCCGACCTGCTGCGCGAGCGCATCGACGGCGCGACCGGCGACTGACGCCGTAGCCCAGGCGGGGGGGGCGGCCGGCGCGGCTACAGCAGGTCGTCCGAGGCGCCCTCGCCCAGCCGCAGTTCCATGCGGCTGATCGCCGCCCGCACGCCGTCGCCGTAGCTGTCGTCGCCGAGCACGCCGGCCGTGCGGCGGGCCCGGCGGATGTGGCTGCGGGCGGCCTCGGAGCGTCCCAGCTCGGCGTAGTCCGCCGCCAGGTTGAGGTGGAGGGAGGGGAACAGCGCCCGCACCTCCACCGAGGCGTCCGGGTCCTCCGCCGCCGTCAGCGCCCGCAGGTCCCAGGCCAGTTCGTCGAAGGGGTCGTCCTGGGTGTCGGCCAGGTAGTGGGCGAGGGTGCAGCGGTGCAGCGGGTCGCCCCCCTCGCCGAGTTCGGTCCACAGATCGAGGAGACGGCGCCGGGCCTCCTCCCGGTCTCCCCCGTGGTGCAGCATCACGACCTGCCCGATCCGTGTGAGCAGGGAGTCCGGCGTCGCCTGCCCCTGTCGATGCTCCGCCACCGCGCCTCCCTGGACCTGTTGCGAGGACGTCGGGGCCGGTGCGATGCGTCCGCCTGCTCCACGACGCGACGAATCTAGCTCCCGGCGGTGGCAATACCGGTCAGGCGGCACCGGGCCGGCCCGGGTGGAACCGGCCCGAGGGCGGTCAGCCGAGGTCCGGGACGGTCCAGTCGATCGGCTCGTGACCCTGCCGGGCCACCGCCTCGTTGATCTGGGTGAACGGGCGGGAGCCGAAGAACTTCTTCGCCGACAGCGGGGAGGGGTGCGCGCCCTTGACCACGATGTGCCGGCTCTCGTCGATCAACGGCAGCTTCTTCTGCGCGTAGTTGCCCCACAGGACGAAGACGGCCGGGTCGGGCCGGCCGGCCACGGCGCGGATCACCGCGTCGGTGAACTTCTCCCAGCCCTTGCCCTTGTGGGAGTTCGCCTCACCGGAGCGGACGGTGAGGACCGCGTTGAGCAGCAGCACGCCCTGCTCCGCCCACGGCATCAGGTAGCCGTTGTCGGGGATCGGCGTGCCCAGCTCCTCGTGCATCTCCTTGTAGATGTTGCGCAGCGACGGGGGGACTTTGACGCCCGGCCGCACCGAGAAGCACAGGCCGTGCCCCTGGCCCTCGCCGTGGTACGGGTCCTGACCGAGGACCAGCACCTTCACCCGGTCGTACGGCGTCGCGTCGAGCGCGGCGAAGACCTCCTCGCGCGGAGGGTAGACGGGGCCCTTCGCTCGCTCCTCCTCGACGAACTCCGTCAGCTCCTTGAAGTAGGGCTGCTGAAGCTCGTCGCCCAGCACCCCGCGCCAGGACTCGGGCAGCATGGCGATGTCGGTCACGTCAACGTCCTCCGTTGTGCGGTCGCTTCCAGGCCTCAGAACCTACAGGCGACCACTGACAACGCCCCTGCCCGGTCCGCTCACCAGCTGGTCTTGCGGTACAGCTCGCCCACCATCATGATCGTCGACGGGTCCAGGGACCGTTCGCCGCCGGAGATGTCCTCGTTCGCCGCGAGGTACTGCTTGCCCTGCCAGAGCGGGAGCAGCCGCGCCTCGTCGACGAAGATCTGCTGCGCCCTCTCGAAGTCCTTGACCACGTTGGCGCGGTCGCTCTCCTGCCGGGAGCGCGGCAGCAGCACCTGGGTGATCTCCTTCTCCGGGTACGGCGTGCCGAGGGCGTTCTGCTCGCCGACGAACGGGGCGATGAAGTTGTCCGCGTCGGGGAAGTCCGGGGACCAGCCGCGGCCGAAGACCGGGTACTCGCCGTTCTGGTAGCCGAGGACGTAGGTGTTCCAGGGGCGGCTCTTGAGGGTGATCCGGAACAGGCCGGACGCCTCCAGCTGCGCCTTGATCTCCTTGAACTCCAGGGCGGTGTCGGAGCCGTAGCGGTCGGTGGTGTACCAGAGGGTGAGCGGGACGGGCGTGGTGATGTCGGCGTCCGCCAGGATCCGCCGGGCCTTGGCCGCGTCGGGTTTGCCGAAGTCGTCGAAGAAGCCGGTGCTGTGGCCGGTCAGGCCCTTGGGGACCATGGAGTACAGCGGGTCCACGGTGTCCTTGTAGACCTTGTGGGCGATGGCGGGCCGGTCGATGACCTGGGCTATGGCCCGGCGCACGGGCAGCCGGTCGGCCCACTTGTCCTTGGGGTTGAACACCAGGTAGTTGATGTTGCTGGCGGCGCCCTCGACGAGCTGGAGACCGCCCGTGTCGCCCTCGCTCTCCAGGGCGACGATGTCGTCGGCGGCGAGTCCCTGGTAGGTGATGTCGATCTGCTTCTTGCGCAGGGCCGCCACCATGTCGCCGGAGTCCTGGAAGTAGCGGATGGTCACGGCGTCGTTCTTGAGGTCGGCGTAGCCCTTGTAGTTGTCGTTGCGGACGAGTTTCGCCTGTCTTCCGCCTTCGTAGCCCTCCAGCCGGTACGGCCCGGAGCCGACGATGCCGTCTTCCTTGCGCAGGGCGTTCGCGGGGTAGTCGTCGGGGTCGACGATCGAGCCGGCCGGGGTGGCGAGCACGAACGGGAAGGTGGCGTCGGCCTTGTTGAGCTGGAAGACGATCACGTTGTCGCCGCTGACGGTGACCTGGTCGAGGCTGCCCAGCAGACCGGCGGGGCCGGTGGGGGCGTTGATGGCCTTGATCCGGTCGATCGAGTGCTTGACGGCCTTCGCGTCGAGCTTGTCGCCGTTGGAGAAGGTGAGGCCCTCGCGCAGTTCGCAGCGGTAGGTGCGGCTGGAGGCGTCGGTGAAGCGACAGCTCTTGGCAGCGTCGGGCTGGGGCGTGGTCGAGCCGTAGGGGTAGGCGAGCAGCGTCTGGTAGACGTTCCGGAACAGCTCCCAGGAGCCGTCCCAGGCGGCGGCGGGGTCCAGTGTGCTGGGGGCGCTGGTGGTGCCCACGACGATCGGTCCGGCGTCGTCGGAGCTTTCCTCTCCCAGGAGACTGCATCCGGTCACCAGGGATATGGACACGATCGCCGCGACCCGCTGCAAGGATCGGTTCCGGTTGAACACGCGCACGCTCCTCGATCTGCCATGCCAAGGGTTGGCAGACCATACCGCAGGCCTCCGCCGCGTGGGCGGCGGAGGTGGGGCGGTCCGGACGACGCCAGCGGTGACGACGTTGTCACGGTGCGCGCGGCGGCCCGGGCGCCGCGCGGGCGCCCGGACGCGTGCGTGGGTCAGCCGACGCCGGCGTTGAGGAAGATGCCTCCGTCGACGACGAGGGTCTGGCCGGTGATCCAGGCCGACTGCTCGGAGGTGAGGAACGCGGTGGTGCCTCCGATGTCGGAGGGCACGCCGAGCCGGGCCAGCGGGTAGGCGGCGGCCGCCTCCGCCTCCCGGCCCTCGTACAGGGCCTGGGCGAACTTGGTCTTCACCACGGCCGGGGCGATCGCGTTGACCCGCACCTTCGGCGCGAACTCGTGCGCCAGCTGCATGGTCAGGTTGATCATCGCGGCCTTGCTGACGCCGTACGCGCCGATGAAGGGCGAGGCCGACAGCCCGGCCACGGAGGCGATGTTGACGATCGTGCCGCCGTTGTCCTTCTGCCAGGCGTGCCAGGTGCGCTGGGCGAAGCCGAGGGCGGAGACCACGTTGGTCTCGAAGACCTTGCGCGCCACGTCCAGGTCGAGGTCGGCGATCGGGCCGAAGACCGGGTTGGTGCCGGCGTTGTTGACGAGGTGGTCGACGCGACCGAAGGCCTCCATGGTGCGTTCGACGGCGGCGGCCTGGTGCTCCACGTCGTGGGCCTTGCCGGCGACGCCGATGACGCGGTCGGCGCCGAGCTTGTCGACGGCTTCCTTGAGCGCGTCCTCGTTGCGTCCGGTGATGCAGACGCGGTCGCCTCGGGCGACGAGGGCCTCGGCGACGCCGTAGCCGATGCCGCGGCTGGCGCCCGTGACGAGGGCGACCTGGCCGGAGAGTGCGGGCAGTTCAGTCATTTCGTGATCCCCAGTGCTTTCTGGTGGCCTCAGAGGCTCTCTTAGAGCTGCGGACAAAAGTGGAGTCCGATCAGCTCGCGGTGTCTGGTGCGTGCGATCGCAAGGCGCCGGAAGCTCCTCGTAGCGGAGCTACTGGGAGCTTCCGGCAACGCGGCGAGCGTGCGTGCCAGACGCCGCGAGCCGGGCTCCACATTTGTTCGGAGCTCTTAGTCGAGCGGTCCGCCGGCGACGTACAGCACCTGGCCGGAGACGAAGCCCGCAGCCTCGTTCGTGAAGAAGGCGATCGCGTTGGCGATGTCGTCGGGCTCGCCGACGCGGGCCACGGGGATCTGGGTGGCGGCGGCGGCCTTGAACTCCTCGAAGCCCATGCCGACGCGGGCGGCGGTCGCCGCGGTCATGTCGGTGGCGATGAAGCCGGGGGCGACCGCGTTGGCGGTGATGCCGAACTTGCCCAGCTCGATGGCGAGGGTCTTGGTGAAGCCCTGCAGACCGGCCTTGGCGGCGGAGTAGTTGGCCTGGCCGCGGTTGCCGAGCGCCGACGACGAGGACAGGTTGACGACCCGGCCGAACCCGGCGTCGACCATGTGCTTCTGGACGGCCTTGGTCATCAGGAACGAGCCGCGCAGGTGCACGCCCAGGACGGTGTCCCAGTCGGAGACGCTCATCTTGAACAGCAGGTTGTCGCGGAGCACGCCCGCGTTGTTGACGAGGATCGTCGGAGCGCCGAGCTCCTCGACCACACGGGCGACCGCGGCCTCGACCTGGGCCTCGTCGGAGACGTCGGCGCCGATCGCGACGGCCTTGCCGCCCGCGGCGGTGATCTTCTCGACGGTGTCCTTGCAGGCGGCCTCGTCGAGGTCGATCACCGCGACGGCGCGGCCCTCGGCGGCCAGCCGGACGGCGGTGGCCGCGCCGATGCCGCGCGCCGCGCCGGTGACTACTGCGACCCGCTGCTCAGTGGTGGACATTGCTGCTACTCCTCGGGTGAGCGACCGCTTAGTACCTTCAGTACGACGTGACGCTAGAAGCCCTGGCACGCGGTGTCAACGGCATCCGCGTCCGTGTGATCCATTACCTGACGAGCAGGTTCAGCAACCGTTCGGTCTCGGCCACCGGGTCGGCGGTGAGCCCGGTGTGCACGGGGCCCGGCTGGACGACCGTCGAACGGGGCGCGATCAGCCACCGGAAGCGCCGCCCCGCGTCGTCGCGCGCCGCCTGCCCCGCCGCCTCGCCGCCGGCGCAGACGCCTTCGACGGCGCGCAGCGCGGCCCGGACGCCGGCCACGTCGGCGTCCGCGTCGAGGGCGAGCAGCCGCGCCTCGTCGAGATGGGTGCGCGCGCCGACGTAGGACCGGGCGCGGCAGTAGACGAGCACCCCCGCGTTGATGCACTCGCCGCGCTCCACGCGGGGGACGACACGCAGCAGGGCGTACTCGTAGACGTCACGGTCGCCGGCCTGGCCGGGCCTGATGAAGTGGCGGTCGTCGCTCACTCGGTCCCCTTGATGCGTTCGTGGATGACGGCGGCGCGCGCGAGCAGGGGCGCCGCGTAGGCGTCGCGGAGCGCGTCCGGGGAGTCGAAGCCGGGCTCGTCGGCGAGCCAGGCGTCGGGGATCTCGGCGGTGACCTCGGCGAGCAGTTCGGCGGTGACGCGCGGGGCGAGTTCGGCGGCCGCGGCGGCGACATCCGGCCGGAAGGGAGTGAGCGCGTGGTCGGATGCGTCGTAGGGGCGGGCCGCGGACGCCTGTGCGGAGGGCCAGTTGTGGTGCCAGATCATGGTGGCGCCGTGGTCGATGAGCCACAGTTCGCCGCGGTGGAACAGCATGTTGGGGTTGCGCCAGGAGCGGTCGACGTTGTTGGTCAGCGCGTCGAACCAGACGATCCGGCCCGCCTCCTCGCGGCTCACGGGGAAGGCGAGCGGATCGAAGCCGAGGGCCCCGGAGAGGAACTCCATGCCGAGGTTGGCGCCGCCGCTGGAGCGCAGCAACTCCTGTACCTGCTGGTCGGGTTCACCGAGTCCCAGCACGGGGTCGAGCGTGACGGCGACCAGCGGGGGGACCCGCAGGCCCAGCCGGCGGGCGAGTTCGCCGCAGACGACCTCCGCGACGAGCGTCTTGCGGCCCTGGCCGGCGCCGCTGAACTTGATGACGTAGGTCCCGTGGTCGTCGGCCTCGACGAGCCCCGGCAGCGAGCCGCCCTCACGCAACGGCGTGATGAAGCGGGTCGCGGTGACCTCTCTCAGCATGTTCCTCAGGCTCCCCACCCATGTGGCCGTCGGCGGTGCGCCGATGACCGTGCGACGGTTGCTCCCGGCGTCCGGAGTCGAATGAGCATAGTAACCGAGCGTGATCGCCCGGCGGGCGTCGCGGCGGGCGGTGGTGACGCCTCAGCCGGCGGCGGGACGGCCGCCCTGCGACCGGCTCGCCGCCAGGCCCCGGATCTCCTTGCGGAAGTCGAGCGGCGAACGCCCCGTGCGCTGCGAGAAGTACTTGCTGAACTGGGAAGGCGTGACGAAGCCGAGGCGGTCCGAGATCTGCGCCGCGCTCTCGTCGCCGTGCGCCAGCAGACGTTTGGCCTCCAGCACGACCCGGCGGTCGATGAACTCCTTCGCGCCGAGCCCGGCGCCGGCCAGCGTCGCACGGGCGAGGGTCCGGCCCGAGTAGCCGAGCATCTGGGCGTAGTCCTCCACCCGCCGGGTGACGGTGAAGCGCCGTTCGACCGCGTCCCGGAAGCGCAGGTAGGTCTCGTCCGGCTCCGGGGCGGGGCCGCCGGCCGGGACGGTGAGATGGGCCAGCCGCAGCAGGAGGACGGCGAGGAGGTGGCGCAGGGCGGCGATGTGCACGTCGAGCGGCAGCTGTCCGAGCGCCCGGAACTCGCGGCTCAGGTGCTCCGCGGCCAGGGACACCGCCTCGGCGTCGGCGTCGACGGGGGTGGTGACGACCGGCGCGTGCGGATCGTCGACCCGGGCGGACGTCGCCGTCGCCGGGTCCAGCACGTCCTGCCGGAAGAGGATCAGAGTGCCCTCGGCCGCGGTGAGATCGCCCCACTGATGCGCCTGCCCCGGGCGAACCCACAGCCAGGAGCCCGGACGCAGTGCGTGTCCGTCGAAGTCGACGACGTGCCACAGGTCGCCCTCGGTGAGCGTGAGCAGATGGTGGAAGTCGGGGCGCTGGGGCCGGGCCAGGTCGTGCTCGCGGACGCGCCGCCGCAGCTCGGCCAGCGACATCACCTCGACACCGGCGGGAGTGCCCGCGGGCGCGGCGAACGGGACCTCCGGGATGTCCCGCGGGGAACCCTGTCGGGTTTTGGCCATCATCAGTCGGAAGTTTATCCGGTTTCCTCCCCTCGTGATTCGTAGGTTGGCTGTGCCGCCGCGGAAACGGAAGGTCTCGCTGGCGGAAACCGGAAAGGTCACGCCATGTCCGAGATGCATGAGAAACCCGAGGTCCCCGAGGCGGCGGCCCCGGCGATCGCCGTCACCGGCTCCACCGGCCGGCTCGGCGGGCGCGTCGCACGGCGACTCGCGGAACGGGGCGTCCCGCAGCAACTGGTGGTCCGCAGCCCGGAACGGGCGCCGCGGCTCCCCGGCGCGGTCGCGGTGCGCGGCGACTACGCCGACCGGGACGCCGTACGGGAGGCCCTCGCCGGCGTGCGCACCGTCTTCATGGTCTCCGCCTCGGAGAGCGCCGACCGGCTCGCCCAGCACAAGGCGTTCGTGGACGCCGCCGCTCAGGCGGGTGTCCGTCACCTGGTGTACCTCTCCTTCCACGGCGCGGCGCCCGACGCCACCTTCACCCTGGCGCGCGACCACTTCCACACGGAGCAGCACATCCGCGCGAGCGGTCTGGCGTACACGTTCCTCCGGGACAACTTCTACGCGGAGTTCGTCCCCGATCTCGTCGGTGAGGACGGTGTCATCCGCGGCCCGGCCGGGCACGGACGCGCCGCGTTCGTCGGCCAAGACGACGTCGCCGACGCGGCCGCCGCGGTGCTGTCGCGGCCGGACGACCACGCGGGTGTGGCGTACGACCTGACCGGGCCCGACTCCCTCACGCTGGACGAAGCCGCCGTGATCCTTTCCGAACGGCTCGGACGCCCCGTCGCCTACCGCCAGGAGACGGTCGAGGAGGCCTACGCCTCCCGCTCGTCCTACGGCGTCCCGCAGTGGCAGCTGGACGCCTGGGTGTCCACGTACACGGCCATCGCGTCCGGCGAGCTCGACGGGGTCAGCGACGCGGTGCCCCGACTGACCGGCCGTCCCGCCACGCCTCTCGCCGACGTCGTCCGCGCCGCGCGGCACTGACCCACGCCGCCGGCCGGACCTCGGAACGCCAGAGTGTCGCTTTTTGAACATGGACGGTCGCCGTTCGCCGCGGTCGGCCCGGTGCCGTCGACCTAGTTTGAACACGTCGCCGCTCGATCGGCGGCCCCGTCGCACAGATTCACTCCACCACGAGGAAGACAGTCATGAGCATCGCGAAGAGCACCGTCCTGAAGGCCACCGCCGAACTGTTCGGCGCCAAGGATCCCTCTGCCGTCGACCGCTGGGTGGCCGCGGACTACCAGCAGCACAGCGCCCTCGCCGCCGACGGGCCCGAGGCCCTCCGCGAGCTCGTCGCAGGGCTGGGCGAGGACTTCCGCTACGAGGGCGCCCGGGTCGTCGCGGACGGCGACCTGGTCGCCCTGCACGGCACCTACCACGGTTTCGGTCCGGTCCCGCTCGTCGGGTTCGACATCTTCCGGGTCGACGCAGACGGCAAGCTGGCCGAGCACTGGGACGCCCTGACCCCGCTGGTCGAGGACACCGTCTCCGGCCGCTCCCAGACCGACGGCCCCACCGAGGTCACGGAGACCGGCGCGACCGACGCCAACCGTGCGCTGGTGGCCGAGTTCGCCGAGAAGGTCCTCCTCGGCGCGGACTACTCGGTGCTCACCGACTACATCTCGACCGAGACCTACCACCAGCACAACACCGATGCGGCCGACGGCCTCGACGGCTTCGGGGCGGCCGCGGCCAAGTGGGCCGGGCAGGGCAGGAACCTCTTCTACAAGAAGGTCCACAAGGTCATCGCCGAGGGCGAGTTCGTCCTGACGCAGTCCGAGGGCGAGTTCGGCGTGCCCGTCGCCTACTACGACCTCTTCCGGGTCGCGGACGGCAAGATCGTCGAGCACTGGGACGTCGTCGCCCCGATTCCGGCCGAACTGCCGCACGGCAACGGCCTGTTCTGACCGAACCAGCGTCGGGCTCCCGTTCACCGCCCGATGTAGGTTGCCGCCATGAGCGGTGACTGGCGCAAGGACCGGATCGGGGCAGCGCTGAGGGGGGAGAATCCGACCGTGCTGCGGCGGACGGCGGCGGGGTTCGCGGTGATCGGGGATGTCCAGTTCCTGCCGGGCTACTCGGTTCTGCTCGTGGACGAACCGGGTGTGCAGCGGCTCTCGGACCTGCCGCGACCGAAGCGGCTGTCGTTCCTGTCGGACATGGAGCGTCTCGGTGAGGCGGTGGAGCTCGCCTGCCGACGCCTGGATCCGGCTTTCAGGCGGGTCAACCTGGAGATCCTCGGGAACAAGGACCCGTTCCTGCACGCACATGTCTGGCCGCGGTTCGAATGGGAGCCGGGCGACGTCGTGAGCGCTCCGGTGTGGCTCTACCCGCGTGAGCGGTGGAGTGACGAGCGGTTCCGGCTCGGTTCGCGGCATGACGTGCTGCGCGAGGCGATCGGCGGCGAACTGGACCGGCTGAGTTCGACGACCTGATGAATCCGAACGCCCCCCAGGTCCGGAATACACCCGAGAGGGAGTACGCGGCCGGCCGGAGGGAGCAGCGATGTCAGGGGTGTCACGGGACGGGTCGGACGGTGACGTCCGGCGGGGGCGGCGGCGTACGGCCGTCGTCGGCAGCGGGGTCGCCGGCCTGACCGCCGCGTACGTCCTCGCCCGCGCCCACGACGTCACGCTCTACGAGGCCGACGACCGGCTCGGCGGTCACGCCCACACGCACGAGCTGACCTCGCGGGACGGCGCACGGAGGCATGTCGACTCCGGCTTCATCGTGCACAACCGCCGCACCTATCCCAAGCTCCTGCGCCTGTTCGGCGAGCTCGGCGTCGCCACCCAGGAGTCGGAGATGAGCATGTCGGTGCGGTGCGAGGGGTGCGGCCTGGAGTACGCGGGCGCCCGCGGGCCGGCGGGTCTGTTCGCCCGGCCGGGCAACGCCCTGCGCGGAGCGTATCTGCGGATGCTCGCCGAGGTCCCCGTCTTCCACCGGGCGGCCCGCAGGCACCTCGCCCGGCGGGACGAAAGCGCCACGACACTGGGCGAGTTCCTCGACCGGCAGGGCTTCTCGCCTTATTTCCGCGCCCACTTCATGACCCCGGTGGTGTCGGCGGTCTGGTCCTGCGACGCCGCCACCGCCCGACGCTACCCGGCCGCCTACCTGTTCCGCTTCCTGGAGCACCACGGCATGCTCTCCGTGAGCGGCTCCCCCACCTGGCGCACCGTCACGGGCGGCTCGCGCGCCTATGTCGAGCGGGTGGCGGACCGGCTGCACGCGGTGCGCACGGCGACGCCGGTCCGGGCGGTGCGGCGGCACCCCGACGGCGTCGACGTCACGACGCACGCCGGCGCCACGGAGTCGTACGACGCCGTGGTGGTCGCCACCCACCCCGACCAGGCGCTGAGTCTGCTGGCCGACGCCACCCCGCTGGAGAAGGACGTGCTGGGCGCGTTCCGCTACTCGCGCAACACGACGCTCCTGCACACCGACACCGCGCTGCTGCCCCGCTCCCGGGGCGCCCGCGCCTCGTGGAACTACCTGATGCCGTCGTGCGAGGCCGGCGCCGACCGGGTGCGGGTCAGCTACGACATGAACCGTCTGCAACGGCTCGACGCACCCGAGCGCTACGTCGTCTCCCTGGGCGCGCAGGACCGGGTGGACCCGCAGCGGGTGCTCGCCCGCATGGTGTACGAACACCCCGTCTACACGCCCGAGTCGGTCGCCGCGCAGCAGCGGCTGCCCGAACTGAACAGCTCCGTCACCGCGTTCGCGGGCGCCTACCACGGCTGGGGCTTCCACGAGGACGGCTGCCGCTCCGGTGTGACGGCCGCCGCGGCGCTGGGGGTGCGCTGGTGAGCTCCGCGTCCGCTCTGTACCCGTGCACGATCACCCACGTGCGATCCGCGCCCCTGCGGTACGCGCTGCGCCACCGCACCTACATGTGGCTGATCGACCCCGACCGCCCGCCCCGACTTCCGCGCCTGGTCAGGCCGTTGGCGCGCTTCGACCCGCGCGACCACTTCACCGGCGACCAACCGTCCCTGCGCGCGGGGCTGGACGCGTTCCTCGCCTCCCAGGGGGTGCGCCTCGAGGGCGGCCCGGTCGTCATGCTCACCCACGCGCGCGTGCTCGGCCATGTGTTCAACCCGCTCACCCTGTACTGGTGCCACGGCCCCGACGGTTCCGCGCGCTGTGTGGTCGCCGAGGTCCACAACACCTACGGCGGGCGCCACTGCTACCTGCTGCGCCCGGACGCGTCCGGGACGGCGATCGCCGACAAGGAGTTCTACGTCTCCCCCTTCTTCCCGGTCGACGGCCGCTACCGCATGCGACTGCCCCGCCCGCAGGACCGGCTCGACCTGACCGTGCACCTGGAGCGGGAAGGCGGCAGGCCCTTCACCGCCACCGTGCGAGGGGTTCGGCGCGAGGTGTCCGCGGGCGCCGTGCTGCGTCTGGCGGTGCGCCGTCCCTGGTCGACGCTCGCCGTGTCGGCCGCCATCCGGCTGCACGGCGTCCGCCTGTATCTGCGGGGACTGCCGGTGCAGCCCCGCCCCGCTCCCGTGTCCGCCCCTGAAGGCCCCGATCCCGACCAGCGAGACCGCCGCGAGAACCCGGAGAACGCCGCATGAGGACCGCCGACCCCCGACCCGCCCCCGCGGGGCGGACCGTGACCGCGCGTCCGCGCGCCTTCGCCGTCGACCGGGCGCGCTGGCCCGACGTTGCCGTGCCGCCGGACGCCTCGTGGGCCCGGACCGCGGTCACCGCGGCCGTCGTACGCCGTGCCCTGCGCGATCTGCCCCTGCACGTGCGCTTCCCGGACGGCTCCTCGATCGGCGCGGGCGGCCCCGTCATGGACGTCCGCGACGCGAAGGCTTTCCACGCCAGGATCGGCAGCCAGGGCACGGTCGGCTTCGGCGAGTCGTACATGGCCGGCGAGTGGGACGCGCCCGACCTCGTCGCCGTCCTCACGGTGCTCGCCGGGAACGCGGCCCGGCTGATCCCCCGCCCCCTGCAACGGCTGCGCGGTCTGTGGGCGCTGCGCCGGCCGGACTCCGAGCGCAACACCCCCGGTGGGGCCCGCGACAACATCAGCCGCCACTACGACCTGTCCAACGACCTCTTCGCCCTCTTCCTGGACGACACGCTCACCTACTCGGCGGCCCTCTTCGACGGCCTCCCCGCCGCCTGGGACCTGCTGCCCACCGCCCAGCACCGCAAGATCGACCGACTGCTCGACCTGGCGGACGTGCGCGAGGGGACGCGGCTGCTGGAGATCGGCACCGGCTGGGGAGAACTGGCCATCCGCGCCGCCGCGCGCGGCGCGCACGTCACCTCGCTCACCCTGTCCCGGGAACAGCGCGACCTGGCGCTGGAGCGCGTCGCCGCGGCGGGCCTCACCGACCGGGTCCGCGTCGAGCTGCGCGACTACCGCGAAGCGCGCGGCGCGTACGACGCCGTCGTGAGCGTCGAGATGGTGGAGGCCGTGGGTGCGGAGTTCTGGCCGGTCTACTTCGGCGCGCTGGACGACCTGCTGGTCCCCGGCGGCAAGGTCGCCCTCCAGGCCATCACCATGCCGCACGACCGCATGCTGGCCTCCCGCGACACCTTCACCTGGATCCAGAAGTACGTCTTCCCCGGGGGGCTGCTGCCTTCCGTGGAGGCGGTGGCGGAGACGGTCCGCGACCACACCGCGCTGCGCGTGGCCCGCCGGGACGCCTACGGCGAGCACTACGCCGAGACGCTGCGGCTGTGGCGGGAGCGGTTCGCCGACCGGGCGGACGACGTGGCCGCGCTCGGCTTCGACGCCACGTTCCGCCGTATGTGGACCTTCTACCTGGCCTACTCCGAGGCGGGCTTCCGCTCCGGATACCTCGACGTGCAGCAGTACCTGTTGACCAAGGAGGCCTCCCGATGACCTTCACCTGGGCGGCGTTCGCCGTCAATCTGGCCTGGGCGGCCGGCGCGGCTCTCGCCGTCATGCTGGTCACCTTCGCCGTCGCCGTGCGCAAGGGCGTCCACCGGATCGTCGACGCCGCCTGGGGGCTCGCCTTCACGGCGGTCGCGCTGGTGACCTTCGTGGCGTCCGCCGACCACGGCGACCTGGGCCGGCGCCTGCTGGTGACCGCGCTGACCGCGGTGTGGGGCGTGCGGCTGGCGGTGCACATCGCCCGGCGGGGGCGCGGGCACGGCGAGGACCCCCGCTACGAGGACCTGCTCGCCAAGGCGCCCGGCGACCGGAACCTGTACGCCCTGCGGAAGGTGTACCTGCTCCAGGGTGCGCTGGTGTGGCTCGTCTCGCTCCCCGTGCAGGCCGCGCAGTACGTCACCGGGCCCATGTCGGCGTGGGCCGTGGCAGGGACGCTACTGTGGGCGGTCGGTCTGTTCTTCGAAGCGGTCGGGGACGCCCAGCTCGCCCGTTTCAAGGCGGATACGGCGCACAAGGGCCGGATCATGGACCAGGGTCTGTGGCGCTACACGCGCCATCCCAACTACTTCGGCGACTTCTGCGTGTGGTGGGGTCTGTATCTGATCGCCTGCGACTCCGGCGCGGCGGCTGCCGTCACCGTCGTCTCCCCGGTGGTGATGAGCCTGCTGCTGACCAAGGGCAGCGGACAGCGGCTGCTCGAACGCCGGATGGCAAACCGTCCGGGCTACGCCGAGTACGCGGCCCGGACCAGCGGTTTCTTCCCGCGGCCGCCCAAGAGAACGGCGTCTCGTCCGAAGACCGGCGCGCGCCGCTGAGCCGGCGCGTTCCCTCCGGCTCAGGGTGGCGGATCGGGCGTCAGCTGTCGTACGGCGGTGACCCGGCGCAGCACCTCCTCGCGCATCGCCGGGCGGGGCGTCCGGGCCACCGCCATCCCCAGCCGGGCCGCGGTGGCCGCAAGCTCGGCGGTCTCCCGCGCGCAGCTCCCGCACTCGGCGAGGTGCCGCTCGAACGCCTCGCGTTCGTCGTCGGACAGGGCGTGCAGGGCGTAGGCGCCCGTCAGCATGTGAAGATCGGCGGCCGTCACGCCGTCACCCCGAGGGCCACCCGGTTCATCAGCCCCTGAAGGTCAGGTGACGCCGATGGGTCTCTGCCGATGTGTACGGCGTGTCTCACGTGGTCCTCCGGGGTCGGCACATCTCCGAACGTATTCCGATACCGGGGCGGTCGCGGATTGGTCCTTCTCCCATGAAATCCCGGACGACGTCAGACTGCTCGGGCGGCCGCGCGCCAGGAGGCCCGATTTCGGGACCGGGGCGGCAGGACGGCCGGGGGACGGGACGACCTGTGAGGAGGACGGATGACCGAGCACGAGCAGACCCGGCAGGCCGGGGAGGGCACCGCGCAGGACCGGGCGTCGGCGCTGGTGACGCGCCGGGCCACGCCCGCGGCGCGTGCCGCCGTGCTGTTCCTGCACGGCGGCCGGGCCGACAGCTTTGCCCCCTCCCGGCCCTGGCAACTCGCCGCGGTCCGGATGAGGCCCTTCGTGCGCGCCGTCGCCCGGGAGGTGCCCGACGACGTCCTGCTGGGCGAGGTGCGCTACCGGCTGCGGGGGTGGAACGGCTCCGCAGCCGACACGCTGAAGGACGTCCACCGGGCGCTGAGCGAACTCACCCGTGTCGCGGGGGACGTCCCGGTGGTGCTGGTGGGGCACTCGATGGGCGGCCGCGCTGCCCTGCGCGCCGCGGCGGCGCCCCAGGTGCGGGGGGTGCTGGCCCTGGCTCCCTGGTGCCCGCCCGGGGAGCCCGTGGAGCATCTGCGGGGCAAGCGGATCGTTGTGCTCCACGGGGACCGGGACCGGGTCACCGCCCCGGGGGCGTCCCTGGCGTTCGTCGAGCGGGCCCGGGCGGCGGGCGCCCGGGCCGAAGCCGTGCTGATGCCGGACGGGGACCACGCCATGCTCCGCCACAGCGGGATATGGCACCGCAGGACGGCGTCCACGGTGGCGGGCATGCTGTCCGCCGGGTGACCGTACGGGGCGCGGAGCCGTGGGACCGCCGGGACCGGCGGTCGCTTTCCGTGCCCCGGCGGGCCGCCCCCGGTCGGTGACAGCTCCCGGACAGCTCTGGCTTAGAGCTCCCGACAAAAGTGGAGCGCGAGCCGGGCTCCACTTTTGTCCGGAGCTCTTACGCCCCGCTGACCTCGGCGGGGTCAGTCTCTTGGCACTGTCCGCAGTTGTGGCGGGCGCTGAACAAGGGGCGTCCGTGGCCCGTACATCTCGACAGATCACCGATCGTCCCCCGAAGGGAAACCCCAGCATGACCAGCGCATCCCTGAATCCCGCGTCCGGACCCGCCCGTCGTGCCGTGGTGGCGGCCGCCGGAGCCGCCGGGCTCGCCGTCGCGCTGACCGCGTGCGGTGGCTCCGACGACGACGCGTCGGGTTCGTCGAACTCGTCGGCCGGTGCGGGCACCGCCGGAGCCGCGGGCTCCGCCGGTTCGACCGGCGGTTCGTCGGCGAGCACCGGCGGCGCGGGCGGTGCGGCGCTCACCACGACCGCCGAGATCCCGCAGGGCGGCGGAAAGGTCTTCGAGGACAAGAAGGTCGTCGTCGTGCAGCCGTCGGCGGGTCAGTTCAAGGCGTTCTCGTCCGTGTGCACCCACGCGGGCTGCGCGGTGAAGAGCATCGCCGACGGTGTCATCAACTGCCCGTGCCACAACAGCAACTTCTCGATCACGGACGGCAGCGTGAAGAGCGGTCCGGCGAAGAAGCCGCTGCCCGAGGTGCAGATCAAGGTCAGCGGGGACTCCATCACCCTGGCCTGACGCCGCCGTCCGCTCGCTCGAAGCAGGCCAGTACCTCGTCGGTGGTCGCGACCGTGGCGACCAACGCGAGGGTGTGGCGGATCATCGCGGGGGTGTACTCCGAAGGCACCCCCGCGATGGCGTCGGCCGGCACGACGGCGGTGTAACCCCGGTTGACGGCGTCGAAGACGGCGTTGGGGATCGCCACGTTGGCGGAGACGCCGGCGACGACCAGGGTGCGGCAGCCCAGGTTGCGCAGCAGGGCGTCGACGTCGGTGCCCTGGATCGGCGACAGCCCGTGCAGACGCCGTACGACGAGATCCTCCGCGGCGACCTCGACGGGGGGCGCCACGCGGACCGCGTCCGTACCGGGGAGTTGCCGCACGGGGAGGCGATCGGCGGCGCGGAACAGCCGGGCGTTGCGGCTGGATCCCCGGCCGTCCGGGCGGCGTTCGGCGACGGCGTGCAGCACCTGGACACCGCTCGCGTGCGCGCCGGCGACGAGCCGGGCGACGTTCGTGAGCGCACCCGACTCCCGTGCGGCACGGGCGAGTTCGGGGAGCGCGGCGGCGGGACCGACGACGCCCTGCTGGCATTCGACGGTCAGCAGGACGGTGTGCTCGGGGACGAGGAGGTCACCGAGTGCTCCGTGCGACGGCATGGCTCCTCCGGGCGGCCGGCGGAAGTGAAGTCGGGTGAGAATAGCCACCGTTGCGTGAGCAGGGAAGAACACTCATCCTTTGGGGAAGCATCCTTTTTTGACGTGCCGTCAGAGTCTGGCTCTGGCGCGACGTGAGAGAAGAGAACAGAAAAGAGGGCCGGATGACCGTGACTCAGCGCCGGGGCCGGAAGATCATGATGACCCCGGGAGAGCTGGACGCGTTCCTCACCTTCCAGCGCACCTGCCGGGTCGCGACCGTCTCCGCCGACGGCGCCCCGCACGTGAGTGCCCTGTGGTTCCTGTGGGACGGCTCGGCACTGTGGCTGTACTCGGTGGTGCGCAGCAAGCGGTGGGCCGACCTGCGGCGTGATCCCCGGGTCGCGATCGTGATCGACTCGGGCGAGGAGTACGACTCGCTGCGGGGCGTGGAGCTGTCCGGCACCGCCGAGTTCGTGGGCGAGATCCCGCGCACCGGCGAGCTGTGCGCCGAACTCGACGCCGTGGAGACGCTGTTCGCCCGCAAGAACTTCGGCCTGAACGCGATGCCTCACGACGGACGGCACGCGTGGGTCCGGCTGCGCCCCGAGAAGACCGTCTCCTGGGACTTCCGCAAGCTGGCCGACAGATGACGCCACCTCGCCCACACCTGGCATCGCCGGGTGTGGGCGAGGAACAGGCACCCCCGCGGATCCTCCGATCCGTCGTCAACGGGCGCGCCGCGAACGGGAAACGCGGGACGGTCAGCCCGACGCGAACGGGCACGGGCCCGACCGGGAAAACGCGGGACGACTGACCCGACGTAAAGGGACGCGGGGAACTGCGCGACCAGCCACAGCGCACCCGCACCACACCACGCGACCAGCACAGCGCACCCGCACCACACCACGCGACCAGCACAGCGCACCCGCACCACACCACGCGACCAGCACAACGCGCCCCGCTGACCGCATCGGCCCTAGACGTATCCCCGTCCCGGCGACACCCGCACCGCGGACGCCACCGCGGACGCCAACTCCCCCACCTCCCCTTCCTCCACCGCGGACACGGTCACCCGTACCCCCGCGGGCGAGGCCAGCCGAAACCGCGCGCCCGGCGCGACAGCCCACCCGGCCTGCAGCAACCGGGCCACCGCCCCCGTCTCGTCCGGCACGGGAACCCACACGTTCATCCCGCTGCGCCCCCGTGCGGCCACCCCCCGCTCGGCCAGCGCCGCGATCAGCGCGTCGCGCCGCCGCCCGTACGCCGCCGCGACCTCCCCCGCGTCCACCGCGCCGTCGGCCCACAGCCGCGCCACCGCCCGCTGGGTGATCCGGCTGACCCAGCCGGGCCCGAGTCGCTGACGTCCGCGGACCCGGTCGAGGGTGATCTCGTCCCCGGTGAGGACGGCGAGCCGCAGATCGGGGCCGTAGGCCTTGGCGGCGGACCGGACGAAGGCCCAGTGCCGGGTGGCGCCGGCGAGGGGGTGCAGGAGCACGTCGACGATCCGGTGGCCGTGGTCGTCCTCGACGAGCAGGGTCCCCGGATGCCGCCGCAGCACGGCGCGCAACGCACGCGCGCGTGCGGCACTCACCGCGGCGCCGGTCGGGTTCTGCGCCCGGTCGGTGACGATCAGGGCGCGGGCGCCGCCCTCCAGCGCGCGGGCGACGTCCTCGGGCAGCGGCCCGTCGTCGTCGACGCCGACGGGTGCCGTGCGCAGCCCGAGCGCCGGGACGAGGTCGAGCAGCGAGCCCCAGCCGGGGTCCTCGACGGCGACCGTGTCACCGGGCCTCAGATGGACGGCGAGCACGCGCTCGACGGCGTCGAGCGACCCGGAGGTGACGGCGACGGGCCCGGCCGGCACACCGTCCGCCTCCCAGTCGGCCCGGGCCAGACGGGCCAGTTCGGGGTCCACGGGCTCGTGCCCGTACAGGACCGGCTCCCGGTCGCCACGCTCGGCGGCCCACGCGAAGGCCGGCGCGAGCGCCGGCAGCAGTGTCGGGTCGGGATTGCCGGTGGACACATCCCGCACGCCCTCGGGCACCTCCACGCGGATGAACTCACGCCCGGTGGTCGCCGGCTTCGCACGCACCCGGCTGCCCCGCCGGCCGTCGGTCTCGATCACACCGCGTTCGCGCAGCGTGCGGTAGGCGGCCGCGACGGTGTTCGGGTTCACCCCGAGAAGATCCGCCAACTCCCTCATGGGCGGGAGGAGTTGCCCGGGTTCCAACTCCCCGGCGCCCACCGCCTGCTCGATGCTCGCGGAAATCTCTGCTGCGCGACGCCCGGTGAAGGGATAATCTCCTAGCACAAACGACATTATGCACTAGTGCAATAACGATCGCAAGGAGATCGCCATGCAGGGGTCCACTCAGCCGACGGGGGCGACGACCACGAGGTCCGAGGCCGCCGCCTACGCCCCGACCGGCCGCACGGTCCCGACGCGGGCCCCGGAGCGGGCGTCGTACGACAAGGACCTGGTGCACGCGCTCCTCGACGAGGGCTACGTCTGCCATCTCGGCTTCGTCCGCGACGGCGCGCCGGTGGTGCTCCCGACGCTGTACGGCCGGGTCGGCGAGACCCTCTACGTGCACGGCTCGACGGGCTCGCGCCCGCTGCGGATGACGGGGCGGGCCGACGCGGGGCTGCCGGTGTGCCTCACGGTGACGCACGTGGACGGCCTGGTCCTGGCCCGTTCCGCCTTCCACCACTCGATCAACTACCGCAGCGTGGTGGTGCACGGCGTGGCACACGACGTGACCGACCCGGAGGAGAAGCGCACCGCCCTCGACGCCCTGGTCGACCACGTCGTCCCCGGCCGGGCCGCCGACTCCCGGCCGGCCGACAAGAAGGAGCTGGCCGCGACGGCGGTCCTCCGCATCGACCTCGCCGAGGTCTCGGCCAAGATCCGCACCGGCGGCGTGAACGACGAGCCCGAGGACCTCGCCCTCCCGCACTGGGCAGGCGTACTGCCCCTGCGCAAGGGCTACGACACCCCGCTGCCCGACGCCGACCTCCACCCGGACACGGAACTGCCCGACTATCTGAGCCGGTTGTGACGACTCGGCGGGTTGGCCGTCTCCCGGGCGGCCAGCTCCCGTTCGGGGCTGCCGCCGGTCACGGGTTCGCCGGAGTTCCTGGCCGGGGTGGACGACTGGGCGATGAACGCGCCCAGCAGGACCACCGCGCCGCCCGCGATCTGCGGCGCCGAGAGGTGCTCGCCGAGCAGGACCCAGGCCAGGACGGTCGCTATGACCGCCTCCAGGCAGGCGACGACACCCGCGATCTGCGGGGACAGCCGGCGCACGGAGATCACTCCGGTGACGTAGGCGACGACCGTGGCGATCAGCACGATCCACGCGAGCAGCAGCCAGGCCGGAACGCGGGCGCCGTCCATGGCGGCGGAGTGATCGAGCACCGACCAGTCCATGGCCCAGGGGCGGGCGACGACCGTCAGCACGGCGGCGCCGACCAGGAGGCCGTACGCGATGACGCCGAGCGGGTCCGGGGCGCCGTCGGCGGAGTCGCTGCCCTGGTCGGAGAGGAGGAAGTAGCCGACCTGGCAGCCGGCCGCGCCGAGCGCGAGGAGCAGCCCGAGGACGTCGAAGCTCAGCCCCGCCCACACCTCGACGACGCAGGCGAGCCCGCCCACCGCGAGGACCACTCCGAACGCGGCGGCCCGCGCCACCGGCCGTCGCTGCACGAACCGCACCCAGCCGAGCACGAGCGCGGGCGCGAGGTACTCGACGAGCAGAGCCACGCCGACGGGGATGCGGGAGATGGCGGCGAAGTAGAAGGCCTGGACGCCGGCCACGGCGAGCAGTCCGAACCCGGCGAGCAGCGCGGGGCGGCGGCGCAGGAGCGAGCGGTGGCGGACGGCGAGGGGCAGCATCACCAGGGCCGCGCCGGCCACGCGCAGCCACACCACGTGCAGCGGGTCGAGTCCCGCCTCGATCAGCGGCTTGGCCGCGACCCCGGAACTGCCGAAGGCGATGGCCGACGCGATCGCCAGACCGGGCCCGAGGCCCTTTCCGCCATTGCCCTGACTGTTCACAGAGGTACGCACCGGCACATGATGACAGGCGACGACATGAGCGTCACCCCCGTTGACACCTGTCTCACCGGCCGGACGGGATCGTTGTGCGCGTCCCCCCGTCAGCAGGTGCTTCCGCCGTCGGGGAGCCGGGCGTCAGGACCTGCCTCGACGCGGGCGCACAGGGCGAGCGGATCGACGCCGGCGCGGACGAGGACCTCCACCGCGCGGGCCTCGGGGTCGGCGACGATCGCCGTGAGGAGGTCCACGCCACGCGCCGGCTCCCCCGGGAGGGCGCGGCCCTCGGCATGCCGGGCGGCGGCCCGTGCGCGCGCGTGGTCGAGCGCGGCGGAGGCGAGGGGCGAGAAGCCCTCCATGCCGGGGCGCGCGGTGGGCGCGGCCCGGGCGGCGGCGGCTCGGGGGCCGGTGACTGCGGCGGTGGCGAGGGGCAGGGCGCCGGAGTCCTCGACGCCGCTCCGCCAGCGCAGGCCGTAGCCGATGCTGCGCTGGACGAGGTAGCCGAGGAGCCGGGCGAGCTGGGAGCCCTCGGCGACGACGGCGCGGACCTGTGGGTCGTGTTCCAGGAGGGAGTGCAGGAGGTGCGCGGTGTCGATCTGCCGGTCACCGTCGCGGACCGCGCGCCGGCGCGCGCTGTCCAGCGTCGCCGTCAGCTCCGCGCTGAACCCGGCGTCGTCGTCCATGGCGCGCGCCGTCCGGTCGGGGGACGGCTGCCGGGGAGTACGGGGTGGCACCTGTCCACCTCATCAGTCCCGGCGGACCCGGTCATCCCCTGAGGGAAGCATTCTCGGGTGCCGCGCTGAGTGGACCAGGGCGCGCGGCGTCTCCTCCTCAGGGATGAGATTCAGCCGCTTTGTCACCGTGCGGGCGCGCCGCCTGTACGCCGCACTTCCTGACGGTTCGTCAGTATTGAATGTTGGCGGTCCGGCGGCTACGTTCCGCGACACCGCAGCCAAGCCCGAGTCGCCGGACACGAAGAGGTGGTCGTATGGCCGAAGTCAGCGCGGAGGCCCGTATCGAGGCGCCGGCCGAGAAGGTGTGGGCCCGGCTCACGGACTGGTCGGCATACGGGGAGTGGAACGCGACCCACACCAGTTTCCCCGAGGGCGGCCCGAGCAGCCTGGAGGTGGGCGCGACCTTCCAGGAGAACATGAAGCTCATGGGCTTCCCGGCCGAGGTCGAGTGGACGGTGGCGGAGCTGACGCCGGCCCGGGTGCTGGCCATCCGCGGCAAGGGCCCGATGGCGGTGAACGTCGCCACGCGCTACACCCTCACCCCCGACGGCGACGCGACGACGGTCCGCATCGACGGCGAGTTCACGGGCGCCGCCGTGTCGATCATGGCGGGCAGACTCAAGGACTCGGGGACGGCGGCGTTGAACGAGTCCCTGCGCAAGCTCGGCGGCCTGGTGACCTGACCCCGGCACGCCGAGGCCGGGGACACGAGAGCGCCCCGCGGTGTACCGCGGGGCGCCCCCAGCTTCATCCTGACCCCGTCATCCCTCGTCGGCGAGGATGAGGTACAGCTTCTTGCGGGCCTCGTTGACGACGGCGAGCGCCTTGTCGCGCTGCTCTTTGCTGCCGGTCTTCCAGACCTGCCCGAAGGCCTCCATCAACCCGAAGCCGGCCTGCCGGATCTCACCGAGCGCCTCCCAGTCGACTCCGCGGGAGGCTTCCTCCCAGGGGGCGTCGGGCCCCTCCTCCGCCGCCGCGCGACCGGTATCGGTGAGCGAGAACAGCTTCTTGCCGCCCTCCGACTCACTGCTGATCAGCCCCTCGTCCTCGAGCAGTTGCAGGGTCGGGTACACCGAGCCGGGGCTCGGCTTCCAGGCGCCGCCGCTGCGCTCGGCGATCTCCTGGATCATCTCGTAGCCGTGCATGGCCCGCTCCTTGAGCAGCGCCAGGATCGAGGCCCGCACGTCCCCCCGCCGCGCCCTCCCCCTGGGCCCCCCACGCCCCCGCCCGCCCCAGGGACCCGGCCCGAAGCCTCCGGGCCCACCCGGCCCCCCGGGCCCGAAGGGACCGAACGCCGCGCGCCGCCCGTCGAACCCGCCACGCCCCCGCCGAAAGCCCTCGTCCCGTCCATGCCCACGCTCAAACCCGTGCGAACGCATCGCCATCACTCCATTCATTCCATCGTTGATCTGTCGCGATGCTTCGACGATATATCGGTATCGCTCTTACGGCAAGGCCCAGTCCCGTGGTCCACTCCCGGCATGCCGCTGTTGCTGCTGGACCTCGACAACACCCTCGTCGACCGCGATGCCGCCTTCGGCGCCGCCGTCGCCGACTTCCTGGCCGAGCACCACCTGCCCGGCTCGGACCTCGCATGGGTGATGGCCATCGACGCAAGCGGCTACACCGCGCGTCACGAAGTCGCCGCATCCCTCACCGCCCGATACGGCGACGCGGTGCCCGCCGATGCCGTCAGTGCCCTTCTCGACGACGGCGCCGCCGACCGCGTCGTCCTGGCTCGGCCGACCCGCGAGGCGCTGACCAAAGCCCAGGCCGACGGCTGGACTTGCGTCGTCGTCACCAACGGCCGCACCGTCCAGCAAGAGGCGAAGATCCGGAAGACCGGGCTCGACCGACTGGTCCGGGGCTGGGTCGTCTCCGAAGCGGTCGGCCACAAGAAACCGGAACCGGAGATCTTCCACGCGGCGGCCGACGCCGTCGGCGTCCCCCTGCGGGGCGCGTGGGTCATCGGCGACTCACCCCACGCCGACATCGCGGGCGCCGGTGCGCTCGGCCTGCGAAGCGTGTGGGTTTCGAACGGACGCGCCTGGACCCAGGGCTCGTGTCAGCCCACCCACATCGCGAAGGACGCCGCCCACGCGATCCACCAGGCCAGAAGACACCGAGCGGGCGAAAATCCCAGTTGATCCGGACCCTGGCGCATGAATACTGACTGTCGTCTCAGTTGTTCCGGTCCGCTTCCTGCGTTTCGGATCGGACGTGCGGAAGGGCTTGCGCGCATGACGATGCACGATGACCAGGTGGACGTGACCACCGACATCGTCGTGACCTTGATCCGAGAGCAGTTCCCTCAGTGGAGCGGCGAGGAAGTCCGACTCCTGCCGTCGACCGGGACGGTCAACGCCATCTTCCGTATCGGAAACGGCCTTTCCGCGCGTTTCCCCCTGCGTCGGGTCGATGCCTCCGAGGCGCTGGCGGTCCTGGAGCAGGAAGCCGAGGCGAGTGCGGAGCTGGCACAGGTGTCCCGGTTCCCCGTCCCGGAACCCGTCGCCTTGGGAAAGCCCGGAGCGGGTTACCCCATGCCGTGGTCGGTCCAGACATGGCTGCCGGGAACGGTCGCCTTCGAGGCAGACCCGAGCGGGTCGAATGCCTTCGCCGAGGACCTTGCGGCCTTCATCGCGGCCCTGCGGGGCGCCGAGACGCGTGGGCGGCTTTTCAACGGCGACAACCGGGGTGGCGTTCTCGCCCACCACGACGACTGGATGGCGCAGTGCTTCGAGGAGAGCGAGGGGCTGCTCGATGTGCCCCGGCTGCGCCAGTTGTGGAGCCGGTTCCGGGAGCTGCCCCGGACAGGCGCCGACGTGATGAGCCATGGTGACCTGATCCCCGGCAATGTACTGGTCGCGGGAGACCGGCTCAGCGGCGTCCTCGACACCGGCGGCTTCGGCGCGGCCGACCCCGCGCTGGACCTGGTCAGCGCCTGGCACCTGCTGCAGCCGGGCCCGCGGGAAGTGCTCCGACGGGCACTGAACTGTGACGACCTGGAGTGGGAGCGCGGCAAGGCATGGGCGTTCGAACAGGCGATGGGCGTCGTCTGGTACTACGCCGAGACCAACCCGACGATGAGCAGCATGGGACGCCGGACACTCGACCGGATTCTGGAGTCGGCGGAGTGATGCGGCGGTTCGCAGGTCGCTTCCGCAGGTAGAAGTCGCGTCCGGTCAGGGATTGGGGGCGCCCTCTCGGGGACCGGCTCGTTCGGAGGTTGTTCGGGTGTGGCGGCTCGTGGTGTCACACCCGACGGCTTGTCGCCGCGAGATCGGCGTGGGCCTCCTCGGACCACAGGAACGGGTAGACGGAGATGCCCTCCGACAAGGCCAGGGCCGCGGCTTCCTCGCGCCAGCCGGGCCGGCGCAGCCCGTCGTAGAACGTCTCCAACTGGCCCGAGAGCAGCCAGAGTTCTGGCCACGCCGCGTCGTCCACGTGGACCAGCTCGTCGATGTCTCGCATCCGAGGATGCTCGCACCCGTCCCCGGCGTCTCTCCCAGTGGATCGGTTCAGTCGGCGAGCGGGATGCGGTAGACCGTGGAGTTCCTGGGGCGGAAGCCGAGGCGTTCGTAGAGGCGGTTCGCTGCGGGGCGGTCGGGGCGGGAGGTGAGGTCGGCCGTTCTGGCGCCCGCTTCACGGGCGATGCGCAGGGCCTCCTGGGTGAGGAGGGCCGCGACTCCCCGGCCTCGCGCCTCGACGTCGACGATCACGTCCTCGACGCGGGCCCGCACACCGGACGGCAAGGGCAGCAGCACCAGCGTCAGGGTGCCGACGATGGTCCCGGACGTCCGAGCCACGAGCACCGTGTTGGCATCGCACGTCACCATCCGCTCGACCGCCTCACCGTCGAGCGGCTTCGCCGTCGAGGACAGCTGCGGCAGCAATCGGCCGAAGGCGTCGACGAGTTCGCCACTCGCCTCCCTGACGATGTCCACACGGATGTCACCTCGAACGCCCACATGACTGTCCATGGGGCGAGCCTATCCGCCGCCTCCGAGCAGCCGGTGAGGAGGCGGCCGCCCCTGGGCCCTTAGGGTGCGGGAATGATCTCCCACAGCTATCTCACCGAACTGTTCTCGCTGGACGGGCGGGTCGCCGTGGTGACCGGAGGCAGTTCCGGCATCGGCCGGGCCATCGCCGGCGCCCTCGCGCGGGCGGGGGCGAGCGTGGTGGTCGTGGCCCGCAGGGAGCCCGAACTCGTCGCCACCGTGGACGAGTTGACGGCCGAGGGCTGCCGGGCGGCCTGGGTGAGCGGCGACCTCGCCGACCGGGACGGGGTGCGCGCGGCGGCGGAGCGTGCGGTGGAGCCGTTCGGTGAGCCCGACATCCTCGTCAACTCCGCCGGCATCAACCTGCGGCCGCCGATGGGCGAACTCGAAGACGATGTGTGGGACGCCACCATGGCCGTGAACCTGGAAGCACCCTTTCTGCTGGGCCGGCGCTTCGGGCCCGGCATGGCCGAGCGCGGTTACGGCCGGATCATCCACGTCTCGTCCCAGCAGGCGCACCGGGCCTTCGTCCAGAGCGGCGCCTACGGGGTCTCCAAGGGGGCGCTGGAGTCGCTGGCCCGGTCGCAGGCCGAGGCCTGGTCGCCGTACGGCGTCACCTGCAACACGCTGGTGCCGGGCTTCGTCATGACCCCGTTGAACGCGCGGTTGTCGTCCGACCCGGATCGGGTCGCGGCGCTCGCCGCGCGCACGCTGGTGGGGCGTAACGGGCTGGCGGAGGACTTCGCCGGGGCGGCCGTGTTCCTGGCCGGACCGGGCTCCGCGTACGTCACCGGGCAGTCGGTCTTCGTGGACGGCGGCTTCTCCGTCCACTGAGGCCGCCGTCCCGGTGACGTCCGCCGGACCCCTCGTGCCGGTCCGCAGGCGGCGTAGGCGGGCACAGGCGGTACAGGCCGCGCGGGTCGTGGTCTACGCCGCCTGCGGGACGAAGGGATGGATCTCGTCGCCCCCCGCCTGCACCACGCCGTAAGTGCCCTCGGGCACCTCCTGCCAGGCCCCGGGCAGACCGCCCAGGGGCTCGGACACGATCAGGCGGGTCTCGTCGGATATCTCGCGGAGGAACGCCATGTCGGGGTGGAGGGCGCGCAGCGTGTCCACCCGGGTGCTGTAGAAGAGGGAGCGTGACGCCTTCTGGCTGGAGTAGCGGAAGGCCCACACCCGGTCGCCGTCGGTCACGGCGACCGTCATCTGCAGCGGGAACTCCACCCCGTTGTCATGGCCGGTCCGCTCGACGAACCCCGCCATCCGGGCGACCGCGGCCGGCGGATCCTTCTCCAGGCCGAAGGTGAGCGCCAGGAAGAACATCATCTCGGAGTCGGTCGAGCCCTCGATGTCGAGGAACAGGTCCGGGTCGACGGCCAGGGCCAGTTCGCGCCGCATGCGGTGGAACTCGTCGATCGCCCCGTTGTGCATCCACATCCAGCGGCCGTGCCGGAACGGGTGACAGTTGGTCTGCTGCACCGCGCTGCCGGTGGAGGCGCGGATGTGGGCGAAGAACAGCGGCGAGCTGACGTGCCCCGAGATCTCCCGCAGGTTGCGGTTGCTCCAGGCCGGGCCGACCTCCCGGACGATCGCCGGGCTGTCGACGTGTTGCTCGTACCAGCCGATGCCGAAGCCGTCGCCGTTGGTCGTCTCGACGCCCATGCGGGAGTGCAGGCTCTGGTCGATCAGCGAGTGCTGGGGTTTGTAGAGGATGGTGTCGAGCAGGACGGGGGTGCCCGAGTAGGCGAGCCACCGGCACATGGGCCGTCACCCGTTGCGCGGCGCGCTGTCGAACGCGCCCGACTCGTCGCGGCCGCCCACGCACAGCGCCCAGATGACGAACCCGGAGAACGCGATCATCACGACGGACCAGACCGGGTAGTAGGGCAGCGACAGGAAGTTGGCGATGACGATGAGCCCGGCGATGGTGATACCGGCGACTCGGGCCCACATCGCTCCCTGGAACAGGCCCATGCTGACGACGACCGCGATCGCGCCCAGGATCAGGTGGATCCAGCCCCAGCCGGTGAGGTCGAACTGGAAGACGTAGTTCCGTGTCGTGACGAAGACGTCGTCCTCGGCGATCCCCATGATGCCGCGGAAGATGTCCAGGAGCCCCGCGAGCATGAGCAGGACGGCGGCGAACACCGTCAGGCCCTGGGCCCACTGCTGCTTGGCCGACGTCGTGTGCCGGGTGTGTGTGGTCATGCCGGTCCCTCGATTCGGTGACGGTCGGTGTGGATCGTGCGGTGAGGTCAGTTGTGTGAGCCGCTCAGGACCAGCTGCTTGGCCTTGCGGAACTCCTCGTCCGTGATGTCGCCGCGGGCGCGGATCTCGGAGAGCCGGGCGAGTTCGTCGACGCTGCTCGTGCCTGCGTCGGCGCCCTTGGCGGTCTCGCGGATGTAACTGTCGAACTGCTGCTGCTGGGCGCGTGCCTGCGCCGCCTCGCGGCGGCCCATGTTCTTGCCGCGGACGATCACGTAGACGAACACGCCCAGGAACGGCAGGAGGATCGTGAAGATCAGCCAGCCGGCCTTGGCGCCGCCGCTCAGTTCGTCGTCTCGGAAGATGTCCATGACGACCCGGAAGAGCAGCACGAACCACATGATCCACAGGAAGAACACCAACATGGTCCAGAAGGCGCTCAGCAGCGGATAGTCGTAGGCGAGGTACGTCTGCGCACTCATGTCCGTCCTCCGTTCCGGGCCGGCCCGTACGCGGGCGGGGCCCCGCATGCGGGGTGCGTCTGGTTCTCAGCGTGCGCACGGCAAGCGACGTCCGCCTCACCCGGGACGGGTGATGATGCGTCCCGCCTGCGGCACGGCACGCACCGCGGTCGTGCTCGGCCTGGGCACGGCCCGTCGCTCCGGCCTTCGGCGGTCGGGCAGCGGCCCGGCGGCAGGCCTCTGCCGGGTACCGGCTAGCACCCCCTGCCGGGCACCGGATCGCCGACCCTGCGGGTAGCGGGGTGCCGGCAGTGGCCCGACGAGCGGGCGGACCACCGGACGGCGGTTCGGTGCGGGCAGCAAGCCGGACGGCGGTTTGCCGGGCGGCAGTCGACGAGCCGCAGCATGCCGACCACCCCTACCGACCTGCCGACCACCCCTGCCCACCTGCCGACCGGCGGCTCCGGGCCGGCAGGTCGGCGAGGCGGTGCGGCTTGGCGAGGGTGTGCCTGCCCCGCTGGTCGGCCGGGTCGAGGGGTGAGCGGGAGGACCTGGCCGCGCCCGGCAGAGCACGGAAGGGAACCGCGCGCTCCTCAATCCGGCCCCGGCGAACCGTGTCGCCCCGTGACCCCCGACCTCCGTACGGCAGCGCGCCACGCGAGGGCGATCGCCACCTCGACCAGGCCCAGCAGGACGAGCCACAGGCCGAGCAGCCGGGTCAGCGCCCGGGCCGACTCGGTGGGCAGCGCCAGTACGACGACGCCCGCGACGACGGCGAGCGCGGCGGCGCCGATGACGATGCCGCGGTGGGGCAGGTTCTTGGCGGCGACGGCCGTGTAGAGGGTGACGATGCCCGACACCAGCCAGACCGCGCCGACGATCAGCGAGAGCGCGGCGATGGTCTGCAACGGGTTCCGCAGGCACAGCACCCCGCCGAGCACGTACAGCACGGCCAGGAGGAGACCGGGCAGCCGTTCGCCGTGATCGTCCCGCGCGAAGGCCCCGACGAACCGGAACACCCCGGTCGCCAGAAGGTAGAGCCCGATGAGAACGGCCAGGACGTGGAGAGTCCCTTCCGGCCAGACGAGGACGATGACGCCCGGCACGAGCGTGGCGATCGCGGAGCCGAGCAACCACAGCCACGAGCGTCCGAGGACGGCCAGGAACTGAGCGGGGTCCCCCGGGGCCCCTCCCCCGGCGCCCCACGCCTCACCGCCCGACGCCGTCGCACCTGTCCCCGATGCCCCCGGCGGCGACGCCGCCCCTGGCGACCTCCCGACGGGCGCCCCGCCGGGCGGGTACTGCGGGGCCGGTTCACGCGGCTCGGTCATGGCTCCTCCTCGCGCGGTCGGCGAGCGTTCATGGGCCCCGGCGGGGCGCTGTGCGGCGGTGCAGTGGCCCCGCCAGCGTCCCGCCCGCCGTTCGCCGCCGGGTCACCCGCCGCGGGTGATCCGGCGGCGGCCCGGAAGCGGTGAGGTGGGGGCCCGGGGACGCGTCCAGGAGGTTGCAGTCATGGCCCTACCGAGTGTGTTCACCACCTCTCTGGCACCGGACGAGCGAGCCGCGTACGGCAGGAACGCCCGCGCGCGGGCGCCGCGCTCGTGCCACGGCTGGTTCGAGGCGCAACCGGACCGGCCCGACCCCGTCGAGGTGATAGAGCGTCAGTCCGCCTCACGCGTACCGGAGTTGGTGCCGGTGCGCTACGGCCGCATGCTCGAGTCCCCGTTCCGGTTCTACCGCGGAGCCGCGTCGATCATGGCGACGGACCTGGGTCCGGTGCCGAACACCGGACTGACCGTTCAGCTCTGCGGAGACGCCCACCTGCTCAACTTCCGCCTGCTGGCCTCACCCGAGCGGCATCTGGTCTTCGACATCAACGACTTCGACGAGACTCTGAGCGGCCCCTTCGAGTGGGACGTCAAGCGGCTGGCCGCGAGCTTCGTGATCGCCGCCCGGGCCAACGGCTTCTCCGACGCGGAGCAGAACGCCGCGGTGCACACGTGCGTGAAGTCCTATCGACAGCGGATGCGGGAGTTCGCCGGCATGCGCACCCTGGACATCTGGTACGCGCAGGACGACGCCGACCGGATGCGCGAGCTGCTGGCGTCGTCGATGGACCGCAAGGCCAGGCGGCGCACCGCCGAGGCGACGGCGCGCGCACGGACGCGCACCTATCTCCAGGCGTACGAGAAGCTCACCCGGGTGACCGCCGAGGGCCGGCGCATCACCCCGGACCCGCCGCTGATCACCCCGCTGCGGGATCTGACGAGCGACCCCGGCGAGGAGGAGAAGAGCCTGCGGGCCGTGCTGGACGGGTACGCGCGGACGCTGTCGTCGGAGCGCCGCCTTCTCCTGCGCCGCTACCGCCTGGTCGACGTGGCCCGCAAGGTGGTGGGCGTCGGCAGCGTCGGCACCCGCTGCTGGATCGTGCTGATGCTCGGCCGCGACGAGGAGGACCCGCTGCTGCTGCAGGCGAAGGAGGCGCAGGAGTCGGTCCTCGCCGCCCACACGAGCGGTGAGCGCTACGACAACCAGGGCCGCAGGGTGGTGTCGGGGCAGCGGCTGATCCAGACGTCCAGCGACATCTTCCTGGGCTGGACCAGCGCCACGGGCCTGGACGGAGTCGACCGGGACTTCTACGTACGGCAGCTGCGGGACTGGAAGGGCATCGCCCGGCCGGAGACCATGGACCCCGGCATGCTCCGGCTGTTCGCGCGGTTGTGCGGGGCTTGTCTGGCGCGGGCCCACGCCCGGTCCGGGGACCCGATCGCGATCGCCGCCTACCTGGGCGGCAGCGACCGTTTCGACCGGGCCCTCGCCGGGTTCGGCCAGGCCTACGCGGACCAGAACGACCGGGACTTCGAAGCGCTGGGAGCCGCCGTGAGCGCCGGCAGGGTACGCGCCGAGAGCCTCTGAGACAGCGGAGTTGAGACACAGGAGTCTCCCCCGTACGTACGGGGGAGACTCCTGTGTGCGCACGGGGGAGACTCCTGCGCACACAGACCCGTCGCCGACCAGGAAGCCGACTGGGAAGAAGGGCGCCGGGCCCCCTCACCCGCCCGACTCCGGCAGCTGCCGCATCTCCAGCACCCGCAGACCGAGCGACTGGCAGCGGGCGAGCAGTCCGTACAGGTGCGCTTCATCGATCACGTGACCGAACAGGACCGTCTGACCGGACATCACCACATGGTCCAGCTCCGGGAAGGCCCTGGTCAGCGTCTCGGACATATGTCCGTCGACGCGGATCTCATAGCGCATCTGCTGCTCCCCCGGACGGCCTGGGACAGGCGGGCTGCGCCCTTACCCTGCGATGGTCCGCCAGAGAGGGCCGACGGGACCTCACCCCGTACAGGTGATTGGCCGCGGCGCTCGGCGCCTCAGTGCGTCACGATCAGCTTGAACGCGATGATCAGCAGTCCGAGCAGAAGATTCACCGACGCGGAGAGGGCCACCATGCGCCACGGCGCTCCGGCCCGGCGGGCCGCGGCCGAGGACCAGCCCACCTGCCCGGCCACGGCCACGGAGAGCGCCAGCCAGAGCGTGCCCGGCAGGCCGAGGCCCAGCAGCGGGCTGACCGCCACGGCGACGGCCGGCGGCACCGCGGCCTTGACGATGGGCCACTCCTCGCGGCACACCCGCATCACGACGTGCCGTCCGGGGTTCCGCTGGGCCAGGCGCGCTCCGAAGAGCTGGGCGTGGACGTGCGCGACCCAGAAGGACAGACCGGTGAGCAGGAGCAGGAGCACGAGTTCCAGCCGGGGGAACGATCCCAGGCTGCCGGCCCCGACGATCACGGAGGCGGCCAGCATGGATCCGTAGACGCCGCCGGTGTAGTCGGCGTGGGCCCGGCGTTCGTCGGAGCGCGTGCGCGCCGTGACGGGTCCGGCCTCGGACATCCCGGCCTCCTCGGGGTCGGCGGAGCAGGAACACGTGATCGGTCGCCCCGGTCACCGTGCCGCGGCGGAACGGTCGCGGGCGACCGGTCCCCGGGTCGGCAGGTGCGAGGTGACGAGGAAACTGGCCAGGGTGATGCCTCCGGCCGCGAGGATCGCCGCCTTGAGACCGTCGAGCTGCGCGGCGGCGTAGGAGTCGGCGACGGCGTCCACCTCGGCCGGCGGCAGCCCGGCCCGCTCCGCGGCCGAGCGGACCTGCTCGGTGGGCACGAAGCTGATCCCGGCCTCCAGGGCGACACCGGTCTGCTGTCGGGTCTCCTCCGACAGGCGCGGGTCGTCCTCCACGTGGGCGGTGAAGGCGTGGGCCAGTGCGCCGATGAGTATCGATCCGATGAGCGCGGTGCCCAGGGCCGAGCCCAGGTTCTGCGCGGTGAACTGCAGCCCGCCGACCTCGCTGCGCTCCGCTTCGCCGACACTGGACTGGACGACGTTCCCGAGCTGCGAGGCGAGCAGTCCCATGCCCAGCCCCAGCAGGGCCATCGCCCAGGCGAACTGGGCGTCGTCGACGGCCGGTTCGATGGTGGCCAGCAGCCAGGCGATGGCCGCGGTCAGGACGGTCAGGGCGAGCCGGACCACCGAACGCGGCCCCACCAGCCGCCCGAGCGGGGCGGCGCCCAGGGAGGCCGCCAGCATCGTCACGGACACCGGCAGCAGCCGCAGGCCGGTCTCGAAGGCGTCGAAGCCCTGCACCACCTGGAGGTAGAGGGGGATGGTGAAGAACAGGCCGAGGAGGATGAGGTTCTGGCTCAGCAAGGCCATCAAGCCGGAGCGCAGCGCGGGGCGGCGCAGCAGCGGAAGGTGGACGAGGGGGTCCGCGCCCTGGGCTTCCCGCCGCCGTTCCCAGCGCAGGAAGCCGGCCAGGACCGCCACGCCGGCGCCGATCACGAACAGGGTGGGGGCGAAGCCCAGCACGGTGAAGGGCGGGTTGCGGGGCTGCACCCAGCCCCAGGTGCTGCTCTGCAGGACGCCGAGCACGCCGAGGGCGAGTCCCGCGGCCGACAGCGCGGCTCCCACGCCGTCCAGCCGGGGACGGGTCCCGGCCCGGGGCGTCTCCTTGATCACCCTGCGGAAGCACAGGACGACCAGGACGACCACGACCTCCCCCGCGAAAACCAGCCGCCAGGTGAGGTACGTCGTCACCCAGCCGCCGAGCAGCGGCCCGACGGCGATCCCCGCACCGGCGAGGCCGCCGATGACTCCGTAGGCGACGGCCCTGTCCCGGCCGCGGTAGGACTCGGCGACGAGAGCCGCCATCGCCGGCAGCACCAGGGCGGCGCCGAGCCCCTCGATGACGGACCAGCCCAGGGCGAGGACCCACAGGGTGGGCGCGACGGCGGTCAGGGCCGAGCCCGTTGCGTAGACGCCGAGGCCGAGGAGGAAGACGCGCCGGCGTCCGAGGACGTCTCCGAAGCGACCTCCGATGATCATGAAGGCCGCCATGACCAGCGCGTACAGCGTGATGACGGCCTGGATGGCGGTCACCTCGGTGTCGAAGTCCTCCACCAGCCGGCTGATGGAGACGTTCATGACGGAGGTGTCCAGGACCATCAGGAACTGGGCGGTGCCCAGGACGATCAGTGCCCGCCAGTGCGCCACGGTGCCCACCTCGCCGAGTCGGCCCGGGACGCCGGTGGGCATCGACCGGGCAGCGGCCACCACCCGCCCGGCCGCCACCTCCATCGCAGCTCAGGAGCCGGATGGACGCCTCACCCGCCACGGGGGAGCCTGCGCTGAGCCGTGAACGGGTCACAGCAGCCGCGGCTCGCGTCCCCGGCGCTCTGCGTCGGGAGCCGGCGGCGATCAGCCCTGGGGAGAATTCGGGGAGTTTCGACCGGCAGACCGATCCCCCTGGGGGTGAGGTGATCTGCGACTGCGACGTGCTCACTGTCCCGGGCTGCGACATCCGCCTCGTCGTCTGCACGGTGGCCGCGGGTTCCGCCGAAGCGGAGAAGCCGGAGTTCCTGCGGGTCACGAACGGCGTCCGCACCGACGGCCCCGCGCCTCCGTGGCCCGGGATACGCTGTTCCGCTCCCCCTGACTGGAGGTCATCCGAGTGTTCCCCGCACGGGTACTTGCCGGTGCTCCGTTGGCTCTGGTGATTGTCGCTCTTTCTGGCTGCTCTTCCCCTTGGGGCTGCACCGACACGACGGCGGAACGTGGTCCGGCCGATGTCAGGGTGCAGGTCGAAGGCACGTCCGGGCGGCCTCTCGGTGTCACCGCCGAGGTCGTTGACTGGCGCCTTGAGCCCCACCCGCAGGAGCGCTCCAAAGGTGACCAGGTCCACGTCCGTATCCGCTTCGAAGGCGCCGACGAGATCTCCGGCCCTGCAGTGGACGCCTGCGCGGTCGACAAGGAGCGCGTGGCGTTGGGGTGCCAGACGGTCTATTCGTCCATGGCGTCCGGGCAGGGCGGTGACCTCACGGGTGACGAATGGCTCGGAGTCGAGCACCCTGAGCAGGTTGCCGAAGTGCTGTTGATCCCCAATGACCAGTCCTACGACGGACGAACGTGCGAGCAGGACATCAAGGACGGTGGCGGGCCGCATCCGCCGGAACCAGCCCACAGGGGGGACCAACTGTAAGCCGTCGTTCCAATCCGTGAGCCGGTGGTGGCATACAAGGGTCGCGGCGATGTGTTCCGGCTTGACGAGCCGACCTTCGTCCACGCCCCGCGCTCCACCGGGCTGCGCGCCCATCAGTTCACCGGCCCGACAGACATGACGGCGCAACCGCGCGCCTTGCAGGTGTGCGTGGAGCAAGGATGACTTGGCAGTCCCCTCGGAAGAGTCATCGATGTCCCTCTCCCCACTGGTGCCAACGGCCGAGTCGCCGTCGTCCTGGTCTGGGCGGGCAAGAGCGGCCAGGTCCCGCCGCCCAGCAGGCCATGACCCCGACCCCAACTGGATCACTTATTTGGGCGTTCGACGGACATTGAAGCGGCCTTCGTCTGATCACGTGCCGGGCCGGCCACCACCAGTGCCCCGTCACGCTCCCGTAGGGGCGCATTGGAGCCCCTGTCCCGCGTCGAGGCGGGAACTGTGACGTACTCGCACGTAGGATCCGCGCGTGGCACACACCTTCGAAGAACTCGTGCAGATGCAACGCACCGCCGACCAGGCGCACGCAACCGTCCGCGCCCTACGCGACCAAGACGACCCGCCCGCCTTCGAGGCCGCGTGGCAAGCCTGGCGCGGCCTCGCGCAAGACGTCCAGGCCGCGGTCACCGAGCACGCTAAAGAGCAGGACAAGATGCGCGGCAGCGTGGAGCTCGAGGTGAAAAGAGAGGCGCGGCACGAGGAGGCGGCGGCAAGCTAGTGCCGTGAGGCCGACGGGGCGGGTGGAGAGGCGGTACTCGCCGACCGGCATCCTTCTCGTCGCCGAGGACGTTCAGCGTCGCTTTCCAGTCTCGGGGGCGGTGGCGCTCTGGCTGGCGCGGCGCATGGCCTCGTACAGCGCAGCGTCTTCCGGCGGTTCCGGAAGCCGGCCGCGGGCCGGGGCCTGGAAGGACTGGATCATCCAGGCGACCAGGCGGCGCCAGGCGTCCGGGGCGGCATCGGCAGTGGCGCTGAGGACTCCGGCGTTGGCCATCAGCAGCAGCACGAGATCGCGGCTGGTGAAGTCCTCGCGCAGCTGCCCGCTGTTCTTGGCGCGGCCGATGAGTTCGAGGAAGCCCTCGTACGCCTGAGCGTGGTACGTCTCCAGCTCCGGGACGCCCGGGAAGTTCATGGTCAGGATGTCGGCGAAGCCGCGGTCGGCGGCCTGCATCGCGCAGACGGTCTCGATGTAGCCGGTGAAGCCGCGCCACGGGTCCGGATCGGCCAGGGCTTCTTCGGTGGCCTGCGCGTACGCCTTCATGCGGTCGGCGAAGACCGCGGCGAGCAGGTCCTCCTTGCGGGGGAAGTGGCGGAAGAGGGTGGCGATCCCGACCCCGGTCTCCCGTGCGACCGAGGCCATCGAGGCGTTCAGCCCGTCGCGGCCGAAGACCGTACGCGCGGCGGCGATGATCCGCCCCCGGTTGCGCTCCGCGTCGCTGCGCTTGGACTGACCTGCGGAGACAGTCGCGCCGGCGCTGGCTTCGGTGTGCGGGTCTCGGGGGCTCATGACGTCAGACTAACAAACCGGAATGCCTTATCCGATTCTCGTGTTACGGTGGGCAGCGAACCGGATAGGGCTTTCCGGAAATGAAACGGATAGCCCTGTCCACCGCCCTTTCAATGAAAGGCTCCCTCATGCCCACCATCGCCATCGTCGGTGCCGGCCCCCAGCTCGGTCTCGCCATCGCCCGCACCTACGGCACTCACGGCTACGACGTCGCACTGATCGCCCGCAACCGGGCCAAGCTCGAAGTCCTTGCCGGCGAGCTGGCCGGCGAGGGCATCACCGCCGCCGCCTTCCCCGCCGACGTCCTCGACCGCCCCGCCCTCACCCAGGCACTCAAGGACACAGCTGCGCACTTCGGCGGCATCGACGTCCTGGAGTACTCCCCGGTCGGCGGCCTCCAGACCGTCATGACCACCCCGGGCGCCACCGAGCCGGCCGACGTGCAGCACGAGATCGAGTTCCAGCTCTACGGAGCGATCGAGGCCACCCGTGCGGTGTTGCCCGCCATGCGGGAGGCCGGTGCGGGCACCCTGCTGTTCACCACCGGCGCCGGCTCCGTCGACCCCGTGCCGCAGGTCGCCAACGTCAACGCCGCCGCCGCGGCACTGCGCAACTGGGTGATCAACCTGCACAAGGAGCTGGACGGCACGGGTGTCCAGGCGGCGCACGTCGCCATCAACGTGTCGATCGGCACGCCGGCGATCCCCGGATTCCCGACCGCCCAGCCCGAGGAGATCTCCCCGGTCTACTGGGACCTGCACACCACCGGGCGCGACCAGGCCGAACTCGTCTTCAGTCTCTGAAGCCCATCAGCCGCGCGCGGTCGGCGGGGCGGGAGCCTTGTGCGCGCTGCAGTTTGCGGCGCGGCGCGGCCGTGCACGCTTGTGGGAACCAGACAGCGGTGTATTGCCCGACGGCGTTGCGAAGTCCGGCTGTGACTGAGCACTTCACTTGGCCGTTTGCGCACGGCGGTGTCGGTACGCACTGTCAGCAGGGTGACGCCCGTGTGAACAGCGCGCCGAGGGGCAGGCGAGCTGTGGTGTCCGGCCTAGGAGGGTACGTGTTCGACGGCTTCGAGCTGACACGATGCGAAGGCGACGGGGCTCATCTGCGGGTGCGTCACGGTGGCGAAGGTCCGGCGGTACTGCTCTTGCACGGGCACCCGCGCACGCACGCGACCTGGCACCGCGTCGCCCCGCTGCTGGCCGCCTCCGGTCACACTGTCGTCTGCCCCGACCTGCGTGGCTACGGTGGGTCCGACAAGCCTCCGACCGACCCGGAACACCGCCCGTACTCCAAGCGCGCCATGGCCCGCGACTGCCTGGCGGTCATGCGCCGACTCGGGCACGAGCGGTTCGCCGTCGTCGGGCACGACCGGGGCGCGTACGTGGCCACTCGCCTCGCACTGGACCACCCGGGGGCGGTGTCCGCCGTGAGCGTCCTGGACGCCGTTCCCCTCGGGGAGGCACTGCGACGTTGCAACGCGACGTTCGCCGCGAGCTGGTGGCACTGGTTCTTCCTCGCACAGACCGACAAGCCCGCTGAGCGCATCATCAATGCGGACCCCGACGCCTGGTACAAGGCCACCTCTGAACACATGGGTGCCGAGGCGTTCGAGGACTACCACCGTGCTATTCATGACCCGGCCACCGTGCACGCCATGTGCGAGGACTACCGCGCCGGCCTCGGGGTCGACCGGGATCACGACGACGCCGACCGTCAGGCCGGCCGGCGCATCAGCTGTCCGCTGCAGGTGCTGTGGGCTGTCCACGACGACATGGTCGACCTCTACGGCGACGTACTGAGCGTGTGGCGGGACTGGACGAACGACCGTCTGTGCGGCGGCCCGATCGACTCCGGGCACCACATGGCTGAAGAGGCGCCCGACGAACTCGTCCTCGCCTTGCGAGAGTTCTGGAAAAGTACTGAAGGGCAGAACCCTCGCGCCTGACACGCAACGCGGCGGTACTTGTTGAAGGTGCCGTGAGTGAAATTGTCCAGCGGCCTATTGCCGGCCACGTCGCGGCGGTGGAAGGTGCCGTGGTTCAGGAAGCCGAGAGCGACCGCACCGATCTCGCCGGGTGACCAGGTCATCGGGCACCGGGCCGTCGACGTAGACCACCAGCAGGTCCTCCTCGGTGGGCCGGGACTCGACGGGACGGGCGGGCTCGTGGACTAAGACGTCATCTCATTTGGTTGCCTGGGTAGGCTGTCGGCCGTGGTGGGGATAGTTGAGCGGCTGGTGCCGGACGAGTTATGGGAGCTGTTCCA
>NZ_JBIWPF010000013.1:0-265752 GCF_044768125.1 Streptomyces sp. NPDC101166
ACCCGGGGCCCCCCCCCCCCCCCCCCCCCCCCCCCGGGCCGCGCCCCCCCCCCCCCCCCGGGGGGGGGGCGGGGGGGGGGGGGGGGCCGCCCGGGGGGGGGGCCCCCCCCGGCCCCTTCGGGGGTTCGGGGTCAGCGGCGGTGGACCGAGTCCGCCACGGTGACCTCCACGCGCTGGAACTCCTTCAGTTCGCTGTAGCCGGTGGTGGCCATGGCGCGGCGGAGGGCGCCGAAGAAGTTCATCGAGCCGTCCGGGGTGTGCGACGGGCCGGTGAGGACCTCCTCGAGGGTGCCGACCGTGCCGAGGTCGACCTTCTTGCCGCGCGGCAGTTCCTCGTTGACGGCCTCCATGCCCCAGTGGTGGCCCCGGCCCGGCGCGTCGGTCGCGCGGGCCAGCGGGGAGCCCATCATCACCGAGTCGGCGCCGCAGGCGATCGCCTTGGGCAGGTCGCCGGACCAGCCGACGCCGCCGTCGGCGATCACGTGCACGTACCGGCCGCCGGACTCGTCCATGTAGTCGCGGCGCGCCGCGGCGACGTCGGCCACCGCCGTGGCCATCGGGACCTGGATGCCGAGCACGTTGCGCGTGGTGTGCGCCGCGCCGCCGCCGAAGCCGACCAGCACGCCGGCCGCGCCGGTGCGCATCAGGTGCAGGGCCGCGGTGTAGGTGGCGCAGCCGCCGACGATCACCGGGACGTCGAGCTCGTAGATGAACTGCTTCAGGTTCAGCGGCTCGTGCGAGCCGGAGACGTGCTCCGCCGAAACCGTCGTCCCGCGGATGACGAAGATGTCCACGCCCGCGTCGACGACGGCCTTGGAGAACTGGGCGGTGCGCTGCGGGGAGAGCGCCGCGGCCGTGACCACGCCCGAGTCGCGCACCTCCTTGATGCGCTGCCCGATCAGCTCCTCCTTGATGGGGGCGGCGTAGATCTCCTGCAGACGCCGGGTGGCCGCCTCGACGGGCAGAGCGACGATCTCGTCCAGCAGCGGCTGGGGGTCCTCGTGCCGCGTCCACAGGCCTTCGAGGTTGAGCACGCCGAGCCCGCCGAGCTCCCCGATGCGGATCGCGGTGGCCGGGGAGACGACCGAGTCCATGGGGGCGGCCAGGAACGGCAGCTCGAAGCGGTAGGCGTCGATCTGCCAGGCGATCGAGACCTCCTTCGGGTCCCGCGTACGGCGGCTGGGGACGACGGCGATGTCGTCGAAGGCGTACGCCCGGCGGCCGCGCTTGCCGCGCCCGATCTCGATCTCAGTCACGTCTGTGGCCTTTCCCTGATGCGTTTCAGCGTCTTCCAGTATCGCCGACGGGCCCGGCGGGCACACCGAGGGCGGCCCCCGGAACGAGCGAGGGCGGCCCCGGGGGATCCGGGGCCGCCCTGGCGGAAGCCCTGCGTCTACTTGGTGCTGTAGTTCGGCGCCTCGACCGTCATCTGGATGTCGTGCGGGTGGCTCTCCTTCAGGCCCGCCGAGGTGATCCGGACGAACCGGCCCTTGCTCTCCATCTCCCCGATGGTGGCCGCGCCCACGTACCCCATCGTCTGGCGGAGACCGCCGACGAGCTGGTGCAGCACGTTGGCGAGCGGGCCGCGGTAGGGCACCTGGCCCTCGATGCCCTCGGGCACGAGCTTGTCGTCCGAGCCGACCTCGGCCTGGAAGTAGCGGTCCTTGGAGTAGGACCTGGCCTGGCCGCGGGACTGCATCGCGCCGAGCGAGCCCATGCCGCGGTACGACTTGAACTGCTTGCCGTTGATGAACTGCAGTTCACCCGGGGACTCCTCGCAGCCGGCGAGGAGGCTGCCCAGCATCACCGTGTCGGCGCCGGCGGCGAGCGCCTTGCCGATGTCGCCGGAGTACTGCAGGCCGCCGTCGCCGATCAGCGGGATGCCCGCCGGGCGGGCCGCGAGGGAGGCCTCGTAGATGGCGGTGACCTGCGGGACGCCGATGCCGGCGACGACACGCGTGGTGCAGATCGAGCCGGGGCCGACACCGACCTTGATGCCGTCGACACCGGCGTCGATGAGGGCCTGCGCGCCGTCACGGGTGGCGACGTTGCCGCCGATCACATCGACGCCCACGCTCGACTTGATCTTGGACATCCAGCTGAGGGCGTTGCTGTTGTGGCCGTGCGAGGTGTCGACGACCAGGAAGTCCACACCGGCCTCGGCCAGCGCCTGGGCGCGCTCCAGCGCCTCGGGGCTCGCGCCGACGGCCGCGCCGACGAGCAGCCGGCCCTCGGCGTCCTTGGCGGCGTTGGGGTACTGCTCGGCCTTCACGAAGTCCTTGACCGTGATCAGACCCTTGAGGACGCCCGCGTCGTCGACCAGCGGAAGCTTCTCGATCTTGTGGCGGCGCAGCAGCTCCATGGCGTCGCCGCCCGAGATGCCGACCTTGCCGGTGACCAGCGGCATCGGCGTCATGACCTCGCGCACCTGGCGCGTGCGGTCCGACTCGAAGGCCATGTCGCGGTTGGTGACGATGCCGAGCAGCTTGCCGGCCGGGTCGGTGACCGGGACACCGCTGATGCGGAACTTGGCGCACAGCGCGTCGGCCTCGGCGAGCGTGGCCTCGGGGTGGACCGTGATCGGGTCGGTGACCATGCCGGACTCGGACCGCTTGACCAGGTCGACCTGGTTGACCTGGTCCTCCACGGACAGGTTGCGGTGCAGCACGCCGACGCCGCCCTGACGGGCCATGGCGATCGCCATGCGGGACTCGGTGACCTTGTCCATCGCAGCGGACAGCAGCGGGATGTTCACCCGGACGTTGCGGGAGATCCGGGACGAGGTGTCGACCGCGTTGGGGAGCACCTCGGACGCTCCCGGCAGCAGCAGCACGTCGTCGTAGGTCAGCCCGAGGGTCGCGAATTTTCCGGGCACTCCGTCGACGTTGGCAGTCATGACACCTTCCCCAAATGGCCTTGATCGGTGCGGATGTCCATGCTAACGGGAAGCGCGCTTCGCTCATTCCACGGTTCGGAAGGACTCCCGGCTTCGTATGTTCGTACGGCGCCGGCCTCGGGCCCGTTCAACCCGGGCCGGCCCAAGGGGGCGCTGGTCCGGACTACTGCTCGGCGAGGGCGCGCAGTCTGCTGAGCGCCCGGTGCTGGGCGACGCGGACCGCGCCGGGTGACATTCCCAACATCTGACCGGTCTCCTCCGCCGTGAGGCCCACCGCGATGCGCAGCAGGAGCAGCTCCCGCTGGTTCTCGGGCAGGTTGGCCATCAGTTTCTTCGCCCATTCGGCGTCACTGCTCAGCAGGGCCCGCTCCTCGGGACCCAGGGAGTCGTCTGGGCGTTCCGGCATCTCGTCGGAGGGGACCGCCGTGGAGCCGGGGTGGCGCATCGCCGCGCGCTGGAGGTCGGCGACCTTGTGGGCGGCGATGGCGAAGACGAAGGCCTCGAAGGGACGGCCGGTGTCCTTGTAGCGCGGCAGGGCCAGCAGGACGGCGACGCAGACCTCCTGCGCGAGGTCCTCCACGAAGTGGCGCGCGTCGCCGGGGAGCCGGGACAGCCGGGTGCGGCAGTAGCGCAGGGCGAGGGGGTGGACGTGGGCGAGCAGGTCGTGGGTGGCCTGTTCGTCGCCGTCGACGGCGCGATGCACGAGGCCGCCGATCGCCCCCTGGGCGTGGGCACGGACCGCCTCGTCATCGCGCATCGGTCCATGGTGCCCTGCGGCCGGTCCGGCCGCCGCGCCGTGCCCGTCGTTGTGCACCGAAGCGTTATGAGCAGGTGCGCCGGAACTCATCCCCTGCGCCCTCCCCTTCCGCTCGACCGACTCGTCCCCGAGGAACTCCACACCTCAAGGATGCGGCATCCGCCGGGAAACGAGCAGCGGGCGGTCCGGCGGGACCCGGCGCCGCCGCCGGCCTGCGGCCGGCGTACGGGTACGCTCCGCGCGCTCGCCATGCCGCGCGAGCAGGGCCGTTCCCGCATACCCCGCTCCCCTCCGCCGACGTCGGCTCACTCCGTCCCGTCCGGCGGACCGCGTCTGTGACGAAGTACGCGCACGGGACGGATCCCACTCATACGACGAGTCCGTGCACCGAGGTCGTACGACGATTTCCCCCGCGTCGCGAACGCCCGTCGCGGCTCCTGCCTCACCCGTGACGTTTTCCACACGCACGGCGCACGCGGCGACTCCCGTCACTCGCGTGTCGCTGCGCGCCCGTCACCGAGAGTGGTCGAAACGGGGTGCCGAGAGGGCCGAGGCCCGCCCCGACGGGAACGGATGTTCGTCCCGTTGTTCGACTCGGCGGACCGTTCCTCAGCGGACCAGCCCCCAGCGGAATCCGAGCGCCACGGCGTGCGCGCGGTCCGAGGCGCCGAGCTTCTTGAAGAGCCGGCGGGCGTGGGTCTTCACGGTGTCCTCGGAGAGGAACAGCTCGCGGCCGATCTCCGCGTTGGAGCGGCCGTGGCTCATGCCCTCCAGCACCTGGATCTCGCGGGCGGTGAGCGTGGGGGCCGCGCCCATCTCGGCCGAGCGCAGCCGGCGCGGGGCGAGCCGCCAGGTCGGGTCGGCGAGGGCCTGGGTGACGGTCGCCCGCAGTTCGGCGCGCGAGGCGTCCTTGTGCAGATAGCCGCGGGCGCCGGCGGCGACCGCGAGGGCGACTCCGTCGAGGTCCTCCGCGACGGTCAGCATGATGATGCGCGCGCCGGGGTCGGCGGACAGCAGCCGCCTGACGGTCTCGACACCGCCCAGCCCGGGCATGCGTACGTCCATCAGAATCAGGTCCGAGCGGTCGGCGCCCCAGCGGCGGAGCACTTCCTCGCCGTTGGCCGCCGTCGTCACGCGCTCGACGCCGGGCACGGTCGCGACCGCGCGGCGGAGCGCCTCTCGGGCAAGCGGGGAGTCGTCGCAGACGAGGACGGAAGTCATGGCCGCCCTCCGCAGCTGATGCGCGTCACCTTGTGCCTCCAGGCTGGTACGAATCGTCACCTGTGCGGTCGACCGTCTCGGACGCCTGCCCGAGCGTTTGTGTTTTCAACCGCCTCCGCACTCTCAACGATGGTCACTCGAAAGAGTTACGGGGCTGCGTGCAGTCTTCGGCACTCTACGTGAGGGGACGGACACGGCGGAGGCAGCCGCGCGGACCCCCGGGCTTTCGTCATGAGCGATGCCCCGATTAGCCCCATTTCTTCCCATTTACTGGTGTCTGAGGCTAGATTCGCAATGAGTCATATTTTCATCTTCTTAGATCGTAGTTGTACGGTCGTTGGCACCGTATCCGCTCGAAACGGCTACAAGGGGTCACGCAATGGCAGATTTCTCCCGCCTTCCCGGACCGAACGCGGACCTGTGGGACTGGCAGCTCCTGGCCGCCTGCCGCGGGGTGGACAGTTCGCTCTTCTTCCATCCGGAAGGTGAGCGCGGGGCGGCGCGGAGCGCTCGCGAGAACTCGGCCAAGGAGGTCTGCATGAGGTGCCCGGTCCGCGCGCAGTGCGCGGCGCACGCGTTGGCGGTGAGAGAGCCGTACGGCGTGTGGGGCGGGTTGACCGAGGATGAACGCGAGGAGCTCATGGGCCGGGCGCGCCACCGCCTGGTATCGGCGTCGACCGGCGGGGAGACACCGCCGGACGACTGAACGGCCGCAGATCAGGACAAACTGAAGGAACGTTTCTTCACGCAGGCCCGCACGACGGTCTGCAAAGGGATGGGGCACGCATACGTGTGCCCTTGTGTCATGTGCGCGCCTCTCTCAGCGCGCCCTGCTTCATGTGCGCGCCGCTCTCAGCGCGCCGCCGCCCGCTCCAGCTGGTCCAGCGTCGCCGCCACCGCCGGCACCTGCGCCAGGTCGGGCAGGGTCAGCGCGACGATCTCCCGCCGCACCGCCGGCTCCAGGGTCACCGCCCGCGCCCCACGGGGCCGTACGGACTCGATCGCGAGCTGGGGCAGAACGGCCACGCCGAGCCCCGCGCCCACCAGGCCGGCGACCGCCGGATAGTCGTCGGTGGCGAAGTCGATCCGGGGCGTGAAGCCCGCCTCCGCGCACACCTCCACCAGCTGGCCGCGACAGCGCGGGCAGCCCGCGATCCAGGACTCCCGGGCCAGTTCGCCTATGGCGACGGACTCCGCCCGCGCGAGCGGATGCCGCTCCGGGACGAGGGCGACGAGCCGGTCTGTCAGCAAGGGGCGTACGACCAGGTCGGCCCACTCCTGCGCGCAGCCCTGCGCGCTCTCGTAGCGGAAGGCGAGCGCGATGTCGCAGTCGCCGGCGCGCAGCTTGTCCACCGAGGCGGGCGGTTCCGCCTCCTCGAGGGAGACGCGGGTGCCGGGGTGGGCGGCGCGCAGCGCGGCGAGGGCGGTGGGCACGAGCGTGGAGCTGCCGCTCGGGAAGGAGACGAGCCGCACCCGCCCGGCGCGCAGTCCGGCGATCGCGGCGACCTCCTCCTCCGCGGCGGTCAGCCCCGAGAGAATCCCGGCGGCGTGCCGTACGAGGGCGTCGCCCGCCTGGGTCAGCCGCATCTCGCGTCCGCTGCGCACGAGCAGAGGCGTGCCGACGGACGCCTCCAGCGCCTTCATCTGCTGGCTGACGGCCGGCTGGGTGCAGCCGAGCTCGCGCCCGGCCGCCGAGAAGGAACCGGTGGCGGCGACGGCGCGCAGCACACGGAGATGACGGGCCTCGATCACCCTTCGAGCATAAGCGGCCCTTGGGATCATCGGTCGATCATGCGCCGGCACTTTGACGAGGACCGTCGGTTCCGAGCGGGTGAGGGGAACGGGCTCGCGGGTTTCCGGTCATTAACCTTGCGCCATGACTACGGCTCTGATTACGGGTTCGACCGCGGGCATCGGTGCCGCGTTCGCGCGGCGGCTGGCGGCGGACGGGCATGACCTCGTCCTCGTCGCCCGGGACACCAAGCGTCTGCGCGAGCAGGCCACCGAGTTGCACGACCGGCACGGCATCGAGGCGGAGGTGCTGACCGCCGACCTCGCCGAGGACGCCGGCATCGAGGCGGTGGCCGCCCGGCTCGACGACCGCAGGAACCCCGTCGACCTGCTGGTCAACAACGCGGGCTTCGGGAACAAGGGCCGCTACCTCGACGTGCCGATGGCCGACGAGCTGAAGATGCTCAAGGTGCACTGCGAGGCGGTGCTGCGGCTGACCTCGGCGGCCACGGCGGCGATGCGGGAGCGGGGGCGCGGCGGTGTCGTCAACGTGGCCTCGGTGGCGGCGTTCCTGCCGCGCGGGACGTACGGGGCCTCCAAGGCGTGGGTCGTGCAGTTCACCCAGGGGGCCGCGAAGGACCTGGCGGGCAGCGGGGTGCGGCTGATGGCGCTGTGCCCGGGCTTCGTGCGCACCGAGTTCCACGAGCGGGCCGGGATGGGCACGGACAACATCCCGGGCTGGATGTGGCTCGACGCGGACAAGCTGGTCGCGGCGGCGCTGCACGACCTGGCGCGCGGGAAGTCCGTGTCGATCCCCGACGCCCGCTACAAGGCGCTGATGGGACTGGTGAAGGTGACGCCGAGGGGCCTGCTGGGCGGGGTCAGCTCCCGGACGGGGCGCAAGTACGGGCCGCAGTAGGCGTGCGGTGAGCGGTGGGTGGCGTCGGCGCTCCGGTGGGAAAATGGGCGTGACGGAACCGGACCCAGGGGGGCCGGAGGCTGCGCCATGACGTTCGTACAGCTCATCGACTGCAGGACCAGCCGGTTCGACGAGATGAACCGGCTGCTGGACACATGGGTCGAACAGACCAAGGGGAAGCGGACCGCCACGCACGCGCTGGTCGGCAAGGACCGCTCCGACGATTCGCACTTCATCGAGATCGTGGAGTTCCCGTCGTACGAGGAGGCGATGCGGAACTCGAACCTGCCGGAGACCGGGCGGATCTTCCGGGACATGGTCGCCCTGTGCGAGGAGACGCCGACCTTCACCGATCTGGATGTCGTGCGCGACGAGCAGCTCAACCGGGTGATGGCCCGTGAGTTCTTCGAGGGGCTCGGACGGGGCGACATCGACCGGCTGTTCGAGCGCGTCTCGGACGACTACCTCGATCACGACCCGGCCAACGCGCGGGACACGGGCTTGCGGGCCGCCCGTGAGGAGGTCGCGGGCTGGCGGCGGGCCTTCGACTTCTCGATGCGGGTCGACGACCAGCTCTCCGAGGAGGAGCGGGTGTGCACCCGCTGGACCTTCACGGGGCGCCACCACGGCGACTTCGTCGGCATCCCGGCGACCGGCCAGGACGTCACCATGACCGGCATGACCTGGCACCGCTTCCGCGACGGCATGATCTGCGAGGGCTGGTGGCAGTACGACCGGGCAGGTCTGCTGGAGCAGTTGGGGGCGCTGGGCCGATAGCGCGAGATTTCACCGCAGGGTCCTGTTCCGCCCGGGCGGAACAGGACCCTTCCCGTCGTCGACCCACCGGCGCGGGGGGTGCGGCCGAAGCGGTCCGGATTCCGAGCCGCTCGGGACACGGAACCCCGTGACGTGCAGCGGGCGCGCACGGGGAAGGCCCCGCTGCCACGCGGTGGGCGTGGGAGCGGGGCCTTCCTGCGGCGCTTCGCCTGTTACGAGCGGTTCGCTCAGTGGGCGTGGCCGTGGCCGTGGCCGGCCGCGGCGGGCTCTTCCTCTTCCTTCTTCTCGACGACCAGGGTCTCGGTCGTCAGGAGGAGGGAGGCGATGGAGGCGGCGTTCTCCAGGGCGGAGCGGGTGACCTTGACCGGGTCGATGACGCCGGCCTTGACCAGGTCGCCGTACTCGCCGGTCGCGGCGTTGAAGCCCTGGCCCTTGTCGAGCTCTGCGACCTTGGAGGTGATGACGTAGCCCTCGAGGCCGGCGTTCTCGGCGATCCAGCGCAGCGGCTCGACGGCGGCCTTGCGGACCACGGCGACGCCGGTCGCCTCGTCGCCGGTCTTGTCGAGGTTGCCCTCGAGGACCTTGACGGCGTGGACGAGCGCGGAACCGCCACCGGAGACGATGCCCTCCTCGACCGCGGCGCGGGTCGCGGAGATGGCGTCCTCCAGACGGTGCTTCTTCTCCTTCAGCTCCACCTCGGTGGCGGCGCCGACCTTGATCACGCACACGCCGCCGGCCAGCTTCGCGAGGCGCTCCTGGAGCTTCTCGCGGTCCCAGTCGGAGTCCGTGTTCTCGATCTCGGCCTTGATCTGCGCGACGCGGCCCTGCACGTCGGCGGAGTTGCCGGCGCCGTCGACGATCGTGGTGTCGTCCTTGGTGACGGTGACGCGGCGGGCGGAGCCGAGGACGTCGATGCCGACCTGGTCGAGCTTGAGGCCGACCTCCTCGGAGATGACGGTGGCGCCGGTGAGGGTGGCCATGTCCTGCAGCATCGCCTTGCGGCGGTCGCCGAAGCCGGGGGCCTTGACCGCGACCGCGTTGAAGGTGCCGCGGATCTTGTTGACGACGAGGGTGGACAGCGCCTCGCCCTCGAGGTCCTCGGCGATGATCAGCAGCGGCTTGGAGGCGTTGGTCTGAATGACCTTCTCCAGCAGCGGCAGCAGGTCGGCGATCGAGGAGATCTTGCCCTGGTTGATGAGGATGTAGGGGTCCTCCAGGACGGCCTCCATGCGCTCCTGGTCCGTCACGAAGTACGGCGACAGGTAGCCCTTGTCGAAGGCCATGCCCTCGGTGAAGTCCAGCTCCAGACCGAAGGTGTTGGACTCCTCGACGGTGATGACACCGTCCTTGCCGACCTTGTCCATGGCCTCGGCGATGAGCTCGCCGACCTGCTGGTCCTGGGCGGACAGCGCGGCCACGGCGGCGATGTCGGACTTCTCGTCGATCGGGCGGGCCGACGCGAGCAGGTCCTCGGAGACGGCCTTGACGGCGGCGTCGATGCCCTTCTTGAGCAGGGCGGGGGACGCGCCGGCGGCCACGTTCTTCAGGCCCTCGCGCACCAGCGCCTGGGCGAGCACGGTGGCGGTGGTGGTGCCGTCGCCCGCGATGTCGTTGGTCTTGGTCGCCACCTCCTTCACCAGCTGCGCGCCGAGGTTCTCGTACGGGTCGTCGATCTCCACCTCGCGGGCGATCGTGACACCGTCGTTGGTGATGGTGGGGGCGCCGAACTTCTTGTCGATGACAACGTTGCGGCCCTTGGGGCCGATCGTCACCTTGACCGTGTCGGCCAGCTTGTTGACGCCGCGCTCGAGGGCGCGACGGGCGTCCTCGTCGAACTTCAGGATCTTCGCCATGACAGCGGGAGCCCTCTCGGAGATCTGTGGATGAAAAAAACGCACTGCGCCCCGGGCGCCCGGCTTCTTATGTGGTCGCGGGGGCCAGGGGCGCAGCGTCAAGCATCAATGTGCTTCCGGAACGATCCGGGGTGAACTACTTCTCGATGATCGCGAGAACGTCGCGAGCCGAGAGGACGAGGTACTCCTCGCCGTTGTACTTCACCTCGGTGCCGCCGTACTTGCTGTACAGGACGACATCGCCGACCTTGACGTCGAGCGGCAGGCGCTCGCCGTTCTCGAAGCGGCCCGGGCCCACGGCGAGGACGGCGCCCTCCTGGGGCTTCTCCTTCGCGGTGTCCGGGATGACCAGGCCCGAGGCCGTGGTCTGCTCGGCGTCGAGCGGCTGGACCACGATGCGGTCCTCGAGCGGCTTGATGGCAACCTTGGAGCTGGTGGTCGTCACGATCCGACCTCCCCCTTCGGAGATCTCACGGGGTTAACTGTCTGAGGTGGCGACCAGGTGGATCCGTCGTCGCGGGTGCCGGACCTGCCCGTCGCGTTGTTGGCACTCTCCAGTGGGGAGTGCCAGAGCCGAGACTATGACCGGGGTTAGCACTCGGTCAAGCGGAGTGCCAATGCCTGCGGCGCGTCGGCCGAAAATTCCGCTCGGGTGAGCGTGTTCGGCACCCGGTGCCGGGGTGGGCGTCCTTTGGGGGCCGCCGCCCCCAAGCCCCCGCTTCGGCCCTGAACGGGCCTCGTCCTCAAGCCCCCCCGGAGGGGGCACCCCCGGACGGGCTGAATTCACCGGGCTTACAGGTAGTCCTCCAGCTTGCCCACCGTCAGATGTTGCCGCTGGATTTGGCGCAGCAGGCTCGGCGTTCGGTCGGGGGTCGTGGCGAGGATGTCGCCGGGGTGCAGGCGGTGGGGGTCTTCGGGGTCGGCGGAGGCGCGCCACAGGATGATCGCGGTGATGCCGCAGTCGGCGGCGGCTCGGCGGGTGGTGGTGTCGTACGCGCCGTAGGGCGGGCGGAGAAGGCGGGGGCGCAGACCGAAGCGGGCGTTGAGCTTGTGCTGCTGGCCGCAGATCTCGGCGCGCTGGCCGGCGTAGGGCAGGCCGCGCAGGGCGGCGTGGTCGAGAGTGTGGTTCTGGAGGTCCGCGCCGACCTCGCGCAGCCGGGCGAAGTGGGCGTAGGCCGGGCCGGCGACGCTGTCGGTGACGAACACGCTGACGGGCAGGCGCAGTTCGCGGACCATGTCGACGAACTGAGGGTCGCGTTCGGCGCCGTCGTCGTAGGTGAGGAAGACGACCCTGTCGGAGGTGCTGACGCGGTCGAGGACCGGGGAGAGGGGGCGGGGCGGGGACTTCGGGCGGGTGGGGGCCGGTGCGGGGGCCAGGGGGGACTTCAGGCCCCAGCGGCGGTACGGCGGCCCCGTCGCGGGGGCGGGCGCGGAGCGCGCTCGGGTCGCCGCCGGCCCGGCCGCCGGTTCGCCTGCGGGGGCGCAGGCGGTGAGGGCGCAGCCGGTGAGGGCCGCCACGAGCGCCAGCGCCGTGGGGGCCGAGGGCCGCCCCCGGTGTCTCACAGGTAGTCCTCCAGGCGGGCCACCGCATATCCCTCTTTCGTCGCCTTGTTCAGGAAGGTGCGGATCATGTCGGGCATTGTGCCCTTCCAGTCGTCCGGGCCGCGGAAGTGACTCAGGACGATGTCGCCCGGGTGGAGCTCGCGGTCCCACTCGCGGTACTCCCAGTGGTCGACGAACACCTCCTCGTTCCACAGGGGCACATGGGTGACGCCGCAGGACTTCGCGGCTCGCAGGGTGGCTCTGTTGTAGTTGCCGTACGGCGGGCGGAAGAGGCTCGGGCGGCGGCCGTACTGCTCCTCGACGACGTCCTGCATGCCGCAGATCTCGCGCTTCTGACGCTGGTAGGACAGGCCCGGCAGGTAGGGGTGGTGGAGGGTGTGGTTGTTCAGGGTCACCCCGTCGTCCTGCATCTTCTTGAAGTAGCCGTAGTCGTCCTTGACGAGGTAGTCGCTGAGGAACGCGGTGTACGGGATGCGCAGCTCGGTCATCATGCGCAGGAACGCCGGGTCCTTCTCCGCGCCGTCGTCGACGGTGAGGAAGACGACCTTGTCGTCGGTGGGGACGGTGGTGAAGACCGGCGGGAGGCCGAGTTCCTCGTGATCGTCGACCTCGAAGCCTTCGCGGGTGCCGATCCTCGGTTTCCTGGCGGGCGGCGCGGGGGGTGTGAGCGGGACCTTCTCCAGATCCCAGCGCTCGGCCGCGGCCGCCCTCGCCGCGTGGTCGGCGCGCAGTCTGGCCGCGTACGAGTGGAGGGGGCCGGCCTTCGGGCTCTCGTCGGGCTGCCGGCCGGGGGCGGGGCCGGCCGCGCCGTCGCCGCTGTCCGCACAGCCCGAGACGATCGCGGCCAGGGCGAGGGCCGTGAGACCGCTCTGGCACGCCGTCCATTTCGTCCGGTATTTATCATTTCGTACGACTGATCCCATGGCGCCGGATCCTCGCAGTCCGGCCCCGAAACCCCCGTCAGACACCGCGGCCGCAGGCGCACCGTCCTCCGACTGGCCCACAATGACCAGGTGAATGACCTCGCTCCCCTCCTCACCCCCGAAGGCCGCGCCCTGCTCGACGCCGTGCGCGGCACCGCCCCCGCCGACGAACTCGCCGTCGCCACGCGACTGCGGCGCACGCACCCCGCCGCGCTCGTCTCCGCCGCCCTGGGGCAGGAACGGCTGCGGCAGCGGGCGACGGTGAAGTTCGGGGCCGAGGACGCGGCACGGATGTTCTTCACCCCCCACGGGGTCGAGCAGTCGACGCGGGCGAGCGTGGCGGCGTACCGGGCGGCGCGGCTGAGGGAGCTGGGCGTGTCCTGCGTCGCCGACCTGTGCAGCGGGATCGGCGGCGACGCGATCGCGCTGGCGCGCGCGGGCATCAGGGTGCTGGCCGTGGACCGGGACCCGGTGACGGCGGCGGCGGCCCGGGCGAACGCGGACGCGCTCGGCCTCGCCGGCCTGATCGACGTACGGGAGGCGGACGTGACGGAGGTGGACACGGCCGGGTACGACGCCGTGTTCGTCGACCCGGCCCGGCGGGGCGGCCGGGGACGGATCTTCGACCCGGAGGCGTACTCGCCGCCCCTGTCCTGGGCCGTCGGTGCCGCGCTCAAGGCGCCGCACGCCGCGTTGAAGGTGGCCCCGGGCATCCCCCACGAGGCCGTGCCGGCCGAGGCCGAGGCCGAGTGGATCTCGGACGGCGGGGACGTGAAGGAGGCGGTGCTGTGGTTCGGGACGGATCCGGGAACCGTCCGCGCCACACTGCTGCCCGGACCGCGCACCCTGCGCGGCGCCGGTCTGCCGAACCCGCCCGTCCGCCCCGTCGGCCGCTACCTCTACGAGCCCGACGGGGCCGTCGTCCGCGCCCACCTGGTCGCGGACGTCGCCCGGGACCTGGACGGCGGCCTGGTCGACGAGACCATCGCCTACGTCACCGCGGACGCCCTGAGGCCGACGCCGTACGCCACCGCGTACGAGATCACCGACCGGCTGCCCTTCAACGTCAAGAAGCTGAAGGCGCTGCTGCGGGAGCGGGAGGTGGGGATCCTGACGGTGAAGAAGCGCGGGTCGGCCGTGGAGCCGGAGGAACTCCGCAAGAAGGTCAGGCCGCAGGGGTCGAACGCGGCGACGGTGTTCCTGACCCGCGTGGCGGGAGCCCCGACGATGCTCGTCGGGCGGCCGGCCGAAGGCCCCACGCCCAACGAACAGGGGCGGTAGCTCAGTCGCGCATGCCCCGGCGTCGTCGCCGGGCGGATTCAGGGGCGGCGCAGGGACTTCCAGAGGTCGCTCGCCGCGGGATTGCGGGCGACCACCCGGTTGGGGTCGGAGGGGGCCGGGCGCACCGGCATCATCACGGTCGTGACCTGCGGGGCGGACAGGGATTGCAGGCTCCGGGCGAGTTCCGTCAGTTCGGAGAGGGAGTCCAGGCCGGTGTCGGTGGTGAGGCTTCGGGTGGCCGCGTCGGCGACCTCGTACAGGCGGGTGGGGCTGGTCAACAGGTCGGTGGAGGCGATCTGTTCCAGAAGTGCCTTCACCAGCGTCTGCTGGAGGCCGATGCGGCCGAGGTCGCTGCCGTCGCCTATGCCGTGCCGGGTGCGGGCCAGGGCGAGGGCCTGGACGCCGTCGAGGTGGTGGACGCCGGCCGCGAGGGTGAGGTGGCTGTCCTCGTCGTCGATGTCCTCTGTCGTGGTCACCGTGACCCCGCCGAGCGCGTTCACCAGCTTCGCGAAGCCCGAGAAGTCGACCTCGACGTAGTGGTCCATGCGCACGCCGGTGATCGACTCGACGGTCTTCACGGCACACACCGGACCGCCCAGCGCATAGGCGGTGTTGAACATGACGCCGTGCGCCGCCGACGTGGAGCCGCCGGAGGGCAGCGGGCAGGACGGCCGGGTCACCAGGGTGTCCCGCGGGACGCTGACGATCGTGGCGCTGCGGCGGCCCGCGTCGACGTGCACGACCATCGCGGTGTCGGAGCGGGCGCCGGTGCTGTCGCCGCCGCCGAGTTCCCGGTTCTCCGCGCCGCCGCGCGAGTCGGAGCCGAGGACGAGGATGTTGAGGGACCCCGCCGGTAACGGGGCGGGGGACGCGGCGCCGTACGGCACGGGGGCGTTCACCGCCCGCGCCGGGCGGTCGTCACCGAGCGCGGTGTCGATGTCGACGCTCGTGATGTTGCCGTCGAGGTGCCGGTAGGCCGCCCAGCCCGCTGCGGCCGCGCCCAGGACCAGCGCTGCGGCGAGGGTGAGGCCGGCGGTCTTCAGCGTTCTCGGCCGCTTGCGCCGGCCGTCTCCGTGCTCGCTCGCGTCGATTTCCGTCACGCGATGAACGTAAGTCCGAATTATTAGGGGGATGTTAGGAAGTCGGCCCGGACCGGTCGCGGACCGGTTCTCCGGCAGGGCAACGGGTGTCGAAAGTTTCGGTCGGTCAGCCGACTGGCTTCGGTCCCGTCGATCCGCCCGGCGCCGCCGTGCTGGTGCGCACCACCAGACTCGTCGCCAGCTCCACCCGCGTCGCCGCCGGTCCCTCCTCCGGTGAGGACCGCCCCAGCTCCAGCACCAGCCGGGCCGCCGCCTCCGCCATCTCCATCAGCGGCTGCCGTACGGTCGTCAGCGGCGGCCCCACCCAGGGCGCCACCGGCAGGTCGTCGAAGCCGACGACGCTCAGGTCCTCCGGGATCCTCAGCCCCAGCTCGCGCGCCGCCTCGTACACGCCGAGCGCCTGGAGGTCGTTGCCGGCGAAGACGGCGGTGGGCCGGTCGGGGCGGTCGAGCAGCTCACGGCCGATCCGGTAGCCCGTCTCGTGGTGGAAGTCGCCGGTCCTGATCAGCGCCGGGTCGACCGGCAGCCCGGCCGTCTCCAGCGCGGCCCGGTAACCGTCGATGCGGGCCCGGCTGCACATCATCTGCGGGGGCCCGCTGATCGCACCGATCCGCCGGTGCCCCAGCTCCACCAGATGCCGGGTCGCGGCGAGCCCGCCCTGCCAGTTGGTGGCGCCGATGGAGGGCACGTCGGCGCCCGGGTCGCCCGCCGGGTCCATCACCACGAACGGAATGGAACGGCTGGTCAGCAGCGCGCGCTGGGACTCGTCGAGCCCGGACAGGACGAGGATCACGCCGTGCGGACGGCGGGCGGCGACCTGGTCGGCCCAGGTCCGCCCGGGGGTGAGCCGCCCGGCGCTCTCGCTCAGCACCACGCTCAGCCCGGCGTCCCGCGCGACGTTCTCCACACCCCGGATGACCTCCATCGCCCAGGCGCTCTCCAGCTCGTGGAAGACCAGGTCGATCAGGGGCGAGCGGGTCGCCTCCGCGCGCCGGCGCCGGTAGCCGTGGGCGCGCAGCAGCTCCTCGACACGGGTGCGGGTCGCGGGGGCGACGTCGGCGCGGCCGTTGAGGACCTTCGAAACAGTCGGGGCGGAGACGCCGGCCTCGCGGGCGATCTCCGCGAGCGTGGCGGTCTGCGTCGGCCGCGCTCCTGTCCGCGTTCCAGCGGGATCCGGGGAAGTCATGGCGGCGATCGTATCCCCGCACCCCCTCTTGACGAACCTCGTACGGCACCATAGGTTCCCGGAACATTCGAAGTGTGTTACGAAACATTCGAATCCTTCGGGACCGGTTTCCTCCGGGACACCTCCGGGACAGGAGTTTCATGACCACCGCACCCTGGCGTGACCGCGCTCTGTCCGCCGCCGCCCGAGTCGACGACCTCCTCGCCCGGATGACCCTGGAGGAGAAGACCGCCCAGCTGTACGGGGTGTGGGTCGGCGCCGCGACGGACGGAGAGGGCGTCGCGCCGCACCAGCACGACATGACCGACGAGGCCGCCGAGCGGGACTGGACCGAGTTGATCACCCGTGGGCTCGGCCAGCTGACCCGCTCCTTCGGCACCGCCCCCGTGGACCCGGCGGTCGGCGCGCGTGCCCTGGCCGGGGCGCAGCGGCAGATCGCCGGGGCGGGCCGCTTCGGCATCCCGGCGGTGGCGCACGAGGAGTGCCTCGCCGGATTCACCGCCTGGCGGGCCACCGCCTACCCGGTCCCGCTGGCCTGGGGCGCCTCCTTCGACCCGCCGCTGGTGGAGGAGATGGCCCGGCGCATCGGGCGGGACATGCGCTCGGTCGGCGTGCACCAGGGGCTGGCGCCCGTGCTCGACGTCGTCCGCGACCCGCGGTGGGGGCGGGTCGAGGAGACGATCGGCGAGGACCCGTACCTGGTCGGCACGGTCGGCACGGCGTACGTGCGGGGCCTGGAGTCGGCCGGGATCGTCGCCACGCTCAAGCACTTCGCCGGGTACGCCTCCTCGGCGGGCGCGCGCAACCTGGCTCCCGTGCGGGCGGGCGCGCGCGAGTTCGCCGACGTGACGCTGCCGCCGTTCGAGATGGCGCTGCGCGAGGGCGGGGCGCGCTCGGTGATGGCCGCCTACACGGAACGGGACGGCGTCCCCGCCTCCGCCGACCCGGAGCTGCTGACCGGGCTGCTGCGCGAGGAGTGGGGCTTCACCGGGACGGTGGTCGCCGACTACTTCGGCATCGGCTTCCTCCAGACCCTGCACCGGGTGGCGGGCACGCCGGCGGAGGCGGCCCGGCTGGCGCTGGAGGCCGGCGTCGACGTCGAGCTGCCGACGGTGAAGTACTACGGCGACGCGCTGGTGGCGGCCGTGCGGGAGGGGCTGGTCCCGGAGGGCCTGGTCGACCGGGCGGCCCGCAGGGTGCTGGTGCAGAAGTGCGAACTCGGCCTCCTCGACGAGGACTGGCGGCCGGAGGCGGCGACGGAGCAGGGGACGGCCGGGGAGACGGCCGGGGGGACGGCCGCGGCGGGCCGGTCTCGGATCCGGCTCGACTCGGGGGCCAACCGCGCGCTCGCCCGTCGGCTGGCCGAGGAGTCCGTCGTGCTGCTCGACAACCCCGACGGGCTGCTCCCCCTCGCCCCCGGCACCCGGATCGCGGTGGTGGGCCCGAGGGCGGCCGATCCGCTCGCCATGCTGGGCTGCTACTCCTTCCCCTCCCATGTCCTCACCCACCACCCCGGCGTGGAGACCGGCATCTCCATCCCGACGCTGCTGGAGTCGCTGCGTTCCGAACTGCCCGACGCCAAGGTGACGTTCGCCGAGGGGTGCCCGGTGTCGGAGCCGGACCGGTCCGGGTTCGACGAGGCGGTGGCGCGGGCGGCGGAGGCCGACGTCTGCGTGGCGGTCCTCGGCGACCGGGCGGGCCTGTTCGGGCGGGGCACCTCGGGCGAGGGCTGCGATGTGACGGATCTTCGACTGCCGGGCGTCCAGGGCGAGTTGCTCGACGCCCTGACGGCGACGGGCGTACCGGTGGTGCTGGTCCTGCTGACCGGCCGCCCCTACGCGCTCGGCCGCTGGCACGGCCGGCTGGGCGCGGTGGTCCAGGCGTTCTTCCCCGGCGAGGAGGGCGGACCGGCGGTCGCGGGCGCGCTGTCGGGCCGGGTGAACCCCTCGGGCCGCCTGCCGGTGAGCGTGCCGCGCGTCCCCGGCGGCCAGCCGTGGACGTACCTCCAGCCGCCGCTGGGCCTGGCCGGCGAGGTCAGCAACCTGGACCCGACGCCGTTGTACGCCTTCGGGCACGGCCGCTCGTACACGACGTTCGCCTGGGAGGACGTCACGGGCGGTCCTGAGGGCGAGATCTCCACCGACGGCTCCTACGACCTCTCCCTCACCGTCCGCAACACCGGCGAGCGCGCCGGCGCGGAGGTCGTCCAGCTCTATCTGCACGACCCGGTGGCGAGCGTGACCCGCCCCGATGTGCGCCTGGTCGGCTACCAGCGCCTGGAACTGGCCCCGGGTGAGGCCGGCCGGGTCACCTTCCGCTTCCACACCGACCTGTCGGCGTTCACCGACCGCGAGGGCCGGCGTGTGGTGGAGCCCGGCGCGCTGGAACTGCGGCTGTCCTCCTCCAGCGCCGACCACCGCCACACGGCGTCGCTGCGGCTGACGGGCCCGGTGCGCGAGGTGGGGACGGACCGCCGGTTGCGCTGCGAGACGGAGGTGTCGGCGGGCTGAGGGACCCGCGGGCTCACGCCTGGCCGGTCACCGACTCGAAGCGCCAGCGGTGCACCGGCCTGGTCGTCAACCCGTCTTCCGGGTCGGGTAGTTCGGGGAGTTCGGCGTCGTACGCGGCGTCCCACCAGGTGATGACCAGGACCCGGTCCTGGGGGGCGCGGAAGGTCTCGCGGCGCAGGGGGGCGCCGTCGAGCCGCTGGGCGCGGGCCCAGGCCAGCAGTTCCTCGCCGCGTCCCGCCGCCGCCCGGGCCTCCCACATCAACGCGACCGTCATGCCGCAGCACTCATGAGTACAGGTTCTCCTTGCTGACCTCGTGCACGTGATCGTGACCGTGGCTGTGGCCGTCGCCGTGGTCGTCCTCGTGCGTGGGGCCCGGCACGTGCGGGTCGGTCACCGGGAGGGAGGAGTCCGCGGACAGGTCCCAGCCGGACGCGGCACGTCCCCGGGCGACCATCTCCGCGCCCAGTGCGGCGACCATCGCGCCGTTGTCCGTGCACAGCTTGGGACGCGGGACGCGCAGCCGGATACCGGCGGCCTCGCAGCGCTCCTGGGCGAGGGCGCGCAGCCGGGAGTTGGCCGCGACGCCGCCGCCGATCATCAGGTGGTCGACGCCCTCGTCCTTGCAGGCCCGCACGGCCTTGCGGGTGAGGACGTCGACGACCGCCTCCTGGAAGGAGGCCGCCACGTCCCGCACCGGGACCTCCTCGCCTGCCGCCCGCTTGGCCTCGATCCAGCGGGCCACGGCGGTCTTCAGACCGGAGAAGGAGAAGTCGTAGGCGGGGTCGCGGGGGCCGGTCAGACCGCGCGGGAAGGCGATCGCCCGGGGGTCGCCCTCGCGTGCGTAGCGGTCGATGACCGGGCCGCCGGGGAAGCCGAGGTTCAGCACTCGGGCGATCTTGTCGAAGGCCTCGCCGGCCGCGTCGTCGATCGTCGCGCCCATCGGACGGACGTCTGAGGTGATGTCGGAGGACAGGAGCAGGGAGGAGTGGCCGCCGGACACCAGCAGCGCCATCGTCGGCTCGGGCAGCGGGCCGTGCTCCAACTGGTCCACGCAGATGTGGGAGGCGAGGTGGTTCACGCCGTACAGCGGCTTGCCGAGGGCGTAGGCGTACGCCTTCGCCGCCGAGACGCCGACCAGCAGCGCGCCCGCGAGGCCGGGTCCGGCGGTGACGGCGATGCCGTCCAGGTCCTTCGCCGAGACGCCCGCCTCCTTCAGCGCGCGGTCGACGGTGGGGATCATCGCCTCCAGATGGGCCCGGGAGGCGACCTCCGGGACCACCCCGCCGAAGCGGGCGTGCTCGTCGACGCTGGAGGCGATGGCGTCCGCCAGCAGCGTGGTGCCGCGCACGACGCCGACGCCGGTCTCGTCGCAGGAGGTCTCGATGCCCAGGACGAGCGGTTCGTCAGCCATTGATCTCGGTTCCTTGTACGCCGTTCAGGGAGGTGGAGGGGTCGGTCAGGCGCATCACCAGGGCGTCCACGTTGCCCGGCTGGTAGTAGCCGCGCCGGAAGCCGATGGCCTCGAAGCCGAAACGCTCGTACAGCTTCTGCGCCCGGACGTTGTCGACCCGGCACTCCAGCATGACCTCGGTGCAGTCGAATTCGGTGGCCGCGCGCAGCAGTTCGGTCAGCAGGCGGGCTCCGAGCCCGGTGCCCCAGCGTGCACGGGCGACGGCGATGGTCTGGATGTCGGCGCCCGTCGCGGAGCCGTCCTCGCCCTCGCTCCCGCCCTCGGACGCGGTGCCCGCGACGGCCAGACCGGCGTACCCGACGATGCGGTCGCCGTCGGTGGCGACGACGTAGCGCCGGGTCGCGCCGGGGCCGCGGGCGTGGGCCAGGTCGGACCAGAACATGCCCCGCGACCAGGCGTCCTCGGGGAAGAGGTCCTTCTCCAGTTCCAGCACGGGTTCGATGTCCCACCAGCGCATCTCGCGCAGCGCGGGCAGGACGGTCTCGGAGACGGCGGGCTCGGTCACTTCGGGGTGACCACCTTGTAGTTCTTGGGCACCTGGGCGTCGGGCCGGCGCAGGTACAGCGGGCGGGGCGCGGGGAGTTCCTCCCCGGCGGCGAGGCGCTCGGCGGCCAGGCTCGCGAGCGCCGCGGCCGAGACGTGCTCCGGCGCGTGGGCGTCCGGGAAGGCGTCGGGGTAGAGCAGCGCGCCCGCGCCGACGGCGGGCAGCCCGGCCACCTGGTCGGCGATGTCGGCGGGCCGGTCCACGGCCGGGTCGCCGACGCGGGTGCGGGAGTCGGCGTAGCGGGCCCAGTAGACCTCCTTGCGCCGGGCGTCGGTCGCCACGACGAAGGGGCCGGACAGGTCGGCGGCGTAGGCGAGGCCGTCGAGCGTGCACAGCCCGTGCACGGGGACGCCGAGCGCGAGACCGAAGGTGTCGGCGGTCATCAGACCGACACGCAGCCCGGTGTAGGGGCCGGGTCCGACGCCTACGACGATCCCGGTGACGGCGTCGAGCCGGCGTCCCGCCTCGGCGAGCAGACGGTCGACGGCCGGCAGCAGCAGCTCACCGTGCCGGCGCGCGTCCACCTGACTGGAGGAGGCGACGACGTCCGCGCCGTCGTGCAGCGCGACGGTGACGGCGGGGGTGGCGGTATCCAGAGCGAGCAAGAGCACACAAACAGCCTACGGCTCCCCGGCGAGCGCGCGTGCCGCGCACGGCCACCCGGGCAGCGGCCGCGACGGCTGCTAACGTCACGGCCGGGCACATACCGGTTCGAAGATGACCAAACCGACCAAAGCGACGAAGAGGTGGATGGTGGCCGGGAGCAGCGCGACGATCGTGGCCGGGCTGACCGCGGCGGCCCTGACGACCGTCGGGTTCCTCGCCCTGCAGGCTTCGGCGACCGCGCCGACCGGGCCGGCCGAGCCGCGTGCGCAGGCCGCGGCGGCGAGGAAGGCGTCCCCTGGGCGAACCCGTTCGCTCGCGCTGCCGGCCTCCTCCGGCGTGGGCGAGCGGGTCGTGTACGCGCTGGACGACGACCGGGTGTGGCTGGTGGGCCCGGGCGGCCGGGTCGAGCGGACGTTCACGGTCGCCCCGGGCACCGTCGACCCCGTGCCGGGCTCGTACGCCGTCACCTCCCGCTCCAGCACGGCCACGGGGACCGACGGCGTGCCGGTCGAGCACGTCGTGCGCTTCACCGACGTCGGCGATGTGGTCGTCGGCTTCAGCGCGACGACGGACGGCTCGATTCCGGTGCCCGACCCGGAGACCCGGACGGGCGGGATCCGCGAGACGCCGGCGGACGGCGAGGCGATGTGGCGGTTCGCGACGATCGGCCAGCGGATCGTCGTGGTCCGCTAGTGCCGTGACCGGAAGCCCACGGGCTGATCATATGAAGGTTCCGACAAGACGTCGGCAAGATGTTGCGTTCGGCGTCTCGGACGTGGTGACATGGTGGTCAGCCCTTGGTTAGGTGAACCTAACCAAGTCCGCCCCGGCCCGCAGGAGGCGTCCGTGCCCGCCACCGAGTCCAAGGCCCAGCCTCCGCGACCGTTCACGCTCGCCGGGGTGTCCATGCGCGACCTGCTCGCGTCCTGCGCCGCCGCCGAGGCGGTGTCCCTCCCCCCGCGCCCCCCGGAGCCCGAGGCGACCCCCAGGGAGCGGCGGATCGAACAGCGCGAGGCCGCCTGACCGAGCACCCCGCAGAGGCGTACCGGCTCGGGCTCCGGCCGTGCGAGGTGTCACCCCTGATGGCTTGTCAGGGGCGAGAGCAGGGTCTCCTCAGGGTCATGCCTGATCTCGGGGCACAAGGCCGGCCGACAAGATCGACACATGACGAACCAACCTCGGGGAACCCTCCGGACCGCGCTGACGCGGACTGCTTTCATCGCCGCGCCCCTGTGCATGCTCGCCTACGGAACCATCCGTCTCTCCGACCCGGACCATGGTCCGGGGCTTGCCTGGACCAGCGGGCATATCGCGCTGATCGCCGGAGTGTTGCTCTTCGGCGCGATCTTCCTGGGCCTGCTGCGGCTGTCGGAGCCGACGACCGGCGCGGCACGGCTCAGCGCCCGGGTGGCGACGTTAGTCGGGTTGACGGGGACGGTGGCGGTCACCGCCCAGGGCGTCATCGATCTCGTCGTCGGCTTCCGGGCCACCGACCGCGCCGGGATGGAGCGACTCTTCGAGGACGTACAGAGCCACCCCGGCGTGATGCCCGCGGTGTACACGGTCGGCCCGATGCTGTTCTACGTCGGCCTGCTGTGGATGGTGATCCAACTCGCTGTGCAGCACCGCATCAGCGTCTGGCGTCCCGCACTGGTGATGCTCGGTACGGCAGCCATGGCCGCCAGTCTGGATCTGTTGCCGCTCGGCGGGCTCCTCTTCGCCGCGGCGCTGTCCCCCCTGGGGCGCGAGGTGACATCTCGCCGCGCGGCACACATACGGACGGCGTAGTCCTTGAACGCTCCGGCGGTGCTGCGGGGTGCGGGGTGCGGGTGACGGTGAAGATGATCGACCGTGCTGTGCGAGGGGGCGGCGACGAGTCGCGCGTGCGCGTGCGGTGCTGGACCTGCTTGCCGCCTGATCCGGCGGCCGCCCGGCGGGCAGAGGCTGACCGGCGACGAGAACCACTTCGGACAGCCAGTCCCGCGATCACGCACCCGCGTCGGCGACTCGGCCGTGGACCGGCCCGCCGACGCTCTGGGCAAGATCCGCTTGTAGACGGACCTCAGGCCGCCAGGGCGCTGAGGTCGGCCGCCGCCCATCGTTCGCCGAGGCCCGTGACGGTGACGTGGCGCACCTCGTCCGTCGTGTCGCCGACGGCCCGGTGGATGCGCACCTGGAGCCGCTCCTCGGTCAGTTCCTCGACCTTGCCCTCGCCCCACTCCACGACGACGACCGACTCGGGCAGCGACACGTCCAGGTCCAGGTCCTCCATCTCGTCGAGCCCGCCGCCCAGGCGGTACGCGTCGACGTGGACGAGCGGCGGGCCGCCGCCGAGGGACGGATGGACCCGGGCGATCACGAACGTCGGGGAGGTCACCGCGCCCCGGACGCCGAGCCCCTCGCCGAGCCCGCGGGTCAGCGTCGTCTTGCCCGCACCGAGCTCCCCGCTGAGCATGACGAGATCGCCGGCGCGCAGCAGCTTGGCCAGGCGGCGTCCCAACTCCCGCATCAGATCGGGGGAGTTGACGATGATCTCCAGAGAAACCGGGTCAGCTGGGTCGTGCGGTGCTGCTGGTGCTTCCATAAGCCCCCACCGTAGCCCCTGCCGGCACGGCGCCCGCGCGGGTGAGCAGGTCGGCGAGACGGTCGGTGACCACCTCCGGGTGCTCCAGCATCACCAGGTGCCCGGCGTCCGGCACGAGGACCAGCTCGGCGTCGGGCAGCAGGTCGGCGATCGCCTCGCTGTGCTCGCTGGGCGTGACCAGGTCCCCGATGCCGGCCAGCACCAGCACCGGCATGCCCGTGAAGCAGGCCAGCGCCTCGGTCTTGTCGTGATCGGTGAAGGCCGGGTAGAACTCGGCGACCACGTCGATCGGCGTGCCTTCGATCATCCGCTCCGCGAACCGGGCGACGGCCGGGTCGACGTCCCGGGAGGCGAACGAGTACCGCTTGATGACCCCGGCGAACAGATCGGCGGTGGCCCGCCGCCCCTTCTCCACCAGCGCCGCCTGCTGCCCCAGCGCCTTCAGCACACCGGGCAGCACCCGCCGCACCGCGTTGACGCCGGCGACCGGCAGTCCGAAGTTGACCTCGCCGAGCCGCCCCGACGACGTACCGACGAAGGCGGTGGCGACGACCCGCTCCCGGATCAGCTCGGGGTACTGCGCGGCGAGCGCCATGACGGTCATCCCGCCCATCGAGTGCCCCACCAGGACTATCGGCCCCTCGGGCGCGGCCGCGTCGATGACGGCCTTCAGGTCACGCCCCAGCTGGTCGATGCTGACGGGCGCCTCCCCCCGGACCTGGCCGGCCCCCCGCGCGGACCGGCCGTGGCTGCGCTGGTCCCAGTGCACGGTCCGTATGACGCCCCGCAGGGCCGCCCGCTGGAAGTGCCAGGAGTCCTGGGTCAGGCAGTAGCCGTGACTGAAGACGACGGTGACGGGCAGCGGCGCCTTGCGGCCGAAGAGCCGCCGGCGCCGGGGCGCGGGCCCGCCCTCCGGCTCCACGTCGTCGACCTCGTAGTACAGCTCGGTGCCGTCGTCGGAGAACGCCTTGCCCGGCGTGCCGCGCAGCGCGCCGTAGGGGCCTGCCGCGTCGAGGGCCAGCCGGGCCTTGGCGCGCATCCCGCGCCCCACGGTCATCCGCTCCAGCGCGACCCCGGCCGCAGCGCCCGCGGCGATCACGCCTATCGCGGCGCCGGCGACGCCGGTCGCCCGGCGCCACCCTCCGGCCGCCCCCGTGGCGGAGACGGCGGCGACGGCCGCCGAGGCGACCTCCGCCGCTGCCTCCGCGCTGCTCTCGCTCACGTACCGCTCCTCTTCGCCTGATCCCGGGTGGTGCCACATGACCGGTCGTGCAGTGCCGTGCCGCCGGCGCCCGTCGTGCGGCGGGCACCGACCGGATGATCCTCATACCCGGCGGCACGGCGGCCAGTGCCGCGACCGACGCTCACCCGTCCCCGTCTGCGCCCGCCGGTCTGCGGCCCTCGCCCACATAGACGCGCGGAACGCGCGCTCCGATGCGCGTGACGATCTCGTATCCGATGGTGCCCGCGGCCTGCGCCCAGTCCTCCGCCGTCGGCTCGCCGCGGTCGCCGGGCCCGAACAGGACCGCCTCGGCGCCCGCCTCCGGCTCGTCGCCCCCGAGGTCCACGACGAACTGGTCCATCGCGATCCGCCCCGCCGCCGTGCGCCACTTGCCGCCGATCAACACCGGGCCGGAACCCGAGGCGTGCCGTGGGACGCCGTCGGCGTAGCCGAGGGGGACCAGGCCGAGGGTGGTCTCGCCGGGGGTCGTGTAGTGGTGGCCGTAGCTCACGCCGTGCCCGCCCGGCACGTGCTTGACCAGGGCCAGCGACGCCATGAGCGTCATCGCCGGGCGCAGCCCGAGGTCGGCGGAGGAGCCCAGCTCGGGGCTGGGCGAGACGCCGTACATCGCGATGCCGGGGCGGACGAGGTCGAAGTGGCTCTCCGGGAGGGTGAGCGTCGCCGGGGAGTTGGCGATGTGCCGCACCTCGGGCCGCAGGCCCTGCGTCTGCGCGTACGTCACCATCTCGCGGAAACAGGCGAGTTGGGCGGCGATGGAGGGGTGCCCCGGCTCGTCGGCGCAGGCGAGGTGCGACCACAGGCCGGTGACCCGGATCAGGCCCTCCGCCTCGGCGCGCAGCGCCTCGTCGACCAGGCCGGGCCAGTCGGCGGGCTGGCAGCCGTTGCGGCCGAGGCCGGTGTCGGCCTTGAGCTGCACACGCGCGGTCCGTCCCGCGAGGCGGGCGCCCTCCTCCGCCTCACGCAGCGCCCACAGCGCGCTCACGGAGACGTCGAGGCCGGCCTCGACGGCCGCCCGCCAGGGGCCGCCCGGCGTCCACAGCCAGCACATGATCCGGACGTCGTCCGGCAGCCCGCCCTGAGCGCGCAGCGCGAGCGCCTCCTCCGGCGTGGCGGTTCCTATCCAGGTGGCGCCCGCCTCCACGGCCGCGCGGGCGCAGGGGGCCGCGCCGTGGCCGTATCCGTCGGCCTTCACGACGGCCATGAACGCCGCCCCGGGCGCCTTGGCGCGCAGGGTCCGCACATTGGCCCGCACGGCGCCCAGATCGATCTCGGCGCGGGCGCGCTGCGGGTTGGCGGTCGGCAGTGCAGTCTCACTCATCGCGCCCAGTGTCTCAGAGCCCCCGGACACCCCCGGAGCGGACACGGTGTCCGGCTGGTGGGGGGCGGGGCCGGGCTCAGCCCCTCATGACGTCCCGCCAGGCCCGCCGTACCGCCTCGGCCACGTCTCCCGCCGCCACCGGCGCCCCCTCGGCCGCGAACCGCCCCGCGAGGCCGTGCAGGTACGCGCCCGCGCCGGCCGCGTCCAGCGCGCTCAGGCCCGCTGCCAGCAGCGACCCCGTCAGCCCCGACAGAACGTCACCGCTTCCGGCCGTGGCCAGCCAGCCCGTGCCCGTGGCGTTCACGCGGACCGCTCCCCCGTCCGCCGCGGCGACCAGCGTGGTCGAACCCTTCAGCAGCACCGTCGCCCCGTACCGCGCGGCCAGCTCCCGTACCGCCGCGAGCCGCCCCGACTCGACCTCCTCGCGCGACACCCCGAGCAGCGCCGCCGCCTCCCCCGCGTGCGGGGTCATCAGCGTGGGCGCGGTACGGCCCCGCACCGCCTCGGCGTCGGCCAGCCGCAGCCCGTCCGCGTCCACCAGCACCGGGACCTGGGCCTCCAGCACCTCCGCCACGACGCCGGCGTCGTCCCCGGCGCCCGGACCGACGACCCATGCCTGCACCCGCCCGGCCCGCCGCGGCCCCTGGTCGGAGACGAGCGTCTCGGGGAACCGCGTGAGCACCGCGTCCCCCGCGGGGCCGACGTACCGGACGGCGCCCGCGCCGCCCCGCAGCGCGCCGGCGACCGCCAGCACGGCGGCCCCGGGATAGCGCGCGGACCCGGCCGCGATCCCGACCACGCCCCGCCGGTATTTGTCGCTCTCGGGCGCCGGCTCCGGCAGCAGCCGGGCCACGTCGGCGTGCTGCAACGCCTCCAGTTCGGGCCGGTCGGGCAGCTCCAGACCGATGTCGACCAGCCGCACCGACCCTGCGTGCTCCCGCGCCGGATCGATCAGCAGAGCGGGCTTGTGCGTCCCGAAGGTCACCGTGAGGTCGGCCCGCACCGCCGCGCCCCGCACCTCGCCCGTGTCGGCGTCGACCCCGCTCGGCAGATCGACGGCGACGACCACGGCCCGGGACCGCTCGGCGAGCGCGGCCAGGTCCACGGCGTCGCCGCGCAGCCCTCCGCGTCCGCCGATGCCGACGATGCCGTCGAGCACGAGGTCGGCCCGCCGGACCGCCTCGGCCGCGCCGTCCCCCGGGGTGAGCGTGCGGCCCCCGGCGCGCCGCAGGGCGCCGAGCCCGCCGGGGTGCGTGCGCTCCGGCGCGAGCAGCACGGCGGTCACCCCCGCGCCCCGCCGGGCCAGCCGGGCCCCGGCGTACAGGGCGTCACCTCCGTTGTCCCCGCTGCCGACCAGCAGCACGACCCGGCTCCCGTACACCCGCCCCAGTACGTCGGCGCAGGCGGCGGCGAGACCGGCGGCGGCCCGCTGCATCAGCGCGCCCTCCGGAAGCCGCGCCATCGCCTCCCGCTCGGCGGCCCTGACGGTGTCCACACAGTAGGCAGTACGCATGCACCCCAGTCTCACACCGCCGCCCCCGACACGGCTTCAGCCACCCACCGGCCGACCGGCGGCAGGCGCACGTCCCGCCTCACCCCTCGGCGATCACCACCGCCGACGCCACGCCCGCGTCATGACTCAACGACACATGCCAGCTGCGCACCCCCAGTTCCGCCGCCCGTGCGGCGACGCTGCCCCGCACCCGGAGCCGGGGCTGCCCGCTGTCCTCGACGTACACCTCCGCGTCGGTCCACAGCAGCCCCGCCGGCGCCCCCAGCGCCTTGGCGAGGGCCTCCTTCGCCGCGAACCGCGCCGCCAGCGAGGCGATCCCCCGCCGCTCCCCGCTCGGCAACAGCAACTCGCTGTCCAGGAAAAGCCGTCGGGCCAGCGCGGGCGTCCGCTCCAGCGACGCCGCGAACCGCTCGATCTCGGCAACGTCGATGCCGACCCCGATGATGCTCATGCCGAGCACCCTACGGCGGGGCCCCTCCACGACCGGTCGGCCGCGCGGCTGTCACCCCCTGCTGCTAGCCTGCGCGTCTTCTCATACTGATCACATCAGTCACACCAACCACACGGTGGAGGAATGAGCAGCAGCCCCCACGGCGCATTCACGGACCCGTCCGGGCCGACCTTCGACCCGTACGACAACACGCCCGAGCTCATCCCGCTGCGCACCGCCGCGCAGTCCGGCGACTGGCCGTCCGTCCGCGCGTACATCGCGCGGCTGGACTCCGTCGACAGGGTCAACTCGGCCGTGAGCCTGGTATCGGACATCCCCGGCGTCGAGAACATGCTGGAGCGAGCCGTCCGGGAGCAGCCCGGGGACCCGCTGCCCCGCACCCTGCTCGCCCAGCGCTATGTGCACATCGGCTGGGACATCCGCAGCTCCGCCCGCGCCCAGCACGTCTCCCGGGACCAGTTCGACCAGTTCCACTCCTGGCTGCGCCGGGCCGAACAGCTGCTGATCGAGGTCTGCGCGGAGCAACCGTCGTACACCCCCGCCTGGAACGCCCGCCTGACCACCGCGCGCGGCCTGGAGCTCGGGCAGTCCGAGGTCCGCCGGCGCTACGACCGGCTGGCCGCGCACCACCCGCACGACTACCACGCCCAGACGAACCTGCTCCAGCAGCTCTGCCCCAAGTGGGGCGGCTCCTGGGAGGCCGCGCACGGCTTCGCCCAGGAGTGCGCGAAGGCCGCGCCCGACGGCTTCGCCAACGGCGCCCTGGTCGCCTACGCCCACATCGAGCACTGGCTGGAGCTCGGCGGCTCCGAGGGCACGGCGTACCTGCGGGGCGTCCCGGTCCGCGACGACCTGCGCTTCGCCGCCCACGCCTCCGTGCTGCACCCCGCCCACCGGGTCGACTGGCACTCCATCGGCGCGCACAGCACGTTCGCGTTCGCCTTCTCGCTCGGCGGCCACTTCGATGACGCGGCCCCGCACTTCGCCTTCCTCGGCAACCGCGCCTCCGAGGGCCCGTGGCACTACCTGAACGACCCGAAGGCGTCCTTCCGCAAGTTCCGCAAGTCCGCGCTGGAGTCCCGAGGAGGCGGATACCGGTGACCACCGACCTGCACGACATCGGCGGCGGCCTCGCCGCCCTCGACGGGCTGATCTCCCACACCGCCGTCCAGGGCATCCCCACCCTCCACGCCCCGGCCCCCGGCAGCAACGAGATCACCGCCGGGCTGTTCTTCCGGGTGGGCCGCGCCGACGAGACGCTGGCCACCGCCGGCATCACCCACCTCGTCGAGCACCTCGCCCTGTACCGGCTCGGCCTGTCCGACCTGCACTACAACGGGGCGACGGCGAACGCGTACACCCTCTTCCACGTCACCGGCAGCGAGGCGGAGGTCGTCTCCTACCTCAACAGCGTGTGCGCGGGGCTGCGCGAGCTGCCGATGGACCGGCTGGAGACCGAGAAGGAGATCCTGCGCACCGAGGCCGCGGGCCGCGGCGGCGGCTCCCAGCTCCCGCTGTGGCGTTACGGCGCCCAGAGCTACGGCCTGTCCAGCTACAACGAGCTCGGCACCTGGAGCCTGACCCCCGACCAGGTGCGGCACTGGGCGCACACCCGCTTCACCCGGGACAACGCGGTGCTGTGGATCACCAGCGACCGCGTGCCCGACGGCCTGGACCTCACCCTGCCCGTCGGCGTCCGCGTTCCCGCGCCGACGCCCACCAGCGCGCTGCCCGTCACCCCGGCGTTCATCCGCGGGGACGACGGCCACGTCGCGTTCTCGGCGGTGCTGCCCCGTTCCACCGCGGCCTCCGTCTTCGCCGACGTCCTCGGCCGGGCCCTCTTCCAGGACCTGCGCCAGGAAGGCGGCTACTCCTACTCCGCCGAGGCCGAGTACTCCCCGCGCGACGCCGACTTCGCCACTCTCACCGCGTACGCCGACGCCCTCCCGCAGAAGCAGGACGCGGTGATCGGCGGTTTCGTCGACACCCTCGCGCGGCTGCGCGCCGGCCGCATCGAGCAGTCCGAGCTGGACTCGGCGCGCGCCAAGACCCTCAAGCTGTACGACATGCCGGACTTCGGCGCCGTCTCGCTGCCGTCGTACGCGCTGAGCCTGCTGCTCGGGCACCGGATCCTCTCCCCCGAGCAGCAAAGGGCCGAGCTGCACGCGGTCACTCTCGCCGACCTGCACGACGTCGCCCGCCAGGCCTGGGACAACGGGCTGCTCCAGACGCCCGGCCGTGGCGTCGACTGGGCGGGCTTCAGCCCCGCGCCCCAGTACTCCACGACCTCCGTCACCGGCACCCGGCACCCGTCCCTGGAGGACGACCAGGTCACCCTGGTCATCGGCACGGAGGGCGTCAGCCTCACGACTCCGCGGGGCCCGGTGACCGTCCGCTACGACGCCTGCGCGGCGATGACCACCCGTCCCGACGGCGCCCGCGCCCTCACCGGCCACGACGGGTTCTCGGTCTCCGTCGAGCCGACCCTCTTCAGGGGGATCACCCCGGAGCGCATCGCGGCACTGGACGCGGGGGTGCCGCCGCAGGCGGTCGTGCACATGCCGCCGCGCACCCCCGACCGCATCCCCCAGCCCTCCGCCCGGTCCGGCGGTGCGGGCAACGCCCGTGGCGGTGCCGGCGGGCGCGCGACGTGGCCCTGGACCCTGGCCCTGTGCTCCGTGGGCACGCTCGCCGCGATCTGGACCCTGCTGTGCGTCCTGATCACCGCGGACGAGGCGACCGGCAAGACCGCGGAGTGGGACATCGTCGCCATCGTCTGGCTGCTGGCGGCTCCGCTGCTCTGGACCACCTGGCAGTTGAGGAAGGCCCGTAACCAGCGGAGGGCTTGACCGGGGGGGGCGCCCGCAGGGGCGGGGGACACCGACCGCCGCGCGCGTGCTGGTTCGTCGTGGCTGGTCGCGCAGTTCCCCGCGCCCCTCGATCGCCCACGGCGATCTCGGGGCCGCTACTCCACCGTCACCGACTTCGCCAGGTTGCGGGGCTGGTCCACCTCGTTGCCCCGGGCCGTCGCCAGTTCGCAGGCGAACACCTGCAGCGGCACCGTCGCCACCAGCGGCTGCAGCAGTGTCGGCGTGGCGGGGATCCGCACGAGGTGGTCGGCGTACGGCACGACCGCCTCGTCCCCCTCCTCCGCGATCACGATCGTCCGCGCGCCCCGCGCCCGGATCTCCTGGATGTTGGACACGATCTTGTCGTGCAGCACGGACCGCCCCCGGGGCGACGGCACGACCACGACGACCGGCAGGTCCTCCTCGATCAGCGCGATCGGCCCGTGCTTGAGCTCACCGGCCGCGAACCCCTCGGCGTGCATGTAGGCCAGTTCCTTCAGCTTCAGAGCGCCCTCCAGGGCCACCGGATAGCCGACGTGCCGGCCCAGGAACAGCACGGTGTCCTTGCCGGCGAGCGAACGCGCCAGCTCCCGCACCGGCTCCATCGTCTCCAGCACCCGCTCGACCTCAGCGGAGATCCGCGCGAGGTCGCGCACCACGGCCCGGATCTCGTCCGCCCACTTGGTGCCCCGCACCTGGCCGAGATACAGCGCCACCAGGTAGCAGGCCACCAGCTGCGTCAGGAACGCCTTCGTCGAGGCGACCGCCACCTCCGGTCCGGCGTGCGTGTACAGCACGGCGTCCGACTCACGGGGGATCGTCGAGCCGTTGGTGTTGCAGACGGCCAGCACCCTGGCCCCCTGCTCACGGGCGTGCCGCAGCGCCATCAGGGTGTCCATGGTCTCGCCGGACTGCGAGATCGCGATCACCAGCGTCTGCCGGTCCAGGATCGGGTCCCGGTAGCGGAACTCGCTCGCCAGCTCCACCTCGCACGGGATCCGCGTCCAGTGCTCGATGGCGTACTTGGCGATCAGCCCGGCGTGGAAGGCCGTACCGCAGGCGACCACGACGACCTTGTCGACCTCGCGCAGCACCCCCGCGGGGATCCGCACCTCGTCGAGCGTCAGCGAACCCGACGCGTCGACGCGCCCCAGCAGCGTGTCGGCGACCGCCTTGGGCTGCTCGGCGATCTCCTTGAGCATGAAGTAGTCGTAGCCGCCCTTCTCCGCGGCGGACGCGTCCCAGTCGACGTGGTACGACCTGACCTCCGCCGGACGGCCGTCGAAGCCGGTCACCGTCACCCCGTCCCGGCGCAACTCCACCACCTGGTCCTGGCCCAGCTCGATCGCCGACCGCGTGTGGGCGATGAACGCGGCGACGTCCGAGGCGAGGAAGGCCTCGCCGTCCCCGACGCCCACCACCAGCGGTGAGTTGCGCCGTGCGCCCACGACCACGTCCGGTTCGTCGGCGTGCACCGCGACCAGCGTGAACGCCCCCTCCAGCCGCCGGCACACCAGCCGCATCGACTCGGCGAGGTCCGCGCAGGAGGAGAACTCCTCGGCGAGCAGATGGGCCACGACCTCGGTGTCGGTGTCGGAGGCCAGGTCGTGCCCCCGCTCGGCCAGTTCGGCCCGCAGCGCGGCGAAGTTCTCGATGATCCCGTTGTGCACGACGGCGACCCGCCCGGCGTTGTCCAGATGCGGATGCGCGTTGGCGTCCGTAGGCCCGCCGTGCGTGGCCCACCGCGTGTGGCCGATCCCCGTCGTCCCGGTCGGCAGCGGCCGCTCGTCGAGCTCCTTCTCCAGATTGACGAGCTTGCCCGCCTTCTTGGCGGCGGCGAGCCCCCCGTCCGCCAGCACGGCGACGCCCGCCGAGTCGTATCCCCGGTACTCCAGCCGCTTCAGCCCGGCCGTCACGACCTCCAGGGCCGACTGCGATCCCACGTATCCCACGATTCCGCACATGAGCCGCAGCGTACGGCGAAAGCCCGACCGAAAAGAGGGCGCACGTGCCCGATTTCGGAAATCCCCGCCGTGTTTCGCACGCCTGACGCACTCACAGACGGTTCTCAGCCCTCACCCCGAGACTGCCTCGTCGCACCGATGGAACGGCGGCGGCGGAGCCTCGCGTGACGGACCCCACCCGCCATCGGGTTCGAACTCCGTTAACAATGGAGCGTGATCTCTCCGGTCTCCCCGATGCCCCGGAGCGCCCACCGGCACAGGCCGGAGGCGACTCCCTACGTCGACCTCACCCGCTGTGAGTGGAGCGCGCTGCGCGACAAGACGCCGCTGCCGCTCACCGCCGACGAGGTCGAGAGACTGCGCGGCCTCGGCGACGTCATCGACCTCGACGAGGTCCGTGACATCTACCTCCCGCTCTCCCGTCTCCTCAACCTCTACGTGGGCGCCACCGACGGCCTGCGCGGCGCGCTCAACACCTTCCTGGGCGAGCAGGGCTCCCAGGCCGGCACCCCCTTCGTCATAGGGGTCGCCGGCTCGGTCGCCGTCGGCAAGTCGACCGTCGCCCGGCTCCTGCAGGCCCTGCTCTCCCGCTGGCCCGAGCACCCCCGCGTCGAACTGGTCACCACCGACGGCTTCCTGCTCCCCACGAGGGAACTGGAGTCCCGCGGCCTGATGTCGCGGAAAGGTTTCCCCGAGTCCTACGACCGCCGTGCCCTCACCCGCTTCGTCGCCGACATCAAGGCCGGCAAGGACGAGGTCACGGCCCCCGTGTACTCCCACCTCATCTACGACATCGTCCCCGACCGGCGGCTCACCGTCCGCCGCCCGGACATCCTGATCGTCGAGGGGCTGAACGTCCTGCAGCCCGCGCTGCCCGGCAAGGACGGCCGCACCCGTGTCGGCCTCGCCGACTACTTCGACTTCAGCGTGTACGTCGACGCCCGGGTCGAGGACATCGAGCGCTGGTACCTCAACCGCTTCCGCAAGCTGCGCGCCACCGCCTTCCAGGACCCTTCCTCGTACTTCCGCAAGTACACCCAGGTGTCCGAGGAGGCGGCCCTCGACTACGCCCGCACGATGTGGCGCACCGTCAACAAGCCCAATCTGACGGAGAACATCGCCCCCACCCGCGGCCGCGCCACGCTGGTCGTGCGCAAGGGCCCGGATCACAAGGTGCAGCGGCTGAGCCTGCGGAAACTCTGATGCGCTAGAAAGACGTCATGCTGCATCTGCGCCTGATCTCGCCGGCCGAGCAGACCGACGACGTGGTCCGCCTGATCGAGAACACCGTCGGCACCGCCCACCTGGTGGTGCTCCGGGGAGCCGCCCGCAACCCGGCGGGCGACGTCGTCCTGTGCGACGTGGCCCGCGAGGCGGGCGACGAACTGCTCAGCTCACTCCAGAAGTTGGGCTTGCAGAAGAGCGGCTCCATCGCCGTCGAGAACATCGACCTCTCCCTCTCCCTGCGCGCCGACAAGGCGGAGGCCGAGGCGCCGGGCGAGCCCGCCGACGCGGTGCTCTGGGAGCATCTGACCGACGCGACCCACGAGGAGTCCACGCTCTCCGCCACCTACCTCGCCTTCATCGTCCTGGCGACGATGATCGCGGCCTGCGGTGTGGTGCTGGACAACGCGGTCCTGATCGTGGGCGCGATGGCGGTGGGCCCCGAGTTCGGCCCGCTGGCCGGCGTCTCCACGGCGATCGTGCAGCGCACTCCCCGGCTGGCCGTGCGCTCCCTCGTCGCCCTGCTGGTCGGCTTCGCCGCGGCGATGGCGGTGACCGCCGGCTTCAGCCTGTTCATGGACGCCGTGGGCCTGTTCACCAAGGATCAGCTGGAGGCCGACCGGCCGAACACGGGCTTCATCTACGCCCCCGACTGGTTCTCCTTCGTCGTGGCGGTTCTGGCGGGGGCCGCCGGCACGCTCTCCCTCACCTCCGCGAAGTCGGGCGCGCTGGTCGGCGTCGCCATCTCGGTGACGACGGTCCCCGCCGCGGCCAATGCCGCCGTAGCCCTCAGCTACGGCGACACCGGGCAGACCTGGGGGTCCACCCAGCAGCTCCTGCTGAACCTGCTGGGCATCATCCTCGCCGGGACGCTCACCCTGCTGATCCAGAAGTGGGCGTGGGGGAAACGCAGCTAAGGGTTGTCCCGGGTTTCCCGTCGTCCGCGCCGAGCGCGGGCGGCGCGGCGTCTGGTGCTGGGGGCCCCTCCCACGCCTTTCAGGCAGTGGGGCCCCTCCGCGCGAGCGAAGCCGAGCGTGGGGGAACCGTGCCAGGCGTCGCGCCGCAGGCGGGAAACCCGGAACAGGCCCTGGTCATCCGAGCGCGGACTTCACCGCGTCGGCCAGCCGTCCGGCGACGGCGCGGGCCTGCTCGATGTCGGCCGCCTCGACCATGACCCGGACCAGCGGCTCGGTCCCGGAGGGCCGCAGCAGCACCCGCCCGGTCGTCCCGAGCTCCCGCTCCGCCTCGTCCACGGCCGTGGCCAGCTCCGCCGAGGAGGACACCCGCGACTTGTCGACGTCGGGCACGTTCACCAGCACCTGCGGCAGCCGCTCCATCACGGAGGCCAGGTCCCGCAGCGACCGCCCGCTCTGCGCGACCCGGGCGGCCAGCATCAGCCCGGTCAGCGTGCCGTCGCCGGTCGTCGCGTGGTCCAGGATGATCACATGCCCGGACTGCTCGCCGCCGAGCGCGTACCCGTGCTGCTTCATCTCCTCCAGCACGTACCGGTCGCCGACGGCGGCCTGGACGAGCCGGATGCCCTCACGCTCCATGGCCAGCTTGAAGCCCAGGTTGGACATCACGGTGGCGACGACGGTGTCCGAGCGCAGCACGCCCCGCTCCCGCATGGCGAGGGCGATCACGGCCAGGATCTGGTCGCCGTCGATCTCCTCGCCGGTGTGGTCCACGGCCAGGCAGCGGTCGGCGTCGCCGTCGTGCGCGATGCCGAAGTCGGCGCCCTGCTCGACGACGGTCGCCTTCAGCTTGTCCAGGTGGGTGGAGCCGTAGCCGTCGTTGATGTTGAGCCCGTCCGGCGAGGCGCCGATCGTGACGATCTCCGCGCCGGCCCGCGTGAACGCCTCCGGCGAGACCCGGGCGGCCGCGCCGTGCGCCTCGTCCAGGACGATCTTCAGCCCGTCGAGCCGGTTCGGCAGGACGGCGACGAGGTGGGCGACGTACCGGTCGAACCCCTCGTCGTAGGAGCGCACGCGGCCGACGCCGGAGCCGGTCGGCCGGTCCCAGGGAGCGCCGGTGCGGTGCTCCTCGTAGACGCCCTCGATCCTGTCCTCCAGCTCGTCGGCGAGCTTGTGCCCGCCGCGGGCGAAGAACTTGACGCCGTTGTCGGGCATGGCGTTGTGGCTGGCGGACAGCATCACGCCGAGGTCGGCGCCGAGCACGCCGGTCAGGTAGGCGACCGCGGGCGTGGGCAGCACGCCCACCCGCAGCACGTCCACCCCGGCGCTCGCCAGGCCGGCCACCACAGCGGCCTCCAGGAACTCCCCGGACGCGCGCGGGTCACGTCCCACCACGGCCGTCGGCCTGTGGCCCGCGAACGTGCCCGCCTCGGCCAGTACGTGCGCCGCGGCCACGGACAGGCCGAGCGCCATCTCGGCCGTGAGATCCGCGTTGGCCACACCGCGCACGCCGTCCGTGCCGAAGAGTCGTCCCACGTGTCCTCCTGAGGAAGCATCAGTTGCGTAGTCGTCACGGGTGCCCGGGATGGTCGGCGCCGGCTCCCGCACCCAGGCATTTGATGCCCTTAGCATCCGATCACACAACCCTTTGAGCATCTTGTGCCGTTATACGCCCAGGTTTGCGATAAAACGAACGCCCCGACGGCACAATGGCGTGCCGCCGGGGCGTTCGACGTACGTGCAGGCAGCTGAGATTTAGCGCTTGCTGTACTGCGGGGCCTTGCGGGCCTTCTTCAGACCGGCCTTCTTGCGCTCGACCGCACGGTCGTCACGCGTGAGGAAGCCGGCCTTCTTCAGCGGGCCGCGGTTGTTGTCGACGTCGGCCTCGTTCAGCGCGCGGGCGACACCGAGACGCAGCGCACCGGCCTGACCGGAGACACCGCCGCCGGTGATGCGGGCGACGACGTCGTAGCGGCCCTCGAGCTCCAGGACCTTGAACGGCTCGTTGACTTCCTGCTGGTGCACCTTGTTCGGGAAGTAGTCCTCGAGGGTGCGACCGTTGATCTTCCACTTGCCGGTGCCCGGGACGATCCGGACGCGGGCGATGGCGTTCTTGCGACGGCCCAGGCCGGCGGCCGGCTGCGGCTCGCCGAAGCGGGAAGCCAGCGACTCCGAGGTGTACTCGCCCTCGACGGGGACGTCGGACTCGGTGGTGTAGCTGTCGATGTCAAGCTCTTCGAGCGGCTGCTCGGCAGTGGTCTCGGCCACGGTTCTCCTCAGATTCTCTGTGCTTGGGGTGGTGTGGCCGGACTTACTGCGCGACCTGGGTGATCTCGAACGGCTGCGGCTGCTGCGCGCCGTGCGGGTGCTGGTCACCCTTGTAGACCTTCAGCTTCGAGAGCATCTGACGGCCCAGCGAGTTCTTGGGGAGCATGCCCTTGACGGCCTTCTCGACGGCCTTCTCCGGGTTCTTGTCGAGCAGCTCGTCGTAGCGGACCGAGCGCAGACCGCCCGGGTAGCCGGAGTGGCGGTACGCCATCTTCTGGTTCCGCTTGTTGCCCGACAGGTGCACCTTGTCGGCGTTGATGATGATGACGAAGTCACCGGTGTCGACGTGAGGGGCGTAGATCGGCTTGTGCTTGCCGCGCAGAAGGGAGGCGGCAGTGGTGGCGAGACGGCCCAGGACAACGTCCTGAGCGTCGATGACGTGCCACTGGCGCGTCACATCGCCGGGCTTGGGGCTGTACGTACGCACGGTTCGTAGCCTTCGCTTCGAGTGAGTGGTCCTGACAGGTCACCGAAGACGATCACGACAGCCCTGACCGCACAGCGGTGACGCAAACCGCGTGCTGGTCGCTGGTCATCGGCCCGGTGGACCGGTGTAAGGGCCCGTCCCGTGAGAATGAGCAAGCCAATACACAACGAAGATGCAGGATACCCGGGCCGCCCGAGCCAGGTCAAAACGAGTCCGACCGGCCTCGTGGGCCCTCCGTGGACCTGCACGGAGGCCACCCACTGCCCGTGCCCGTCTAAGATGCGCCCCATGAGCTATGGGCAGGGGGGACCTCAGTCCCAGTGGGATCCCTGGAAACCGAACTCCGAACAGCCGTGGACCGCCGGCGCCTCGGATCCGACTCCGGACTGGGCCGCGCTCGCCGAGGCGTCCGAGACCCGCAGCAGGCGCCGACGCGTGTTCCTCATAGGCGGGGGCGCCGTCGCGACCCTCGCGATAGGCACCGCCGTCGCCATGGCAGTGGTGTCGGCGAACGACGACGAACCGAACAAGCCGACCTCCTCGCTCCCCGCGAGCGGCGGCCTGCCGAGCGCCTCCGGCAACCCCTCCTTCGCCCCGACCAGCGCGCCGCCGCCGCTGGACCCGAAGGAGTTCGTCTCCAGCAAGGCCAAGGACACCGCGCCCAACGGCCCGGACATCCTCTTCCCGGGCACCCAGCTGACGATGGGCTCGACGGTCTACAAGAAGGCCGGCAAGGCCGACACCACCACCTGCGCCGGCGCCGTCCAGGGCACCCTGCCCAAGGTCCTCACCGACAACGGCTGCACCCGGATGATGCGCGTCACCTACGTGAAGGACGGCATCGCCGCCACGGTCGGCGTGGCCGTCTTCGACACCGAGGCGCAGGCCCTCAAGGCCAAGAGCCAGGCCGACAAGCGCAGCATCGTCAAGGCTCTCGACGGCTCCGGGGTCAAGCCCTTCTGCGCCGGCGCGATCTGCCGCTCGACGACCAACTCCTACGGCCGCTACGCCTACTTCACGATCACCGGCTTCACCGACGGCAAGGACGTGACGAAGAAGGACGCGCAGATCTTCACCACCGGCGACGGTCTCGCCGACTTCGCGTTCCAGCAGATCAGCCGCCGCGGCCAGGCCCAGGCCTCGGCCGCGGCGAACCGGTGACCCGCTGACCGCCGGCCCGCGTCCCCGTCAGCAGCACCCGGCCGCACCGGGCAGCGTCCGCCGGTTGCGCGCCTCCTTGTTGCGGGCGGCGAGCAGCTCGTCGGCCGGGTAGCCGACCTCCTCCAGCGTCAGCCCGTGCGGCCGTACGACGTGCACCGCGGAGTCCCGGACGCCCGCGGCGAGCACCTTGCCCGGCCACTCGGGCCCGCGGTGCCCGTCCCCGACGAACAGCAGCGCGCCGATGAGCGAGCGCACCATGTTGTGGCAGAAGGCGTCGGCGCGGACGGTCGCGGTGACGATCCCGTCGTCGCCCCGCACCAGGCTCAGCTCCTGCAGCGTGCGGATGGTGGTCGCCCCCTCGCGCCGCTTGCAGTAGGCCGCGAAGTCGTGCTCGCCGAGCAGCCGCCGCGCGGCCTCGTTCATCGCGTCGACGTCGAGCGGCCAGTCGTGCCACAGCACATGGCCGCGCAGCAAGGGGTCGACGCCGCCCGGGTTGTCGGTGACCCGGTACGCGTAGCGCCGCCACACCGCCGAGAACCGCGCGTTGAAGCCGTCGGGCGCCTCCCGCAGCGCCCACACCCGCACATCCCTGGGCAGCCGGCCGGCGAGCCGCTTCAGCAGCTTCTCGTGGTGCTCACGCCAGACCTGCTCCGGCAGATCGACGTGCGCGACCTGCCCCCGGGCGTGCACCCCGGCGTCGGTCCGCCCGGCCACGGTCAGCTCGTACGTCTCCCGGGACCGGGTGACGGTCCGCAGCGCGTCCTCGATCTCCCCCTGCACGGTCCGCCGCCCGCCGGCCTGCTTGGCCCACCCGGAGAACTCGGTGCCGTCATAGGAAAGATCGAGGCGCACCCGCACGTACCCGGGCGCTACTTCATCACTCACGTACAGATCCTCTCAAGAACACGAGAGCGGGCCCGCTCCTCGAAAGGAACGGGCCCGCAAACGCCCTTCGGGGGCGCGGGGAACTGCGCGACAAGCCACGACGGAGCCGCACCCGCCGACGAATCAGTCCCCGGCAGAACGCTTACGCGTCCTTGGACTCCTCGGCGGCCTCGTCGGCCTTGGTCTCCTCGACCTTGGCCTCCTCGGCCTCCTTGACCGCGCGCTTCGTCGCGGCCTCGGCCTCGCCGGTCGCCTCCTGCGCCACCGTCAGCGCCTCGACCAGCTCGATGACGGCCATGGGCGCGTTGTCGCCACGGCGGTTACCGATCTTGGTGATGCGGGTGTAGCCACCCGGACGGTTCTCGTAACGCGGGCCGATCTCGGTGAAGAGCGTGTGGACGACGCTCTTGTCCGTGATGACCTGGAGCACCTGACGGCGGTTGTGAAGGTCGCCCTTCTTCGCCTTGGTGACCAGACGCTCGGCGTACGGGCGCAGGCGGCGGGCCTTCGCCTCGGTGGTGGTGATGCGGCCGTGCTCGAAGAGGCTCTTCGCGAGGTTCGCGAGGAGCAGCTTCTCGTGCGCGGCGCTGCCGCCCATACGGGCACCCTTGGTGGGCTTCGGCATTGTTCTTCTCCTGTGTGTCTGCCCCGGCCGTATCAGGTACCGGGGTCAGTATCCGAGCGAGCGGGTTTGCTCGTCGGAGACCCGCGCCCCACAGGGGCGCGGGGAACTGCGCGACCAGCCACAGCGGGCCGGCAGCCAAGAACCGGCAGTCGGTCCCGAGCTCTCAGTACTGCTCGGTCTCGACGAACCCGGCGTCCGCGTCGTCGTCCGCGCCGAACGCGTCCGCCGCAGCGGTGGGGTCGAATCCGGGCGGGCTGTCCTTGAGCGCCAGGCCCATGCCGGCCAGCTTCGCCTTGACCTCGTCGATGGACTTCGCACCGAAGTTGCGGATGTCCAGGAGGTCGGCCTCGGAGCGGGCGACGAGCTCACCCACGGAGTGGATGCCCTCACGCTTGAGGCAGTTGTACGACCGAACGGTGAGCTCCAGCTCCTCGATCGGCAGCGCCAGGTCCGCGGCGAGGGCGGCGTCCGTCGGGGACGGACCCATGTCGATGCCCTCGGCGTCGATGTTCAGCTCACGGGCGAGACCGAACAGCTCGACGAGCGTCTTACCGGCGGACGCCATGGCGTCGCGCGGCCGCATCGCCTGCTTGGTCTCGACGTCGACGATCAGCTTGTCGAAGTCGGTGCGCTGCTCGACACGGGTCGCCTCGACCTTGTACGTGACCTTGAGGACCGGCGAGTAGATGGAGTCGACCGGGATACGGCCGATCTCCTGGCCGACCTGCTTGTTCTGCACGGCGGAGACGTAACCGCGGCCGCGCTCGACCGTCAGCTCCATCTCCAGCTTGCCCTTGCCGTTGAGCGTGGCGAGGACGAGGTCGGGGTTGTGGACCTCGACACCGGCCGGGGGCGCGATGTCGGCGGCGGTGACCAGACCCGGGCCCTGCTTGCGCAGGTACATCACGACCGGCTCGTCGTGCTCCGAGGAGACGACCAGCTGCTTGATGTTGAGGATCAGGTCGGTGACGTCCTCCTTGACGCCCGGCACGGTGGTGAACTCGTGCAGCACGCCGTCGATGCGGATGGACGTGACCGCCGCACCCGGGATCGAGGAGAGGAGGGTCCGGCGCAGGGAGTTGCCGAGGGTGTAACCGAAGCCCGGCTCCAGCGGCTCGATGACGAACCGGGAGCGGAACTCGTCGACGACCTCTTCGGTCAACGAGGGACGCTGAGCGATCAGCATGTTGGATTCCTTCAGTCATGGACGCCCGCTATTTGACGTCCTGGCTCACCGGGGGGAACCCGGTGTCACTACTCCTGCAAGGGTACGGGCGGCACGCCCCCGAAGAGCCGTACCGCCCGCGAACCTTGAAGACGACCGTGCGTCAGACGCGGCGGCGCTTGGGCGGACGGCAGCCGTTGTGCGGGGTCGGGGTGACGTCCTGGATGGAGCCGACCTCGAGGCCCGTGGCCTGCAGGGAACGGATGGCGGTCTCACGACCGGCGCCCGGGCCCTTGACGAAGACGTCGACCTTGCGCATGCCGTGCTCCTGAGCGCGACGGGCAGCCGACTCGGCGGCCATCTGCGCGGCGAACGGCGTGGACTTGCGCGAGCCCTTGAAACCGACGTGACCGGCGGAGGCCCACGAGATCACGTTGCCGGCCGGGTCCGTGATGGACACGATCGTGTTGTTGAACGTGCTCTTGATGTGCGCCTGGCCGTGCGCGACGTTCTTCTTTTCCTTGCGGCGCACCTTCTTGGCTGCGCCCTGACGTCCCTTGGGGGGCATGTCGAAAACTCCTACGGGAGGTGGTCGGTCCTACAGCGAAGACCGCTGGACGGCGAGTCCGCTGCGGACTACTTCTTGCCCGGCTTCTTCTTGCCGGCGATGGCGCGACGCGGGCCCTTGCGGGTGCGGGCGTTGGTGCTGGTGCGCTGACCGCGGACGGGCAGACCGCGACGGTGACGAAGACCCTGGTAGCAGCCGATCTCAACCTTGCGGCGGATGTCGGCCTGGATCTCGCGACGGAGGTCACCCTCGGTCTTGATGTTGTTGTCGACGTACTCGCGGATGGCGACCAGCTGCTCTTCGCTCAGGTCGCGAACACGGGTGTTCGGGTCGACGCCGGTCGCAGCCAGCGTCTCCTGCGAGAGGGTCCGGCCGATGCCGAACACGTAGGTGAGGGCGACCTCCACGCGCTTTTCGCGCGGGATGTCAACACCGGAAACGCGTGCCATTTCAATGGCTCCTGGTGATCTTCGGAGGTCTTCCACAGAACCGGCTCCCAGCCGCCGGCCTCTTCCCTCGGAAAGAGTTGGTACGACTGGGTCCCCGGCCTCCGAACCGGGGGTGTCAGACGGGTGTCGAATCCGCCTGGGCCCTGCGTATGAACATATTCAGCTCGCGTCGCGCGAAGTCTCTGCGATATCGATGCAGAGGGTGATCAGAGTGGGATCAGCCCTGGCGCTGCTTGTGGCGCGGGTTGTCGCAAATGATCATGACCCGACCGTGACGGCGGATCACCCTGCACTTGTCGCAGATCTTCTTGACGCTCGGCTTGACCTTCATGTGATGAGGTTCTCCGGGTCAGTTGCCGACAGCCCCGCACACCGAGCGGCGCACGGGGTTTTGGCAAGATCTACTTGTAGCGGTAGACGATCCGGCCACGCGTCAGGTCGTACGGAGACAGCTCCACCACGACCCGGTCGTCAGGGAGGATACGGATGTAGTGCATACGCATCTTGCCGCTGATGTGTGCCAGGACCTGGTGGCCGTTCTGGAGCTCGACCTTGAACATGGCGTTCGGCAGAGACTCGACGACAGTGCCCTCGATCTCGATGGCACCTTGCTTCTTGGCCACGCTTCGCCCTTCGAATCGACTACCTTGATCGACTCCCGGGCATTTTCGCTGGCGAGCAGCGATCGCATGCAGACATGCGGGTGCACAAGAGCCGACGAGTCAGTCTACGTCAGCGCACCCAGAAACACGAATCGAGAAAGCCTGCCCCACCGTGGCCCACATCATGCAAGAGGGTCCGGCGCGGCCGTGACGCCGTACTCCGCCAGCTTCGCCCTGCCTCCGTCGGGAGCCGTCAGGACCAGGGGGCCTTCGTCCGTCAGGGCGACGGAGTGCTCCCAGTGGGAGGACCAGGTGCCGTCCGTCGTGATGACGGTCCAGTCGTCCGAGAGGACCTCGGTCTTCGGGGTGCCGAGGGAGACCATCGGCTCGATGGCGAGGCAGAAGCCGGTGACCAGCTTGGGGCCCTTGCCGCGCCGGCGGTCCACGTAGTTCAGCAGATGCGGGTCCATGTGCATCTCGGTGCCGATGCCGTGGCCGCCGTAGTCCTCGATGATGCCGTAGCGGCCGCCGCCGGGCTTCGGCTGACGGCGGATGTACGTCTCGATGGCACGGGAGACGTCGACGAGCCGGTTGCCCTGCTTCATGGCCGCGATGCCGGCCCACATCGACTCCTCGGTCACCCGGGAGAGCTCGATCAGCTCCGGGGAGTGCCCCGAGCCCACGAACGCCGTGTAGGCGGCGTCACCGTGCCAGCCGTCCACGATCGCGCCGCAGTCGATGGAGATGACGTCCCCGTCCTTCAGGACGACCTCGTCGGAGGGGATCCCGTGGACGACCACGTCGTTCACCGAGGTGCAGATGGTCGCGGGGAAGCCGCCGTAGCCGAGGAAGTTCGACTTCGCGCCGTTCTCCGCGAGCACCTTGCGGGCGACCTCGTCCAGGTCCTTCGTCGTGGCCCCGGGCACCGCGGCCTCACGGGTGGCCGCGTGGATCGCGGCGACGACCAGCCCCGCCGCACGCATCTTGGCGATCTGCTCGGGGGTCTTGATCTGCACCATGCTCGGTCGCGCCTCCTGGCCACTCGTCTCGCGGCACTCCAGGATACGCGCCCGCCCGACGAAGAAACCCCCGGAGTCCGAGCGCGGATGCGCGGGACGCCGGGGGCTTCTGCCAGAAGCGCTCAGTGGGAGTGCGCGGGGTCTTCCAGCTGGGGCAGCGCCGCCAGGGCGCGCTCGGTGACCTCGGCGACCTCGCCCAGGGCGGAGATCGTGGTGACCAGGCCCTGCGCCTCGTAGTAGCTGATGATCGGCTCGGTCTGCGTGTGGTAGACCTCCAGCCGCGTGCGCACCGTCTCCTCGGTGTCGTCGCCGCGCTGGTACAGCTCGCCGCCGCACACGTCGCAGACGCCGTCCTTGGCCGGCTTCTTGTGCGTCACGTGGAAGACGTGGGCGGAGTCGTTGCGGCAGATGCGCCGGCCGGCGATCCGCTTGACGACCTCCTCCTCGGGGGCCTCCAGGTCCAGCACCGCGTCCAGCTTGATGCCCTCGGTGGTGAGGAGCTCGTCCAGCGCCTCGGCCTGCGAGACGTTGCGGGGGAAGCCGTCCAGCAGGAAGCCGCGCTCGGCGTCCGGCTGCTCCATGCGGTCCTTGGCCATGCCGATGGTCACCTCGTCGGGGACGAGGTCACCGGCGTCGATGTAGGACTTCGCGAGCTTCCCGAGTTCCGTCTGCCGGCTGATGTTGGTCCGGAACAGGTCGCCCGTGGAGATGTGCGGAACGCGCAGCTTCTCGGCCAGGCGCGTGGCCTGCGTTCCCTTTCCGGCGCCCGGCGGCCCGACGAGGACGATTCGCATCAGCGGAGGAACCCTTCGTAATTGCGCTGCTGAAGCTGGCTCTCGATCTGCTTCACCGTCTCCAGGCCGACACCCACGATGATCAGGATGCTGGTCCCGCCGAACGGGAAGTTCTGGTTCGCATCGAAGCCGGCCAACGCCATTGTCGGGACGAGAGCGATCAGCCCCAGATACAGCGAGCCCGGCCAGGTGATCCGGTTGAGTACGTAGCTCAGGTACTCAGCGGTCGGTCGGCCAGCCCGGATGCCCGGGATGAAGCCACCATACTTCTTCATGTTGTCGGCCACTTCCTCGGGGTTGAACGAGATGGCCACGTAGAAGAACGCGAAGAAGATGATCAAGAAGAAGTAGAGCGTGATGTGCGCGGGCGCGTCGGGCTTTGCGAGGTTCTGTTCGATCCAGGTCTTCCAGCCCGCGGTGCCGCCGGCGAACTGAGCCACCAGCGCCGGGATGTAGAGCAGCGACGAGGCGAAGATCACAGGGATGATGCCCGCCTGGTTGACCTTCAGCGGGATGTACGTCGAGGTCCCGCCGTAGGACCGGCGGCCGATCATGCGCTTGGCGTACTGGACCGGGATGCGGCGCTGGGCCTGCTCGACGAAGACCACCAGGCCGATCATGACCAGGCCCACGGCGATCACCGTGCCGAACTCGATCCAGCCGCCCGCCAGGGTGCCCTGCTTCTTGATGGCCCACAGCGCCGACGGGAAGGTCGCGGCGATCGAGATGAACATCAGGATCGACATGCCGTTGCCGATGCCGCGGTCGGTGATGAGCTCACCGAGCCACATGACGACGGCCGTGCCGGCGGTCATGCAGATGACCATGGTGACGGTGGTGAAGATCGCGCGGTCCGGGACGATCTGGCTCGCGACCGTGCAGCCGGAGAAGAGGGCGCCGCTGCGGGCGGTGGCCACCAGGCCGGTGCCCTGCAGGATGGCGAGCGCCACGGTCAGGTAGCGGGTGTACTGCGTGATCTTCGTGGTGCCGGCCTGTCCCTCCTTCTTGAGGGCTTCCAGGCGCGGGATGACCACGGTCAGCAGCTGAAGGATGATGCTCGCCGTGATGTACGGCATGATGCCCAGCGCGAAGACCGTGATCTGCAGCAGCGCACCGCCGCTGAACATGTTCACCAGCCCGAAGAGGCCCTGGTTGCCGGACGCCTCGTCCACGCAGCGCTGGACGGACGTGTAGTCGACGCCGGGGATCGGTACATGCGTACCCACCCGGTAGACCACGATGATGCCGAGCGTGAAGAGCAGCTTCTTGCGCAGGTCGGGCGTCTTGAACGCCCGGGCGAACGCGGTGAGCACGGTGCCTCCTGCGACCCCCGCGCAACTGCGTCAAGGGTGACGGTCTTGAAGGTCCAATAAGAACAACGACAGGTGTAACGGACGACTGCCGCTCAAGGTGCCCGTTTGCGCGCACCTTGTGAAAGTGGGCAGTGCAGGTCACCTTACCGGCGACACCGCCGCCCTAGGAACGACCAACCGGGGATACCCCATTTGTGGGGTATCCCCGGTCGGGATCGCTCAAGTCATCGAGACGCCTGATGGGCTCAGACGAGCTCGGTGACGGTACCGCCGGCGGCGGTGATCTTCTCCTTGGCGGAGCCGGAGACGGCGTCGACCGTCACCTGCAGCGCCACGGAGATCTCGCCCTGGCCGAGGACCTTGACGAGGCTGTTCTTGCGAACGGCGCCCTTGGCGACGAGACCCTCGACGGTGACCTCGCCACCCTCCGGGTACAGAGCCGCCAGCTTGTCGAGGTTCACGACCTGGAACTCGGTCTTGAACGGGTTCTTGAAGCCCTTCAGCTTCGGGAGGCGCATGTGCAGCGGCATCTGGCCGCCCTCGAAGCGCTCCGGAACCTGGTAGCGGGCCTTCGTGCCCTTGGTACCACGACCGGCCGTCTTACCCTTCGACGCCTCACCACGACCGACACGGGTCTTGGCGGTCTTGGCGCCGGGGGCGGGACGGAGGTTGTGGATCTTGAGCGGGTTGTTCTCCGCCATGATCAGTCGACCTCCTCGACCGTCACGAGGTGGCGGACGGTGTGCACCATGCCGCGGAACTCGGGGCGGTCCTCCTTGACGACCACGTCACCCAGGCGCTTGAGGCCCAGGGAACGCAGAGTGTCGCGGTGGTTCTGCTTGCTGCCGATGTACGACTTCGTCTGCGTGATCTTGAGCTGAGCCATTACGCAGCACCAGCCCCGGCACGCGCACGCAGCAGGGCCGCGGGAGCGACGTCCTCGAGGGGCAGACCACGGCGAGCCGCGATCTCCTCGGGACGCTGCAGGCCCTTCAGGGCCTCCACGGTCGCGTGCACGATGTTGATCGCGTTCGACGAACCGAGCGACTTCGACAGGATGTCGTGAACGCCGGCGCACTCGAGCACGGCACGCACCGGGCCACCGGCGATGACGCCGGTACCGGGGGAAGCCGGCTTGAGCAGGACGACGCCCGCCGCCTTCTCACCCGTGATCGGGTGCGGGATGGTGCCCTGGATACGGGGGACCTTGAAGAAGTGCTTCTTGGCCTCCTCAACACCCTTGGCGATGGCGGCCGGCACCTCCTTGGCCTTGCCGTAACCGACACCCACGGTGCCGTCACCGTCGCCCACCACGACCAGCGCGGTGAAGCTGAAGCGACGACCACCCTTCACAACCTTGGCGACGCGGTTGATCGCGACGACGCGCTCAACGTACGCGGTCTTCTCGGCGGCAGCAGCGCCGCCGTCACGGCCCTTCCGGTCCCGCCGCTCGCCGCCACCGGCACCGCCACCGCGGCGCTGGGGTCCAGCCATTGGAATTACCTCTCTCTGTTTCCGCTAGCTACGGCAGGCTCAGAACTTGAGCCCGGCTTCGCGGGCGGCGTCCGCCAGGGCGGCGATGCGCCCGGCGTACTGGTTGCCACCACGGTCGAACACGACAGCCTCGACACCGGCGGCCTTGGCGCGCTCGGCGACCAGGGCGCCGACCTGCTTGGCCTGCGCGGACTTGTCGCCCTCGCCACTGCGGATCGACGTGTCCAGCGTGGACGCCGAAGCCAGAGTGTGGCCCTTGAGGTCGTCGATCACCTGCGCCACGATGTGGCGGTTGGAGCGGGTCACGACCAGACGGGGACGCTCCGCCGTACCGTTGATCCGCTTGCGGATCCGGATGTGACGGCGCTTGATCGCGGCGCGCTTGTAGGCGTCGCCCTTCAGGATCTTCTGCCCGTATGCCATGGCTTACTTACCCGCCTTTCCGACCTTGCGGCGGATGACTTCGCCCTCGTACTTGACGCCCTTGGCCTTGTACGGGTCGGGCCTGCGCAGCTTGCGGATGTTCGCCGCAACCTCGCCGACCTTCTGCTTGTCGATACCCGCGACCGAGAAACGGGTCGGGGCCTCCACGGTGAAGGTGATGCCCTCGGGGGCCTCGACGAGGATCGGGTGGCTGTAACCGAGCGCGAACTCGAGGTTCGAACCCTTGGCGGTCACGCGGTAACCGACACCGCTGATCTCGAGCTTCTTCACGTAACCCTGGGTCACGCCGGTGATCATGTTCGCCACCAGCGTGCGGGACAGGCCGTGCAGGGCCTTGCTCTGACGCTCGTCGTTGGGGCGGGTGACGTTCAGAACGCCGTCCTCACCCTTGGCGATCTCGATCGGCGCGACGACGGTGTGGGTCAGCGTTCCCTTGGGACCCTTGACCGAGACCGTCTGGCCGTCGATGGTGACGTCCACGCCGGCGGGAACCGTGATGGGGAGCTTGCCAATGCGCGACATAGCTGTTTCCTCCGTTCCCTTCCGCTACCAGACGTAGGCGAGAACTTCTCCGCCTACGCCCTTCTTGCCGGCCTGCTTGTCGGTGAGGAGACCGTGCGACGTGGAGATGATCGCCACGCCGAGGCCACCGAGCACCTTGGGCAGGGAGGTGGACTTCGCGTAAACCCGGAGACCGGGCTTGGAGATCCGCTTGATGCCCGCGATGGAGCGCTCACGGTTGGGGCCGAACTTCAGCTCCAGGACGAGGTTCTTGCCGACCTCGGCGTCCTCGACCTTCCAGCCCGTGATGAAGCCCTCCTGCTGGAGGATCTCCGCGATGTGAGACTTGATCTTCGATGCCGGCATCGTCACGGAGTCGTGGTACGCCGAGTTCGCGTTCCGCAGACGCGTAAGCATGTCTGCGATCGGATCAGTCATGGTCATGAATTGGCCTGTGGCCTCTCTCGCCGGGGTTTCCTGGTGCGCCATCCCTCTCCCCGATCCGAGACGGGACGGGTGCGGCGCGGTGGACCTACGGCGTAGTAAGTCGTACGGGCGCGGCAAGCGCCCAACCCCACAAGCCTAAGGCATGAGGGGATGGGCTCCTGCCGACCCAGATGCTTACCGAGAGCCCGGATAAACCCTGAACTAGGGAATTACCAGGAGCTCTTGGTCACGCCCGGCAGCTCGCCACGGTGAGCCATCTCACGAAGGCACACGCGGCACAGGCCGAACTTGCGGTACACGGAGTGGGGACGGCCGCAGCGCTGGCAGCGCGTGTAGCCACGCACGCCGAACTTGGGCTTGCGAGCAGCCTTCGCGATCAGAGCCTTCTTCGCCATCTCGCTCACGCCTCCTTGAAGGGGAAGCCGAGGTGACGAAGGAGCGCGCGGCCCTCAGCGTCGTTGGTCGCCGTGGTCACCACGGTGATGTCCATACCCCGGACGCGGTCGATCTTGTCCTGGTCGATCTCGTGGAACATGACCTGCTCGGTGAGACCGAAGGTGTAGTTGCCACGGCCGTCGAACTGCTTGGGGGACAGGCCGCGGAAGTCGCGGATGCGCGGCAGCGCGAGCGACAGGGTGCGGTCCAGGAACTCCCACATGCGGTCGCCACGGAGCGTGACGTGGGCACCGATCGGCTGGCCCTCACGCAGCTTGAACTGCGCGATGGACTTGCGGGCCTTGGTGACGGCCGGCTTCTGACCGGTGATCGTGGTGAGGTCGCGGATGGCGCCCTCGATCAGCTTGGAGTCGCGGGCGGCGTCGCCCACACCCATGTTGACCACGATCTTGACGAGGCCGGGGATCTGCATGACGTTCTCGTACTTGAACTCGTCACGCAGCTTGCCCGCGATCTCCTCGCGGTACTTCTGCTTCAGACGCGGGGTCGTGGTGGTAGCCATCAGATGTCCTCACCCGTCCGCTTGGCAACGCGGATCTTGTTGCCCTCGTCATCGAAGCGGTAACCGACGCGGGTCACGACCTTGTTGCCGTCCTTCTCAACGACCAGCTGGACGTTGGAGACGTGGATCGGCGCCTCGGTGGTGATGATCCCGCCGGCCTGCGAACCCTTGGCGGTCGGCCCGGCCTTGGTGTGCTTCTTGACCCGGTTGACACCCTCGACCAGGACGCGGTCCTCGCGGGGGAAGGCCGCGATGACCTTGCCCTGCTTGCCCTTGTCCTTACCGGTGATGACCTGGACCAGGTCGCCCTTCTTGATCTTCATGCTTACAGCACCTCCGGAGCCAGCGAGATGATCTTCATGAACTTCTTCTCGCGCAGCTCACGCCCGACCGGGCCGAAGATGCGGGTGCCACGAGGGTCGCCGTCGTTCTTCAGAATGACGGCGGCGTTCTCGTCGAAGCGGATGTACGAGCCGTCCGGACGGCGGCGCTCCTTGACGGTGCGAACGATGACCGCCTTGACGACGTCACCCTTCTTCACGTTGCCACCGGGGATCGCGTCCTTGACGGTGGCGACGATGACGTCACCGATGCCCGCGTAGCGGCGACCGGAGCCACCGAGCACACGGATGCAAAGGATCTCCTTCGCACCAGTGTTGTCGGCGACACGCAGTCGCGACTCCTGCTGGATCACGTCTATCTCCTGTTTGTCTGCCGGTTCCCGGCAGGGGCCTCACGACGAGGACCCCTGCCGAGCCTGGCGGAACTGTCCTGCGGGGTTTGCCGCAGGCCTACTTGCTGGAATTCCCTTGCGGGAATTACCTACTTGGCCTTCTCGAGGATCTCGACGACGCGCCAGCGCTTCGTCGCGGACAGCGGCCGGGTCTCCATCAGGAGGACGCGGTCGCCGACACCCGCGGCGTTCTGCTCGTCGTGGGCCTTGAGCTTGTTCGTACGGCGGATGACCTTGCCGTACAGCGCGTGCTTCACACGGTCCTCGACGGCGACGACGACGGTCTTGTCCATCTTGTCGCTGACGACGAGACCCTCACGGGTCTTGCGGAAGCCGCGCGCCTCTGCGTTCTCAGTCACGTTGTTCTCGCTCATCAGGCGTTCTCCACCGTCTCGATGCCCAGCTCACGCTCGCGCATCAGGGTGTAGATCCGCGCGATGTCCTTGCGGACCGCCTTCAGACGGCCGTGGTTCTCGAGCTGTCCGGTCGCCGCCTGGAAGCGGAGGTTGAACAGCTCTTCCTTGGACTCGCGGAGCTTCGCGAGAAGCTCCTCGTTGCCCAGCTCGCGCAGCTCTGACGCCTTGGTACCGGCCGACATCACGCTTCACCTGCCTCGCGCTTGACGATCTTGCACTTCATCGGCAGCTTGTGAGCCGCACGGGTCAGGGCCTCGCGCGCGATCTTCTCGTTGGGGTACGACAGCTCGAACATCACGCGTCCGGGCTTGACGTTGGCGATCCACCACTCCGGAGAACCCTTACCGGAACCCATGCGGGTCTCGGCCGGCTTCTTCGTGAGCGGGCGGTCCGGGTAGATGTTGATCCAGACCTTGCCGCCACGCTTGATGTGACGGGTCATGGCGATACGAGCCGCTTCGATCTGGCGGTTCGTCACGTACGCCGGGGTCAGCGCCTGGATGCCGTACTCGCCGAACGCAACCTGCGTTCCACCCTTGGACATACCGTTGCGCTTCGGGTGGTGCTGCTTGCGGTGCTTGACCCTACGGGGGATCAGCATTTCGGTCAGGCCTCCGTTCCGGTGCTCTCAGCCGGAGCAGCCGCGGGGGCCTCGGCCTTGGGGGCCTCGGCGCCGGCAGCCTGCTGCGGCTTGCGACCGCGACCGCCACGCTCGCCACCGCGGCCACCACGGGCCGGGCGGTCGGCGCCGCCACGGGCCGGGCGGTTGCCGGCGCGGGCAGCAGCGTTCTCGGCGCGGACCTCGGCGATGTTCTTGACGTCGCCCTTGTAGATCCAGACCTTCACGCCGATGCGGCCGAAGGTCGTCTTGGCCTCGAAGAAGCCGTAGTCCACGTTCGCGCGGAGCGTGTGCAGGGGCACACGGCCCTCGCGGTAGAACTCCGAGCGGGACATCTCGGCGCCACCGAGGCGGCCGCCGCACTGGATCTTGATGCCCTTGGCGCCGGCCTTCATGGCGGACTGCATGCTCTTGCGCATGGCCCGACGGAAGGAGACGCGGGAGGAGAGCTGCTCGGCGACGGCCTGAGCGACCAGCTGAGCGTCCGTCTCGGGGTTCTTGACCTCGAGGATGTTCAGCTGGACCTGCTTCTTGGTCAGCTTCTCCAGGTCGCCGCGGATACGGTCGGCCTCCGCGCCGCGACGGCCGATGACGATGCCCGGCCGGGCGGTGTGGATGTCGACGCGGACGCGGTCACGGGTGCGCTCGATCTCAACCTTCGAGATGCCGGCGCGCTCCATGCCGGACGTCATCATCCGACGGATGGCGACGTCTTCCCCGACGTACTCCTTGTAGGACTTGTCGGCGTACCAACGCGACTTGAAGTCGGTCGTGACACCGAGCCGGAACCCGTGCGGGTTTACCTTCTGGCCCATTACCGGGTTCCTTCCTTGCTGCTGACGACCACGGTGATGTGGCTGGTCCGCTTGCGGATCCGGTAGGCACGGCCCTGGGCACGCGGACGGAACCGCTTCAGGGTCGGGCCCTCGTCGACGTAGGCCTCGGAGATGTAGAGGCTGTCGGCGTCAGTGTGGTCGTAGTTGTGCGCGGCGTTGGCGATGGCGCTGTCCAGCACCTTGCCGACCGGCACGCTCGCGGCCTGCGGGGCGAAACGCAGGACCGCCTGAGCCTCCGTGGCGTCCATGCCACGGATAAGGTCCACCACGCGGCGGGCCTTCATGGGCGTGACGCGGATGTACCGCGCCTGGGCCCTGGCTTCCATGGTTGTCCTTCCAGTGTCTGTCATGGTCATTCCACCCCGCTACTAGCGGCGCTTCGACTTCCGGTCGTCCTTGACGTGACCCCGGAAGGTGCGCGTCGGCGAGAACTCGCCGAGCTTGTGGCCGACCATCGACTCGGTGACGAACACCGGAATGTGGGTCTTGCCGTTGTGCACCGCGATCGTGTGGCCCAGCATGCTGGGGACGATCATCGAGCGACGGGACCAGGTCTTGATGACGTTCTTGGTACCGGCTTCGTTCTGGGCGTCCACCTTCTTCACGAGGTGGCCGTCGACGAAGGGTCCCTTCTTGAGACTGCGCGGCATCTAAACCCGCTCCTAGCGCTTCTTGTTCGTCTTGCGGCGGCGGACGATGTACTTGTTCGAAGCCTTCTTCGGCGAACGAGTACGACCCTCCTTCTGACCCCAGGGGCTGACCGGGTGGCGACCACCGGAGGTCTTGCCCTCACCACCACCGTGGGGGTGGTCAACCGGGTTCATCGCCACACCGCGAACGGTCGGGCGGACGCCCAGCCAGCGCTTGCGGCCGGCCTTGCCCCAGTTGATGTTGCTCTGCTCGGCGTTGCCGACCTCGCCGACCGTGGCGCGGCAGCGCTGGTCGACCAGGCGGATCTCACCGGACGGCATGCGCAGGTGGGCCATCGAGCCCTCCTTCGCGAGCAGCTGCACCGAGGCGCCGGCGGAGCGGGCGAACTTGGCGCCGCCACCGGGACGGAGCTCGATCGCGTGGATCGTGGTACCGACCGGGATGTTGCGGAGCGCCAGGTTGTTGCCCGGCTTGATGTCGGCCCCGGGACCGTTCTCGACGCGGTCGCCCTGCTGCAGGTTGCGCGGGGCGAGGATGTAGCGCTTCTCGCCGTCGGCGTAGTGCAGCAGCGCGATGCGCGCGGTGCGGTTGGGGTCGTACTCGATGTGCGCGACCTTCGCCGGCACGCCGTCCTTGTCGTGACGACGGAAGTCGATCACGCGGTAGGCGCGCTTGTGGCCACCGCCCTGGTGGCGGACGGTCACACGACCGGAGTTGTTACGGCCACCCTTGCTGTGCAGGGGGCGGACCAACGACTTCTCCGGCGTGGACCGCGTGACCTCGACGAAGTCGGCGACGCTGGAGCCACGACGGCCCGGCGTAGTCGGCTTGTACTTGCGGATTCCCATTTTTCAGTCCTCGTCCGATATCGGACGATCCGGACCGCCCTCAGGCGGTCGGACCGCCGAAGATGTCGATACGGTCGCCCTCAGCAAGGGTCACGATCGCGCGCTTCGTGGCGGCACGCTGGCCGAAGCCCGTGCGGGTCCGCTTGCGCTTGCCCTGACGGTTGATCGTGTTGACCCCGGTGACCTTGACCGAGAAGACCGCCTGGACGGCCTGCTTGATCTGGGTCTTGTTGGCGTTCGGGTCGACGATGAACGTGTACTTGTTCTCGTCGAGGAGCGCGTAGCTCTTCTCCGACACGACCGGCTTCAGCAGCACGTCACGGTGGTCCGTGTACGCCTTGCTGGGCGCGGTGACGACGGTGTTCTTGCCCTCGGCGGCGTGGCGGCGGGCCTTCTTCAGGCGCGCTTCCTTGGCCTTCTTGGCAGCCTTCGAGGCGATAGCGGGGTGACGGATAGCCATCAGACCTCGCTCCCTTCGGTGTCGTTGGCCTTGTTCGGGCCGGCGACGAAGGACTCGAAAGCGGCCTGGGTGAAGACCACATCGTCCGAGACGATCACGTCGTACGTGTTCAGCTGGCCCGGCTCCAGGATGTGGACCTGGGGCAGGTTGCGGGCGGACAGCCACGCGGCCTCGTCGGCGCGGTCGACGACCAGGAGCAGGTTCTTGCGCTCCGAGATCTTGCCGAACAGCGACCGGGCGGCCTTGGTGGAGGGGGTCTCGCCCTCGATCACGCCGGTGACGACGTGGATGCGGTTGTGGCGGGCCCGGTCGGTGAGGGCGTGACGCAGCGCGGCAGCCTTCATCTTCTTCGGGGTCCGCTGCGAGTAGTCACGCGGCACGGGACCGTGCACGACGCCACCGCCGGCGAACTGCGGGGCGCGGGTCGAGCCCTGACGGGCGCGGCCGGTGCCCTTCTGGCGGTACGGCTTCTTGCCGCCACCACGGACTTCACCGCGGGTCTTGGTCTTGTGCGTGCCCTGACGGGCAGCCGCGTTCTGCGCGACGACGACCTGGTGGATCAGCGGGATGCTGACCTTCTCCACGCCGAAGATCTCCGCGGGGAGCTCGACGCTACCGGTCTTCTCGCCGGCAGGCGAAAGGATGTCAACAGTGCTCATCGGTTACCTCAGGCCCCCTTGGCCGCGGTGCGGACCAGGACGAGGCCGCCGTTCGGACCGGGGACAGCGCCCTTGATGAGCAGCAGACCCTTCTCCGCGTCAACGGCGTGGACGGTCAGGTTCTGGGTGGTGACGCGCTCGTTGCCCATGCGACCCGCCATGCGGAGGCCCTTGAACACGCGGCCCGGGGTGGCGCAGCCACCGATGGAGCCGGGGGAGCGGTGCTTGCGCTGGGTGCCGTGTCCGGCGCCGAGGCCCTTGAAGTTGTGACGCTTCATGACACCGGCGAAGCCCTTGCCCTTGCTCTTGCCGGTCACGTCGACCTTGAGGCCGGCCTCGAACACCTCAGCGGTGATCTCCTGGCCGAGGGTGTACTCGCTGGCGTCAGCGGTACGGATCTCGACGAGGTGGCGGCGGGGAGTGACGTCGGCCTTGGCGAAGTGGCCCTTGAGGGGCTTGTTCACCTTGCGCGGGTCGATCTCGCCGAACGCGATCTGGACGGACTCGTAGCCGTCGACGTCGTTCGTGCGGACCTGGGTGACGACGTTGGGGCCGGCCTTGACGACGGTGACCGGAACAACGCGGTTGTTCTCGTCCCACACCTGCGTCATGCCGAGCTTCTCGCCCAGGATGCCCTTGATCTGCTTAGCCATTCTCAGATCACCGGCCTTCAGAGCTTGATCTCGATGTCGACACCGGCCGGGAGGTCGAGTCGCATCAGAGAGTCAACGGTCTTGGGGGTCGGGTCGAGGATGTCGATCAGGCGCTTGTGCGTGCGCATCTCGAAGTGCTCGCGCGAGTCCTTGTACTTGTGCGGCGACTTGATGACGCAGTACACGTTCTTCTCAGTGGGCAGCGGCACCGGGCCCGCGACCGACGCACCAGTGCGGGTCACCGTCTCGACGATCTTCTTCGCCGAGGAGTCGATGACCTCGTGGTCGTAGGCCTTGAGCCGGATGCGGATCTTCTGTCCCGCCATGGCTACTCAGTAGTCCTTTGTCTCGTTTAACGCTCTGGAACCCGGTGTTCCATGACCCGCCCCTCCGACCCACGCGGTCGGGTGTGTCGCGCCCCCGCTGACACGGATGCCCCTTGTTCGAGCATCCCTCGTCCGGGAAACACGGCCCTTCCGGAACCGCAGGCCGGGGGCGGAAGCCCACCGGGTGCCTGGCCAGTGGCGCACTGACACTTCCCGAAAGATTCCCGTACGTCCGCTCCAGCGCTGCCGTGAGGCAGTTGGGGCGACGAGTACTGTGGGACTTGCTTCCGGTCCTCCCGGCGGGAGGCGCGCAGCATCAACACTCGACCGAGCAACCCCGCTAGTCTGCCATACGGGGCGGGATCTACGCCAATCGAGCCGGAGAGAATACCCCGGACGTGACGCAGGTCAAACAGGCGCTCCACGTTGTGTGCAAGCGGTGCGCAACCCACGCGCATGCCGGGGTTGGGCGCTTTCCCGTCATCCACGGTCGCCATAATCATCCGCATGTCTGAGCACGGGGGCGGGGCGAGCGAACCGCCGGAGAAGAAGGTTCCGAGGTCACGGCTCGACGACTACGCGGAGATGACGGCGCCACCACGGGAAGAACGACCCGTGGTCCGGGGCCCGTGGCCTGATCCGGGCTCCGGACCGATCGCCGGGGCGCCCGGTCCGGAGCCCGCGCTCGACGATCCCGCCCTCGACGAGCCTGTCCTCGACGATCCCGAGGCCGAGGCCCGTCGGCAGCGGTTCCTGGAGGTAATGGAGGAGTTCCGGCGCACGCCCGTGCTGGTGCCCCTGGGCGACGGGCCCGGTCCCGACCACGAATGGGGCCTGCTCACCGCCGACCTGAACGGCGTCCGGTTCATCCTGGCCTTCTCCGACGGCCCGGCCCTGGCCCGCTACGCCCAGGCGCGCGGCGAGTACCACCGCGAGTGGGTCTACCAGACGATCCTCGGCGCACGCCTGCTGGACGTGGCGGTGCCCGCGGCGGGCGTGCCCTGCGGAGTGGCGCTGGACTGCGCGGACGGCCCGGACGGCGTGGTGTTCCCGCCCGTGCGGGGTGTCGTGCCGGACGAGGCCGCCGTCGACCGTGAAGAGGGGGATGTCGCGTGAACGAGGATGGCGTGCCGGTGAGCGGTGGTGGTTTTCCGGCTAGGGGGGGTTGGTTCCCGAGGCAGGGCGGCGGGGTTCCCGATCTGAAGGCGGTCGGCCTGGACCTGGTGGCCAAGGGGCTGACCGAGGCGCTCGGTGAGCTGAAGGAACTGGGCATGGTCGGCATGGCCGGGGCCGGGCGCGGCTTCGGTGACATCGCCCTGACCGGGCTGGATCTGGGGCACGAGGGGCTGACCGAGACGTTCGGGTCGTTCTGCGAGCGCTGGGAGTGGGGGGTGCGCTCGCTGGTCAACGAGGGCAACGCGTTCGCCGTCAAAACGGGTCTGGCGGCCGGCACTCTCCACGAGACCGAGGAGTACGTCGAGGGCACGTTCAAGGTCGTCACCAATGCCGCCATCGGCAACCCGTACGCCTCCGAGGACGAGGTCACGCAGATGGGCTGGGGCGACATCGCCGAGTCGGGTGTGTGGGGCGGCAACGTCGACTACAGCCAGGAGTCGTGGGACCGGGCGGGCGAGAACATCAAGCAGGGCTGGAAGGACGCCGGCCGTGACGTGATGACCTCGCGCACCGTCGGTCCCCTCGGCCTCAACCCCGAGAACGTGCACGAGACCCTGGGGGTGTCCGAGGCCGAGTACGACCGGATGCTCGACGACACCTTCGGTCCCTCGCCCGAGGCGCGTGCGCAGGCCGCGGCCGCCCAGCAGCAGGCCGGGGGCGAGCGGTAGTGGGCATCGTCGACGACATCAAGGGCGGCATCAACAGCGGCCTCGAGTACGGCGAGAACCTCATCGACGAGGGCAAGAAGAAGGTCGGCGAGGCCGTCGACTACGGCACCGACAAGCTCGGCGACGGACTCGACTACGTCGGGCTGCACGACGCCGCCGACGCGGTGGAGGACTTCGGCGACGAGCTCGCGGCCGGCCTCGGCGCGATGCCCGGCGAGCAGCAGCTCGGCGAGACCGAGCAGGCGGACGAGCTCGTCCACGGCAAACCGGCGAGGATCCGGGCGAGCGCCAAGCACCTGAAGGACTTCCAGGCCGCCTTCGACAAGGTCGGCGCCGGAATGAAGCAGGTCGACTCCTCCGGCTGGAAGGGCGAGGGCGGTGACGCCTTCCGGGAGAAGTTCGGCGTGCACCCCACGAAGTGGCTGCACGCCGCCGACGCCTGTGAGATGGCCGCCGGGGCGCTGGACTCCTTCGCGGAGACCGTCGCCTGGGCGCAGGCCCAGGCCAAGGAGGCCGTCTCCCTCTACAAGCAGGGCAAGAAGGCCTCGGTGGACGCCGTGGAGGCGTACAACAAGAAGGTCGACGCCTACAACGCCAAGATCAAGGCGGATCAGGACCCCGGTCCGCAGCCCCCGCCGTTCCACGATCCCGGTATAGCCGACATCAGGGCCGCGCGGGAGAAACTCGCGCAAGCCCGCAAGCAGCGCAACGCCGTCGCCTCCGAGACGCAGGCCAAGGTCAAGGCCGCCCTCGCGCACGCCCCCGCCGAACCGCCGCCCCTGGACCGGCTCGGCGACAACCTGATCGACGGCTACCAGGCCCTCAACACCGAGCTGACCCATGTCGTCGGCGGTGCGCTCAAGGGCACCGCGGGCCTGCTCAACTTCGTCCGCGGCCTGAACCCCGTCGACCCGTACAACCTCACGCACCCGGCGGCGTACGTACAGAACGTCAACATGACGCTCGCCGGTCTCGTCTCCACCGCCGCCCACCCCGAACGCGTCGTCCAGGCGACGGTGGACGGCTTCAAGAAGGACCCCTCCGAGTTCATCGGCCGCCTCCTGCCGGAACTGATCGGGACGAAGGGCGCGGGACTGGCCCGGACCGGCATCCGCCTGGGCGTGAAGGAGGGGCTGGAGGCCGGCGCCTCGAACCTGGCGTCCAGGGGGATGCGGCTCGGCGACGATCTGGCGCCGTCCGGTCGCACACTCCACTCGGACTCGATGGACCCGGCTGCGGCGCAGAAATTTCTGGACGAGAACTATCCGGAGATCAGGGACCTCAACGGCGGGAAGCCGGAGGGCGGCTTCCAGCACTCTCCGCACGTCCCGGACGACGTCTGGGACAACCTCACCGAGGCACAGCGACACGAGGTGGCCGCCGCCGAGTTGGCGGACGGCGCGGTGTCGTTCAAGGACCCCGACGCGGCGATCTCGTACGGCCGGGACCAGTGGAACCACTATGTGGAAAACCTCCCGGAGTCGGCCAAGGACGCCCTCCGGGACTACAGCAAGGAGCCCCCGATCCCGGGTGCGCCCGGCTCCGCCACGTACAAGGAGATGAACGGCTTTCTGCGCGGCAATGCCGACTACGGCACCCCGGAGGTGCTGCGCAACATCGACGAGGTCGACCGTGCGCTCGCCGGCAATCCGATTCCGGAGGACGTCATGGTGGTGCGGGGCACTGGGATCAGCCACCTCGAATTCGACCAAATCGAGGACCTCGTGGGCCGGAAAGTGCCGGACCCTGGATACACGTCGAGCTCCCTCGGAAACCATCCGGTGCCGAGTTTCGAAGGTAAAGACGCGATTCTGCGCCTTCGTGTTCCCGAAGGCACGCACGGGGCGTGGATCGAGAAGGTCAGCGATTTCGGAGTGACCGAGCGGGAGTTGTTGCTCGGTCGGGGGATGAGTTACAAAGTCACCCGGGCCTTCAAAGACGAAAATGGCCAGTACCAGATCTACGGCGAAGTGCTGCCGGGAAGCTAGAACGGACGCATATGGAACCGCAACCGAGAAAGAATCCCCGCTTCGAGGCCGACCTGCCGTTCGTGGTGACGGGGGGGCCGCCGCGCTACGCCCGCCACACGGGCAAGCCGGTCGTGTACCTGGCCGTGGCCGACACCGATGACCGGGTGATCGGCTACGTGTGGGCCAACGACGAGGACCAAGCCGGAGGCGTCCGGATCCGCAGCGACGCGAGCCCAGCGGCGCACAACGAGTTCGGCGTGTGGGGCCGGCGGCTGCGCGACGCCAAGCAGCGTGGACTGCCCCCCACCCAGGCCCTCGCCGAAATGATCCGCGACTCGCCCTTCAGCCCCCGCAGTCATGTCGTCCCCGGCTCGCTCACCGAGGCGCCGAGCATCATCGTCGTCGACGATCTCGCCGGGAAGGAATGGCGTCTGGACCGGGTCAAGAACGGCCCGTCGGGCTCGATGGTCGGCCTGGCCATCGGGGACGCGTTGGGTTACCCGACCGAGTTCCTCACCTTGCAGCAGATGGCCGCCCGGTACGGCGCCTGGCGGGATCTGGAGCTGCCCTTCACCGACGGTGTGGCCCTGGTGACCGACGACACCCAGATGGCCCTGGCCGTCGGGGAGGCGCTGGTGGACGTCACGCGGGACACCACCGCGCCGTTCTCCGCCGAGACGCTCGAACCGGCTCTGCGGGCCCACTTCGTGCGGTGGCTGCGCTCCCCCGACAACAACCGCGCGCCGGGGCAGACGTGCCTGAACGCCTGTGCCGCTCTCGAACGCGGCGGGCCGTGGCAGGCGGCCAGCGTGCTGGGGTCCAAGGGCTGCGGTGCCAACATGCGGGTCGCCCCGGTCGGCCTGACGCCGGGCCTGAGCGCCGAACAGCGGGCCGGAGCAGCCCAGTTGCAGGCAGCGCTGACGCACGGACATCCCACCGCGCTCGCCGCCAGCGACCTGACCGCCCACGCCGTCTGGCTCCTCACCCACAACTGCGCTCCGGTGGAGCTCCTCCACTGGCTGCGCCACTACGCCCTGAAGTCGCGGACGACCTACCACACCGCATGGCTCGGGGACCTTGCGCAGCGGGCGGGGGCCTCGGACCCGGCGGCGTACATCGCACATGGCTGGGACGAGTGCCTGCGCGCCCTGGACACCGTCGAGGCGGCACTGCGCACCCCGGATCCGGAACAGGACCCGTGCGCGGCGGTCGGCGCGGGCTGGATCGCCGAGGAAGCCCTCGCGGCGGGCCTGTACTGCTTCCTCCTCTTCCCCGAAGAGCCGGTGACCGCGCTGCGCCGGGCGGCATGGTCGTCGGGCGACTCGGACTCGATCGCGGCACTGGCGGGGGCGTTGGCCGGGGCCTCGGTGGGCGGGCCCGCCTGGCCCGGAACCTGGTCCCGCGGCGTCGAGCACCGAGAGCGGATCCGCATGATGGTCGCCCCCTGGGACGAGGGTCTGACCGCCCCCCCTGGTACCGGTGGCGCTCGTGGCGGCCGTGGCCGTGGCTGAGCTGCCGGACCCGACGCAGCGGGCGACGGACTGGCTCCGTCTCGTCTACGGCGGTCTCGTCGAGCCGGCCACGGCGCACCCGGTCCACGAGACGGCCACGGCGTGGCTGCTGCCCTGCCGGACAGTGCCCCAACCCGGATATCCGCGGACGCCGATGCTGGCGGCCTCGATCGTGGTCCCCAAGGACGGCACCGCCCCCTTCCACCCGGCGCCCGCCGACCCGCTCGCCGACATGGCCCCGCCCGCCTCCTCCACGGAGGCGGCGGCGCGGGTCCAGGGCCAGCCACGTCGCATCAACGCCCGCGGCTGCACCGTCGCCGTCCATTCACTGATCTCCGGCGCGCCTTCCACCCCCCTCCCCTGGCGCCCCTCCGACGAGGCCCCCGGCTGGGTCGCCCGCCTGATGCGCCGCTACTTCGCCGGATTCACCCACACCCCGGCCGACACCTGGGACGACGTGGTCAAGGCGATGTCGGAATTCGGCCCGGACACCCGGGGCGTGATCTGGCTGCGCCGGGAGATCGGCGGGCACGAGGCGACGGGAAACCTTCTGTACGCCCACAACAACATGGGCAGGGTGGTCTTCCTCGACGGCCTGACCTCGTCCCTGGCCCGCCTGGACACGTCCCACATCCGTGAACTGACGTTGCTTAGGAGTGCACCGGTCGCACCTAGCCCCTGAGCCGCCCTGCGCCTCGGGCATGTCCTGAATGTGCTCGGCAGCCCGGCGTCCGATGTGCAGCCGAGGAGCCCTCTGAGGGTTTCCCAGGAAGGCCGTCTCCGTCGACTCCCGAATATCGACGATTCGCTTCACCGCCGACTCGGCGGCCTGCATTCTGGCTCCTGCGCCGTCCTTTTTCATGCCCGCGCCGGCGATGTCCCGCTCCGGTGCGCAGAATTTCGTAAGGCGTTCACCTCGGTCGTCGTCGTCCCCCACGCCGGCGCAGCGCACTTCCCTCCGACCCACCTCCCCGTGGCCGACTACATGGAACTGTGCGCCACGGGCAACTGGCCTCCCAGGAACAGATAGCGAGGCATCCCTCCAAGGCGACCGGGAATCTGCCGTACGCGCACAACAACGGCTAGGTGCTCAACGGCGCACCTCCCGCCGCCGTTCCTCAGTCCGCGGTCCGCGTCGCCCTCACCGCCTTCGTCCGCAGGGCGGAACGGGCCGGGATCAGCACCCCCAGCAGGCCCAGGGCGGTGCAGCCCGTCACCACCCACGTCAGCTGACCCCAGGGCAGGGCCGCTGCCGTCTCCACGCCGAACGGGGTCAGCCGCCGGGACAGCACCGCGAGGAAGACGCCGACCACCGCGCCCGCGGTGGCGACGCCCGCGACCACCACGGCCAGCGACTCCCACAGGAGCATCCGCAGCAACTGCCCGGTCGTACCGCCGGTGAGGCGCAGCACCGCGAACTCCCGGCGCCGCTGCCGGGTGGCCAGCAGCAGTGTGTTGAGGATGCCGACGCCGGAGAAGACGATCAGGGGCGCCATCAGCACCTTGATGCCCACCGCGTTCCGGCGCCGTTGAAGGGTCGCCTCGGCCGTGGCCAAGTCCTCCTGGTCGAGGCCCACCAGGGCGCCGCCGGCCCGTGCGGCCGCTTCAGACGGCTCGGCGGTCCGCGTGCTCGCCGCCCCGCGGGCCTCCGCGCCCTCGAGCGCTCCAGCTGCGCCCGCTGAGCAGAGCAACATCGCGCTCAGGCCGACGGCGATGAGCACCGGCCCGGTCATGGCCGCCGTCCGCCGCGGCGCGCTCACGGCGTTCACCGTCGCCATACGCCCCGTGTACCGGGACAGCACCCGGCCCGGGCGAGCGCCGACGGCCATGAGGGGGCGCACGAGCACCGGCAGGAGCAACCAGGCGGCCAGCAGCAGCATCAGGCCCAGAGCCATCGCCCCGTCGACCACGTCGCCGGCGTCGGCGTCGGCGTCGTAGCGGTGCTCGTAGTGCTGGTGGACCGCCAGTGCCAGCGCGAACATCAGCAGTACGGAGATCACCCGGCCGGTGGGCATCGCGCGCCGCGGCACCTCGGCCTCCCGCAGCGAGGTCAGCGCGCCCATGCGGAGGGGGCGGTGCACCGCGGTGAGTGCCGCGAGTACGGCGATGACAGCCGTGCACAGGGGCCCCGTCAGCGCGCCCGTCACCGAGAAGTGCGCCTCGGGAACGGTCGGGACGACCTCGTTGCGGACGAGCCAGTCCAGCGCGGGGCCGGTTCCGGCCGTGCCGAGGACCCCGCCGGCCAGTCCGCCGGCCAGGGAGAGGAGCAGCGCCTCACCGACGATCTGGAGCCTGATCTGGGACGGCGTGGCTCCGACGGTCCGCAGGACGCCGATCTCCCGCAGCCGCTGGTCCACCACCAGGGAGAAGGTGTTGGCGACCAGGAGGAGTGCGGCGAGACCGGACGTGCTGCCCACGAGCCCCATGAGGGACTCCGCCGACCGCACCGCTCCGGGTCCCAGGCCGGCCGTCCGGACCCGGTCCAGGATCGTGGCGAGCGTGGTGAGGAGGGCGGACGTCATGACGACCACCAGGAGTGAGCCCGCGTACTGGCCGATCCGGGCGCGGAAGGAATTCGTCACCAGCGAGAACACCGTTCAGTCCCCCAGGGCGGCCAGGCGGGCCGCGATCGTCTCTGCCGTGACCTGACGGCCGTGGAGGCGGTCGGCGAGTCGTCCGTCCGCGAGGACCAGCACCTGGTCGGCCCAGGCCGCCGCCTGTGGATCGTGGGTCACCATGATCACCGTGGTGCCGAGGCCGTCCACCGCGTCCCGGAGCAAGGCGAGGACGTCACGACCGGAGGCACGGTCCAGGGCGCCGGTGGGCTCGTCCGCGAAGACGACCTCGGGCTGGGTGAACAGCGCACGCGCCACGGCGACCCGCTGCTGCTGTCCGCCCGAGAGTTCCGCGGGGCGATGTGCGCGGCGGTCGGACAACCCGACCCTGGCGAGCAGATCGTCCAGACGCGCCCGGTCGGGACGGCGGCCGCTCAGGCGTACCGGCAGCGCCACGTTGTCCGCCACGGTCAGCGCGGGGACGAGATTGAAGTTCTGGAAGACGAAACCGATGTGCCGCCTCCGCAGCAGGGTGAGGCGTCGCTCCGACCAGCCGGTGATGTCCCGCTCCCCGATCTCGACGCTGCCCGAGGTGACCGGCTCCAGGCCCGCCGCACAGTGCATGAGGGTGGACTTGCCGGAGCCCGAAGGCCCCATCACCGCGGTGAAGGTGCCCGCCGGGAAGTCGTGACGGACGTCGTCCAGCGCGGTGACCGCCGTCGCTCCCCCGCCGTAGACCTTGGTCAGGGAGCGCAGCCGGACCGCGAAGGCAGGGCCGGTAGTAACGTGAGGCACGAGCGTCGCTTGTGGTGTGGACATACCTCAAGTCAACGTCGCGGCAAGGGCGTTGTCGGTGGAGGGCGGTGGACGTCCGGGGTGGGGACAGCTCTACCCCCAGGCGCTGCGCCGGCCGCCGCCGGGACCGGGCGGGCGGATCGAGGACAGTGCTGGGGCGGGGGACGGTGACGGAGTGGGGACCGGTGACGGGCCGGGGTCCGGTGGCGGCACGGGCACGGCGAGGTGCCGGGCGCATGGCCCGGGCCGCCCTGTATCTGGCCGGCGGGCTGCCCACAGGCCTGGTGTGGCTCGTCTCCTGCACCGTCCTGCTGGGCGTCGGCGTGGCGACACTGCCCCTGGTGGTCGGGGCCGGGCTGATCTGCGCGGCCGCCCTGTCAGGAATCCCGCTCGGCGTCGTGGAGCGGCTGCGCCTGCGGTGGTTCTCCGGAGACGACCACCGCTTGAGCCTGCGCGCGGGGCCCGAGCCGGCCGGCGGCGGGCCGCTCGCCTGGATCCGGCGGCGACTGACCGAGCCTGCGACATGGCGGGAGCTGGCCTACGCCGTAGTGCACAGCGCCCTGTCCGTCGCCGAGTTCGTGCTCGTCCTGGGCAGCGTGATCATTCCCGCCTTCCTGCTGACGGCTCCCCTGCTGCGCCCGTTCGCGCGCGACGGCCGGTTCCGCGTGGCGGTCTTCCAGGCGGACTCCACACCGCAGGCCGTCGTGCTGGTGCTGTGCGGCGGTGTGTGCGTGGTGCTCTCGTACGCCGCGCTCACCCGGTACGCCGCGTTGCGGGCGCGTCTTTCCGCTGCCGTGCTGACCAGGGGCGCCGACACCCACGTCATGGACCAGGAGCGGTACATCGGCCGTCTGGTGCGGTCCAGGGCGCGCATCCTCGACGCCTACGACGCTGAGCGCCGGCGCATCGAGCGCGATCTGCACGACGGCGCGCAGCAGCGGCTGACGGCGCTGATCATGACGCTCGGGCTGGCCCGCCTGGCCGTCGCCGACAGCCCTCCCGAGACGCGCCGACTGGTGGAACGGGCCCATGAGCAGGCGCGCGTCACCCTGACCGAGCTGCGGGACCTCGTCCACGGAATCTTCCCCGCGATCCTCACCGACCGCGGTCTGACCGCCGCCCTGACCGCGCTGGCCGAGGAGGCCCCCCTGCCGGTGACGACCGATCTGGAGCCGGGCGGGCGTCCCGACGAGGCCGTGGAGGCGGCCACGTACTTCGTGGCCTGCGAGGCGCTCTCCAACGTCGCCAAGCACAGCGGAGCCACCGAGGCCCGGCTGTCACTGCGACGGCGCGGATCGCGGCTGGTGCTCGAGGTGTACGACGACGGTCGCGGCGGGGCCGACGCGGAGGCCGGCAGCGGGCTGCTGGGACTGGCCGACCGGGTCGCCGCCCTGGAGGGGACCGTTCATCTGTCGAGCCCGCTCGGCGGGCCGACCCTGTTACACGTGGAGATACCGTGCGCATCGTGATCGCGGAGGACTCGGCGCTGTTGCGCGAGGGCCTGGTGCAGATCCTCACCAAGTTCGGTCACCAGGTGGTCGCGGCCGTGGACAACGCTCCTTCGCTCCTGGCGGAGGTGCGCACCCACGCGCCCGAACTTGCCGTCGTCGACGTCCGGTTGCCTCCCGGCTTCCGGGACGAGGGGCTGCGCGCCGCGGTCACCCTGCGTCGTGAGCATCGCGGACTCGGGGTGCTGGTCCTCTCGCAGTACCTGGAGGCGGACTACGCCGCCGAACTGCTGGGAGCCACGGACCAGGATGACAGGCGCCTCCCGGGGGCGGCGCCGGACGAGGCGTCCGCGGGGGTCGGCTACCTGCTGAAGGACCGGGTCGGCGACGTGCTGGACTTCGTCGGCCAGGCACAGCGGGTCGCCGACGGCGAGACGGTCGTCGATCCGGCGATCATCCGGCGTCTGCTGGGCACCCGCCGTGGGCGCACCTCCGTGCAGGACCTGACTCCCCGAGAGACCGAGGTGCTGGCCCTGATGGCCGAGGGGCGGTCCAACTCGGCGATCGCCGGCGCTCTGAACGTCAGCCAGGCCGCGGTCTCCAAGCACATCGGCAACATCTTCGACAAGCTCGGTCTGCACACCAGCAGCGCCGACCACCGCCGGGTCCTCGCGGTCCTCGCCTATCTGCGGCGCTGACCGCGCACGCGAAAGGGCCCGTACGACCGAAGTCGTACGGGCCCTCTCAGGTCAAGCGACCTTCAAGCAAGCGGACTTACTTGTTGATCTTGGTGACCTGGCCGGCGCCCACCGTGCGACCACCCTCACGGATGGCGAACTTCAGGCCCTCCTCCATGGCGACGGGCTGGATGAGCTCCACCTTCATCTCGGTGTTGTCACCCGGCATGACCATCTCGGTGCCCTCGGGGAGGGTCACGACGCCGGTCACGTCCGTCGTACGGAAGTAGAACTGCGGGCGGTAGTTGTTGAAGAACGGCGTGTGGCGGCCACCCTCGTCCTTGGACAGGATGTAGGCCTGCGCCTCGAACTCGGTGTGCGGGGTGACCGAGCCCGGCTTGATGATGACCTGGCCGCGCTCGACGTCCTCGCGCTTGATGCCGCGGAGCAGCAGACCGACGTTCTCACCGGCCTGGCCCTCGTCGAGCAGCTTGCGGAACATCTCGATACCGGTGACCGTGGTGGTGGTCTTCTCGGTCTTGATGCCGATGATGTCGACGGTCTCGTTGACCTTCAGGACACCACGCTCGATACGGCCGGTGACGACCGTACCGCGACCGGTGATCGTGAAGACGTCCTCGATGGGCATGAGGAACGGCTTGTCGACGTCGCGCTCCGGCTCCGGGATCGCGCTGTCGACGGCGTCCATGAGCTCCAGGACGGACTGACCCCACTTGTCGTCGCCCTCGAGCGCCTTGAGCGCCGAGACCTTGACGACCGGGACGTCGTCGCCCGGGAACTCGTACTCGGAGAGGAGCTCACGGACCTCGAGCTCGACGAGCTCCAGGATCTCCTCGTCGTCCACCATGTCGGCCTTGTTCAGGGCGACGACGATGTACGGAACGCCGACCTGGCGGGCCAGGAGCACGTGCTCCTTGGTCTGCGGCATCGGGCCGTCGGTGGCGGCGACCACGAGGATCGCGCCGTCCATCTGCGCGGCACCGGTGATCATGTTCTTGATGTAGTCCGCGTGACCCGGGCAGTCGACGTGGGCGTAGTGACGCGCCTCCGTCTGGTACTCGACGTGCGCGATGGAGATGGTGATACCGCGCTGGCGCTCTTCGGGAGCCTTGTCGATCTGGTCGAAGGCCGAGGCCTCGTTCAGGTCCGGGTACTTGTCGTGCAGCACCTTGGTAATGGCGGCCGTGAGGGTCGTCTTACCGTGGTCGATGTGACCGATGGTGCCGATGTTGACGTGCGGCTTAGTCCGCTCGAACTTCGCCTTCGCCACTGGGGTCCTCCTGTGGAGTGGTTCTGTACGCCTTGCTTCAACGGCGCCAGGTGATCTTTGCTGGGAAGCCCGGGCCCAGGGGCAAACATCCGGGAATGCGGTTGTTTGCCCCGTGAGGCTCCGGAGTCAAGCCTAAAGCGTGTGAACGGGGTGCGTTACTCGCCCTTGGCCTTCGCGATGATCTCCTCGGCGACGTTCCGCGGAACCTCGGCGTAGGAGTCGAACTGCATCGAGTAGCTTGCGCGACCCGACGTCTTGCTGCGGAGGTCGCCGACGTAGCCGAACATCTCCGACAGGGGCACGAGGCCCTTGACGACGCGGGCGCCCGCACGCTCCTCCATGGCCTGGATCTGGCCACGGCGGGAGTTGATGTCGCCGATGACCTCACCCATGTAGTCCTCGGGCGTGGTGACCTCGACGGCCATCATCGGCTCGAGCAGCACGGGGCTGGCCTTGCGCGCGGCCTCCTTGAAGGCCTGCGAACCGGCGATCTTGAACGCGAGTTCGGAGGAGTCGACCTCGTGGTAGCCACCGTCGATGAGCGTGACGCGGACGCCCGTCATCTCGTAGCCGGCCAGGATGCCGAACTGCATGGCCTCCTGCGCACCGGCGTCCACCGAAGGGATGTACTCCTTCGGGATACGGCCACCGGTGACCTTGTTCACGAACTCGTACGAGGCGTCTCCGCCTTCGATCGGCTCGATCGCGATCTGCACCTTGGCGAACTGGCCGGTACCACCAGTCTGCTTCTTGTGCGTGTAGTCGACGCGCTCGACGGCCTTGCGGATCGTCTCGCGGTAGGCGACCTGCGGCTTGCCGACGTTGGCCTCGACCTTGAACTCACGGCGCATACGGTCGACCAGCACCTCGAGGTGCAGCTCGCCCATGCCGCCGATGATGGTCTGGCCGGTCTCCTCGTCCGAGTGGACCTGGAAGGACGGGTCCTCCTCGGCCAGGCGCTGGATGGCGACACCCAGCTTCTCCTGGTCGCCCTTGGACTTGGGCTCGATCGCGACCTGGATGACCGGCGCCGGGAAGTCCATGGACTCCAGGATCACCGGGTTCTTGTCGTCGGACAGCGTCTCACCGGTGGTGGTCTGCTTCAGGCCCATGACGGCGACGATGTCGCCGGCGCCCACCGACTCGATCTCCTCACGCTTGTTCGCGTGCATGCGGTAGATCTTGCCGATGCGCTCCTTCTTGCCCTTGACGGAGTTCAGCACAGCGGTGCCGGACTGCAGGCGGCCCGAGTAGACCCGGACGAAGGTGAGCTTGCCGAGGTGCGGGTCGCTCATGATCTTGAACGCCAGGGCGGACAGCGGCTCGTCCTCGGACGGCTTGCGCTTGATCACGACCTCGGGGTCCTTGACGTCGTGGCCCTCGATGGCCTCGACGTCGAGCGGGGTCGGCAGGTAGCGCACGACCGCGTCGAGCAGGGGCTGGACGCCCTTGTTCTTGAACGCGGTGCCGCAGAACACCGGGGTGACCGTGGTGTCGCTGGACTTGCCGGACGCGATGGTGATGCGACGGATCGCGGCGTACAGCTGCTCCACGGTGGGCTCCTGGCCCTCCAGGAACAGCTCCATGATCTCTTCGTCGTTCTCCGCGACGGCCTCGACGAGCTTGTTGTGCCACTCCTCGGCAGCCTCGGTGTGCGTGGCCGGGATGTCGACGACGTCGTACATCTCGCCCTTCGCGGCCTCGGCGGACCACACGAGCGCCTTCATGCGGACCAGGTCCACGACGCCCTTGAAGTCGGCCTCGGCGCCGATCGGCAGCTGCATGACGAGCGGCTGGGCGCCCAGGCGGTCCGAGATCATGTCCACGCAGCGGTGGAACTCGGCGCCGGTGCGGTCCAGCTTGTTGACGAAGCAGATGCGGGGCACGCCGTAACGGTCGGCCTGACGCCACACCGTCTCGGACTGCGGCTCGACACCGGCGACACCGTCGAACACCGTCACGGCACCGTCGAGCACACGCAGGGAGCGCTCCACCTCGACGGTGAAGTCGACGTGACCCGGGGTGTCGATGATGTTGATGGTGTAGTCGTTGTCCTCGAGCGGCCAGTGACAGGTGGTCGCAGCAGACGTGATCGTGATGCCACGCTCCTGCTCCTGCTCCATCCAGTCCATCGTGGCGGCGCCGTCGTGGACCTCACCGATCTTGTACGAGACGCCGGTGTAGAACAGGATCCGCTCGGTGGTGGTCGTCTTGCCCGCGTCGATGTGGGCCATGATCCCGATGTTGCGGACCTTGGCCAGGTCAAGTGAAGTGGTAGCCATAAGGCTTCAGTCTTCTCTCGGTCTCGATGTGGGTAGCGACTACCAGCGGTAGTGCGCGAAGGCCTTGTTGGACTCGGCCATCTTGTGGGTGTCCTCACGCTTCTTCACAGCGGCGCCGAGGCCGTTGGACGCGTCGAGGAGCTCGTTGAGCAGGCGCTCGGTCATGGTCTTCTCGCGACGGGCGCGGGAGTAACCGACCAGCCAGCGCAGCGCCAGGGTGTTGGCGCGGCCGGGCTTGACCTCGATCGGGACCTGGTAGGTGGCTCCACCGACACGGCGGGACTTGACCTCGATGGTCGGCTTGATGTTCTCGAGCGCGCGCTTCAGCGTGATGACCGGGTCGTTGCCGGTCTTGTCACGCAGGCCCTCCATGGCGCCGTAGACGATGCGCTCGGCGGTGGAGCGCTTGCCGTTCAGCAGCACCTTGTTGATGAGGGAGGTCACCAGAGGAGAACCGTAGACCGGGTCGATGATGACCGGGCGCTTCGGGGCGGGGCCCTTACGAGGCATTCTTACTTCTCCTTCTTGGCGCCGTAACGGCTGCGGGCCTGCTTGCGGTTCTTGACACCCTGGGTGTCGAGGGAACCGCGGATGATCTTGTAACGAACACCGGGCAGGTCCTTCACACGGCCGCCGCGCACGAGCACGATGGAGTGCTCCTGCAGGTTGTGTCCCTCACCCGGAATGTAAGCGGTGACCTCGATCCCGCTGGTCAGACGCACACGCGCGACCTTACGCAGGGCCGAGTTCGGCTTCTTCGGGGTGGTCGTGAACACACGCGTGCAGACGCCACGACGCTGGGGCGAACCCTCGAGTGCGGGCGTCTTGTTCTTCTCGACCTTGTCCTGCCGGCCCTTACGGACCAGCTGCTGGATCGTAGGCACTACTTCTCCGGTTTCTGTGTGCCGAGTTGTACAGCTAACCTGGAACTTCGCCGACCCACGCGGTCGGGTGTGTCGAATCCGGCGGACTTCCGCCGCGAGGCAGAGAGACGCAGATCACAGTGGCCGCTCACGGACCCCCGGTGCTGTTCATGGCACGCACGAGGGCCAGGGCACACCCCAGGCACAAGGTCTGAGCGTACCGAGCGCAACCACTCCGGTCAAAACAGAGGCAGTAGGCCCGACCTGCCGCGGTTACCCTCGCGGGCTCGATGATCTCTGTGGCAGCCGCGGCGCGGGACCGCTGTCGACTCCCACGGAGTCGGGGCCGGAGTCGGAGAACGCCGTGTCGCCGCCCACGAAGTAGGTCGGCCGGTTCTGCACCGCCGTGTAGATACGGCCCACGTACTCGCCCAGCAGGCCGACGCAGACCAGTTGCACCGCGCCGATGAACAGCACGCCGGTGAAGAGCGAGGTCCAGCCGGGGACGGTGTGGTCGAACGCGTGGGCGGCGAGGGTGTAGACCATCAGCCCCAGGCAGACGAGGAAGGCGAAGCCGCCCAGCCAGGTCGCGATGCGCAGCGGGGCCGCGGAGAAGCCGGTCACACTGTCCACGGCGAGCCGGATCATCCGGCCCAGCGGGTACTTGCTGACGCCCGCCGGACGCGGGGCGCGCTCATAGGTGACCCGGCCACTGGGGAAGCCGAGCCAGGGCACCAGGAGGCGGTAGACCCGCTGCTGGTCCGGCAGGGCCTTGAGGGCGTCCACGGCGGCCCGGCTGAGCAGCCGGAAGTCACCGGCGTGCGCGGGCACCGAAGGTCCGGCCAGCCGGCGCACCAGGCGGTAGTAGAGGCCGGCGGTCCAGCGCTTGAAGCCGGTGTCGCTGGCCCGGTCGGCGCGGATGCCGTAGACGATGTCGAGGCCCTCGCCGCGGGCGAGCGACAGCATCTCGGGGATCTTCTCCGGCGGGTCCTGGAGGTCCGCGTCCAGGCTCACGACATACGCGCCGAGCGCCCGGTCGAGACCGGCGGTCAGAGCGGCCTGGTGGCCGGAGTTACGGCGCAGCCGGATCACCCGCAGCTCCGGCCAGCCCAGCCGGAACGCGGCGAGCAGTTCGGCCGTGCGGTCGCTGCTGCCGTCGTCGACGGCGACCACCTCGTAGCCGACGCCGAGGGAGGCGAGGACCGGGCGGAGCCGGGTGACCAGCGCGGGGAGGACCTCTTCCTCGTTGTACATGGGGACGACGACCGACAGGACGGTCGGCGCGGCCGTCGCGGCTGTGACACCCGTGGGTACGACGTCCGTGGGATCCCTCGCTTCAGTCACCCGCCCGTCCCCCAACCTGTGGCGTGAATGTGCGACTCTGGTGTGATCTTACGACTGACACTTCACGACCATCCGGACAGTGGTTCCTCGGGGATCCGATGGTCGGGGCCGAGGGGGGTCCACACTCATGAGCACGGCTTCCAGCAGCGCGGCGACGGATCCCGCCGTGCCCGGCGAGCAGGAGGCGCGGCCCCGAAGACTGAGCCGCCTCACCCTGCCGGCCGGTGTACGACCGTACCTCGCCCCGCTGCTCCTGTACGGCGTGACCAAGCTCGTCGGGCTCACCGTCTTCGCCGTGCTGCTGGAGGCCGCCGGGGACTACGAGAAGAAGGAGCCGCGGTTCGGCGGCGGCGCCCACTGGTGGGACGTGCTCGGCACCTGGGACGGCTGGTGGTACCTCCAGGTCGCCGAGAAGGGGTACGACCCGGCGCCCCTGGAGCGGCTCGCCCCGGGCGGGCTGTTCACGGTGAAGCAGAACTCCGTCGCCTTCTTCCCCCTCTACCCGGGCCTGATCAGGGGCGTCTCCGAGGTCACCGGGCTCGGCCTGTTCGGCTCCGGGCTCCTCGTCTCGGTGGTCGCGTCCTTCGTCGCGGCGGCCGGGATCTATGCCGTGATCTCGACGCTCGCCGGCGTCCGGGCCGGCACGATCGCCGCCGGACTGTGGGCCGTGGCGCCCGGCGCGGGCGTCGAGTGGGCGGTGTACTCGGAGTCCCTGTTCGTGGCGATCGCGGCCTGGTGCTGCTACTGCGTGATGAAGCGCCGCTGGGTGGCCGCGGGGCTGCTCGCCTTCGTCGCCGGGTTGAACCGGCCGACGGCCGCCTCGCTCATCGGCGCGGTGGGGCTGGCCGCGCTGGTGACGCTGGTCCGGCGGGAGAGCCGACGCGAGCACGGGGTGGCCGGCCCGCTGTACGCCATGTTCGCCGCGCCGCTCGGCCTGATCACCTACATCACCTGGGTCAGCCTCAACATGGGCTCCTTCACGGCGTACTTCACGCTCCAGCGGGAGGGGTGGGCGCACTACTTCGACTTCGGCGCCTACACGCTCGACGTCCTGGGCAACATCGCCGTCGGGCACGACCACTACCTGTTCTCGTTCACCACGTCCGACCTCATCGCCGTCCAACTGGTGCTGGCGCTGCCGTTCCTGATCGCGCTGATGCTGCGCAAGAAGCCGCCGCTGGTGCTGGTCGCGTACACGCTGGCGAGCGTCGTGACCGTGCTGGGCACCCAGCAGATGTTCGGCAACACCCCTCGCTATCTGCTGCCGGTGTTCCCGCTGCTGCTCGGACCGGCGGCCGCGATGAGCCGGCTGAAGTGGCCGAGCCTGACGGTGTTCTTCACCACGGCGGCGCTGGCGTCGGGCTGGTACGCGCACTACGTGATGTTCGAACTGGGCATCCCGTAACCGGCAGGGCCTCCGTGGACGGCGGAGGCTCCCTTGGACGGCGGAGACTCCCACCGGCGGGGCGCCGTGCTCAGCCGGACGAGGACGACCCCACGGCCACCAGCATGACCGCCAGGATGAAGGCCCATCCCGCCACCGCCAGCCAGCCCAGGATCAGGCCGGCCAGGGCGAACCCGTCGCCGCCCTCCCCCGTGCGGCGGATCTCCGCGCGGGCCGAGTGCCCGAGGATCACCGCGGGGATGCCGGTGATGCCCGCCGTCATCGTGGTGAGCACACCGCAGACCAGGGCGCCGATCGCCTTGCCGTTCGTGGGCGGCGGCGGGGCGGGCAGGAACGTGCGCGGAACCGCCGTGGGATAGGCCTGCAGGGCCGACTGGACGGGCATGGGCCCCTGCGGGAGGTCGGCGACGACGAGGGACAACTCGCCCACCGTACGGGCCTGGTAGACCCGCGCCACCCGCTTGTCGAGCTCGGCCTGCTGAAGGCGTCCTTCGGCGAAACCGGCTCTGAGCACGTCGACGGCGCGCTCGCGGTCCGCGTTCGCGGCCAGCATCGACGGGCTGCTCTGGCCCTGCCACGGCTGCCATGGCGACGGAAACGACACGGGCACCTCACCTCCCCCGGACGGCATGAACGCCTCCATCATTCACCTACGCTCGGCGCGGCGCGATGGTTCCCCCCTCGCACCGACTCGCCGGAAACCGTGCGACGACGGGGCGGACGCCCCCGTCCACGCCGAAGGGCGGCCACCCCAGGGGGTGACCGCCCTTCAGAGCGTCAGACGTACGCCTTACTGGTTGTACGGACCGTAGTCGTAGTCCTCCAGCGGAACGGCCTGGCCGGAGCCCGTGCCGAACGGCGAGTAGTCGATGTCGTCGTAGCCGACGGCCGAGTACATCGCGGCCTTGGCCTCCTCGGTCGGCTCGACCCGGATGTTGCGGTAGCGGGACAGACCCGTACCGGCCGGGATGAGCTTACCGATGATGACGTTCTCCTTGAGGCCGATCAGGGAGTCGGACTTGGCGTTGATCGCCGCGTCCGTGAGGACCCTGGTCGTCTCCTGGAAGGACGCCGCCGACAGCCAGGACTCCGTGGCCAGCGAGGCCTTGGTGATACCCATGAGCTGCGGACGACCGGAGGCCGGGTGACCGCCCTCCTGGACCACACGACGGTTCTCGGTCTCGAACTTGCCGCGCTCGACGAGCTCGCCCGGCAGCAGCTCCGCGTCGCCGGACTCGATGATCGTCACCCGGCGCAGCATCTGCCGGATGATGATCTCGATGTGCTTGTCGTGGATCGACACGCCCTGCGAGTTGTAGACCTTCTGGACCTCGCCGACCAGGTGGACCTGGACGGCGCGCTGGCCGAGGATGCGCAGCACGTCGTGCGGGTTCTGCGTACCCACGGTCAGCTGCTGGCCGACCTCGACGTGCTCGCCCTCGCTGACCTTCAGACGGGCGCGCTTGGAGATCGGGTAGGCCGTCTCGTCGCTGCCGTCGTCCGGCGTGATGACGATCTTCTTGGTCTTCTCGGTCTCCTCGATCCGCACGCGGCCGGAGGCCTCGGAGATCGGGGCGACACCCTTCGGGGTACGGGCCTCGAAGAGCTCGACGACACGCGGCAGACCCTGGGTGATGTCGTCACCGGCCACACCACCGGTGTGGAAGGTACGCATCGTCAGCTGGGTGCCGGGCTCACCGATGGACTGGGCGGCGATGATGCCGACCGCCTCACCGATATCGACCAGCTTGCCGGTGGCCAGCGAGCGGCCGTAGCACATGGCGCAGGTGCCGACCTGCGACTCACAGGTCAGGATCGAGCGGGTCTTCACCTGCTCGACGCCGTGGCGCACCAGCTGGTCGATGAGCACGTCGCCCAGGTCCACGTTGGCCGGCGCGATCACCTTGCCGTCGATGACGACGTCCTCGGCGAGCATGCGGGCGTAGACGCTGGTCTCGACGTCCCCGGCCTTGCGCAGAACGCCGTTCTCGTCCTTCGAGGCGATCCGCAGCTTCAGACCGCGCTCGGTGCCGCAGTCCTCCTCGCGGATGATGACGTCCTGCGACACGTCGACCAGACGACGGGTCAGGTAACCCGAGTCGGCGGTACGCAGAGCGGTGTCCGCGAGACCCTTACGGGCGCCGTGCGTGGAGATGAAGTACTCCAGCACGGACAGACCCTCACGGAACGACGCCTTGATCGGACGCGGGATCGTCTCGTTCTTCGCGTTCGACACCAGACCACGCATACCGGCGATCTGACGCATCTGCATCATGTTGCCTCGTGCGCCCGAGTTCACCATCATGAAGATCGGGTTGGTCTTCGGGAAGTTGTCGTTCATCGCCTCGGCGACCTCGTTGGTCGCCTGGGTCCAGATCTGGATGAGCTCCTGCGTGCGCTCTTCCTTGGTGATCAGACCGCGCTCGTACTGCTTCTGGACCTTCTCGTCCTTGGCCTCGTACCCGGCGACGATCTCCTTCTTCGCCTCGGGGACGACGACGTCGGAGATGGCGACGGTGACGCCGGAACGGGTGGCCCAGAAGAAGCCGGCCGCCTTCAGGTTGTCGAGCGTCGCCGCCACGATGACCTTGGGGTAGCGCTCGGCGAGGTCGTTGACGATCTCGGAGAGCTGCTTCTTGCCGACCTCGTAGTCGACGAACGGGTAGTCCTCGGGCAGCAGCTCGTTGAAGAGCGCACGGCCCAGCGTGGTCTTCAGCCGGAAGCTGTCACCCTGCTGCCACTCGGCCTCGCCCTCCTCCTGGGCCGGAGGCGTCCAGCCGCGCGGCGGGATGGTGCCCACCGGGAAGCGGACGTCGATCTTCGACTGGAGCGACAGCTCGCCCGCGTCGAAGGCCATGATCGCCTCGGCGACGGAGGAGAAGGAGCGGTCCTCGCCCTTCACGTCCCGCATCTCGCCGTCGGTGGTGAGGAAGAACAGACCGAGGACCATGTCCTGGGTCGGCATCGTCACCGGACGGCCGTCGGCGGGCTTGAGGATGTTGTTCGAGGACAGCATCAGGATGCGGGCCTCGGCCTGCGCCTCCGCGGACAGCGGCAGGTGCACGGCCATCTGGTCGCCGTCGAAGTCCGCGTTGAACGCGGTGCAGACGAGCGGGTGGATCTGGATGGCCTTGCCCTCGACCAGCTGCGGCTCGAAGGCCTGGATGCCGAGGCGGTGCAGGGTGGGCGCACGGTTCAGCAGCACCGGGTGCTCGGCGATGACCTCTTCGAGGACGTCGTACACCACGGTGCGGCCGCGCTCGACCATGCGCTTGGCGCTCTTGATGTTCTGCGCGTGGTTCAGGTCGACCAGGCGCTTCATCACGAACGGCTTGAACAGCTCCAGCGCCATCGCCTTCGGCAGACCGCACTGGTGCAGCTTCAGCTGCGGACCGACGACGATCACGGAACGCGCGGAGTAGTCCACACGCTTGCCGAGCAGGTTCTGACGGAAGCGGCCCTGCTTGCCCTTCAGCATGTCGCTGAGGGACTTCAGCGGGCGGTTGCCGGGGCCCGTCACCGGGCGGCCGCGACGACCGTTGTCGAAGAGGGCGTCAACAGCCTCCTGAAGCATGCGCTTCTCGTTGTTGACGATGATCTCGGGCGCGCCGAGGTCGAGGAGCCTCTTGAGACGGTTGTTGCGGTTGATCACACGGCGGTACAGGTCGTTCAGGTCGGAGGTCGCGAAGCGGCCACCGTCCAGCTGCACCATCGGACGCAGGTCCGGCGGGATGACCGGCACGCAGTCCAGCACCATGCCCTTGGGGCTGTTGCTGGTCTGCAGGAACGCGGAGACGACCTTCAGGCGCTTGAGCGCACGGGTCTTCTTCTGGCCCTTGCCGGTGCGGATGATCTCGCGGAGCTTCTCGGCCTCCTCGTCGAGGTCGAAGGACTCCAGGCGCTTCTGCAGCGCCGCGGCGCCCATCGAGCCGTCGAAGTACGTACCGAAGCGGTCACGCAGCTCGCGGTAGAGGAGCTCGTCGCCCTCCAGGTCCTGGACCTTGAGGTTCTTGAAGCGGGTCCACACCTCGTCGAGACGGTCGATCTCGCGCTGCGCGCGGTCGCGCAGCTGCTTCATCTCACGCTCGGCGCCTTCGCGCACCTTGCGGCGCACGTCGGCCTTGGCGCCCTCGGCCTCCAGCTCGGCCAGGTCGGTCTCGAGCTTCTTGGCGCGGGCCTCCAGGTCGGCGTCCCGGCGGTTCTCGATCTGCTGCCGCTCGACGGAGACGTGCGCCTCCAGGGAGGGCAGGTCGCGGGTGCGGCGCTCCTCGTCGACGTACGTGATCATGTACGCCGCGAAGTAGATGACCTTCTCGAGGTCCTTCGGGGCGAGGTCGAGCAGGTAGCCCAGCCGCGACGGAACGCCCTTGAAGTACCAGATGTGGGTGACGGGGGCGGCCAGCTCGATGTGGCCCATCCGCTCACGGCGCACCTTGGCGCGGGTCACCTCGACGCCGCAGCGCTCACAGATGATGCCCTTGAAGCGGACGCGCTTGTACTTGCCGCAGTAGCACTCCCAGTCCCGGGTCGGACCGAAGATCTTCTCGCAGAAGAGTCCGTCCTTCTCGGGCTTGAGGGTGCGGTAGTTGATGGTCTCGGGCTTCTTGACCTCGCCGTGGCTCCACTGACGGATGTCGTCAGCGGTGGCCAGACCGATCCGGAGCTCATCGAAGAAGTTGACGTCGAGCACTATGCGTCAATCCCTCTCAGGGTTGTAAGTCATGGGGTCTGATACGGGGGTCCTGGGGCCGGCCGGGCTCGTGACGAGCCCGGCCGGACTCCCGTCAGACCTCTTCGACGCTGCTCGGCTCGCGCCGGGACAGGTCGATGCCAAGCTCCTCCGCAGCGCGGAAGACGTCCTCGTCGGTGTCGCGCATCTCGATGGACATGCCGTCGCTGGACAGCACCTCCACGTTCAGGCACAGGGACTGCATCTCCTTGATGAGCACCTTGAAGGACTCGGGGATGCCGGGCTCGGGGATGTTCTCGCCCTTGACGATGGCCTCGTAGACCTTCACGCGGCCGGTGACGTCGTCGGACTTGATGGTCAGGAGCTCCTGGAGGGCGTAGGCGGCGCCGTAAGCCTCCAGCGCCCACACCTCCATCTCACCGAAGCGCTGGCCACCGAACTGGGCCTTACCACCCAGCGGCTGCTGGGTGATCATCGAGTACGGGCCGGTCGAACGGGCGTGCAGCTTGTCGTCGACCAGGTGGTGCAGCTTCAGGATGTACATGTAGCCGACCGAGATCGGGTCCGGGAACGGCTCACCGCTACGGCCGTCGAACAGCCGCGCCTTGCCGGACGGGAGCACCATGCGCTCGCCGTCGCGGTTGGGGATGGTGTGCTGCAGCAGACCCGCCAGCTCGTCCTCACGGGCGCCGTCGAAGACCGGGGTCGCGACGTTGGTGCCCGGCTGGACCGAGTCGGCGCCGATCGCCTGGAGGCGCTGCGCCCACTCCTCGGCGAGACCGGAGACGTCCCAGCCGCGGCTGGCGAGCCAGCCGAGGTGGATCTCCAGCACCTGTCCCGGGTTCATTCGGGACGGGACGCCGAGCGGGTTGAGGATGATGTCGACCGGGGTGCCGTCCTCAAGGAACGGCATGTCCTCGATCGGCAGGATCTTGGAGATGACGCCCTTGTTGCCGTGGCGGCCGGCGAGCTTGTCACCGTCGGTGATCTTGCGCTTCTGCGCGACGTAGACGCGCACCAGCTGGTTCACACCGGGGGGAAGCTCGTCGCCCTCCTCGCGGTCGAAGACGCGGACGCCGATGACCTTGCCGATCTCGCCGTGCGGCACCTTCAGCGAGGTGTCACGGACCTCACGGGCCTTCTCACCGAAGATCGCACGCAGCAGGCGCTCCTCCGGGGTCAGCTCGGTCTCGCCCTTGGGCGTGACCTTGCCGACGAGGATGTCGCCGGCGACGACCTCGGCGCCGATGCGGATGATGCCGCGCTCGTCGAGGTCGGCGAGGACCTCCTCGGAGACGTTCGGGATGTCCCGGGTGATCTCCTCGGGGCCGAGCTTGGTGTCACGGGCGTCGACCTCGTGCTCCTCGATGTGGATCGAGGAGAGGACGTCGTCCTGCACGAGGCGCTGCGACAGGATGATCGCGTCCTCGTAGTTGTGACCCTCCCACGGCATGAACGCCACGAGCAGGTTCTTGCCCAGCGCCATCTCGCCGTTCTCGGTGGCCGGACCGTCGGCCAGGACCTGGCCCTCGATGATCCGGTCGCCCTCGTTGACGATGACCTTCTGGTTGACCGAGGTGCCCTGGTTGGAGCGGGCGAACTTGGCCAGGCGGTACGTGATGTACGTGCCGTCGTCGTTGGTGGTGGTGATGTAGTCGGCGGAGACCTCCTGGACCACACCCGCCTTCTCGGCCTTGACCACGTCGCCGGCGTCGACGGCGGAGCGGTACTCCATGCCGGTGCCGACGAGCGGGGACTCGCTCTTGATGAGCGGCACGGCCTGACGCATCATGTTCGCGCCCATGAGGGCACGGTTGGCGTCGTCGTGCTCGAGGAACGGGATCATGGCGGTCGCGACCGACACCATCTGGCGCGGCGAGACGTCCATGTAGTCCACGTCGTCACCGGGGACGTAGTCGACCTCGCCGCCACGGCGGCGGACCAGGACGCGGTTCTCGGTGAAGCGCAGGTCGTCGTCGAGCGTGGCGTTGGCCTGCGCGATGACGAACCGGTCCTCTTCGTCGGCCGTCAGGTAGTCGACCTCGTCGGTGACGACACCCTCGACGACCTTGCGGTACGGCGTCTCCACGAAGCCGAACGCGTTGACGCGGCCGTAGGAGGCGAGCGAACCGATCAGACCGATGTTCGGGCCTTCGGGCGTCTCGATCGGGCACATGCGGCCGTAGTGCGAGGGGTGCACGTCACGGACCTCGAAGCCGGCCCGCTCACGGGAGAGACCACCCGGGCCGAGCGCGGACAGACGACGCTTGTGCGTCAGCCCGGACAGCGGGTTGTTCTGGTCCATGAACTGCGACAGCTGGCTGGTGCCGAAGAACTCCTTGATGGAGGCGACGACCGGCCGGATGTTGATCAGGGTCTGCGGCGTGATCGCCTCGACGTCCTGGGTCGTCATGCGCTCGCGGACGACGCGCTCCATACGAGCCAGACCCGTGCGGACCTGGTTCTGGATGAGCTCGCCGACGCTGCGCAGACGACGGTTGCCGAAGTGGTCGATGTCGTCGGTCTCGACGACGATCGTCTGACCGTTGTCGCCGACCGTCTCGGTCTCACCGGCGTGCAGCTTGACCAGGTACTTGATGGTCGAGATGACGTCCTCGACCGTCAGGACGCCCGCGTCGAGCGGCGCGTTGCCGGCCAGCTTCTTGTTGACCTTGTAGCGGCCGACCTTGGCGAGGTCGTAGCGCTTGGGGTTGAAGTAGAGGTTCTCCAGCAGCGTCTGCGCGGCCTCACGCGTGGGGGGCTCGCCCGGACGCAGCTTGCGGTAGATGTCGAGCAGCGCGTCGTCCTGGCCCTGGGTGTGGTCCTTCTCCAGGGTGGCGCGCATGGACTCGTACTCGCCGAACTCCTCGAGGATCTGCTCGGTGGTCCAGCCGAGAGCCTTCAGAAGGACGGTGACGGACTGCTTGCGCTTGCGGTCGATGCGCACACCGACCATGTCGCGCTTGTCGATCTCCAGCTCCAGCCAGGCGCCCCGGGAGGGGATGACCTTGGCGGAGAAGATGTCCTTGTCGGACGTCTTGTCGATGGAGGAGTCGAAGTAGACACCCGGCGAACGGACCAGCTGCGACACCACGACACGCTCGGTGCCGTTGATGACGAAGGTGCCCTTGTGGGTCATGAGCGGGAAGTCGCCCATGAAGACCGTCTGGGACTTGATCTCGCCGGTCTCGTTGTTGGTGAACTCGGCCGTGACGAAGAGCGGCGCGGCGTAGGTGAAGTCGCGGTCCTTGCACTCGTCGATGGAGTTCTTCGGCGGCTCGAAACGGTGGTCACGGAAGGTCAGGGACATCGACCCGGAGAAGTCCTCGATCGGGGAGATCTCCTCGAAGATCTCCTCGAGCCCGGACTTCGTGGGGACGTCCTGACCGTTCTCCAGAGCCTCCTCGACCCGACTCTGCCAAGCGGTGTTGCCGAGCAGCCAGTCGAAGCTCTCGGTCTGCAGCGCGAGCAGGTTCGGAACCTCGAGAGGCTCCTTGATCTTTGCAAAGGAAATGCGCAGCGGGGCGGTGCTGGCGCCGTTGTTCGTATTCGCGGTCGAGGCGTTGCGCGAGGCGGCCAAGAGGGGGTCCTTCCGAGGGCTCGGACTCACTACGCGCGTGCCGGCCCCTCTCCCACGCACGGAGGACAGGTGGTGCCCGATCGGCCGAAGGGCCAGGTCAGACGTATCCGGTCGTCGGTGCTAAGGCGAGGGCATGCCCCTGGTGACGGGCAGGGGACAGCTAACAGGCAGCGCAAAGGGTCAGTGTAGCCACTTGGCACACTGATGTCCAGTGCGGGTTTCTCGCGACCCTCGTTGTTCTCAACGCCCTCGGTCTGCTAGTCCTCAACGCACGGTGATACTGCCCTCTTCGTCGTCGATCCATGCCTCGGAACCCGGATCGTTGTGACGACGCGTCCTGAGAATTGCGCGCTGCGTGCGGTTCGTCAAGGCCCCCCGGCTCGAACTCCCTGTCCGAACCGTTGCCCGAACAGAGGTGCCCGGCGACACGACGAAGATCACCATACCCCTCACGCACTCAGGTGCAAGGCAACCGTGGCCGGACCCCGGAAACGCCGAAGAGCGACCACCCAGATGGATGATCGCTCCTCGGTACGTGAGCGTTACAGCCCCTCTCGGGGCCGGCGCTTACTTGACCTCGACGGAGGCGCCGGCGCCCTTGAGGGACTCGGCGGCCTTCTCGGCGGCGTCCTTGGCGACCTTCTCGAGGACGGGCTTCGGGGCGCCGTCCACGAGGTCCTTGGCCTCCTTCAGACCCAGGGAGGTCAGCTCACGCACGACCTTGATGACCTGGATCTTCTTGTCGCCCGCACCGGTGAGGATGACGTCGAACTCGTCCTTCTCCTCCTCGGCCTCGGCGGTGGCGGCCGGACCGGCCGGACCGGCGACGGCGACCGCGGCGGCGGCGGTGACGTCGAACTTGTCCTCGAACGCCTTCACGAACTCGGAGAGCTCGATGAGGGTCATCTCCTCGAACTGCGCGAGCAGGTCTTCCTGGCTGAGCTTCGCCATGGTGGGCGATCCTTCCACTTAATTCGGCTGGTGCCGGATGTACATGTCTGGCGGGCGTACGTGCGGCCCGCTACGACCGTCGCCTCAGGCTTGCCTGGAGGCCACGGTCATTTCGCGAGCCGAGTTACTCGGCACCGCCCTGCTCGGCCTGCTTGGCACGAAGAGCGTCCACGGTGCGGACGAGCTTCGAGGGAAGCGCCTGGAAGAGCTGAGCAGCCTGAGACTGCTTGCCCTTGAAGGCACCCGCCAGCTTGCTGAGCAGAACCTCGCGGGACTCGAGGTCCGCAAGCTTCTTGATCTCGTCGGCGGACAGCGCCTTGCCGTCAAGGACACCGCCCTTGATGACGAGGTTGGGGTTGTCCTTGGCGAAGTCACGAAGACCCTTGGCCGACTCCACCGGGTCACCGGTGACGAAGGCGACCGCCGTCGGACCGTTGAACAGGTCGTCGAGCGTCGTGATCCCGGCCTCGTTGGCCGCAATCTTGGTCAGCGTGTTCTTCACCACGGCGTACTGGGCGTTCTCACCGAGCGAACGGCGCAGGTTCTTGAGCTGCGCCACGGAGAGACCCCGGTACTCGGTCAGCACAGCGGCGTTCGAGCTGCGGAACTGCTCCGTCAGCTCGGCTACCGCGGCAGCCTTGTCGGGCCTTGCCATAGAGCGTCGGCCTCCTTCCGGGTGATGAGGACCGCTCAGAAGGGGCTACGACAGACGAAACGCCCCGGCGCAGGCGCACGGGGCGTAGCTCGACCGGACGACATCCGTCGAAGGACGGACTGCGGCCGGGAGCACTTCCACTCACACCTGCGCGGGTCGCCCGCATATCAGCGGATCCTTCGGTCACCGGGCTCTTTCGCAAGGGCACGGCAACGACCAGCGGTCTTTGGCTTCTCCGGAAGAGTACGGGAACGGATCGCCGTCAAGCAAATCCGTTCCCCGCACGGTCGTGAGTGAGTGAGTAAGTCAGGGGACGCGGTGAGGAGAACGGGTCAGGCCGCGGGCGCGGGGTCCAGCCCGGAGACGTCCAGGTCCGACCCGATGTCGGAGAGCTCCTTGTCGAGCGCCGGGTCGCCGGTGCTCTCGCCGATGCCCTTCGCGATCTCCTTGAACATCTGCGCCATGTCGAAGGTCTGGGCCGCCGGCGGCGCCTTGACCTCGGCCTTGGCACCGTAGTCGGAGAAGGTCATCGACATGCGGACCTTGCCCTGCGGAGCGTCCATGCCGATGTCCATCCGCGCCGGCAGGTCGTCGCCGTTGACCCACACATCCGTGTCGTAGCCCTTGATGCCGGCCTTCTCGACCTGCTTGAGCACCTCGGCACGCTTCTTCGGGTCGAGGACGTCCAGCGAGTCGTTGGCCTCCAGCATCTCCTTCACCGTGAGGGTGCCCTTGTAGTGCTCGGCCTCCTCGCCGCCGATCTTCTCGCTGCCCACGTGCTTCAGGTTGGGCGAGTCGAGGAGCATGGCCAGCTGCTGCGCCGGGTCCTGGTTCATGTTCTCCAGGCCGGAGGACATCTGCTTGCGCAGCGCCGGATCGCCGGTGGCCTCCGCCATCGCGTTCAGGTCCATCTTCATCCAGCGCTTGCCGTCCATCTCGGCGGCCGCCTTGTCCCCCATGTCCAGGTACATGACGTTGTCGCGCATGATCATGCGTACCCGCTCCGGGGCGCCGGGTTCCTGCGCCAGCGCCGAGCTCTCCATCGTCAGGTCCATGACGGCCGGGTCCCAGCCCATGGTCCCGGACATCTTCATGTCGCCGCCGCCCTTCATGGCGGCCGGCATCGACATCGTCATGGAGACCTTGGCCGACTTGGCCTCGGACGTCTTCTCGTAGGCGGCCGTCAGCACCTGAGCCGCGGACCGCTCGGCCCCCCGCTTGACGCCCTTGCCCGCCCCCGCGCAGCCCACCGCGCCCGTGAGCATCAGGACCACGACCGTGGCCGCGGCGGTGTTTCTAGTTACGCTCATGTGTGTCCCCCCAGGACATCGGGACGCGTTCGTCCCCCGCGTCCATCACCCAACCGGGACCTTATCCCGGTGGTCTCTTCGCCGTCGTGCGAGTTTCGGGCGCTTTTCAGGGCCGTCTACCGGGTCGAGGACTGCTTCCGCAGCAGCTCGGTGAACTCGGCGGTGTCGCCCGCCGGCGGCGCCTGCACGGACGCGTCGGCGCCGTAGTCGCTGTAGTGGACGGTCTGCGAGTACGTCCCGTTGGTCGTCCGGCCCTGCTCGACCTTCTTGACCAGCAGGTCGTCGCCGTCGACCCAGATGTCGATCGTCTCGGTGGTCACGCCGACCTGCTCCAGCTGCTTCTTCAGGTCGGCGAGCTGGGCCGCGCTGAGGCCGGAGTTGCGGGAGGCGAGGTCCGCGACATCGAGCGTGCCCGAGTAGTGCGTGGTCTCCTTGCCGCGCACCGTCTCCTCGCCGACCCGGCGCACGTCCCCGGAGGCCAGCAGCAGCTTCACCGACTGGTTCGGCGTGGAGTTCTGCATCTGGTCCTTCAGATACGCGCCCGACCCGCCCCCGAGGTCCGCCAGGGCGTCGTAGGGGTATCTGATCCAGTGCTTGCCCCCGGCCTGCGCCGCGAAGGAGTCGCCCATCCGCGCGTAGTAGGCGTCGGGCAGGTAGCGGGCCTCCATCGAGGTGCTGCCCATCTGGCGCATGGTGGCGGCCATCGTGCCGCCCGTGTACGTGAGGGTGAGTCTGCCGCTGAGCCCGTCGCTCCAGCCCACGGAGCCCTCGGCCGTCACCGACATCAGCGAGCCCATGGTCGTCGTGGACTCCACCCTCGCGGAGTCGGCCGCGTTCGTGGACTTCTCCGCACTGAGCAGCGCCGCGACGGGGCTGAGGACGGCGCCGCCTCGGCCCGACGCCCCGCTGTCCCCGCCGGACCCCTCGCGCGCCCCTGCGGAGCCGCTCCCCCCGCACCCGGCCACCCCGGCCAGCAGGCCCACCGCGACGATCGACACGCCCGCGCGGCGCGCGCTCGTGGACTTCCCCATCCGTCCCACCCCCAACGAATCCCGTGCTCGCACGCTAACGCACGGCACTGACATTGATGCCGGTACTCGGGTTCCGATGGTCGTGACTCGGGTACCGACCGACGCCCCAGGGGCCCCGCACGGGAAAAGGGACGAGCCCCGCACCTCGAAAGGTTGCGGGGCTCGTCGCCGATCGCTGTGAGCGGATGCTCCACCCGGTCAGACAGCGGCCGGGTCCTCCTCGACGAGGAGGTTGCGCGTGCGGTTCGGGTCGAGCTGAATGCCGGGGCCCATCGTGGTGGAGATGGCGGCCTTCTTGATGTAGCGACCCTTGGCGGCGGACGGCTTCAGACGGAGGATCTCCTCCAGCGCCGCGCCGTAGTTCTCCACCAGCTTGCTGTCGTCGAACGACGTCTTGCCGATGATGAAGTGCAGGTTCGCGTGCTTGTCGACACGGAACTCGATCTTGCCGCCCTTGATGTCGGTGACGGCCTTGGCCACGTCGGGGGTGACGGTGCCGGTCTTCGGGTTCGGCATCAGGCCACGCGGACCGAGCACGCGGCCGAGGCGGCCGACCTTGCCCATGAGGTCCGGGGTGGCGACGACGGCGTCGAAGTCCAGACGGCCCTTCGCGACCTCGTCGATCAGTTCGTCGGAGCCGACGATGTCGGCGCCCGCGGCCTCCGCGGCCGCAGCACGGTCACCGGTCGCGAAGACCAGGACCCGGGCGGTCTTGCCGGTGCCGTGCGGCAGGTTCACGGTGCCACGGACCATCTGGTCGGCCTTGCGCGGGTCGACACCCAGGCGGAAGGCGACCTCGACGGTGCCGTCGAACTTGGTCGTGGAGGTCTCCTTGGCGAGACGGACGGCCTCGAGCGGGGCGTACTGCTTCTCCCGGTCGATCTTGGCGTCCGCAGCGCGGAGAGACTTGCTGCGCTTGCTCACTGCTGCTCCTGATGTGTTCTGAGGAGTCGTGGTGCGGGCCGAGCAGGCCCTGCCACGCGCGGCCGAGGCCGCATGAGTTCTACGAAGGTGCTGCGGGGGTCGAGAAGGTCAGCCCTCGACCGTGACGCCCATGGAACGCGCGGTGCCGGCGATGATCTTCGCGGCGGCGTCCAGGTCGTTGGCGTTGAGGTCGGGGAGCTTGGTCTGCGCGATCTCGCGGACCTGCTCCTGGGTGATCTTGGCGACCTTGGTCTTGTGGGGCTCGCCCGAGCCCTTCTCGACACCGGCGGCCTTGAGGATCATCTTCGCGGCCGGCGGCGTCTTGGTGATGAAGGTGAAGGAGCGGTCCTCGTAGACCGTGATCTCCACCGGGATCACCCAGCCACGCTGCGACTCGGTCGCGGCGTTGTAGGCCTTGCAGAACTCCATGATGTTGACGCCGTGCTGGCCGAGCGCGGGGCCGACCGGCGGCGCGGGGTTGGCCGCACCGGCGTTGATCTGGAGCTTGATGAGCCCCGTGACCTTCTTCTTCTTGGGAGGCATTGCTCTCCGGGTCCTTTCGGTTCGGGTCCTGCCCGCGTTCGGGACACCGTCCGGAAAGCCGACAAGCCGCTCCGGACGCAGGCATACCGCACAACGATAGCGGGTATAGATGCGCGGCCAAAAACCGAGCAGGTCAGACCGGCCTCATCAGCCTGTCTGACCTGTTCGGAGGCAGGTGGTCCAGAAAAAGCTAGTTCTTCTGGATCTGGTCGAAGCTGAGCTCGACCGGGGTCTCACGGCCGAAGATCTCCACGAGACCCTTGACCTTCTTCGAGTCGGCGTTGATCTCGTTGATCGTGGCCTGCAGCGTGGCGAACGGACCGTCCGTGACGGTGACCGAGTCGCCGACCTCGAAGTCCAGCACCTGGACCTCGACCTTGCGGGCCGGAGCCGGCTTGCCCTCGGCCTCGGCGGCCTCGCGGGCGGCCTTCTCCTCGGCCTCCGGGGCGAGCATCTTGACGATCTCGTCCAGGGTCAGCGGGTACGGGTCGTAGGCGTTGCCCACGAAGCCGGTGACGCCGGGGGTGTTGCGGACGACGCCCCAGGACTCGTTCGTCAGGTCCATGCGCACCAGCACATAGCCGGGGAGCTTGTTCTGGCGGATGGTCTTGCGGTCGCCGTTCTTGATCTGGACGACCTCTTCCTGCGGCACCTCGGCCTGGAAGATGTAGTCCTCGACGTTCAGCGAGACGGCGCGCTGCTCCAGGTTGGTCTTCACGCGGTTCTCATAGCCGGCGTAGGTGTGGATCACGTACCACTCGCCGGGCAGGGTGCGCAGCTCCTCGCGCAGGGCGGCGATGGGGTCGACGGGCTCGGCCGGCTCCTCCTCGACCTCGTCCTCCGCGACGGCCTCGGCGCTCTCGGCGTCCTCGTCGTCGGCGGCGGTGCCCTCGGCGCCCTCTTCTTCGTCACCCTCGACGTGCAGCGCGGCTTCCTCCGCGGGGTCCCCGGCCTCGGCGTCGGCAGCCTCGAACTCGTCCAGGTCCTCGTCAGCGCCCTCGACGATGTCGAGCTCGTCGTCAGCCTGGTCCGGCTCGATGGCGTCGTTCAGGTTCTGGTCAGACACGGTGGCTGCTTCTTCCTGGATACATAGGGGTGGAACACGCGAAAGGGGCGCCGATCACCCGGCGCCCTTCGCTCTTGGCTCAGCCGAAGACGTACTTGGCGAGGTGGCTGAGTCCATAGTCAATCACGGTCACCAGGCCGATCATGATCACGACGAAGACGATCACCACGGTCGTGTACGTCGTCAGCTGATTCCGCGTGGGCCAGACGACCTTGCGGAGCTCCGCGATGATCTGGCGGTAGAAGAGGGCGAGCCGCTTCAGCGGGCCCTTCTTGGCGCGCTTGCCGCCCTTGCGCGCCTTCTGCGTCTCAGGCGCTTCGTCCTGGGCATCAGGCGTGTCGATGGAGCCCACGGCATCCGCCATTCGTCCTCACCTGTTCCCGGGTCGTGGCCGTGCCGCGCCCGGTCTGAGCCGCACGGCGGTGCATTGCTGTACGTACATGCGCACACATCCTGGCGGTGTGTGTAGCAGGGCCGGAGGGACTCGAACCCCCAACCGCTGGTTTTGGAGACCAGTGCTCTACCAATTGAGCTACGACCCTTTGTGTGTCCCCCAACGTACCGCATCCACCCGGATGCTCGGTGTGCACCCGTCACGGCACGGCTGTCGAAGGCCAACGACGTAGGAGTGTACGTGGTCCCGGGCCCTCCGTCGAACGGAAAGCGGGCCGTGGAGCGCCATCCGCGCAAGATCGTCGGGAAACGGCCGGAAGATCACCCAGGCCACCGCCTCACCCCGGCTTCGATCCGTACGGATGTTCAGGGGTTTGCCCGTACCTGTTCAGTCTGTGAAACCCGCGTGCCCGGCTCGTTTCCGGTCTGGAACCATGGGCCCATGAGCGCTGCAACCCCTCCCACCGAGCGCCGGGTCTCCGCCCGAGTCGGCGCGATCTCCGAGTCCGCCACCCTCGCCGTGGACGCCAAGGCCAAGGCCCTGAAGGCCGCCGGACGTCCGGTGATCGGCTTCGGCGCCGGCGAGCCCGACTTCCCGACCCCGGACTACATCGTCGAGGCGGCCGTCGAGGCCTGCAAGAACCCCAAGTACCACCGCTACACGCCGGCGGGCGGTCTGCCCGAGCTGAAGGCCGCCATCGCCGCGAAGACCCTGCGCGACTCGAACTACGAGGTCGACCCGTCGCAGATCCTGGTCACCAACGGCGGCAAGCAGGCCATCTACGAGGCGTTCGCCGCGATCCTCGACCCGGGTGACGAGGTCATCGTCCCGGCGCCGTACTGGACGACGTACCCGGAGTCGATCCGGCTGGCCGGCGGTGTCCCGGTCGAGGTCGTCGCGGACGAGACGACCGGTTACCGGGTGAGCGTGGAGCAGCTGGAGGCGGCGCGCACGGAGAAGACGAAGGTCGTGCTCTTCGTCTCCCCGTCCAACCCGACCGGCGCGGTCTACAGCGCCGAGGACGCCGAGGCGATCGGCCGCTGGGCCGTGGAACACGGTCTGTGGGTGATGACGGACGAGATCTACGAGCACCTGGTCTACGGCGACGCGACGTTCACCTCGCTTCCGGCGATCCTGCCGGAGCTGCGGGACAAGTGCGTCGTGGTCAACGGCGTCGCCAAGACGTACGCGATGACCGGCTGGCGGGTCGGCTGGATCATCGGCCCGAAGGACGTGGTGAAGGCCGCGACGAACCTCCAGTCGCACGCGACCTCGAACGTCTCCAACGTGGCCCAGGTCGCCGCGCTGGCCGCCGTCTCCGGTGACCTGTCGGCCGTCGAGAAGATGCGCGAGGCCTTCGACCGGCGCCGCAAGACCATCGTGCGGATGCTCAACGAGATCGACGGAGTGCTCTGCCCGGAGCCCGAGGGCGCGTTCTACGCCTACCCGTCGGTGAAGGACCTGCTCGGCAAGGAGATCCGCGGCAAGCGTCCGCAGGACACCGTCGAACTCGCGGCGCTCATCCTGGAGGAGGCCGAGGTCGCGGTCGTCCCGGGCGAGGCCTTCGGCACCCCGGGCTACCTGCGGCTGTCCTACGCGCTGGGCGACGAGGACCTCGTCGAGGGCGTGAGCCGGATCCAGAAGCTGCTGGCGGAGGCCACCGACTGACGTCGGCCCGTCGTCGTACGGGGCCCACTCGCCGGACGCGGCGGGTGGGCCCCGCTGCTTTGTGCGAGCAAGACCACGTTCGGGGAATCGACTGTCCGAACGGCGCCCGTGTACGGCAGGATCGCCAGATGGAGCGTGTACGTGATGTCTCTGAACTGCCGAAAGCCCATCTGCACCTGCACTTCACCGGATCGATGCGGCCCTCGACCGTGCTGGAGCTGGCCGACAAGTACGGCGTGCGCCTGCCGGAGACGCTGGCCGAGGCCCTGACCAGCGGGGAGCCGCCGCAGCTGCGGGCGACGGACGAACGGGGCTGGTTCCGCTTCCAGCGTCTGTACGACGCCGCCCGCGGATGCGTCCGGGAGCCCGAGGACATACAGCGCCTGGTGCGCGAGGCCGCCGAGGAGGACGTGCGGGACGGCTCGGGCTGGCTGGAGATCCAGGTGGACCCGACGTCGTACGCGCCCCGGCTGGGCGGGCTGATCCCGGCGCTGGAGATCATCCTGGACGCCGTGGACTCGGCCTCGCGGGAGACGGGGCTCGGGATGCGGGTGCTGGTGGCGGCGAACCGGATGAAGCATCCGCTGGACGCGCGCACCCTGGCCCGGCTCGCGGTGCGGTACGCGGACCGGGGCGTCGTCGGTTTCGGGCTGTCGAACGACGAACGGCGGGGCATGGCCCGTGACTTCGACCGGGCGTTCGCCATCGCGCGGGAGGGCGGGCTGCTGTCCGCGCCGCACGGGGGCGAGTTGACGGGGCCGTCGTCGGTGCGGGACTGCCTGGACGATCTGCACGCCTCGCGCATCGGGCACGGCGTGCGGGCCGCGGAGGACCCGCGGCTGCTGAAGCGGCTGGCGGAGCGGGGGGTGACCTGCGAGGTGTGCCCCGCCTCGAACGTGGCGCTGGGGGTCTACGAGAAGCCCGAGGACGTGCCGCTGCGCACGCTGTTCGACGCGGGCGTCCCGTTGGCGCTGGGCGCCGACGACCCGCTGCTCTTCGGCTCCCGCCTGGCCGCCCAGTACGAACTGGCCCGGCAGCACCAGGGCTTCACCGACGAGGAGCTGGCGGAACTGGCCCGCCAGTCCATCCGCGCCTCGGCGGCCCCGGAGGACGTGCGCACCAAGCTGTTGTCGGGAGTGGACGACTGGTTGACGGCGTCCCCGTGACGGCGGGCGGCCGCGTCCCCTCGTGGCTGCGGGCGGCCGCGTCTCCCATGGCCGGGCTGCGTCAGATGCCGTGCGTCTGGCATCCGCCCCCTGGGGGCCGGATGCGCGCCGGGCGCGGTGAGCGCCGTTCCTAGAGGCTCACGCCGACCGTCACCGGCTCGTTGACCAGCGTCACGCCGAAAGCCTCGCGCACCCCGGCGACGACCTCCCGGGCCAGCACGAGCAGATCCTCCGTCGTGGCCGCCCCCCGGTTGGTGAGCGCAAGAGTGTGCTTGGTGGAGATGCGCGCGGGCCCGTCGCCGTACCCCTTGGTGAACCCCGCCTTGTCGATGAGCCAGGCCGCGGAGGTCTTCGTGCGCCCCTCCCCCGCCGGGTAGGCGGGCGGCTCGACGCCGTCTCCGAGCCGCTCCTTCACGCGCGTGTGGAACACCGCGAAGTCGGCGTCGGTGAGGATCGGGTTGGTGAAGAACGACCCGGCGGACCAGGTGTCGTGGTCCTCGGGGTCGAGCACCATCCCCTTGCCCGCGCGCAGCTTGAGCACGGTCTCGCGGGCGTCGGCCAGCGCTACGCGCTCCCCGGGCTCCACGCCGAGCACGCGGGCCGTCTCGGCGTACTTCAGGGGCGCCGACAGCCCGTCCGCGTCCTCCAGCGCGAAACGGACGCGCAGGACGACGTACCGGTCGGGGTCGGCTTTGAAGCGGCTGTGCCGGTAGGAGAAGGCGCACTCGGCGGCGCTGAGGGCGACGGTCTCGCCGGCGCGGCGGTCGTAGGCGATCACCTCGGTGATCGTGGAGGAGACCTCCTGTCCGTACGCTCCGACGTTCTGAATGGGGGTCGCGCCCGCGGAGCCGGGGATGCCGGCGAGGCATTCGACGCCGGCGAGCCCGGCCTCGACGGTGCGGGCGACGGCGTCGGACCACACCTCGCCGGCCGCCAGCTCCAGCGTGGTGCCGGCGAGTTCGAAGCCGCTGGTGGCGATGCGCAGGGCGGTGCCCTCGAAGCCCTTGTCGCCGATGACGAGGTTGGAGCCGCCGCCGATGATCAGCAGCGGTGTGCCGTCGGCGTCGGCCTCGCGGACGGCGGCGATCACCTCGGCATCGGTCGTCGCGGTGACCAGCCGGGTGGCGGGGCCGCCCAGCCGGAAGGTGGTCAGCGGGGCGAGGGGGGCGTCGTGGAGTTCCTGCACGCGCCCAAGCCTAAGGGCATGGGTAAGGGGCGCTCGCAATGGCGGACGCCCCTTACTGCCGCTTGTCTCCTCAGGCGAGTCGCACGAGCGCCCGAGACATGCCCAGGACCTTCTGCCCCGCGCTGGTCACCGTCAGGTCGACGCGGACCGTGTTGTCGTCGAGCTTGGCGGCGACCTTGCCGCTGACCTCGATGGTCGCGCCCTGCTCGTCGTCGGGGACGACGACGGGCCGGGTGAAGCGGACGCCGTACTCGACGACCGCACCCGGGTCGCCGATCCAGTCGGTGACGACCCGGATCGCCTCGGCCATGGTGAACATGCCGTGCGCGATGACGTCCGGCAGGCCGACCTCCTTGGCGAACCTCTCGTTCCAGTGGATCGGGTTGAAGTCGCCGGAGGCGCCCGCGTAGCGCACGAGGGTGGCCCGGGTGACGTCGAAGGTCCGCGCCGGGAGCTCGGCGCCGACCTCGACGTCGTCGTAGGAGATGGTCGCCGTCATGTCAGCCCTCCTCGGCCGCGCGGGCCACGAGCTTGGTCCACGCGGTCACGACGTGTTCGCCGGCCTCGTCGTGGACCTCGCCGCGGATGTCCAGGATGTCGTTGCCCGCCATGGACTTGATGCCCTCGATGGTCGAGGTGACGGTGAGCCGGTCCCCGGCGCGCACGGGGCGCCGGTAGGCGAACTTCTGGTCGCCGTGCACGACGCGGCTGTAGTCCAGGCCGAGTTGGGGGTCCTGGACGACCTGGCCGGCGGCCTTGAAGGTGATGGAGAACACGAAGGTCGGCGGAGCGATCACATCCGAGTGGCCGAGGGCCTTGGCGGCCTCCGGGTCGGTGTACGCGGGGTTCGGGTCCCCCACCGCCTCCGCGAACTCACGGATCTTCTCCCGGCCCACCTCGTAGGGCTCGGTGGGCGGGTAGGTCCGCCCCACGAAGGACTGGTCGAGCGCCATGGCTCGGCACCTCCTGGTTGCTCTACTGAACGGTACGCGTCTCTCAACGACGCGAGGCCGCCCCCGATCACTCGGGGACGGCCTCGCATACGAACCTGATTTATCGCGTCTCGCGGTGCGCGGTGTGCGCGTTGCAACGCGGGCAGTGCTTTTTCATCTCAAGACGGTCCGGGTTGTTACGCCGGTTCTTCTTGGTGATGTAGTTCCGCTCCTTGCACTCCACGCAGGCCAGCGTGATCTTCGGGCGGACGTCGGTGGCAGCCACGTGAGTGCTCCTTGACGAACGGATAGGACTGGTTTAACGCAAGAAAGAGTAGCCGATCGAAGGACCGACCCCGCAATCGGCTACTGTGTGTAGCGGTGACCGGACTTGAACCGGTGACACAGCGATTATGAGCCGCTTGCTCTACCGACTGAGCTACACCGCTTTGATGCGATCGGCCCCGCCTCACGGCGGGGACCTCTCACACCAGAGCCCCAATACGGAATCGAACCGTAGACCTTCTCCTTACCATGGAGACGCTCTACCGACTGAGCTATTGGGGCGAGCGATGAAGACATTACACGGTCCGCAGCCGATCGCCCAAATCCGTTCCGTGTACCCCGCCAGGTGCCGTTTCCTCAGCGCCCCGGCGGCCTCCACCGCCCCTTCCGCCCCTGGACCACACCGGTACGACTATTGCGCTCCTCCCCGCCGGCGCCGGAGCTCCGCCCTAGGCTCGACTCACTCTGCGTGATCTTGCCCCGTGCCCCGCGCACGGGGCGCCTGAGCCCTTCGCACCGCCGACGCCCCAGGAGCGCGATGCCCGACAGCCCGCCGCCCCCGCCTTGGTCGTCCTCTTCCTCGGCCTCGCCGGCAGGCCGGCCGGAGCCCGCCGCGCTCCTGCTGTGCGGCGCGCGTCTGACGGACGGCCGGACCGTGGACGTCCGGCTCGGCCGCGGCCGCATCGAGGCGGTCGGCACGGCGGGCAGCCTGGCGTCCGGCACGGCTCGCGGCGCCCGCGTGGATCTCAGCGGCTATCTCCTCCTCCCCGCGCCCGCCGAACCGCATCTGCACGCCGACACCGCCCTGTCCGCCGACACCGACGGCCCCGTCTCCTACGCCCCGGACGACGTCCGGCGCCGGGCCACCGAGGCGGCGCTGCTGCATCTCGGCCACGGCACGACCGCACTGCGCGCACACGTACGCGTGGGCGATGTGCAGGGCCTCGGCGCGCTGGCCGCCGTCCTGGAGGCCGGTCGTTCGCTGCGCGGCCTCGCCGAGCTGACGACGGTGGCGATGCCCCGGGTACTGACCGGGCCGGCCGGAGCGGAGGGGCTCGCGATACTGCGGGACGCGGTGCGCATGGGCGCCTCGGTGGTGGGCGGCTGCCCGGATCTCGATCCCGACCCGGTCGGCTACGCGGAGACCGTCCTGGCGCTCGCCTCCGAATACGGCCGCCCCGTCGACCTGCACACCGACGCCACCGACCCGGCCCGGCTCGCCCGCCTCGCCGCGATGGCCGGCGGTCTGCGCCCCGGCGTGTCCCTCGGGCCGTGCGCCGGCCTCTCCGCCTTCCCCGCCGAAGCCGCCGCCCGCACCGCCGACCAGCTCGCCGCGGCCGGCGTGACGGTGGTCTGCCTCCCGCAGGGCGGCTGCGGGGCCGTCGAACGCCGGGGCACCGCGCCCGTACGGCTGCTGCGCGCGGCCGGGGTCCGGGTGGCGGCCGGGAGCGGCGCCCTGCGCGACGTGTCGAACCCCGTCGGCCGCGGCGACCCCCTGGAGGCGGCCTACCGCCTCGCCTCCCGCCACGGCCTGCGCCCCGAGGACGCCTACGACACGGTGAGCACGTCCGCGCGTGCCGCCCTCGGGCTGCCCGAGGTCCGCGTCGAGGCGGGCTTCCCGGCCGACCTGCTGGCGATCCGCGGCGACCGGCTGGCGAGCGCCCTGTCCCTGGCGTACAGCCGGATCGTCATCCACGCGGGGCGTGTGGTGGCGCGCACCAGCGCGGTGCGGGAGTACTGCGCTTCGGCCGAGGGCCCGGCGGCGGAGCTGGGGCTGCCTCGGCAGGGGCGGGGCGAACTGTCGTAGGCCGAGCCGAGGCCTTGTGGAGCGGGGGCGTCGCACGCGCGTTCGCCCGTGGGGCGGTACGGGTGGGTCGGGCGTACGGTCGAAAGCATGCGCATTGTCATTGCTGGAGGTCATGGTCAGATCGCGCTGCGGCTGGAGCGGGTGCTCGCCGCGCGCGGACATGAGGTCGCGGGGATCATCCGCAATGCGGAGCAGGGCGAGGACCTGCGGGCCGCGGGTGCCGAACCCGTCGTGCTGGACCTGGAGTCCGCGTCGGTCGACGAGGTCGCGGAGCGGCTGCGGGGCGCGGACGCGGCCGTGTTCGCCGCGGGCGCGGGCCCGGGCAGCGGGACGGGACGCAAGGAGACCGTGGACAAGGGTGCGGCGGTGCTGTTCGCGGACGCGGCGGTACGGGCCGGCGTACGGCGGTTCGTGGTCGTGTCGTCCTACGGCGCGGACGCCGGGCACCAGGGCGACGAGGTCTTCGACGTCTACCTGCGGGCCAAGGGCGAGGCGGACGCGTACGTGCAGGGCCTGGACGCCCTCGACTGGACGGTCCTGCGCCCCGGTTCGCTGACGGACGACACGGGCAACGGGCTGGTCCGTCTGGAGGCGCGGACGGGCCGCGGCTCGATCCCGCGCGACGACGTGGCGGCCGTGCTGGCGGAGTTGCTGGACACCCCGGCGACGGCCGGCCTGACGCTGGAGCTGATCGGCGGGTCGACGCCGGTGTCGGTGGCGGTGAAGTCGGTCGCGGGGAACTGACGGGGCACCCTGGACGCCGGGCGTCAGAACAGCGGCAGCTGCCCGGGGACCTCGGGGACGACGTATCCGTCCAAGGAGGGCTGCGCCGCGCCCAGTTGAGCCGCGCGGCGCGAGCCGGGGCAGGAGGTGAGCTGCCCGCTCCCGCGCGCGCCCGGCGGGTCGTGCCGGGCGAACCGTCCGGCGACGACGGCGATCTCGCGGCGGCACTCGGGGCAGGTTCTACGACGGCTGGACATGCCGTCAGTGTGCCCCAGCGGGCGGGGCGGGCATCCGGCCCGCTCCGGTTACCCTCGTCGCTCGTCGCGCGGAACCCGGCGCTCCTCCCTAGCATCCGTACATATGGCACATACCTTCGAGGAACTCGTGGAGAAGCAGCGCGCGGCCGACGAGGCCCACGCGAGGGTCCTGCACCTGCGGGACACCTACGGCGCGCCCACGGCGGCCGCCTGGTCGGAGATCCAGAGCGACACCTACGAGACCGCCTGGCGCGCCTCGCGCGACCTCGCCCGTGATGTGAGGTCCGCGACGACCGACTTCGCCAAGGAGGCGGGCAGACCGCGGACGGACGTGGAGGCGGAGGTGAGAAGGGCGGCGAAATCCCCGGAACGGGCTGCCGCGGAGGAGGAGTAGGGCCGTGCACTCCCGTCCCTGAGAGCCGAGGATGCCATCAGCGCATGACGAAGGGCCCGTGATCCGCTGTGACAGCGGATCACGGGCCCTTCGTTCCCGTGTGGCGGCGCCAGGATTCGAACCTGGGAAGGCTGAGCCGGCAGATTTACAGTCTGCTCCCTTTGGCCGCTCGGGCACACCGCCGGGGTTTGCTGCCGTTCGAACCGCTTTTCGGCGGTGCTCCCTGGCAACGACGTAAACGATACCTGATGCGGAGGGGTGCTTCGCCACCCGATTCCGCGCCGCCCGGGCCCTGCCGGGTGGCTAGGCTTGTCCGGATGCGGCCCGCGGCTTTCGGCGGGCTCGGCGGCAGCCCCACGGACGCCGACACGCACCCGATACGCACACCGAATACAAGGAGCCACAGGACATGGCCGACTCCAGTTTCGACATCGTCTCGAAGGTCGAGCGGCAGGAGGTCGACAACGCCCTCAACCAGGCCGCCAAGGAGATCTCCCAGCGCTACGACTTCAAGGGCGTCGGCGCCTCGATCTCGTGGTCCGGAGAAAAGATCCTGATGGAGGCGAACTCCGAGGACCGGGTGAACGCTGTCCTCGACGTCTTCCAGTCGAAGCTGATCAAGCGCGGGATCTCGCTGAAGGCGCTGGACGCGGGCGAGCCGCAGCTGTCCGGCAAGGAGTACAAGATCTTCGCGTCGATCGAGGAGGGCATCTCTCAGGAGAACGCGAAGAAGGTCGCCAAGCTCATCCGTGACGAGGGCCCCAAGGGAGTGAAGGCCCAGGTCCAGGGTGACGAGCTGCGCGTCAGCTCCAAGAGCCGCGACGACCTCCAGACCGTCATCGCCCTTCTGAAGGGCCAGGACTTCGAGTTCGCCCTGCAGTTCGTGAACTACCGGTAGGGATGGCCGTGCTGACGGGCGGACGCCTCAGGGTGTCCGCCCGTCGGCGTGCTCGGCGTGTTCCCGTGGTCGCGCGCCGACGGGAACGACGCTCATGGTTGAGGACCCCTCAGTCGCGTGAGTGGCCGAACAGGATGCGGTAGGCGATGAGGAGCACCAGTGATCCGCCGATCGCCGCGGCCCAGGTGGCGCCGTCGTAGAAGTCCTTGCTGATCGGGTGGTCCAGCCAGCGGGCCGATATCCAGCCGCCGATGAACGCGCCGGCGACGCCGATGACCGTCGTGCCGATGAAACCGCCCGGGTCGCGGCCGGGCAGCAGGACTTTGGCGATGACGCCGGCCAGCAGCCCCAGAATGATCCAGCTGATGATGCTCATGCCCTGAACCTGCCCTTCCGCGCTGTGCGCTGACCGTCCGGGCGCTGTGATCTCGCTCCCCGGCGGCGGCGTTCGCGGCTCGTGCCCCGTTTCGCGCCCTGTCGATGTGACGACGATCGGGCGGCGCCCACCGGTTCCCCGGGCGGGTCGGTTCAGCGGGCGGCGAACGGCTGGTCAGTGCTGACGATCTCGCGGCCGAGCGGCAGCAGGGACACGGGGATCAGCTTGAAGTTGGCGATGCCGAACGGGATGCCGATGATCGTGACGCACAGGGCGATGCCGGTCACGATGTGGGCGAGGGCGAGCCACCACCCGGCGAGGACCAGCCACAGCACGTTGCCCACGCAGGAGGGTGCGCCGGCGTCGCGGCGCTCGATCGTGGTGTAGCCGAAGGGCCAGAGGGCGTAGACACCGATCCGGAACGCCGCCAGACCGAAGGGGATTCCGATGATCGTGACGCACAGCAGCAGGCCGGCCAGCAGATAGCCGAGGAACAGCCAGAAGCCGCTGAGGACGAGCCATATGACGTTGAGGATGGTCTTCACTGTCGGTGACCTGCCATCTTCTCGAGACGGGCGATGCGCTCCGCCATGGGCGGGTGCGTCGAGAACATCTTGGAGAGCCCCTGGCCCGGGCGGAACGGGTTGGCGATCATCATGTGGCTCGCGGTCTCGATCCGGGGCTCGGGGGGCAGTGGGAGCTGCTTGGTGCCCAGTTCGAGCTTGCGCAGGGCGCCGGCGAGGGCCAGGGGGTCGCCGGTGAGCTGGGCGCCGGAGGCGTCGGCCTCGTACTCGCGTGAGCGGCTGATGGCGAGCTGGATGAGGCTGGCGGCCAGCGGGCCGAGCAGCATGATCAGGAGCATGCCGAGGATGCCGGGACCGTCGTCGTCGCTGGAGCGGCCGATCGGGATGAAGTAGGCGAAGTTGACCAAGAACATGATCACGGAGGCGAGGGCGCCGGCGACCGAGGAGATGAGGATGTCCCGGTTGTAGACATGACTCAGTTCATGGCCGATGACGCCACGCAGTTCGCGTTCGTCGAGGAGGCGGAGGATGCCTTCTGTGCAGCACACGGCGGCGTTGCGCGGGTTGCGGCCGGTGGCGAAGGCGTTGGGTGCCTCGGTCGGGGAGATGTACAGCCGGGGCATGGGCTGGCGGGCCTGCGTGGAGAGCTCGCGGACCATGCGGTAGAGCGCCGGGGCCTCGAACTCGCTGACCGGCCGGGCGCGCATCGCGCGCAGCGCCAGCTTGTCGCTGTTCCAGTACGCGTACGCGTTGGTGCCGAGCGCGACGAGGACCGCCACGACGAGCCCCGCTCGCCCGAAGAAGCTGCCGATGACGATGATGAGTGCCGACAGCCCCCCGAGGAGTACTGCGGTCCTTAGCCCGTTGTGCCGGCGGTGCACGGTGCGCCCTCCAAGTCGTGCGGCAGGGGACCCCTGAACGTGTTGCCTGATCTTGCCGTCTGATGTGCGAGGCCCCTGGTGTCGTGGTGCCACGTCCAGTGGAACCTCCCGTTTTGGTCAACGCCAGACGGGGGGCTCGGGTTCCCTTGCGCGACCGGCGGCCGGGGTGGGCCGTCCGGGTGAGGGCCGGTGAGGGCCTGTGACAGGGCGGGTGAACCCTCAGAAGAGGGCTGTGCCGGCGAAGCGCAGGACCAGCTGGGGTGCTCCGGAGAGGACGACGCCGACGACGGCGGTGAGGGCGAGCGCGGCGGTGAGGGGGGCGGGGATCCGGTGCCGTACGGGCTCGCCCTCGGGGGCGCGGAACAGCAGGGCCGTCCACTGGAGGTAGTAGTACAGGGCGATCACCACGTTGACGGCCATGACGACCGCCAGCCAGCCCAGGCCCGCGTCGACGGCGGCGGAGAACACGGTGACCTTCGCGAAGAGGCCGATGACGCCCGGCGGCAGGCCGGCCAGGCAGAGCAGGAAGAAGGCCAGGAGGAGCGCGGCGAGCGGGTTCTTCGCGTGGAGGCCCCGGTAGTCGGCGAGGCGGTTCGCGGGGCGTGTGCGGCCGACCAGGGCGGCCACGGCGAAGGCGCCGAGGTTCACGGCGGCGTACGTCAGGGCGTAGGCGACGGTGGAGCCGATGGAGCGCTGGGGGGCGTCGGAGTACGCGGCGGCGGCGATCGGGACGAGGAGGTAGCCGGCCTGGCCGACGGAGGACCATGCGAGCAGGCGTACGGCGCTGTACGCGCGCGTGGCCTGCTGGCGCAGGGCGCCGACGTTGCCGACGGTCATGGTGAGGGCGGCCAGTGCGGCCAGAGCCGGGCCCCACACGTCGGCGTACGAGGGGAAGGCGACGACGGTGACGAGGATGAGGCCGGAGAAGCCGACCGCCTTGCCGACGACGGAGAGGTAGGCCGCGATGGGCAGGGGGGCGCCGACGTAGGTGTCGGGGACCCAGAAGTGGAAGGGGACGGCGGCCGTCTTGAAGGCGAAGCCGACGAGGGTGAGGACGACTCCGGCCTGGGCCAGGGTGTGGAACTGTCCGCCGACGTCCTGGATGCGCTCGGCCACCCGGGTGAGGTGCAGGGTGCCGGTGGTGGCGTAGACGAAGCTGATGCCCAGGAGGCTCACGGCGGTCGCGGTGACGGACGACAGGAAGAACTTCAGGGCTGCTTCGGAGGACCTGCGGTCGCCGTGGCGGATGCCGACGAGGGCGAACGCGGGCAGGGACGCGACCTCCAGGGCGACGACGAGGGTGGCGAGGTCGCGGGAGGCGGGCAGCAGGGCGGCGCCGGCGGCGGAGGACAGCAGCAGGAACCAGAACTCGCCCTCGGGGAGCCGTCCGCGCGCGTCCTTCAGGGCGGTGACCGACAGCAGGGCGGTCAGCAGCGCTCCCCCGAGGACCAGGAACTGGATGACGAGGGTGAAGTGGTCGGCCGTGTAGCTGCACACGCGTGTGTCGCTCGTGAGGCAGAAGGTGGAGCGGTCGCCGTCCAGGAGGGGCAGGAGGAGGGCGGTGGAGGCGGCGAGGCCGGCGACGGAGAACCATCCGAGGAGTGCCTTGCGGTGGCCGTCGAGGAACAGGTCGGCGACGAGGACGACGAGCGCGACGACCGCCGCGAGGGTGGGCGGGGCGATCGCGAGCCAGTCGACGGACTGCACGAGGGACGGTGCGGCCGGGGAGCTCATCGGGTGCCTCCTGCGAGGAGCTGCTGCACGGCCGGGTCGGTGAGGCCGAGCAGTGCCTTGGGCCACAGGCCCGCGACGACGGTGAGGACGACGAGCGGGGTCCAGGCCGCGAACTCGTACCCGCGGACGTCGGCGAGTCGCGGCGCGTCCTGCGGGATGGCGCCCATGCAGACGCGGCGGACGACGACGAGGAGGTAGGCGGCGGTCAGCAGGGTGCCGAACGCGGCGATCGCCGTGAAGGTGAGGAAGGCGGGACGGCTGAGTCCGGCGGCGGGGTCGAACGCGCCGAACATCGCCAGCATCTCGCCCCAGAATCCGGCGAGTCCCGGCAGGCCGAGGGAGGCGACCGCGGCGAAGGCGAGCAGGCCGCCGAGGCGCGGGGCCTTGCCGTAGAGCGCGGCGCCGGTCTGCTGGGCGAGGGTGTCGAGGTCGGTGGTGCCGGTGCGGTCCTTGAGGGCGCCGACGAGGAAGAAGAGCAGGCCGGTGATGAGGCCGTGGGCGACGTTGGCGAACAGGGCGCCGTTCACTCCGGTCGGGGTGGTGGAGGCGATGCCGAGGAGGACGAAGCCCATGTGGCCGACGGAGGAGTAGGCGATGAGGCGCTTGAGGTCGCCCTTGGCGCCCCGCTTGGCGAGGGCGAGACAGGCCAGGGAGCCGTAGACGATGCCGACGACGGCGAAGGCGGCGAGGTAGGGCGCGAAGGTGTGGAAGCCGTCGGGCGCGACCGGGAGGAGGATCCGCACGAAACCGTACGTGCCCATCTTCAGCAGGACGCCGGCGAGGAGGACCGAGCCGACGGTCGGGGCGGCGGTGTGGGCGTCGGGCAGCCAGCTGTGCAGGGGCCACATCGGGGTCTTCACAGCGAGCCCGATCCCGACCGAGAGAACGGCGATGAGCTGCACGGACGTGCTCAGCGACCGGCCGTTGTCAGTGGCGAGTGCCATCATGTCGAACGTGCCCGCCGTGACGCCGATCACGAGCAGGCCGAGCAGCATGACCACGGATCCGAGCAGCGTGTACAGGATGAACTTCCAGGCCGCCCGGGTCCGGCCCTCGCCGCCCCAGCGGGCGATGAGGAAGTACATCGGGATCAGCACGGTCTCGAAGGCGAGGAAGAAAAGAATCAGGTCGAGGGCGGCGAAGGTGGCGAGGGTGCCGGCCTCCAGGACGAGCAGGAGAGCGACGAAGGCCTTGGGGCTCGGGCCCTTGGGCGGGTTGAAGTAGGAGTAGAGCGCGCAGAGGAAGGTCAGCAGCGCGGTCAGGACCAGGAGGGGGAGGGAGATGCCGTCGACGCCGAGGTGGATGCGCACGTCGAGTGCGGGGATCCAGCTGATGTCGGTCGTGGCCTGCATCTTCGAGGGATGGTCATGGTCGAAGCCCACCGCGAGGGCGATCGCGGCGAGAAGGATCGCGCCGGTCACGGTGACGCCGTGCCGCAGGACGGCCTGCTCGGGTGACGTCCCCTTCAGTCCGGGCGGGGCGGGCAGGAGAGCGGCGGCCGCGCCGAGGAGCGGGCCGACCACGATCAACGCCAGAAGGAACTGCATCACGGACTCGTTGATATCGATCACTCCTGCTCACGCTCCCGTCGCGACGAGGACGGCGGCGACCGCCAGGACGACGGCGCCGGCGAGCAGCGCGCTCACATAGGTCTGGACGTTGCCGGTCTGGGCGCGCCGCACGGCGGCGCCGAGCCAGCGGGGCAGGGCGCCCGCTCCGCTCACGTAGGTGTCGACGACCTCGCGGTCGAGGAACCGGACGAGGCTCGCTCCGGCCTGCACCGGGCGCACGAACAGGGCCCCGTAGACGGCGTCGAGGTGGAAGCCGGCGGCGGCGTGGCGGTGCAGCGGGCCGAGCAGGAGCCGACCGGGGTCCGCCGGGTCGGGCGCGGCGGCCACGTCACCGTAGGCGGGCGTGTGCGCCGCGATGGCCTCGGCCTCCACGGCCGCGGCGTCGCGCTCGGGGTGGGCGGCGACCGCGCCCATGGGGACGCGTGCGGCTTGCGCGGTGGTGTGCCGCCAGGCGGCGACCACGACGAGGACACCGGTCAGCGCCAGGCCCGTGCCGAGGACGGATGTGGTGAGGGTCGGGGCCAGGTCGCCGCCGTCGAACCAGTCGGGCAGCGTGCGGTAGGCGAGTCCACCGACGGCGAGGGAGGGGACGGCGAGCACCCACAGCACGGCGGTCATCGGCAGCGGCTCGCGGCCGTGGTCGGGGGCTTCGGCGCCCCGGCCGTTGAAGGCCAGCAGCCACAGGCGGGCCGCGTAGGCGGCGGTGAGGAGGGCGGTGAGCAGTCCGGTGACGAGGACGATCCAGCCCGCGGCGGCGGGTGCGTACTCGCTGTGGCCGGTGGAGGCGTGTTCGGCGGCCCCGAGGACGGACTCCTTGGAGAAGAAGCCGCTGAACGGCGGGATCGCGGCGAGCGCGAGGAGCGCCACGGTCATCGTCCAGAACGCGTCGGGGACGCGGTCGCGCAGGTGGCTCATGCGGGACATGGCGGCCAGGGAGTTGGTGCCGGCGGCGTGGATGATCACGCCGGCGGCGAGGAACAGCAGCGCCTTGAAGGCGCCGTGCGACAGGAGGTGGAAGACGGCGGCGCCGCGGTCGCCGACGGCTAGGGCCCCGGTCATGTAACCGAGCTGGCCGATCGTCGAGTAGGCGAGGACGCGCTTGATGTCGTCCTGGGCGAGTGCGGCGACACCGGAGCCGGCCATGGTGACGGCGGCCATGACGGCGAGGACGACCATCGCGGCCTGGGAGGCCTCGAAGACCGGGAGGAGACGGGCGACGAAGTAGACGCCGGCGGCGACCATCGTCGCGGCGTGGATCAGCGCGGAGACCGGTGTCGGGCCCGCCATGGCGTCCGGGAGCCAGGTGTGCAGCGGGAACTGGGCCGACTTGCCGGCCACGCCCGCCAGGAGCAGCAGGGCGATGAGGGTCGGGTGGTCGAGTCCGTCGTGGGCGACGGCGCCGAGGACCTTGGTGATGCGGAAGGAGCCGGCGTCGGTGGCCAGGGCGAACAGGCCGAGGAGGAAGGGGACGTCGCCGAGCTTGGTGACGAGGAAGGCCTTGATGGAGGCGGCGCGGGCCTCCGGGGTCTCCCAGTAATGGCCGACGAGGAAGTAGGAGCAGATGCCCATGACTTCCCAGCCGACCAGCAGCACGATCAGGTCGCCGGAGTAGACGACCAGGAACATCGCGGAGGTGAACAGGGAGACGAGCGCGGCGTAGGACGGGTAGCGCGGGTCCTCGCGCAGGTAGGCGGTCGAGTAGATCTGCACGCAGCCGGCGACCAGACCGACCAGAACGGCGACGAGCGCGGCGAAGCCGTCGATGTGCAGGGCCAGTTCGATGGGCACCGAACCGGTGGGGGCGAGCTCGGTGGCCGCGTCGACGGCGGCGTCCCCGCCCTGCCGTACGGCGACCACGGCGGCCAGGACGAGGGAGGCGAGGGTCGGCAGGACTGCGAGCGGGCGGACGAATCCGGGGGCGGTGCGGCCGAGGAGCAGTCCGGCGACCGCGCCGAGGAACGGCAGGAGCGGGACGAGGACGGCGAGGGTGGTGGTGGTCACGCGGTGGCCTCGGACTTCCCGGCCCGGCCGGCCTGTTCGGCCGCGCGGGCGCCGCTGTCGGGTTCGTTGGGGCCGTCAGGGCCGTCGGCGTCCGGGCCTTCGCGGCCCTCGGCGGTGTCGCGGAGCTTGTCGATGTCCGCGGTGCCGCGGTTGCGGTGGACGGCGAGGACGATGGCCAGGCCGATGCCGATCTCGGCGGCGGCGACGGCGATGGTGAACAGGGTGAGGGCCTGGCCGGAGTGCAGGTTCTCCTCGGCGGTCCGGCTGAGCCAGACGTCGAAGGCGACGAGGTTGAGGTTGACGGCGTTGAGCATCAGCTCGACCGACATCAGCACCAGGATCGCGTTGCGGCGGGCGAGCACGCCGTACAGGCCCGTGCAGAAAAGGAGGGCGGCGAGGACGGCGGGATAGGCGAGGTGCATCAGCGGGCGCCGCCTTCCGGCTCGACCGGCGAAGTTCCGGAACTTTCCGTGACGGCCCGGGAACTCTTGGTGACCGGTCGGGAGTTCACAGGGGGAGAGCTCGACTCCGCCTTCGCCTTGCGGGACAGGACGATCGCGCCGACCAGTGCGGCGAGGAGGAGGACGGAGAGGGCCTCGAAGGGAAGGACCCAGTGCTGGAAGAGGCTCGCGCCGGTGACCTCGGTGGAGCCGGCGGCCGGGCCGTCGAGGTCGATCCAGGTGGCGCGGAAGGCGTCGACGACCACCCAGACCAGGGCGGCCGCGGCGGCGACGGCGACCGTGAGGGCGGCCCAGCGGTTGCCGGAGTCGGCGTCCGGTGAGTGGCCGATGGGCGCCTTGGTGAGCATCAGACCGAACAGGAGGAGGACGACGACGGAACCGACGTAGATGAGGACCTGCACCCAGGCGATGAACTCTGCGGTGAGGAGGAGGTATTCGACGGCGAGGCCGCCGAGGGCGACCACCAGCCACAGAGCGGCGTGCACCAGTTGACGGGTGGTGACGGTGACGAGGGCGGCGCCGAAGGTGACCAGACCGACGAGGAGGAACGCGATCTCGACGCCGGTCGGGGAGAGGAAGCCCTGCGGGGCCTGAGCGAGGGTCATGCCTCTCCCTCCGGGGGCGTGTTCGGTGCGGCTTGAGCGGCCTGGGACTCCTGAGCGGCTTGCGCCTCCTGGGCGGCTGCCAGCTTCTCGGCGGCCTTGCGGGCGGCGGCGATCTCCTTGGGCTCCTCCGCTCCGGGGTCGAGGGCGGGCGGGGCCGGGACCGTCCACATCCACTCGCGGAGCTTGTCCCGCTCGTGGGTGAGGTCGCGGATGTCGGTCTCGGCGTACTCGAACGCCGGAGACCAGAACAGGGCGTCGAAAGGACACACCTCGATGCAGATACCGCAGTACATGCACAGGGAGAAGTCGATGGCGAAACGGTCGAGGACGTTGCGGCTGCGTTCCCGGCCGCCGGGGGTCGCCGCCGGGACCGTCTCCTTGTGGGAGTCGATGTAGATGCACCAGTCGGGGCACTCGCGGGCGCACAGCATGCAGACCGTGCAGTTCTCCTCGAACAGGCCGATCACTCCGCGGGTGCGGGGCGGGAGGTCGGGCTGGGTGTCCGGGTACTGCTCGGTGACGGTCTTCCGCGTCATCGTGCGGAGGGTGACGGCCAGGCCCTTGGCGAGGCCGCTTCCGGGGATGGGGGCCATGGTTACCGGATCACCACCTTGACGACGCCGGTGAGAGCGATCTGAGCGAGGGAGAGGGGGACGAGGAGGGTCCAGGAGAGCTTCTGGAGCTGGTCCTCGCGCAGCCGCGGATAGGTGACGCGGAGCCAGATGACGACGAAGGCGAGGAGGGCGGTCTTCAGCAGGGTCCAGACCCAGCCGAGGCCGTCGGCGCCCCAGGGGCCGTGCCAGCCGCCCAGGAAGAGGACGGTGGTCAGGCCGCACAGGACGATGATGCCGGCGTACTCGGCGAGGAGGAACAGAGCGAAACGGAGGCCTGTGTACTCGGTGTACGCGCCGAAGATGATCTCGGAGTCGGCGACGGGCATGTCGAAGGGAGGCCGTTGGAGTTCGGCTAGGCCGGCGACGAAGAAGACGATCCCGCCGACGATCTGCCAGGGCAGCCACCACCACTCGAAGGCGTCGACGATGCCGGGTACCGAGACCGTCCCGGCGGCCATCGCGACGGAGGCGGCGGTGAGGAGCATGGGGAGTTCGTAGGCGAGGAGCTGGGCGGCGGTGCGCAGGCCGCCGAGAAGGGAGAACTTGTTGGCGGAGGCCCAGCCGGCCATGAGCGAGCCGAGAACGCCCACGCCCATCACCGCGAGGACGAAGAACACTCCGGCGTCGACGACCTCGCCGACCGCGCCCTCACCGGGGCCGATGGGGATGGCGAGGAGGACGAGGAGGTACGGCAGGAGCGCCACGGCGGGAGCGAGCTGGAAGACACGGCGGTCCGCGCCCGCGGGGACGACGTCCTCCTTCTGCGCGAACTTCACGCCGTCCGCGATGAGCTGGGCCCAACCGTGGAAGCCGCCGGCGTACATGGGTCCGAGGCGGCCCTGCATGTGGGCCATGACCTTGTGCTCGGTCTGACCGACGATCAGGGGGAAGGTGAGGAAGACGACGAAGACGATGAGGAGTCGCAGGGCGACGTCCAGAGCGTCGTTCACTGCGGGCCTCCTCGGGGGGTGTCGTGGCCGTCGCCCGGAGGGGCGGCGGGAGTTGCTTCTTCGGGCGGGGCTTCGCCGGGGGCGCGGTCGGCGGGAGGGTCTTCGGCGCCTTGGTCGTCGGCGGGCGGCGTCAGGCGGTCAGGGTCCGGCCGGTCCGCGTCCGGTGGGTCCACGTCCGGTCGGTCCGCGTCCGGTCGGTCCGAGGCTGTCCGCTCCTGCTGGCGCTCGGAGTCGTCGAAGGCGGGGCGGGCGTGGTGCCAGGGAGCGTCGGAGCTGCGGGGAGGCCGGGCGCGGCGGGTGACCGCTCCGGGGGCGGGTTCCTCCGCAGGGGCCTCACCGGTGGCGGGTCCCTCGGCAGCGGCTTCACCGGGAGGGGGCGTTTCCGGGGCGGGCCCGTCCGGGGCGACGGCTCGCTGACTGGCCGATCCCTGAGAGGCACTGCGCGCCCGCCGGGGGCCCCGCGACGGTCGCGGGGCCTGGGGCTCGGACGCGAGGGGCCGGTCGGCACCGCCGGTCTCGCCTGCGCCGCCAGACCGGACGGCTCCGGCGGCTTCTTCGTTTCCGGCGGCTCCGGCGGCTCCAGCGGCTTCGGCGGCTCCGGCGGCTCCGGCGGCTCCGGCGGCTCCGGCGGCTCCGGCGGCTTCGGCGGCTTCGGCGGCGGTGATTCGCGACTCGGCCGAGGGCTCGGTCACGGCGTCGCCCACGGCACGCGGGTCGGTGGCCGACCCGGGCGCGGTCTGTGGCTGGAGGGCCGCATCCGGCGTGGCTCGCCGGGCAGTCGCCGCTTCCCCCGCGGTCGGGGTCGCCGGTCCGCTCGCCGCGTCCCGGGCGGCGCGCCGTTCGGGGGCCGCCGCCTGCCGGGGCGCTGCCTCCCGCGCGGGCGTCGGCGTCGGCGTCGTCGGGGCGGGGTCGGTCTGGCTGGCTGAGCCTGCGGATGCTGAGCGCATGCGCCGTGGCGGGCGCTCGCCGGCCGGTCCGGTGGGGCGTGCCGGGCGTTCGCCCGCCGCGCGGGAGGTTGCCGCCCCGCGGGCCGGGCGGGCGGGGGCCGGGGGGAGTTGGCCCTTGAGGGGGCCCCAGTCGTTGGGGTCCGGGACGCCGGGGGGAAGCATCTGCCGGCGCTTGGGGCCGCCGTGTTCGGACTCGCCGGGTTCCTTGGCGCCGGGCCAGGCCTTGGCGACGCGGGCGGCGAGGACGAAGTCCTTGCGGAGGGGGTGGCCTTCGAAGTTCTCCGGCAGGAGGAGGTGGTCCAGGCCCGGGTGGCCGGTGAAGCGGACGCCGAACATCTCGTGCGTCTCGCGTTCGTGCCAGGCCGCGCCCGCGTAGACGTCGACGGCGGAGGGGAGGGCCGGGGCGTCGTGCGGGACGGTGGTGCGCAGGAGGAGGCGGCGGACCGGGGACAGGGCGACGAGGTGGGCGCAGACGTGGAAGCCGGCGTCGGGTTCGTCGACCGCGCTGAGCCAGTCGAAGTAGGTGCAGCCGAGGCGGTCGCGGGCGGTCTCCAGGGCGGTGATCCAGGAGGCCGGGGGGACGTCGACGGTGAGGAGGTCGTAGGACTCCTCGGCTGTGGCGTCGGCGCCGAAGATCTCCTCGGCGGGGGCGGGCAGCCAGCCGGGGGCGGTCATCGGGCGTCCCCCTCCGCGGCGGGCGGCCGGACGAGCCCGCTCTGCAGCGCGGCCGTCGACGGGCGGGAGGCGTCGGAGGCGTACCGCTCCCCCAGCGACTCCCGGGCGATCTTCTCCTGGAGCTTGAGGATGCCCTGGAGCAGCGCCTCGGGGCGGGGCGGGCAGCCGGGAACGTACACGTCCACGGGGATGATCTGGTCGACGCCCTTGGTGACGGAGTAGGAGTCCCAGTAGGGGCCGCCGCAGTTGCTGCAGGCGCCGAAGGAGATGACGTACTTGGGTTCCGGCATCTGCTCGTAGAGGCGCTTGACGGCGGGGGCCATCTTGTCCGTGACCGTGCCGGAGACGACCATCAGGTCGGCTTGGCGCGGGCCGGGCGCGAAGGGGATCACGCCGAGGCGGATGAAGTCGTGGCGGGCCATCGACGCGGCGATGAACTCGATCGCGCAGCAGGCGAGGCCGAAGTTGAACACCCAGAGGGAGTAGCGCCGGCCCCAGTTCAGGACCACCTTCATCGGCTCGGGCGCGAGGCGGGCGAGCGCGCCCAGCCGCTTCGGCTCGGGGAGGAGCACGGGCTCCGAGGGGGTCACGTCCATGCCAGGACGCCCTTCTTGTATGCGTACAGCAGGCCGACGGCGAGGAAGCCGAGGAAGACGAACATCTCCACGAGCGTGGTGGCGCCGTAGCCGGGCGCGGCGAAGATCGTCGCCCAGGGGAAGAGGAAGATCGAGTCGACGGCGAAGATGACGTAGAGGAAGGCGTAGACGTAGTAGCGGACCTGGGTGTGGGCCCAGCCCTCGCCGACGGGGTCGACGCCGCACTCGTACGTCAGGAGTTTCTCGGGGGTGGGGACCACCGGGCGCAGCAGGCGGCCGGCGCCGAAGGCGACGGCGACGAACAGCACGCCGACGGCGGCGAGCAGTCCGACGACCGCGTAGGAGTCGAAGTAGTCCGACGCGACCACGACCGTCGAACTCGCCAGCGTTTCGTGCGACGTCTGCGGCACCGTCCGTCCCTCGCTCCCCGACCTCGGCCTGTTCGACGATCTGTACGCACGGGAGTCTAGGGCCTGATAAAGGCACAGTAAGCAGCCCGTCTCACCCGGGGCAAAGGGGGTGGGGTTTTCCCCCGGAGGCTCGGGCAGTGAACTCCATGGCGCGGCGGCGTCCGGCGCGGCACGCTGAGCCGCATGACCGTATCCAAGCCCGCCCCCGCGGCGGCGTACAGACCTGCCGTGGCCGTGCCGGTGACCGGCCGGCCCGCCCGGCCCTCGCGGGGCACGGGTGAACGCGAGGACCCTCTGCCGCCGCCTCGTTTCGCCTTCGACGCGCAGTCCTGGAAGGAGATCGCGCATCTTCTGGCGAACCTGCCCATGGCCGTCATGGGGTTCACCTACGGGTTCACCGCTTCATTGGTCGGCGCCGTGCTGGCGCTGACGGCGGTGGGGCTGCCGGTGCTCGCGCTCGGCCTGCTGGGCGCGCGGCTGATCGGCCGGTTCGAGCGGGGCCGGGCGCGGATGCTGCTGGGGCTGCGGATCGACGAGCCGAGCCCGCTGCCCCTGCGGCGGTCGGGCAATCCGTTCCAGGCGATGTGGCTGGCGCTGAAGGATCCGGTGGCCTGGCGGACGCTGCTGTACGACGTGATCCGGCTGCCGTGGGGCATCGCCACGTTCGTGATCGTCTTCACGTCGTTGTTCGTGGCGTGGCCGGTGCTGCCGTTCGTGGCGCGGGGGCTGACCAATGTGGACCGGATGCTGGTGCGGGCGCTGCTGTCCCCGTCGGACGAGCTGGAGCGGCGGATCGCCGAACTGGAGTCCGACCGGGGGGTCGTGGTGGACACGGCGGCCGCCGATCTGCGGCGCATCGAGCGGGATCTGCACGACGGCGCGCAGGCGCGGCTCGTCAATCTGGCGATGGGGCTGGGCCTGGCGAAGGAGAAGCTGCTGGAGGATCCCGACACGGCTTCGGCGATGGTCGAGGAGGCGCACGGTGAGGTGAAGCTCGCGCTCCAGGAGCTGCGTGATCTGGCGCGGGGCATTCACCCTGCGGTGCTGACCGACCGGGGGCTGGACGCGGCGCTGTCGTCGGTGGCCTCGCGCTGCACGGTGCCGGTGCGGGTGACGGCCGAGCTGACGGCCCGGCCGGCGCAGGCCATCGAGGGGATCGCCTACTTCACGGTCTCCGAGCTGCTGCAGAACGTCAGCAAGCACAGCGGGGCACGGTCGGCGTCGGTGGACGTGTGGCGGGCGGAGGACCGGCTGCTCATCCAGGTGCGGGACGACGGCCACGGCGGCGCCCGGCTCGACGGCGGTACGGGGATGCGGGGGCTGGCGGAGCGGCTGGGCGCCGTGGACGGTCTGTTCGTCGTGGACTCGCCGCCGGGCGGGCCGACGACGGTGACGGCGGAGCTGCCCTGGCGGGACCGGTAGGGGTTGCGCGGCCCTGCCGCCGGCCGTGGAGGGGGTGGGGGAAACCCCCCGTCCAAGAGGCCGACGGACTCCATGGCCGTCGGCGTCGCCGCCCGGGAGGGTGGAGGCGGTGGACGACACCCGCGGACGAGACGAGTAGGACGGACGACGCCGATGGCCACGCAGTTCGGGGAGTACGGGGAACACGGGGGGTACGGGGCGTACGGGGACTCGGGGTTCGGCTCCGGGGGGCGGTGGCGCCGGGTGCCGTCGGTGCTGCGGGCGCCGGTGGGGGCGCGGCTGTGGCGGGAGCTCGCCTTCGTCCTGCTGAGCCTGCCGATCAGCATCGTCCTGTTCACGTACGCGGTGGTGACGCTGTCGCTGGGCGCGGGGCTGCTGGTGACGTTCCTCGGCGTTCCGGTGCTGGCGGCGGGGCTGGCCGGGTGCCGGGGGTTCGGGACGCTGGAGCGGGCGCGGGCGCGGGCGCTGCTCGGCGTGGAGGTGTCGGCGCCCGAGCCGCTGCGGCCGCGTCGGCGGAGCGCGATGGCCTGGATGGGCGCGGTGCTGAAGAGCGGCGCCTCCTGGCGGCACGCGCTGTACTCGGTGGTGCACCTGCCCTGGGCGGTGTTCTCCTTCTCCGTGTCGGTGGCCTTCTGGACGTACGGCTGGGCGCTGCTGACGTACCCGCTGTGGTTCTGGGTCTTCCCGCTGTACGGCGGGCAGGGCGGGCTCCAGGTGTACGGCGACGAGGAGCACCGGATCTATCTCGACAACCCGTTCGAGATCACGGTGACGGCGCTGGTGGGGCTGTTGTTCACGTTGGCCACGCCGTGGATCGTGCGGGCGCTGACCTCGGTGGACCGGGTGTTGGTGCGCGCTCTGCTGGGGCGGTCGCGGCTGGTCTCGCGGGTGGTGGAGCTGGAGTCCGACCGGGGTGTCGTGGTGGACACCGCCGCCGCCGATCTGCGGCGCATCGAGCGGGATCTGCACGACGGCGCGCAGGCGCGGCTGGTGGCGCTGGCGATGGATCTGGGGCTGGCGAAGGAGAAGCTGCGGGAGGATCCGCGCGCTGCGGCGCGGATGGTGGACGAGGCGCACGGCGAGGTGAAGACGGCGCTGCGCGAGCTGCGGGATCTGGCGCGGGGGATCCATCCGGCGGTGCTGACGGACCGGGGGCTGGACGCGGCGCTGTCGGCGGTGGCCTCGCGGTGCACGGTGCCGGTGCGGGTGGAGGTGGATCTGGACGCGCGGCCCGCGGCGGCGATCGAGGGGATCGCGTACTTCACGGTGTCGGAGCTGCTGCAGAACGTCAGCAAGCACAGCGGGGCACGGTCGGCGTCGGTGGACGTGTGGCGGGTGGAGGACCGGTTGCTGTTGCAGGTCGCGGATGACGGGGTGGGCGGGGCGGATGCCTCCGACGGGTCCGGGCTCGCGGGGCTGGCGGGGCGCTTGGACGCGGTGGACGGGGTCCTGGTGGTGGATTCGCCTGCCGGCGGGCCCACCCGGATCACCGCGGAGTTGCCCTGGCGGGCGTAGTTCGCGCCTGGTGCGTCGGTCGGTCGCGGGGCGGTGGGGGATGTCGCCCCCGCCGTCCCCTTCCCGTCCCGGCCCGCCCCCCGAGGGCTGCGCCCGGACCCCCTTTCGGCCCTGGACGGCTTCGTCCTCGAACTCCCCCGGACGGGCGGGTGGTTCCCCCGCACGGCCGAAACCGCTCAACAACCTCTCGACGTCCGCGCGCGCCGCCCAGGTTTGCTGGAATGCTGGACGCGTTCAACCAGAGGGGTGGGACAGGGATGTGCGCTGGGGGGCCGGGATCGTGGAGGACAGGGTGCGGTTGGTCATCGCCGAGGACTCCGTGCTGTTGCGGGAGGGGCTCACACGGCTGCTGACCGACCGGGGGCACGAGGTCGTCGCAGGGGTCGGGGACGGCGAGGCGCTGGTGAAGACCATCACCGAGCTGGACTCGGAGGGTGCGCTGCCCGACGTGGTGGTGGCGGACGTGCGGATGCCGCCGACGCACACCGACGAGGGGGTGCGGGCCGCCGTACAGCTGCGGAAGGCCCATCCGGGGCTCGGGGTGCTGGTGCTGTCGCAGTACGTGGAGGAGAGGTACGCCACCGAACTGCTGGCCGGATCCAGCCATGGTGTGGGCTATCTGCTCAAGGACCGGGTGGCCGAGGTGCGGGAGTTCGTGGACGCGGTGGTGCGGGTGGCCGAGGGGGGCACGGCGCTCGACCCCGAGGTGGTCGCCCAGCTGCTCGGACGCAGCCGTAAGCAGGACGTGCTGGCCGGGCTCACCCCACGGGAGCGGGAGGTGCTGGGGCTGATGGCCGAGGGGCGTACGAACTCGGCGGTGGCCCGGCGGCTGGTGGTCAGCGACGGCGCGGTGGAGAAGCACGTCAGCAACATCTTCCTGAAGCTGGGACTGTCGCCCAGCGACGGGGACCATCGGCGCGTACTCGCCGTGCTCACCTATCTCAATTCGTGACAGGCGGGAGAACTCGGGAAATCATGGCAAGTCGGGGCGCCCGGCCGTCTCACGGCGATGTCCGTCATGTGAAAGGCCGAGGGAGGCGACCCCTGCCGACGTAGGGTTGATCCAGGGAGGGCCTTCGGCAAGGCCCGCCCGGGACAGCCACCCTCGAGGGAGGTCCAGTCAGTGACCAGTCAGGTCAGCAGCCCAGCGGAGCACACCGACGGATCCGTGGTGGGAGAGCAGCGCAAACCGGACGGGGCGAAGGACGTCCGCCGTCTCGACCGGGTGATCATCAGGTTCGCGGGCGACTCCGGTGACGGCATGCAGCTCACCGGCGACCGCTTCACCTCGGAGACGGCGTCGTTCGGCAACGACCTGTCGACGCTGCCGAACTTCCCCGCCGAGATCCGCGCGCCCGCAGGCACCCTTCCTGGCGTGTCCTCGTTCCAGCTGCACTTCGCCGACCACGACATCCTCACCCCGGGTGATGCGCCCAATGTGCTGGTCGCCATGAACCCGGCCGCGCTGAGAGCCAACATCGGCGATGTGCCGAGGGGCGCGGAGATCATCGTCAACACGGACGAGTTCACCAAGCGGGCGATGCAGAAGGTGGGGTACGCGGCCTCGCCGCTGGAGGACGGCTCCCTCGACGGTTACCAGCTCCATCCGGTCCCACTGACCACTCTGACCGTCGAGGCACTGAAGGACTTCGACCTCACCCGTAAGGAGGCCGAGCGCAGCAAGAACATGTTCGCGCTCGGCCTCCTGTCGTGGATGTACCACCGGCCGACGGAGGGAACCGAGCGGTTCCTGAAGTCGAAGTTCGCGAAGAAGCCCGACATCGCGGCGGCCAACATCGCCGCGTTCCGCGCCGGCTGGAACTTCGGGGAGACCACCGAGGACTTCGCCGTCAGCTACGAGGTGGCTCCGGCGGCGAGGGCGTTCCCGGTGGGCACCTACCGCAACATCTCGGGGAACCTGGCGCTGGCGTACGGGCTGATCGCCGCCTCCCGCCAGGCCGATCTGCCGCTGTTCCTCGGCTCGTACCCGATCACCCCGGCCTCGGACATCCTGCACGAGCTGAGCCGGCACAAGAACTTCGGCGTGCGGACCTTCCAGGCCGAGGACGAGATCGCGGGCATCGGAGCGGCGCTGGGCGCGGCCTTCGGCGGCTCGCTGGCGGTGACGACCACCTCCGGTCCGGGTGTGGCGCTCAAGAGCGAGACCATCGGGCTGGCCGTGTCGCTGGAGCTGCCGCTGCTGGTCGTCGACATCCAGCGGGGTGGCCCGTCCACCGGGCTGCCGACCAAGACGGAGCAGGCCGACCTGCTCCAGGCGATGTTCGGGCGCAACGGCGAGGCGCCGGTCCCGATCGTGGCCCCGAGCACCCCGGCCGACTGCTTCGACGCCGCTCTGGAAGCCGCCCGCATCGCCCTGGTCTACCGCACGCCGGTGATGTTGCTGTCCGACGGCTACCTCGCCAACGGCTCCGAGCCCTGGCGGATCCCGGAGCTGGAGGAGCTGCCCGATCTGAGCGTGCAGTTCGCGCAGGGCCCGAACCACACCCTGGCGGACGGCACGGAGGTCTTCTGGCCGTACAAGCGGGACCCGCAGACCCTCGCCCGGCCGTGGGCGGTGCCGGGGACGCCGGGGCTGGAGCACCGCATCGGCGGCATCGAGAAAGAGGACGGGACGGGGAACATCTCCTACGCCCCGGCCAACCACGATCTGATGGTCCGCACCCGTCAGGCGAAGATCGACGGCATCGACGTCCCCGACGTCGAGGTCGACGACCCGCACGGGGCACGGACGCTGGTGCTGGGCTGGGGCTCGACGTACGGGCCGATCACGGCGGCGGTACGGCGGCTGCGGGCGGCCGGTGAGGCGGTCGCACAGGTCCATCTGCGGCATCTGAACCCCTTCCCGGGCAACCTCGGCACGGTGCTGCGGGCGTACGACAAGGTCGTGATCCCCGAGATGAACCTCGGCCAGCTCGCCACTTTGATCCGGGCGAAGTACCTGGTCGACGCGCATTCGTACACCCAGGTCAACGGCATGCCGTTCAAGGCGGAGCAGCTCGCCACGGCACTCAAGGAGGCCATCGATGGCTGAGACGACCGGTTCCTCCGCAGAGCGCGCCGCCGGACGCACGGGCGGCGCCGTCGAGGCGCTCTCGCTCGTCCCCAAGGCCGAGGCCCGCCAGTCCATGAAGGACTTCAAGTCGGACCAGGAAGTGCGCTGGTGCCCGGGCTGCGGTGACTACGCGATCCTGGCGGCCGTCCAGGGCTTCATGCCGGAACTGGGGCTGGCCAGGGAGAACATCGTCTTCGTGTCGGGCATCGGCTGCTCCTCCCGGTTCCCGTACTACATGAACACCTACGGCATGCACTCCATCCACGGCCGTGCGCCGGCGATCGCGACGGGGCTCGCCGCTTCCCGGCAGGACCTCAGCGTGTGGGTGGTGACGGGCGACGGGGACGCGCTGTCCATCGGGGGCAACCACCTCATCCACGCCCTGCGGCGCAACGTCAACCTGAAGATCCTGCTGTTCAACAACCGGATCTACGGGCTCACCAAGGGCCAGTACTCGCCCACCTCCGAGGTCGGCAAGATCACCAAGTCGACGCCGATGGGCTCGCTGGACGCGCCGTTCAACCCGGTGTCGCTGGCCCTCGGGGCCGAGGCGTCCTTCGTGGCCCGGACCGTCGACTCCGACCGCAGGCATCTCACGGAGGTGCTGCGCCAGGCGGCCGCCCACCCGGGCACGGCGCTCGTCGAGATCTACCAGAACTGCAACATCTTCAACGACGGCGCGTTCGAGGCGCTCAAGGACAAGCAGTCGGCCGAGGAGACGGTGATCCGGCTGGAGCACGGGCGGCCCATCCGCTTCGGCGGCGACCTGGGCAAGGGCGTCGTGCGGGACGCGGCCACCGGCGATCTGAAGGTGGTGACCGTGACGGCGGAGAACGAGTCCGACGTCCTGGTCCACGACGCGCACGCGGCGTCCCCCACCAACGCCTTCGCCCTGTCGCGGCTGGCCGACCCGGACACCCTGCACCAGACGCCGATCGGCGTCTTCCGCGCGGTGGAGCGGCCGGTGTACGACACGCAGATGGCGGACCAGCTGGACGCGGCGATCGAGCAGCACGGCAAGGGCGATCTGGCGGCGCTGCTGGCCGGCGGGGACACGTGGACGGTCGTCGGCTGAGGCGGTGGCCGTGCGGGGACGCCCGACCGGGTGTCCCCGCGCTCTCCCCCTCGAGTCGTACGGGTGTCAGGAGGCCCGGGAGCGTTCCTCCCGGGCTTCGTCGTAGGCGCGGCGGGCCTCCTCCACGTCGGCCATGCGCTCGGTGGTCCAGGTCGCCAGCGCCTTGACCTGCGCGGCGGCCTCGCGCCCCAGCGCGGTGAGCGAGTAGTCGACACGCGGCGGGATCACCGGCTTGGCGTCGCGGTGGACGAGGCCGTCGCGCTCCAGGGTCTGCAGGGTCTGGGTGAGCATCTTCTCGCTGACCCGGCCGATCGCGCGGCGCAGTTCGCTGAAGCGGTACGGGCGCTCCAGCAGCTCCATCAGCACCAGGACGCCCCAGCGGCTGGTGACGTGCTCCAGGACCAGGCGGTACGGGCACAGCTCCGCGCCGTGGTCGTACCGCGTGCCGTCCGCTCCGCTCACTTCACTTACCGCCATGCCAGTACCTTACTTCAAAGTGGGTACTTTCCAAGAGTTAGCGCACGACCTAGGGTTAGTGACAGATCGCTTCTCCGCCCCTCACCCCTGGGAGTTCTCACCATGAGCATCATCGTCACCGGCGCCACCGGACACCTCGGCCGTCACGTCGTGGAGCAGCTGCTGGAGAAGGTCCCGGCGGAGCAGATCACCGCCGTCGTCCGCAGCGAGGCCAAGGCCGCCGACTTCGCGGCGCGCGGGGTGAAGCTCGCGATCGCCGACTACAACACGCCCGAGACCTTCGACGGCCTGCTCGCCGCCGGGGACAAGGTGCTGCTGATCTCGGGCAACGAGTTCGACAAGGGCCGCCCGCAGCAGCACCAGGTCGTCATCGACGCCGCGAAGGCGGCCGGTGTGGCGCTGCTCGCCTACACCAGCGCGCCGGGCAGCCTCACCGCCGCCCTGGCCGACGACCACCGTGCCACCGAGCAGGCCCTGGCCGCCTCCGGCGTGCCGTACGCACTGCTGCGCAACGGCTGGTACCACGAGAACTACACCGAGCAGCTCGCCCCGGTGCTGGAGCACGACGCGGTCGTCGCGGCCGCCGGCGAGGGCCGCGTGTCCTCCGCCGCCCGCGCCGACTACGCGGCTGCCGCGGTCGCCGTCCTGACCGGCGAGGGCCACGAGGGCAAGACCTACGAGCTGGGCGGCGACGAGGCGTGGAGCTTCGCCGAGTACGCGGCCGAGCTGAGCCGGCAGACCGGCAAGGAGATCGCCTACAAGGACGTCCCGGCGGAGGCCCTCGTCGGCATCCTGACCGGCGCCGGGCTGCCCGAGCCGTTCGCCGCGATCCTCGCGGGCGTGGACGCCTCGATAGCGAAGGGCGAGCTGGTCGTCTCCTCCGGCGACCTGTCCCGGCTGGCGGGCCGTCCGACCACGCCCCTGTCGGAGGCGATCACGGCCGCGCTCAAGGGCTGAGCACGCCGCGGGGGCCCCGGACGGACCGGCGCCCTCGGCTGTCATGACCGTATGGCGATACGGGCATGACAGCCGAGGGTGCTCGGCGTTACCTTCGTCCACGCACGGCCGCACGGCTGCGCGCCCGAGGTGAGAGGAGGGCCCGGTGGCCGGGACGTCGAAGGGTGAGGGCCGGATAGGCCTGCTGAACGGCTTCGCCGCCTACGGGATGTGGGGCCTTGTCCCCCTCTTCTGGCCGCTGCTCAAACCGGCCGGGGCGATGGAGATCCTCGCCCACCGCATGGTGTGGTCCCTCGCCTTCGTCGTCGTCGCGCTGGCCGTCATCCGACGCTGGGCCTGGGCGGGCGAACTGCTGCGCCAGCCCCGGCGGCTCGGGCTCGTCGCGATCGCCGCGGCCGTGATCACCGTGAACTGGGGCGTCTACATCTGGTCCGTGAACAGCGGACACGTGGTCGAGGCGTCCCTCGGGTACTTCATCAACCCGCTGGTCACCATCGCCATGGGCGTGCTGCTGCTGAAGGAGCGGCTGCGGCCGGCGCAGTGGGCCGCGGTCGGCGTGGGAGCTGCGGCCGTAGTGGTGCTGACCGTCGGCTACGGCCGACCGCCGTGGATCTCGCTGTGCCTCGCGTTCTCCTTCGCGGTCTACGGGCTGGTCAAGAAGAAGGTCAACCTCGGCGGGGTGGAGTCGCTGGCCGCCGAGACCGCGATCCAGTTCCTGCCCGCGCTCGGCTACCTGCTGTGGCTGTCCGCCGACGGCGGCTCCACCTTCGCCGACGAGGGCCTCGGCCATTCCGCCCTGCTCGCCGCCACCGGCATCGTGACCGCCCTGCCGCTGGTCTGCTTCGGCGCGGCGGCGATCCGGGTGCCGCTGTCCACACTGGGCCTGCTGCAGTACCTCGCGCCGGTCTTCCAGTTCCTGCTCGGCATCCTGTACTTCCACGAGGCCATGCCGCCGGAGCGCTGGGCGGGCTTCGCGCTGGTCTGGCTGGCGTTGACGCTGCTGACGTGGGACGCGCTCAGGACGGCGCGACGGGCGCGGGCGAGGATCGCGCGCTCCTCGGCGACCGCCCTGGACGTCACCGCGGCGCCGCTCGCCGAGGCCGGGTCGGCCGGCGTGACGGCGGCCGGGGCCCCGGTGGCCGAGGCGGCGACGCCCGACATGGCGGCTCCCGAGCTGGCGGTCCAGGACGCGACCGCGCCCGACACCCTGGACGCACAGGCGTAGTCCAGCCCCTCAGGGATCCTGGCGCGCCCGGTGCGCGCGTACCTTCTCGCGGTTGCCGCAGTGTTCCATCGCGCACCAGCGGCGGCGGCCCGGGCGGGAGGTGTCGACGAAGAGCAGGTGGCAGTCGTCGGCGTCGCAGACCCGGATGCGGTCGGCATGGGGGCCCGTGAAGAGGTCGATCGCGTCGCGGGCGACCGTGGAGAGCAACGCGGTTCCGGTGGCGCCAGGGGCCCAGACGCGAGTGCCGTCGGGCGTGAGCCGGGAGATGAGCGGGGGTTCGCCCGCGGCCTGGTTGAGGACGTCCACGTGCCGCGGTTCGAGCGGGCGGCCGTGGGCGCGGGCGGCGGTCAGGAGGAAGAGCGCGTCGCGCGTCCGGCGCGCGTCGGCCAGCTCCGCCGTGGAGACGACCGGTTCCAGTCCCTCCGGGAGCCGGCTGCGGGCGGCCCAGAGCACGAGGTCCGCGGGCTCGTGCAGCGCCTCGTAGCGGGCGAACGCGCCCGGGCCGCCGGTGAGGAGAAGCTCCAGGCAGAGCGCGCCCGGGTCGAAGCGGTAGGGCCTGCCGTCGTGGGAGCGCAGGGTCAGACCGAGGGGCCGGCGGGCGGGCCCCGACGGCTGCGGTTCGCGTGCCGAGTCCGGCTTCCGCGTCAACTCCGTTTTCTTCGCGGCGTGTTCTTCCGCGTGGTCCCTTGCCCGCTCGCTCATGTAACCAATATAAGTGGTTACATGAGCGAGACATTCGAGGCCGCCCCCGCCCCCCTGCACTTCAAGCTCGTGATCGACTGCGCGGACCCGCAGGCCCAGGCCGACTTCTGGGCGGCCGCGCTGCACTACACGGCCGAGGACAACGGCGCCTTCATCGAACGGCTGCTGGAGGCCGGCGCGCTGCCGGGCGAGGCGACGGTGGAGTACCACGGGAGGCTCGCCTTCCGGGACCTGGTCGCCGTACGGCATCCGCAGGACCCGTTCGACGCGGACAGCGGCACGGGGCTGGGCCGGCGGCTGCTGTTCCAGCGGGTGCCGGAGGCGAAGTCGGCCAAGAACAGGCTCCACCTCGACGTGCACGCCGGTCCGGAGCGGCGGGACGCGGAGGTCGAGCGACTGACCGCGCTGGGGGCGAGCGTGCTGCGGGAGGTGAAGGAGCCGTCCGGCCAGTGGGTCGTGATGGCGGACCCGGAGGGGAACGAGTTCTGCGTGCAGTGAGGAGGGGGCACCCTGCTGCCGGACTTAACTCCCTTTTTCCCAGGCGCTCTTGACGGACAGTTGGCCAGAGCTTCACCATCCAGGCACCCCATTCACCGGGGGTTCTCCGTGACCGTGTCGCGGGGTGCCCCTCTGGAATTCGGAGCCCCCCACCATGAAGCTCTCCGTTTCCGGGCGGGCGTCGGCGGTCGCCGTCGTCGCCGCCGTCACGCTCGTCGCCACCGGATCCATAGCCGGCGCGGCGCCCGCCCCCGAAGCCGTCACCCACGGGTCCGCCGCCACCGCGGCCTCGGCCCAGGGGTCCACCGCCCTCGCCGCCGCGCCCGACATCCCGGTGGCCGACGTCAAGGCGCACCTCACCCAGCTCCAGTCCATCGCGACCGCCAACGGCGGCAACCGCGCCCACGGGCGGACCGGTTACAGAGCCTCGCTCGACTACGTGAAGGCCAAGCTGGACGCCGCCGGATTCGTCACGACGATCCAGCAGTTCACCGCGTCCGGCCGCACCGGCTACAACCTGATCGCCGACTGGCCGGGCGGCGACACGGGCCGGGTCGTCATGGCCGGCTCGCACCTCGACAGCGTGACCTCCGGCGCCGGCATCAACGACAACGGCACCGGCTCGGCTGCCGTCCTGGAAGCCGCGCTGACCGTCGCCCGCACCAACTACCAGCCCACGAAGCACCTGCGGTTCGCCTGGTGGGGCGCGGAGGAGCTGGGACTGGTCGGCTCGCGGTACTACGTCAACAGCCTGTCCGCCGCGAACCGCGCGAAGATCAGCGGCTACCTCAACTTCGACATGATCGGCTCGCCGAACCCCGGGTACTTCGTCTACGACGACGACCCGGCCATCGAGAAGACCTTCAAGGACTACTTCACCGGCATCGGCGTCCCGACCGAGATAGAGACCGAGGGCGACGGCCGCTCCGACCACGCGCCCTTCAAGAGCGCGGGCGTCCCGGTCGGCGGGCTCTTCACCGGGGCGAGCCGCACCAAGACGACGGCGCAGGCGACCAAGTGGGGCGGTACGGCGGGCCAGGCGTTCGACCGCTGCTACCACTCCTCCTGCGACACCACCGCCAACGTCAACGACACGGCACTGAACCGCAACGCGGACGCGTTGGCGTACGCGGTGTGGACGCTGTCGGCCTAGGCCGAACCGCCCTTCCCCGCCCTGCTCGCCTCGGGGCTGCGTCAGCCTGGTTGAGCGGCGCCCGCCTTGCGGGCCCGCTCGGCCAGGCGGAGCATCCGGGCGCGGGCCGACTCCAACTCCTCGACGTCGTCGGCCGCCGGTCCCTCCTCGGTTGCCAACTCCGACCACAGCGTGAGGAGTTCGCTGCCGAGGTGGAGGCCCTGGAAGGGGTCCCGCACGGCACGCCAGGCCGTCGCGGCGCTCTGGACGTTGCCGTACGCGGCCTCCGCGTCCCGGTTGCGCCGGTGGATCCGGGCCAGGTCCAGGGAGACATGGAAGGAGCGGAGCGGATCGCCGGCCAAGTAGGCGATGTACGCCGTGAGTTCGCGGAGCCGCAGCACCTCGGGGTGCTCCGGCCCCAGGGTCGCGGAGGCCTCGGTCACGGTCCGCTCGGCGAGCGCCGCGGCCGCTTCCGTGCGGCCCGCCCGCACCGCCTCGTTGATCTGCGCCATCGGCTCCCCGAGGAGGGCGGGAGCGCCTCCCTCGCCCGGAAGGGTGCGGGGGTCCTCCCCCAGGACGGCCTCCGCCACGGCGTCGAAACCGCGGGCGGGCGCCGGCTTGGAGTCGGGGTCCGGGTCGGCCTCGGGGTCGGACTCCGGGATCAGCGGCCGGGGGCGCGCGGACTCGGGGATGAGCCGGAAGGCCGACGCGTCGGCGGCCGGGGCCGGAGCCGGGACCCGGCCGGACGGTTCCGCCGGGGCGTGCTCTTCGAAAAGCTCTCGGGGGCGCGGGACAGGCCCCGGGGAGTCCTCCGCGCGCGGGGCGGGTGCCCGGTGCTGCGCTTCCATCGCCGGCGGCGGCCCGAAGACGCCGGTCGGGGCGGTGACCGCTCCGGGGGCGGGCTGGGCGGCGTCCCGCTGCTCCGGGACGCCCCCGGGGATGCGGGACTGTTCGGGCACCTGCGCCGTCACGGGAGACGTGGTCGTCGGCGACTCTCCGGCGGGCGGGGCGACCCGTAGGGGTTGCCCGGTGAAGTGACTGGAGCCGTTCGGCTCGACACGCAGCGGGACGACGTAGCCGATGCGCTCGTCGTGCACCGTGGCGGTGACGGGACGCCCGCCGGCGAGGGCGATGCGGTGGAGGTGGCGCAGTACCGCCTGCTGCGGTTCCTCGCCGTCTCCCGGCACGACGGGGACACCGCCGATCGTCGCCGGGCCGCCCCCGGGGACGTGCACGTCGAGCGGCGCCGCCGCGCCGGCCGGCCGACCGGCGTGTTCCTGATCCCGCTTCTTCTCGCGGCTGAGTCGAGACATCGGTTCCTCACTCGGACTCGTCACCCGTGCACGTACTTCGTGCTCATAACCCGTGCACGCACGCGTACACGTACCGTCGAGTCTCTCCGCTCGCCCACGGTCCCCACGTCACCGCGACGTCACAGCATCGTTGCAAGGGACTCCGGCAGGGCGGCGGGCACGGGAAGGGGGCGGGGAGATGAGGGGAAGTCCCGGGGAGGGGAACGGATGTTCTGGGGAGGAGGCGGGCGCGGTCCCGGGCGGCCGGCCCGCGGTCACGCCGGCCGCGAGGTTGACCGCCGGGCCCGCGGCCGCCCTCGGCCCGGCCCCTCTCTCCGCCGTGGAGACCGCCGCCGCCGTGCGGGACGGGCGGGCGCGGGCCGTCGACGTGGTGGCCGGGGCGTTGGAACGCATCCGGCTCGTCGACCCCTCGCTGGGGGCGTTCCTGGAGGTGTGGGAGGAGGCGGCGCACGCTCGGGCGCGGGAGGTGGACGCTCGGGTCGCCAGGGGTGAGCCGCTGCCGCTGGCCGGGGTGCCGGTCGGCGTGAAGGGGCGGAACGGGACCCGCTCGGCGCGGGCGCTGGTCGACGCGGGGTGCGTGCCGGTGGGGGCGACCGCCGTGCCCGGGCCGGGAACGCCCTGGCGGACGTGGGGCCTCGGGGCGCACGGCCGTACCGTCAACCCGTGGCGCGCCGACCGGACGCCGGGCGGCTCCTCGGCCGGTTCCGCCGCGGCGGTCGCGGCCGGCCTGGTGCCGTTGGCGACGGGCGGCGACGGGGCGGGCTCGGTGCGGATCCCGGCGGCCTGGTGCGGGGCCGTCGGCCTGAAGCCCACGAACGGACACCTCCCTTCCGCCGACCGGACCGGCCTGGCCGCACCGGGGGTGCTCGCCCGCCACGCGGCGGACGCGGAGGCGTGGTGGAGGGTGATGACAGGATCGCTCGGCCGACCGCGGGACCAGACCGGCCCCGAGCCCTTCCCCGGCACTTCCTTCAGCGCCGTCTACTCCCCCGACCTCGGCTTCGCCGACACCGACCCCGAGGTGGCGGCTGTCGCACGAGGTGCCGTGGAACGTCTCGTCGCCGCCGGAGTCGTACGACTGCTGAGGCCCCGGACGCCGCTGCGGCTGGACGATCCCGCGCCCGCCTGGCTCGCCCTGCGCGGAGCCGGCGCCCCGGACACGATCGCGCCCGCGCGGAGCGTCAACGACCGGCGGCTGGTGCGCCTCTTCGACCGCGCCGACCTTCTGCTGACCCCCGCCACTCCCGATCCCCCGCACGGCCACGAAGGCCCCGGGGACCGCTATTCGACGGCGTTGACCTGGGCGTTCAACCTCAGCGGCCACCCCGCGATCAGCATCCCGGCGGGCGTCGGCGAGGACGGCTGCCCGGTGGGACTCCAGGCGGTGGCGGCGCACGGGCGGGAGGCGTCACTGCTCGCCGTGGCGAGAGCCGCGGAGGAGAACGCCCCTTGGCGAATCTAGTTGCACACACATATGATGCACATGCACTTAGTCGGCGTACGCCTGCCGTGCGCCCTCTTTCACGTCGACCACCTGGGGACACTCATGAGCACGCGCCGTTTCCTGTTCGTGCTGGGCAGCGCCCGCGACGAGGGCAACACCGAACTGCTCGCCCGCCGAGCCGCCGAGCAGCTGCCCGCCGACGTCGAGCAGGAGTGGATCAGCCTCGCCGAGCATCCGCTGCCCGACTTCGAGGACCTGCGCCATGACAGCGACCACGTCCGCCCCACCGAGGGCAGCGCCGCCCTGCTGCTCGACGCCACGCTCGCGGCGACGGACCTCGTGATCGCCTCTCCGCTGTACTGGTACACGCTCTCCGCCCAGACCAAGCGCTATCTCGACCACTGGTCGGGCTGGCTGCGCACCCCCGGACTCGACTTCAAGGCGACCCTCGCCGGGCGCACCCTGTGGGGGGTGGCCGCGCTCGCCCACGATCAGACGGTCGTCGCCGATCCGCTGGTCGGCGCACTGCGCAACTCGGCCGCGTACATGGAGATGCGGTTCGGCGGGGTGCTGTTCGGCAACGGCAGCAAGCCCGGGGACGTCCTTGGGGACACGGAGGCGCTGGCGCGCGCGAAGACGTTCTTCGCGCGGGAGGCGCCGCTCGCTCGCTTCCCGTACGAGAGCTGACGGCGTCGCTAGTGCCGTGACCGGAAAGGTTTGCCGGGAAGCTCGCGGCGTCCGGCGCGGTGGATCGCAAGGCGGAGCATCGCCCGTGTACTGGATGTACCCGGGTGATGCGACAACGCGGCGAGGCACCGTGCCGGGCGTCGCGAGCCGGTGAACCTTTCCGGTCACGGCACTAGGTCGCGATGTCCTTCGTCGTGAACCGCGCCCAGGCCGCCGTGCCGAAGACCGCCGCGTACACGGCCTGGAGTCCGAGGTTCTTGCGCAGCTCCTCCCAGTAGACCGGGTCGCGCATCAGGTCGGCGAAGGACAGCCAGTAGTGGGAGAACAGATACGGGTGGACGGCGTGCAGCTGCGGGATCTGGTCGAGGATCTGGACGGTGATCAGCAGCCCGACGGTCGTCGCCATCGCGGCGATTCCGCTGTTGGTGAGCGTGGACACGAACAGTCCGAGCGCCGCCACCCCGAGCAGTGAAGCGGCGACGGCGAGGGCGATGAGCAGGGCCCTGAACAGGCCGTCGGCGAAGCTGATGCGGGTGCCGGAGATGGTGGTCAGCTCGCCGAGCGGGAACAGCAGGGTGCCGACGGCGAGGGCCGACACGGCGACGACGAGGGTGGCGAGCAGGCAGAAGGCCATGGTGGTCGCGTACTTGGCGAGGAGGAGGCGGGTGCGGCCGGCGGGGGCGACCAGGAGGTAGCGCAGCGTGCCCGCGTCGGCCTCGCCGGCGATCGAGTCGCCCGCGACGACGCCGACGGCCATCGGGAGGAAGAAGGGGAGCGTCGCCGCCAGCGCGGTGAACACCAGGAACAGGCCGTTGTTGGTGATCTGCGCGACGAACGCCGGCCCTTCGCCGCCACCGCCTCCCCCGCCGCCCCCTCCCGAGCCGTCGCCGGTCTCCATCTTCACCGCGATGCCCACGAGCACCGGCACGGCGGCCAGCACGCCCAGCAGGGCGAGGGTGCGCCAGCGGCGGAGGGTGGTGACGAACTCGCTGCGGAAGAGACCGAGCGTCCACAGCGCACGGGGCGGCCGGGCGATCGCGCTCCCCCGATCCGGTGCGAGTTCAGCCCGCGACATCGAATCCCTCTCCCGTGAGTGCCACGAACGCGTCCTCCAGGGAGGCGCGTTCCACGCCGAAGCCTCGGACGCGGACGCCCGCGTCGACCAACGCGGCGTTGAGATCGGCCGGTTCGAGCTCCCCGGGCTCGCCCGTGACCCGGTCCTCGGCGACGACGACGTCCCCGACGCCCTGTTCCTTCAGCACCCGGGCCGCCTCCGCCGGGTCCGGGGTGGAGACGACGAGCCGCCCGCGCGCGCGGGCCGCCAGGTCCGCGACCGGGCCCTGGATGAGAAGCCGTCCGCGGGCCATCACGGCCGCGTGCGTGCACACCTGCTCGATCTCGTCGAGCAGGTGGGAGGAGAGGAAGACGGTGGTGCCGTCGGCGGCGAGTTCCCTGACCAGGACCCGGATCTCCCGCATGCCCTGCGGGTCGAGCCCGTTGGTCGGCTCGTCCAGGACGAGCAGCCGGCGGGGCTGGAGCAGGGCGGCGGCCAGGCCCAGCCGCTGCTTCATGCCGAGCGAGTACGCCTTGGCCTTCTTTCCGGCGGCCGCGGTCAGCCCCACCCGCTCCAGGGCCTCGGCGACCCGGTCGCGCCGGGTGCGGGGGTCTGCTGTCGGGTCGGCGGCGTCGTAGCGCAGGAGGTTGTCCCGGCCGGACAGGTGGCCGTAGAGGGCGGGGCCCTCGATGAGGGCCCCGACGTGCGGCAGGACGGCGCGGGAGGCGCGCGGCATGGGCCGCCCGAGCACCCGCGCCGTGCCGGAGGTGGGCTCGATCAGGCCCATCAGCATGCGGATCGTGGTGGTCTTGCCGGAGCCGTTCGGACCGAGGAAGCCGAAGACGCTGCCCGCCGGGACGGTCAGATCGAGACCGTCCACGGCGAGCTGACCGCCGCGGTAGCGCTTGGTGAGGCCGCGGGTGCGGATGACGGCGTCGTCGGCGTCCGGGGTCACAAGCGCCGCCTGCGCCACCGCGCCGTCCGCGACCTCGTCCATCGGCTCCCCCGATCGTCGGTTCACGTCAGCGTACTCGGGCCGTTTCCCACCGCCCGGCTCTCACCGCCCGGCGTCCGCCGCCTTGACGAGGGCGTCCTTGGTGACGGCCCCGACGTAGACCTTGCCGTCGTCCGTGACGAGGGCGTTGATCAGCCGGGTGGAGAAGACGGTGCCGGAGCCGAACTTTCCGGTGACCTTGTCGCCGAAGGAGTCCAGGAAGCCGCCGAAGGCGCCCGCCTCGGGGGTCTTGCCGGAGGGCACGCCCTCGCCGCCGGTGTCGAAGGTGGCGATCGAGGTCCAGCCCTCGCCGAGGACGTTGAGACCGGCGAGGTCCCGGCCGAGGCCCTCCTCGTCGGCCGTGCCCGGCCGGCCGGGCGTCCCGCCCTCGTGCCCGGGGGCCTTGCCCGGCTGCCCGGGAGCCTTGTCCCCGCCTCCGGCCGGACCGTCCTCGTCCGCCTCGGTGACCTTCGCGCCCTTCGGCGGGGTGAAGTCGAAGGTGGAGGCGGCGGGCCTGGCGAACGTCACCTGGGTGAAGCCGACGTCCACGACGGCGGCGCCGCCCGCGGCGGGGGTCAGCGTGAACTTCAGCGGCAGCCCCGTCTTCGCGTCCACGGCCACACTGATCGCGCCGACGGTCGAGCCGGACTGCTTCGGCCTCACGAGCAGCTTGTAGGCGTCCCGGCCGGCGACCCGCACGGTGCCGTCCACGGTCACGGAGGTGGTGTCGTCGACGGCCTTGAGGGCCTCGTCGGCGAAGTCCTTGGGCGTGGCGGGAGCCGCGTCGTGACCGTCGCGTCCCTCCTCGGCGGTGGAGTGGTAGACCTGGTTGGAGGCGCTGTCGTACCCCCACACGTCCTTGCCGTCGTGGATGAGGCTGTACTCGGCGGCGTTCTCCAGCAGCGACAGCTTCTGCCGGTCGGGGCCGTCGGCGGCGACCCGCAAGGTGTGCGTGCCGGCCGCGAGTTCGGTCAGCTTGGCGGACGGGTCGGCGGACGACGCGTCGCCCTTCTTGCCGGCCGCTCCGGAGAGCAGCCCGCTCTCCAGTCCGCCCAGGTCGGGCAGGCCGAGGTCGGTGGTGATCTTCACGGTGCCGGACAGTTGCTGGACGTCCGAGGCGGCGATCTTCTGGATGAGCTGCTGTGCGGTGATCTTCGGCAGGTCGGGGTCGCCCGAGTCGGCGAGCGCCGGGACGAGCCCGATCGTCGCCGCCGCGACGCCCACCACGGTGACCGGGACGACGTACCGCACGGCCTTGCGTCGTCCGACGGGCAGGTCGTCGGCCTCCCCGGCGTGCGTGCGGTCGTCGGATGCGAACGGTGCCATGTGTGCCTTACCTCCGTCGTCGGCGGCGGCTGGTCATCTCGGGTGCGACGGTCCCCACCACAAGCCGCCATTCTCACCCGAATCGGTGAGCGGTGGTGATTTCCGTGGTTTCCATATGACCAAACAACCCGCCTCGATACGTCAACCCGAGGGCGCAACTCCGCGTACGCCTGCGGTATGACACGGGGGTTGGGCGGGTGGAGGGACCCGTAGGGGATGGGGGCGCCCATGGGTGAGGAGGCGTCACCCGTCCGGTTGCACCACCAGGTCACCCCTCGCGGCGCACCACCACGTCACCCGCCGGTGCGCCACGGCGGCACCCCGCCCGGCGCACCACGGCGTCACCCCGCCCGGTGCACCACCGCGTCGCACAGCTCCAGCAGCGCCCGCTTCGCCTCGCAGTCGGGCAGCGGCGCCAGCGCGGCCCGCGCCTCCTTGGCGTACCGCACGGTGTCCGCGCGGGCCTGCTCCAGCGCCGGGTGGGCCCGGAGGGCGGCCAGCGCCTCCGCGTGCCGTGCGTCGTCGCTGAGGTCGGAGTCGAGCAGTTCGCAGAGCGCGATGTCCTCGGGCATCGACAGCCGGTCCGCGCGCTCCCGCAGCCGCAGCACCGGCAGCGTGGGGATGCCCTCCCGCAGGTCCGTCCCGGGCGTCTTCCCCGACTCGTGCGAGTCCGAGGCGATGTCCAGGACGTCGTCCGCGAGCTGGAAGGCGACCCCGAGCCGCTCCCCGTACTGGGTGAGCACGTCGACGACCGTCTCGTCGGCGCCGGACATCATCGCGCCGAAGCGGCACGCCACTGCGACCAGCGAGCCGGTCTTGCCGCCCAGCACGTCGAGGTAGTGCTCGACCGGGTCGCGGCCGTCCGTGGGACCTGCCGTCTCCAGGATCTGGCCGGTGACCAGCCGTTCGAACGCCTCCGCCTGCACCCGGACCGCCTCGGGCCCGAGGTCGGCGAGGATGTGGGAGGCGCGGGCGAAGAGGAAGTCGCCGGTGAGCACCGCGACCGAGTTGCCCCACCGCGTGTTCGCGCTGGACACCCCGCGCCGCACCTCGGCCTCGTCCATCACGTCGTCGTGGTACAGCGTGGCCAGGTGGGTCAGCTCGACCACCACGGCGGACGGCACGATGCCCGGCGCGTGCCGGTCGCCGAACTGCGCCGACAGCATCACCAGCAGCGGCCGGAACCGCTTCCCGCCCGCCTTCACCAGATGCTGCGCGGCCTCGGTGATGAAGGGGACCGCGCTCTTGGTGGCCTCGAACAGGCCTTCCTCGACAGCCGCCAATCCGGCCTGGACATCGGCTTCCAGAGCCTGGTCCCGCACGCTCAGCCCAAACGGCCCGACGACGGTCACGAGGGGTCTCCTGTCTGCTGGTGTCCGCTGGCGCTTACACGGTTTGTCGATAGGTCGCTGACATCACTCAAGTCAGCGTATCCGGTCATGTTTCGATCACCGATAAGCCCCCACGTCCCCCGGCCCCACGTCGCTCGACCGGGAGGTGCCGCGTCCGGCTCGCGAAGCGCCGGTACCCCGGAAACCACCCCCCACCCCGCCCGCCGGCGACGTCCACCGGTGTGTGCCGAATCTCACGGCGCGCACTAAATAAATCGGAACCAGAGCATCAAATCAGACATTCCGCTCCGTGAATTCCATCGGATTTCGCTCACGCCCTTTTAAAAGGGACTTGGAACCTGATGTCCGATTTAGTCACCCTTGTCATCACGGGTGAGTTGGCTCACTTCACCGGCGGAGACACGGGTGGTCGCACGCCCCCGGATCCCCTGCGGCGTCACGCGAGTTGACTCTTGCCGAATGCAAAGGATCAAGCAGCCCATAAACACCAGACCAAGGTCAATAGGGGTTTTCCACGACTCCGACACTTGTTTCGGACATGTGCTCTCGCATACGTTCCCGGCCAGCCGGACAGACGCCTCATCCTGCCGCCGTCCGGCTACTCCCATCGACGAACCACTCGCGCACGGCAGGAGCGGGGGACCCAGGCAGAACGCCGGACCGCAGTACGTCACGCATGTACCGGTCCGGCTCGGGGTGAAGTCGTGTCGCCGTGCCCCACGGCGCCGACCGGGCAGCTCCCGCCCGAACCCGACAGCTCACCCCGCAGGCGCCGGAGAGGAACGTCCCCATGTCCGCTGCCGCTCAGCACCGCCGCCGCTTCACCCGTGCCATCGCCGTCGCCTGCGCCGGCGTCGCCGCGCTCGCCCTTCCCCTCGCCGGAGCGAGCACCGCCTCGGCGGCCACCACCGCCGTCCCCGAGACCACGCTCGCCGGCTACCCCAACAACCTGGACGGCTGGATCCGCCAGTCGCTCGCCATCATGGCCGAGAAGAAGATCCCGGGCACCTATCACGGCATCTACCGCAACATCATCCGGGAGTCCTCGGGCAACCCGAACGCCATCAACCTGTGGGACTCCAACGCGGCCAAGGGGACCCCGTCCAAGGGCCTGCTCCAGGTCATCGACCCGACCTTCGCCGCGTACCACGTCGCCGGCACCGCGTACGACCCGTACGACCCGGTCGCCAACATCACCGCCGCCTGCAACTACGCCGCCGCCCGGTACGGCTCCATCGACAACGTCTTCGGCGCGTACTAGGGGTACCCCTGGAACCCGTAGGACCCGTGCGCCTAGGGGAAGAGTCGTTCGAGGACGACGGCCACGCCGTCGTCCTCGTTCGACGCCGTCACCTCGTCGGCCACCGCCTTGAGCTCGGGATGGGCGTTGGCCATCGCCACGCCGCGCGCCGCCCAGTCGAACATGGGGATGTCGTTGGGCATGTCGCCGAAGGCGAGCGTGTCCTGTGGCCGCAGCCCCAGGTGCTCGGCGGCCAGGGCGAGTCCCGTCGCCTTGGTGACGCCGGACGGCTGGAGTTCCACCGTGCCCGGCCCCGACATGGTGACGGTGGCGAGCGAACCGACCACCGAGCGGGCCGTCGCCGCCAACTCGTCGTCGCACAGGGTGGGATGGCGCAGCAGCACCTTGCTGATCGGCTCGCACCACAGGTCCTCCCGCGAGCCGACCCGCAGGGCCGGCAGGGTCGGGTGCGGCATCCGGTAGCCCGGCTCGATGAGGGTCAGCCCGTCGACGCCGTTCTGGTCGACGGCCGCGTACACCTGACCGACCTCGGCCTCGATCTTGCCCAGGGCCACCTCGGCCAGCTCCCGGTCCAGGGTGACCGACCACAGCAGGCGGTCCGCCCCGATGTCGTACACCTGCGCGCCCTGTCCGCACACCGCGAGCCCCCTGCTCCGCAGGATCCGCAGCAGCGGCCGCACCCGTGGCGCCGGGCGGCCGGTCACCACAAGGTGGCGGGCGCCGGCGGCCGCCACCCTTGCGAGCGCGTCGAGCGACCGGTCGGAGAACGTGTCGTCGTCGCGGAGCAGTGTTCCGTCCAGGTCGGTGGCGATGAGGGAGTACGCGGAGCGCGCGGCATATGCGTGAGGTGCGGCCATGACCAGAGAATACGGATCCCGGACACCCTCAACTCACCGCCGATTCAACCGTTCCGGAGGGAGGGAAAGGGCGGTTCTGCACCGGTTGGCAACAACATGGTCCGCTACCTACCGCTCGCACCGTCTGGAGGGGTACCGTCCACAGTGTCCGGGGGGACTTGATCGGGGGGTCAGGTTGAGCAGTGGACGTATTCGTGTGTCGGATCCGGAGGATCTCGGCGAGGGGGAGCGGGAGCGGTGGCGCGCGCTGCGCGCGGCGTCGACCGCTCCACGGAACCCCTTCATGGAACCCGAATTCGCCGCCGCCGTGGGGCGTGTGCGCCCGCGCACGCGCGTGGCGGTGGTGTACGAGGGGCGCGAACCGGCCGGTTTCCTGCCCCACGAGCGGGGCCCGCTGGGTCAGGGACAGGCCCTCGCGTACGGCGTCTGCGACGCGCAGGGGGCCGTACTGAGCCCAGGGCTCGGGCTCGACGCGGCCGAACTGATGCGTGCCTGCTCCCTGTCGAGCTTCGCCTTCGACAACCTGGAGGCGGAACAGGGCCTGTTCACACGGTACGCGGCGGCCGAGTACGCCTCCTACGTCATCGACGTGGAGAAGGGGTACGAGACCTACGAGTCCGTCCTGCGCGCCCAGTCGCCGAAGTTCCTGAAGACGACGCTGGCCAAGGAGCGCAGGCTCGGACGGCAGGCCGGAGCGCTGCGGTTCGTGTTCGACGAACGGGATCCCGCCGCGCTGCGCACGCTCATGGCGTGGAAGTCCGCCCAGTACCGGCGCACCGGCCGCCGGGACCGGTTCGCCCGACAGTGGATCACCCGGCTCGTGCACCGGCTCGCGACACAGACGCGCGCCCCCGACTGCTCCGGCGCGCTGTCCGTCCTCTACGCCGGCGGGCGGCCCGTCGCCGCCCACTTCGGGCTGCGGTCGACGACCGTCCTGGCCTGCTGGTTCCCCGCCTACGACCCGGAGTTCGCGAAGTACTCGCCGGGTCTGGTGCTGCATCTGCGGATGGCGGAGGCGGCCGCCGCCGAGGGGATCGGCCTGCTGGATCTGGGGCGCGGGGCGGCCGAGTACAAGGACGCGCTGAGAACGGGCGAGCTGCCCGTGTACGAGGGGGCGTGGACGCGGCCGTGGACGGGCGCCGCGCTGCACTGGCTCAGCCGGGAGCCGTCCCGCCGCGCCCACCACTTCGTCCGCAGCCGGCCGAGGCTGGCCGCGGCGGCGAACCGGGCGCTGAAGGGCGCGGGCAGGATCCGGGGGAGGTGAGGGGCGGTTGGCGGGGAGGGGCCGGCGGTTCGGGAGAGGGGAGGACATCGTGTCGCGTGCGCCGCGTGTACAGCGGGAGATCCGGAGGTTCCTGGACATCGGTCCGGTTCAGGTGGCCGAACTGGACCTCCCCGAGGGGTACACCGAGGCCGGCGGGGACGCCGGTGCGCAGGTGACGCTGAGGCCCGGGCCCGGCAGCGCGCCCGTCACGCACGGCGAGGTGTTCCTCCTGGTCAGGAGCGGCGGCCGGCCGGTCGGCACCCTGCTCGGACGGGTCCCGGAGGGCGCCGACCCCAGGACGGTCCTCGCCGCGCTGGCCCGGGAGCGGGCGGGCCGACGGCCGGCGCCGACGACTCCTCCCGCGCCGTCCACCGCCGTCCCCACGCCTCCCGCGCCGTCCACCGCCGTCCCCACGCCTCCCGCGCCGTCCACCACCGTCCCCACGCCTCCCGCGCCGTCCACCACCGTCGTGATCGCCACCCGCGAGCGCGCCGACCGGCTGGCGCACGCGCTCGACTCCCTGCTCGCCCAGGACCATCCCGACTTCGAGATCGTCGTCGTCGACAACGCGCCGACCACGGACACCACCCGGGACCTGGTCGAACGCAAGTACGGCGAGCGGGTCCGCCACGTCACCGAGCCGGTGCCCGGTCTCGCCGTCGCGCACAACAGGGGCGTCGCGGCCGCGCACGGCGAGGTCGTCGCCTTCACCGACGACGACGTCGTCGCCGACCCGCGCTGGCTCACCGAGCTCACCGCGCCCTTCGCCGCCGACCCCGGTCTCGGCTGCGTCACCGGACTGATCCTGCCCGCCCGGCTGCGCACCCCCGCCCAGGTGCTGCTGGAGAGCCACGGCGGCTTCGCGAAGGGCTTCACGGCACGGACGTACGACCCGTACGACCCGCCCGCCGACGAGCCGCTGTTCCCCTTCGCCGCGGGCCGGTTCGGCTCCGGCGCGAACATGGCGTTCCGGGCGGACCTGCTGCGCGCGGTCGGCGGCTTCGACCCGGCGACCGGCGCCGGCACCCCGGCCCGAGGGGGCGACGACCTGTACGGGTTCGTCCGCGTCCTCGCCCAGGGCCACCGGCTGCATTACACGCCGCTGGCCCTGGTCTGGCACCACCACCGGGAGACCTGGCGCGACCTGGAGAACCAGGCGTACGGCTACGGCGCCGGCCTCACCGCCTACCTCACCGCCCTCCTGGTCAACCGCCCTTCCCTCCTCCCGGCTTTCCTCGCCCGACTGCCCCGGGGGCTCGCCCACGCCCGGACGCTGACGGCCGGCCGGGAGGCGGAGGCCGAGACGCAGGCGCGCACGGGTGCGGGCGGCGGCGCTCATGCGGCTGCGAGCGCCGGGGAGGAAGCCGGTGCGCGGAGTGCGCCCGGGGGACACGACGAGCGGACGCACGACTGGCCCCGGCGGCTGTCACGGCTGCAGCGCAGGGGGATGCTGTACGGACCGGTGGGCTATCTCCGCGCCCGGCGAGCCCTCGGCGGCCCCCTTCGGCGGTCTTTGGACGGGCCGTTCACGCCGCCGCGAGGTGCGCGATGACCGCCGCCACGACCCCGACGTCCGTACCGGTGCTGCTGTATCACGCCGTGATGGACGACCCTCCGGACTGGATCGCCGAGTTCACGGTCGGCCCGAAGGAGTTCGGCCGGCATCTCGACGCCGTCGTCGACAGCGGCCGTACACCCGTCACCGTCAGCGCGCTCGCCGACCACCTCGCGGGGCGGGTGCCGCTGCCGGCCCGGCCGGTGCTGCTCACCTTCGACGACGGCTTCGCCGACCTGCCCGGCCCGACCGCCGAGGCACTGACCGGACGCGGGCTCCCCGCCACCGCCTACCTCACCACCGGCGCCATCGCCCCCGGCGGCCGCTGTCTGCTGCCGCCCGCGCCGATGATGACGCTGGCGGACGCGGCACGGCTGGAGCAGTCCGGCATGGAGATCGGCAGTCACACGGTCACCCACGCCCAGCTGGACACCCTCGGGCCGAGGGCGCTGGAACGCGAACTGCGCGTGTCACGAGCCGTTCTGGAGGACACGCTCGGCCACCCGATCCGTCATCTCGCCTACCCGCACGGCTACAACAGCGGCCGGGTCCGCCGTACGGCCGCCGCCGCCGGCTACGAGACGGCCACCGCCGTGCGGCACGCGCTCAGTTCGGACCGCGACGAGCGTTACCGCATCGCCCGTCTCATCGTGCGCCGCGGCCACACCGTCGCCGACGTCGAGACCTGGCTCGCGGGCTCCGGCGCCCGTGTCGCCCCTTATCGCGACGGGCCCCTGACGGTCGGCTGGCGGTGGTACCGGCGTGCCCGAGCCGTCGTGCGAGGGCAGGTGTTCGCCGGCTGAACCGTCCGGAAGAGCGGGGCTTTCCGCCACGATCGACATGAACAGGAGAGAGCGTTTCCGTACTCGGCCCGGGGAGGGAGCCTCAGCGTGCAGTCACATGTGCCCGTACCGGCCAAGGGGAGCGGAGCGCCGCCGCCGGCTCCCGGCCCTGACGCCTCCACGGGTCCGGGCCGCCCGGGGCGGAGCACCCGGGACGGCCGGAGATCCCTGCGGTTCCCGGGCCGCCCACCGGGCCCCGCCGCGCCCGTACTGCTGCTCGCGACCGGACTGTGGGTGTACTCCCTGCCCCGCATCGGCTTCCGGGAGATGGGCCAGTACGGTCTGCTCGACCGCCTCCCGCCCGCCTACTACCTGTCGTTGCTGGTCCTCACCGCCGGATTCGTCCTGAGCCTGCGGCGCGCCGGCACCGCGCCCTGGTGGCCGGCCGCGCACTGCGCCGCCCTCCTGTTCGCCCTCAAGGCCCCGCCCGCGGTGCTGTACGACGCGGTGCGCTACCCCTGGGCGTCCAAGCACGACGCCGTCGTCGAAACGCTGCTCGCCAACGGCGAACTACGGCCCGGCGCGGCGCTCTCGGGCAACATGTCGGCCTACGACCAGTGGCCCGGGTTCTTCACGCTGAACGCGGGCCTGGTGCGCGCCTTCGGCGTGCAGAGCTCCTCCTCGTACGCCAACTGGGCGCCCGTCGTCCTCGGGCTGCTGATGATGCCGGTGCTGGTCCTCGTCTACCGCACGTTCTGCGACGACTGGCGGCTGATCTGGACCGCCGTCTGGATCTTCCAGCTCGCCAACTGGGTCGGCCAGGACTACTTCTCCCCGCAGGGCCTCGCCTACCTGCTGCACCTGACGGTCCTCGCGGTCGTGCTGCGGCATTTCGTGCGGCCGGGTTCCGCCGGCCGGCTGCGCGACCGCGCCTTCCTCGACCCGGCGGCCGCCGCCGTGCCGCCGCCCACGGGCCGCCGGCAGCGCGCGGTCTGCGTCGTGATCCTCGCCCCGCTGATCGCCGCCGTCAACGCCACGCACCAGCTCACCCCGGTGATGCTCTGCGTCTGCCTCCTCGCGCTCAACCTCACCCGCCGCTACCGCAACTACGGGCTTCTGATCGTCGCCGCGCTGCTGATGCTCTCCTGGGACCTGACCATGGGCCGGCCGCTGTTCGTGGAGACGCTCTCCACCCTCCGGCAGTCGATCGGCGAGCTGACGCAGAACTCCCGCGCCGGGTACGCCGGGCAGCTCACCGGCCCCGGGCCCGAACTCGCCGGCGAGGCCAATGTGCTGATGGTCCTCACGGTCGCCGTCCTCGCCGGCGCCGCCGTCGTGCTGCGGCGCCGGCTCACCCGCAGCGCGCTGCCGCTGCTGCTGGTGTCCGTCGCGCCGGTGCCGCTGTTCGCCGTCAACGACTACGGCGGCGAGATGCTCTTCCGGGTCTACCTGTTCGCCCTTCCCGGCGCGGCCTTCTTCGCCGCAGCCGCGCTGGTGCCGGCCGTCGCGGGGGCCCGGCGTCACGGCCCGGCGAACAGGCTGTGGCGCCGGGGCGCGGCGTTCGCCCTGCCGACGGCGCTGCTGGCACTGCTGGCCGGCTTCCTGCCGTCGTACTACGGCAAGGAGGAGATGTTCTACACGCCGCCCGCGGAGACCGCGCTGGTCACCCGGACCCTCGACGACGCGCCCGACGGCTCCCTCATCCTCGCCACCAGCGGCTCCTTCCCGCAGGCGCTGCACCGCTACGACCGTCTCGAGCACTGGTTCTTCGCCGAGCAGGAGCTGCCGGAGAACGAGAAGATGCTGAAGGACCCGGCCCGTTACCTCGCCGCCGGCATCCCGCCGGGGGCGAAGGCGTACGTCATCCTCACCCACACCCAGGACGTCTACGCCGCCGGAGAGGGCCTGATGCCCGCCGGTGGCTTCCGGGTGCTGCGCACGAGACTGTCCGCCTCTCCGCTCTTCCGCACGGTGGAGAGCCACCCTTACGGCGTCGTCCTGGAGTACCGCCCGGCCGCCGTTCCGTCCTCGCGGTCAGTGAGGTGAACTGATGCGCTCCGCCCGCCATGAGAACGTCGGCCCTTCCGCCTCCGAGCCGGGCGCCGGTGACGGCAGCGCCGCCTCCACGCGCTTCAGACTCCTCGTCGCGGTCTCCGGCTGGGTCGCGCTGGCCGCCACCGCCGTCCCCGGCCCGGCGCCGCTGCGCTGGATCCCTGTGCTGCTCTTCGTTCTGTTCGGCCCCGGCTGCGCCGCGCTGTACCCGCAGCCGGAACGGCTGACCCTGGGCGCACGGCTGGAGGCCTTCGCGCTCGCCGCGCCCGTGAGCCTGTCCCTCGGCGTGCTCACCGCGACGTCGCTGTTCCTGGTGAAGGCGTTCTCGGTGACCGCCTTCCTCTTCTGGCTCGCCGGCTTCACCACGGTCGTCACGCTTCTGCCCGGGTTGCCGCTGCCCGCCGCGCGGCCCGGGGGCGGCGGCGGTGGCGGTGGCGGTATCGACGGCGGCGGCACCGGCGGTCCGCTGTGACGGGGGCGGGAGGAGCCCAACGGGGGTACGCCGCCGCGAGGCTGGTCGCGGTGGTCGCGGTGGGCGTCGCTCTGCTCGCGGGGCTCGGGCTGTGGGCCGGCCGTCCCGACCACTCGGGGCGCTCGGGTTCCTCGGGGGTTTCGGGAGGCTCGAGGGTCTCGGGAGGCTCGGGTGCCTCGGGGGGTGAGCTGCCCGCGAACGCGGCCTCCGGCGCACCGCCCACCGGCGACTGCGCCCCCTCCCGCACACTGGTCCCGCCGTGCGGCGCGTGGTGGGGCGCCTATGTCCCGTACGCGGAGAACGGTTCTCTCCAGGACGCCGTGCTCGGCTTCGAGAAGCGGATCGGCCGCAGGCTCGACCTGGTCTACAACTACCACGACATGTCGGGCGGCGAGCTCGACGGCCAGCTCCTCACGCCCGACGAGCAGCGGCTCGGCCGGGACCGGTTGCTCATGCTGGCGTGGGAGTCCACCGTCTGGACCGAGCCGCACCACGAGAACTGGACCGAGACCCAGCTCGGCTGGAGGAACATCGCCTCGGGGAAGTACGACGAGGAGATCCTCGATCCGCAGATCCGGCGCATCAAGGCCTACGGCAAACGCGTCCTCCTCTCCTTCGACCAGGAGACCGACGCTCGTGTGAAGGAGGGCGCGGGCACCCCGGAGGAGTTCGTCGCCGCCTACCGTCACCTGCGCGAACGGTTCCGCGCGCTGGGCGCCGACAACGTCGTGTGGGTGTGGACCGTCTCCGGCTACCTCGGCGGCGCTGACGCGATGAAGGCGCTCTACCCCGGGGACGAGTACGTCGACTGGATCGCCATGGACCAGTACAACTACTACGCCTGCCACGACACCACCGACTGGAAGGACTTCCTCGACAGTCAGCAGCCCGGCTACGCATGGCTGCGCGAGAACGTCTCCGACGCCAAGCCGGTGATGCTCGCCGAGTTCGCCACCGCGCCCGACGCCGACGACCCGCCGCGCCAGCGCGACTGGTACACCGCGATCCCTGCCGCCGTGACGAAGCTGCCGGAGGTCAAGGCGCTGGTCCACTGGAACCGGCCGACCTCCGAGAAGCCCGAGTGCGACCTGACCGTCAACGACGGCCCCGGACTGGAGGGTTACCGCGAGGCCGGCCGGAGCGGCTACTTCCACCAGCCCCTGCCGTCACGCTGACGCTCACCGCGAGTGCCCCGAGCACGGCGCACACCGGCAGGGCCAGCGACGCGAGCTCCTGCCGCCACACCCAGCCGCCCATCGCGACGAGATACAGCACCCCCCATCGCCCCGGCCACGTCAACCTGCCGCCCACGCGGGAGAGCAGCAGCCACAGCGGTACGAGACCGGACAGCAGCAGGAGCGGCGGCGCCCACCGCAGCAACGGCTCGGGGCCGTCGAACCCCGCGCCCCGTGCGAGGACTTCGGCCGCTCGTACGTACAACGTCCCGTCCACCGGACGAGGTTCCCGGCCGAGCGCCACCGGTACGGCGTGCAGGGCGAGCAGCGCCGAACCCAGCGCCGCGCCCGGCAGCCACACGTCCCGCACGTCCCGCAGCGTCACCGATCCGACGAACACCACGAGCAGCACGCCGACCGCGACGAGCGCCGGGAGCGGCGCCGCCTCCAGCATCTGACGGCCGCTCATCGCCCCGGACGCCCCGTCGAACCAGGGCAGCTCGCTCAACGCGGCCCAGTAGGCCGCGGTGGCCACGCCCAGCAGCCCCCACAGCGCACCCGACAGCCACCGTTCCCGCCGCCCGGGCGGCCCCTCGGCGCACCTGGGGCTTCGGAGCCTCCCGGGGCGCCCCATGAACAAGGCGACCGTGTCCTCGTCGACGGCCGTGCTTGCGCCACCTCCCCGGCGAGCCGGGCCGGTTGCGTCGTATCCGGCCGTCGCGTTACGTCGCGCCCAGCCGGTGCCGTAGGCAGGGGCGGCGGAGGTCGGCGGGTCGAGGGGCCGAGCCGCTCCGCCGGGCAGGGCCACGTCACGGGGCTCGCAGGGCTGGGTCGCGTCGCGCCGCAGCGCGGACCGCAGGCCCACGACGGAGACGACGGCGATCAGCGACATGCTCAGCAGCACCGCCCACCCCGCCCCCGCGATGCCCAGCGGAGCGAACAGGACCGCCGCGCTGCCCAGCACCGAAGCGCACATGGCGCCCTGGAGCCCGGCGAGCACCCCGGTGCGGCCCTGCACCCGCAGCACCCCTATGTACAGCTCCACCACGACTCGTGGCAGCGCGCCGGCGGCCAGCAGGCGCAGCACGGTCGTGCCGTGCTCGGCGTAGTCCTCGCTGAACGACAGCAGGATCCGCGGGGCGAAGAGCACCAGCACCAGCACCACCGGCACCAGCAGCACGATCATCCGGCGCATCGCTCCACGCACTCCGTCGGCGAGTTGCCCGGGGTCGTGAGAGGCGTGGGCGGTCAGGGAGGAGGCCATGTTGATGGCCATGAACTCCATGGTCCCGCCGACGGTGTACGCGACGTAGAAGTAGCCGTTCTCCGCCGCGCTGAAGCGGACCGCGACCATCACCGGCAGCAGGTTGATCATCGCCAGGCTGAACAGCGCGCCCAGCGAGTCCCCGGCCAGGAAGCGGCCCATCTCCCGCAGCCGCGGCGGCTCCAAATCGCGGTCGGCGGCGGCCTGGGCCGGGATCAGCCTGCGGAAGATCAGCCAGCCGAGCGGCAGCGTGGAGAAGACGATCGCCGCGGCCCAGGACACGAAGATGCCGAGCACCGGGACCGCGCCGGCGAAGACGACCAGCAGGATCAGCTTGCCGACGGAGAACACCGCGTTGCCGACGGGCACCCACCCCGACCTGCGCAGCCCGGTCAGCACCCCGTCCTGCAGCGTGAGCAGCGCCCACGCCACGCACGCCGCGACGAACGCGGCTCCCGTGAGCGGCGTGCCGAGCGGCGCGTACGACGCTCCCCACAGATCGAGGGTGAGCAGGAAGACGACCCCCGCGACCGCGACGACGACCGAACTCGCGGCGTACGTCCGCCGCACGAGCGAGCCGGTGACGCGCCCCGCGCGCGGCACGAAGCGGACGACCGCGCCGATCATCGTCGTCGCCGTGATGCTGGCGAGCAGACGCATCGCTGCGATCGCGGCGGAACCCTGCCCGACCGCCTCCTCGGTGTAGTAGCGCGCGGCCACCAGCCAGAAGCCCAGCCCCAGCACGGCGGAGACGCCCGTGCTGAGCATGAGGAAGTAGGCGTTCTTGAACAGTGAGCCGGAGCTCCCCGCGTCCCCGGCGGACGCCGGCCTCACGCTCACCCCCGCCCGCGTCCCGGCCTGTGTTCCGGTCCCTGACTCAGCCACGCGTCCGCTCCAGCCCTCCCGGCGCCTCGGCCGGCCGGGCGTCGGACTCCTGAAGCACCTCGACGGCCTCGCGCGCCCGCAGCGGATCCACGGGCAACGCGTGCCGCGCGAACCAGCGGGCCCCCACGGGATCGGGCGAGGGGTCGGTGAAGGCGGCGCCCGCGTAGTCGTCCAGCGGCGGGTCGTACAGGTAGCCGACGACGATGCCCCGCCGCGCGAGCGCCGCGACGGCCGCGTCCCGGTCCGCGACGAACAGCGGCACGCGGAACAGAGGTTGCGTCTGACCACCGCCCGCCATGAGGCTCACCGTGGCAGGCCCGTCCGCCGTGGCGATCCCCTCAGGTCTCGCCCACCGCGTCGACAGCAGCGTCTCGGCGCCCGCACGGCAGCCGGCCAGCGTCTCGTCCAGGCGGTGGAGCCGGCGCTCGATCCGGCGCAGGCGGAGACGTCCGGAGCCGAGCCGGTAGTCGTGCATGTCGACGCGGACCCAGGGGTCGTGGGCGGTGAGGTCCGGCGCCGCCTCGACCGCCCGGGCCAGTTCGTCCGCACGCAACGGCATCCGTATCCCCTCGCGCTCCGTCAGCCCGAGCAGCCGCATCGCGGCCCACGCCGCGCGCCGCAGCCGCAGCCCCCGCACGGCCGCCTCCGCGTACGGCCGGACGGTGAAGGCCAGTTCGGCCGAGAGCCGGCCCGGCAGCAGCAGGTCCGCGCAGGTCTTCTCCAGGGCCTCGCGCAGCCCCGGGTCGGCGCAGGCAAGGAAGCCGCCCGCCTTGGCGCCCACGTGCTTGGACAGGCTGAAGACGGAGGCGTCGCCCCAACCGCCGACGGGGCGGCCCCCCACCCGGCTGCCGATGGCGTGCGCCGCGTCCTCCAGCAACGGGATCGCGAGCGCGTCGCACTTCTCCCGCAGCCTCGGCGCGTCGTCCGGGGTGCCGTAGAGGTTCGTGGTCAGCACCGCCGACAGCGAACCCCACACCTCGTCGGGCACCGCGTCCGCGTCGATCGATGCGTCCAGCGGGTTCAACGGCGCCTGCACCGGCCGCAGTCCCGCCGCGAGCACCACGAAGAAGATCACGTCGTCGTTGACCGGCGACATCAACACCCGGCCGCCGGGCGGGCACCAGTGCCGCAGGGCCACGAACAGCCCGAACCGACACGACGGCACGTACACGCATTCCCGGCCGAGTCTGCCGCGCATGATCGCTTCCAGCCGCTTCGACCGGGAACCATGCCGTGCCGACCCGAGACCGGCCTCCCCTATGGCCATCAGCCCCCCAGGTGTGCCTGGGAAAAGCCCCTCCCCCGAGGCCTTCCGACGCCTGCCCAGAGTCTCCCTGTTCGCACCGCTCCGTCAAGATTGCGACCCTTTCTGTCGACGACTTCCCAAGTCCTCCCGAACACGGAGCGCTCCCGGGCAACCGCTCCGTCCGGCACCCCCTTGTGCCGCCGGTGTGCCGTTCGCATGCCTCCCCTGTGCCGCTGCGGTGTCCCTTCCGCAAGGTCAGCCGTAACGTGTGCGGCGGCTCGGAGCACCGCCGGGCCCCGGCGAGCACCCGCGGCGCCCTCCCTCACGGCGAGCCCGCGGTCACGGCGAACCCGTGTGCACTGATGGCGCATGCGCGGCGCACACGCGGCGCATGCATGGCGAGCACGAAAGCGAGGCAGCACCCGATGCCCCTCCCGGCCCCCTTCGACCTCCCCGAGGGCGACCCCTTCGGACCGCACAACCTCCCCTACGGCGTCTTCTCCCTGCCCGGCTCCGCACGGCGGACCGTCGGTGTCCGCCTCGGCGACCACGTCCTGGACGCGGGCGCGGCAGCCCAGGCGCTCGGTTCCCCGCACACCTCCCTGCTCTCCGCGCCGACCCTCGGGCCCTTGCTGTCGGCGGGCCGCACCACCTGGTCACAGGTGCGCGGCGCGCTGAAGGAGTGGGTCACCGACCCCGCCCGCCACGCGACGCTCGCCCCGCTCCTCCACCCCCTGTCCTCGGTGAGCCTGCACCTGCCGTTCGAGGTCGCCGACTACGTCGACTTCTACGCCTCCGAGCACCACGCCCGGAACGTGGGCGCCGTCTTCCGCCCCGACTCCGGCGACACCCTCCTGCCGAACTGGAAGCACCTGCCGATCGGCTACCACGGCCGCGCCGGCACGGTCGTCGTCTCCGGCACCGACGTCGTCCGCCCGTCGGGTCAGCGCAAGGCCCCCTCCGACCCGGCGCCCGTCTTCGGCCCCAGCGTGCGGCTCGACATCGAGGCCGAGGTCGGCTTCGTGGTGGGCGTGCCGTCGCGGCAGGGCAGCCCGGTCCCGCTGGCCGACTTCCGTGAGCACGTCTTCGGCCTGTGCCTCCTCAACGACTGGTCCGCGCGGGACATCCAGGCCTGGGAGTACGTCCCCCTCGGTCCCTTCCTCGGCAAGTCCTTCGCCACCTCCGTCTCCGCCTGGATCACCCCGCTCGAGGCGCTGGAAGAGGCCCGCGTCTCACCTCCCGAGCGCACCCACCCCCTCCTCCCCTACCTGGACGACTCCGCCACCGAGTCCGCCGGCTACGACCTGCGCATCTCCGTCGCCGTCAACGGTCACGTCGTCTCCGAGCCCCCCTTCTCCACCATGTACTGGACCGCCGCCCAGCAGCTCGCCCACATGACGGTCAACGGCGCCTCACTGCGCACCGGCGACCTCTACGGCTCGGGCACGGTGAGCGGCCCGGCCGCCGACCAGCGCGGCTCCCTCCTGGAACTGACCTGGAACGGCCGCGACCCCCTGGACCTCCCCGACGGCAAGCGGACATATCTGGAGGACGGCGACGAGGTGACCCTCTCGGCATGGGCTCCGGGACCGCGCGGTCTGCGCGTCGGACTGGGAGAGGTGAGGGGCCGCATCGTCTCCGGCTGAGGGGACCATCAGGGGGGTAACCGGCCAGAGTTCCTGGCGGGCTGACTGCGGCCGTTCCCGCCGTCATACTGGCGGCGGGAACGGTCCACCGCACTCGACCCGCCCCACCCGCCCGGAGCACGGCCGCCCCCAGCGCGGCGACGCACACCATGGCGACTCGCGGCGCGGGCACGCCGAGCCCCCTTCGACCAGGATCCGGAGCCGCAGCATGAACCTCTGCCTGATCCTGCTCAGCGCCGTCGCCGTGACGGCCGCCCTGCCGGCTCCGCGCGCGCTGACCCGGGCCGCGTGGCCCGAACGGGAGCCGGTGGTCGCCCTGTGGGTGTGGCAGTGCCTGGTCGCCACGGTCCTGCTGTGCTGTCTGACGGCGCTGGTCCTGGGCGCCGCCGCCGTCTTCCACACCGTCCGAGCGCAGGTCTTCGCCCCCGCCCCGCCTGCGGTGACCGAGGCGTACGACCTCTCCACCGCCCCCGCGTGGGCGAGCGTCCTCACCCTGCTGCTGGCCTGCGGGGCCGCCTGGACCACCGCGATGCTCGCCCGCGAGCTGGTCGAGGCGCGCCGGCGTCGCGGCCGGGCCCGCGCGCACCTGCGGGAACGCGCCCCCGACCTCCCGGCGGGACTGCCCTCCGCGCGAGGCCCGCTCCTCGTGCTCGAGGACGACTATCCGGACGCCTGGTGGATGCCCGGCCATCCTCCCCAACTGATCGTGACCACCGGTGCTCTGCACCGCCTCACCTCCCTTCAGCTCGACGCGGTCCTCACCCACGAGCGCGATCACGCCCGCGCCCACCACGACTGGCTGCTGCACCTGTCGACGGCGCTGGCCACCGGCTTCCCGCGCATCCCCCTGTTCGCCCACTTCTGCGACCAGACGCACCGTCTGGTCGAGCTCGCCGCCGACGACACGGCGTCCCGCCGCTGCGGTCACCTGACCACCGCGCTGGCCCTGATCGAGCTGAACCAGCACCGAGGCGTCCTGTCCTGCGCGTCCAGTCACCGTCTCCTGGGCGAACGGGTGGACCGCCTCCTCCAGCCGCCTCCCCGGCTGCTGCGACGGCAGCGCGCGCTGACGACGACGGTGGCCGCCCTCGTCCCCCTGCTGCCGCTGCTGATCACATTCGCGCCAGGCCTCACCGCGCTGGGCTGAGCCGCCGGCACCGGTCGCGCCGGTGGCGGATCTTCCTCACACGGAACACAAAGCACCAGGTCACCGCCTTGCCTTTCGGTCCGTCAGGTGGCGCAACAGTTCTGCAACACCACAATTCCGACCGGATAGGTATGGTCCAGAACATGCCACCGACCGACCGCATCCGAGACAACGCCGGACAGGGCGCGACCACCGTCGCCGCCCACCGGACGCGTCGCCGGCTGCGCGCGGACCAGGCCCGCCAGCTCGCCGACCTCCTGCGCCGCCAGCTCCTCACCGGCGGCTTTCCGAGCGGCACGCTGCCCCACGAGTCGGCGCTCGCCACCGACTACCGCGCCTCCCGCAACACCGTCCGCCAGGCCCTGGACCTGCTGCGGGCGGAGGGCCTCGTGGAACGCCTGCCCGGCGTCGGCACGGTGGTGGTCGCCGAGAAGTACCCACACGGACTCGACCGCCTGATGGGCCTCGCCGAAACCCTGCACGAACACGGCCGGGTCACCAACGAGGTACGCAACCTCGGTCCCGTCCCCGCGCCGGCCCCAGTGGCCGACCGCCTCCATGTCCCGCCCGGGGCCGACGTGCTCTCCATCGAACGCCTGCGCCGCCTGGGCGGCATCCCCCTCTCTCTCGACCTCACCTACATCCCGCTCGACCTCGGTACCGCTCTGCTCGGGGCCGACCTGGAGAACAACGACGTCTTCCGCCTGCTGGAGACCGTCACCGGCCGGCGCCTCGGCCACGCGGAGATCACCCTGGAGGCGGTGACCGCCGACGCCCACTCCGCCGCCGTACTGGAGGCGCCGCGCGGTGCGGCCGTCCTGATGCTGGAACGCCTCACCCACCTCGACGACGGTCGCCCGGTCGATCTGGAGTTCATCCGCTTCCGCGGCGACCGCATCTCGATGAGCGGTCTGCTGCACCGCTCCCGCTGACACCTCCCCTCGCCCTGCCCGATCCGCCCGCCCTCACGACCCGCCCCGCCCAGACCAGTCCTCCGCTCACCCCTTTCCTCCGCTCTCGCCCCTGTCCGTCCGCTCTCACCCCTTCATCGTTTCGCGGGGTCCGATCGGTTCACCGTCGGGCGACCTTTCTCGCGAGCCATTCCCTGGAGACAGCCATGCCCTTGGTGCCCCAGCGGGCCGACGTGCCCGTGACCATCGACGAGTCGAAGTGCATCGACGGCTGCACCCTCTGCGTGGACATGTGTCCGCTGGACTCCCTCGCCATCGACGAGAGCAACGGCAAGGCGTACATGCACGTCGACGAGTGCTGGTACTGCGGCCCGTGCGCGGCCCGCTGTCCCACCGGAGCCGTCACGGTCAACATGCCCTACCTGCTCCGGTGAGAGGTCGCACCCCCATGAAACGCATCGCGTTCGACGTGAAACGCACAGCGGCCGCCGTCGGCGCCGCCGCGCTCCTGCTGCCGCTCTCCGCCTGCGGCGGCAGCGCGGAGGCCGGCGACGGCAAGACGGTCACCGTCACCGTCGGCTACCAGTCCAAGACCATCAACACGGTCACCGCCGGCACCCTCCTGCGCTCCCTCGGCTACTTCGAGAAGCAGCTCGACGCGCTCGGCGACGGCATCACCTACAAGGTGAAGTGGCAGGACTTCGCCACCGGCGCGCCGATCACCGCCCAGATGACCGCGGGAAAGATCGACATCGGCTCGATGGGCGACTTCCCCCTCCTCATCAACGCGGCCCGCGGCAAGCAGCTCGACCAGCCCACCCGCCTGGTCTCGGTCACCGGTTACAACCTCCGCGGCGGCCTCAACACCATCGTCACCGCCCCCGAGTCCAAGCTCGCCTCGCTGACGGACCTCAAGGGCAGGAAGGTCTCCACGAGCGTGGGCTCGGCCGCCGACGGCACCCTCGTCAGGGCCCTGCAACGCGCCGGCCTCGACCCCGACAAGGACATCGAGAAGCTCAACCAGCAGCCCGCCGTGGGGGCGTCCGCGCTCGCCGCGGGCAGCGCGGACGCGCTCTCCCAGTTCGTCGCCTGGCCCGGCCTGCTCGCCTTCCAGGGCAAGGCCAAGGCCCTCTACGACGGCGCCCAGCTGAACCTCCCGACCTTCCACGGCGTCACCGCCCGCGAGAACTTCGCGAAGGACCGTCCGGCCGTCCTCGAAGCGTTCCTGAAGGCGCAGGCCCAGGCGACCGACTACCTCGACGCGCACCCCGTGGCCGCCGCCGAGTCGGTCGCCGAGGCCACCGGCCTGCCCGCCGAAGTCGTCTACCTCTACAACGGCGACCACGGCATCTCCACCTTCGACCCCTCCGTCAAACCGCAGCTCGTCGCCGCTCTCAAGGACGACGTGTCGATCCTCGAGGCGGCGAAGCTGACCGGGGACGTGGACGTGGACTCCTTCGTCGACGACCAGTACGTCAAGAAGGCCCTCGGCGCCTCCTACGGCAAGCGGCTCGCCGCCACGCCCCCACCGGCCGCGAGCGAGGTGTGGCCCAAGGGCGCCTCCGAGACCCGTTCCTTCACCTCGCCCACGCAGCTCCTCGCCTACGTGGCCGGACATCGCGACGCCGTCCGCGCCGCCTACGTCCCCGACGCCACCACCGGCACCCTCTGGTTCGCCGACAAGGCCGTCTGGGTGGCGGACGGAGCGAATCTGGTGCCGTTCGTCGCCCCGGCGACCGCGCAGGCCTACATCGGCGCCCACGGCGGCGCACGCGTCATCACGTACGCGGAGGCCCTGGAGCGTGCCGCGTGAGCCGGCCCGCCCCCCGCGTGGGCCGCTACGCCCTCCGGCTGCTCTCCCTCGCCGCCGCCCTCGGTCTGTGGCAGCTGCTGACCAGCCTGGACGTCGACCTGTGGCTGCGTTTCTCGCAGTTCCCGACGGTCACCGAGGTCGCCCACGCCTTCGCGGACCGCCTGGCCGGCGGCGACTACTGGACCGACCTCGCCGACAGTCTCACCCGCATCCTCACCGGGTTCCTGCTGGCCGCCGTCCTGGGCGTGGCCACGGGCGTGCTCGTGGCGCGTTCGCGGCTCGCCGAAGACCTGCTCGGCCCGGTCCTCGAAGTCGTCCGCCCGATCCCGGCGATCGCCCTGGTCCCCGTCGCGATCCTCCTCTTCCCCTCCAACGAGCAGGGCATCGTCTTCATCACCTTCACCGCCGCGTTCTTCCCCGTCCTGGTCTCCACGCGCCACGCGGTCCGGGCGCTCACCCCCGTCTGGGAGGAGGCGGTGAGCACCATGGGCGGCGGCCGGTGGCGGATCCTCGGCTCCGTCGTCCTGCCGGGCGCGCTGCCCGGCATCTTCGGCGGCCTGTCGGTCGGCATCGGCGTGTCGTGGATCTGCGTGATCTCCGCCGAGATGATCTCCGGCCAGTACGGCGTCGGCTACCGCACCTGGCAGGACTACACGATCGTCAACTACCCGGGCGTCTTCGTCGGCATGGTCACCATCGGCGTGCTCGGCTGGCTCACCTCCACGGCCGTGGAGCTCCTGGGCCGTCGGCTGACCCGCTGGCTGCCCCGGACGTCGTACGTCCTCGGGGCACGGCCCCGCACTCCCAGGGCCGGCGCGCCGACGCCGTCCACGACCGCCCCCGCGGACAAGGGATCCGCTCGCAGGGGCTCCGTGCTCGGGGGAACCCCGCGCAGGGGTTCCGCATCCGACGCCGAGGAGGCACGCGATGAGCACCTCGTCTGAGACGTCCGAGCGCCGCGCACAGGGCGCAACGCCCGCCGGCGCCGAGGTCCGCCAGGCCCCGGCGACGCCCACGCCGTCACCGGGCCGCGGCACCCGGCTGAGCTTCCGCGCCGCCACGCTCGGCCGCCCCGGCGCCCCGGCTCTGTCCGGCGTCGACCTCGACATCGCGCCGGGCGAGATCCTCACCCTCGTCGGCCCCTCGGGCTGCGGCAAGTCGACGCTGCTGCGCACGCTGGCCGGACTGCTGCCCACCCTCGCCGGGACCGTGGAACAGGACGGCAGGCCGATCACCGGCCCGGAGGCGGACCGGGCGCTGGTCTTCCAGGAGGACGCCCTCTTGCCCTGGCGCACCCTGCGCTCCAACGTCGAACTCCCGCTCGCCATCCAGGGGCTGCCGCGCGCACAGCGCAGGGAGCAGGCGCAGTCCTGGCTCGGCCGTGTCGGACTGGCCGACCTGACCGGGCAGTTGCCCCACCGTGTCTCCGGCGGACAGCGCCAGCGCGCCCAGTTGGCGCGCGCCCTGGCCGGCCGGCCGCGCGCCGTCCTCATGGACGAACCGTTCGGCGCGCTCGACGCGCAGACCCGCGCGGGGATGCAGGACCTGCTGGTGGAGGTGCTGCAGGGGACGGGCGCGACCGTCGTCTTCGTCACCCATGACGTGGACGAGGCCCTTTTCCTCGGCGACCGCGTCGCCCTGCTCGGCGCGGGCGGCGTCGCCGCCGTCCGGGACGTCCCACGCCCACGCGACCGCTCCGCCCACGACGACCCCGCGCGCGTGGCCCTGCGGCGCGACGTCCTCACCCCCTTCGGCACGTGAAAGGCACCCCGGTGGCCACCCTCGTCGACACACCCCCCGCCAACGCCCTCGCGCGGATCCCCGCGCTCGCCGACGCCGAGAAGCTGAGCTGCGACGTCCTCGTCATCGGCGGCGGCACCGCCGGCACCATGGCGGCGCTGACCGCAGCCGAGCAGGGCGCGAACGTCCTGCTCCTGGAGAAGGCGCACGTGCGTCACTCGGGCGCGCTCGCCATGGGCATGGACGGCGTCAACAACGCGGTCATCCCGGGCCGCGCCGAGCCGGACGACTACGTCGCCGAGATCACCCGCGCCAACGACGGCATCGTCGACCAGTCCACCGTCCGTCAGACCGCCACCCGCGGCTTCGCCATGGTGCAGCGGCTGGAGTCGTACGGCGTGAAGTTCGAGAAGGACGAGCACGGCGAGTACGCGGTCCGCCAGGTCCACCGCTCCGGTTCCTACGTCCTGCCCATGCCGGAGGGCAAGGACGTCAAGAAGGTGCTGTACCGGCAGCTGCGGCGGCGGGAGATGCGGGAGCGGATCCGCATCGAGAACCGGGTGATGCCGGTGCGCGTGCTCACGGCCGAGGGGCGCGCCGTGGGCGCCGCGGGCTTCAACACCCGTACGGGGCAGTTCGTGACGGTCCGCGCGGGAGCGGTCGTCCTCGCGACCGGGCCGTGCGGCCGGCTCGGCCTGCCCGCCTCCGGCTACCTGTACGGCACGTACGAGAACCCGACCAACGCGGGCGACGGCTACGCCATGGCGTACCACGCGGGCGCCGAGCTGACCGGCATCGAGTGCTTCCAGATCAACCCGCTGATCAAGGACTACAACGGCCCGGCCTGCGCCTACGTCGCCAACCCCTTCGGCGGCTACCAGGTCAACCGGCACGGCGAGCGCTTCGTCGACTCCGACTACTGGTCGGGCCAGATGATGGCCGAGTTCGCCGCCGAGGTCGCCTCCGACCGGGGGCCCGTGTACCTGAAGCTGAGCCATCTCCCCGAGGAGTCGGTCTCCGCACTGGAGTCGATTCTGCACTCCACCGAGCGTCCCACCCGGGGCACCTTCCACTCCGGCCGCGGCCATGACTACCGCACCCACGACGTCGAGATGCACATCTCCGAGATCGGGCTGTGTGGCGGGCACTCCGCCTCCGGCGTCCGCGTCGACGACCACGCCCGCACGACCGTGCCCCGTCTGTACGCCGCCGGCGACCTGGCCTGCGTCCCGCACAACTACATGATCGGCGCGTTCGTCTACGGCGACCTCGCGGGCGCCGACGCCGCCCAGTACCGCGCGTACGAGGGCGACCTGCCTGCCGAGCAGCTCCGGGAGGCGCACGAGCTGATCTACCGCCCGCTGCGCAACCCGGACGGCGCGCCGCAGACCCAGGTCGAGTACAAGCTGCGCCGCTTCGTGAACGACTACGTGGCCCCGCCGAAGTCGGGCGCCCGGCTCTCCCTGGCCCTTGAGGCGTTCGAGCGGATGCACGACGACATCGCCGCGATGGGCGCGCACACCCCGCACGAACTGATGCGCTGCGCCGAGGTCACCTTCATCCGCGACTGCGCCGAGATGGCCGCGCGCGCCTCCCTCGCCCGGACGGAGTCCCGCTGGGGTCTCTACCACGAACGCCTCGACCATCCCGGCCGAGACGACGCGTCCTGGTTCCATCACCTCGATCTGCACAAGTCCCCCTCTGGCGCCATGGAGTTCACGGCCCGTCCCGTGGCTCCCTATCTGGTCCCGGTCGAGGAGTTCACTCCCGTCGGCGGCCCCTCTCGGCATCTCGGCGAGGTTCACGCCGAGGACGTGGCCACGGCCGGCTCGCGCGAGGTGGCGCCCGTGGCGACCCACCCCGGTGGGACCTCGCCGTCGCCCGCCGACGTCGTCTCCCCCGCCCTCGCGGTCACCGGGCCTGCCCCGGAGGAGTCCTCGTCCCGCCTCCTCACCCTGGTCGCCCTCGCCGAGGAACAGCCCGATCTCGACGCACTGCGCCCCTATCTCACCGACCCGGCCCCCGCTGTTCGGCGCGAGGCCGTCTCCGTCCTGACCGAGACGGTTCCGCCCGGCACCGGGACCGCGCTCGCCGGGGCGCTGCGGGACACCGCCCCCGAGGTGCGGGCCGCCGCCGCGGCGTCACTGCGCGAACTCGTCGAGACCCTGCCGCCCGAACCCGCCCTGCGCGAGGGCCTCTCCGCCGCTCTGGCCGAGCCCGACCCCGTGGTCCGCGCCGCCGCGCTCGACGTACTGCGCGCTCTGCGCCTGGGAGACGCCGGCCTGTTCGCGGGCTCCCTCGCGGACGCCGACATCACCGTCCGCATCGAGGCGGTGCGCGCCCTCGTCTCCGTCGACGCCGCCGCCGAACTCGCCCACGCGGCGCCCGCAGACCCGTCCCGCGAGGTCCGCGTCACCCTCGCCAAGGCCCTGGCCACCGTGGCCGCGGGCCGCCTGGCCGACGCCCCCGCGAGCGGCTCCGACGCCGAGACCGGCACCGATTCCGGCTCCGGCGGGCCCTCCGGCACCCTGACGACAGCCGATGTCACCTCCGTCCGCACGGCCCTCACCTCCCTCATCGCCGATCCCGACGCCCTGGTCCGCGCGGCCGCCTACGGGGCGCTCGGCGCCACCGGCTGCCCCGCACCGCTCGCCGCCCGCGCCGTGAGCGCCCTGGACGACCCGGCGTGGCAGGTCCGGGCCGGCGCCGCCACCGCCCTGTCCGCCACGGACTCCGAGACAGCGGTTCCGGTGCTCGCCAAGGCCCTGGCCGACCCCAACGGCGACGTCCGCAAGGCCGCCGTGCTGGCCCTGACCCGGCACCGCGCCATCGACGCCGCCCGGGCTGCCCTCGCCACGGCGACGACGGACACGGACGCGGACGTCAGGGCGTACGCGGCGCGGGGCCTCTGAGTCCGTCCGGCCGGGCAGGGCGGAGCGGCGAGGCGGACGAGGGCCCGGGAGGGGCGGCCGGGCGAGGCAGAGCGGTGCGCGGTGCCCTTAGGGCAAGCCGCTCGAGCCTCACCGGCGAGCCCTATACCCAGTCCTCCGGTTCCGGCTCCTCCGCCATCTCCGGCCAGTCGTCCGCGCCGTCCGCTGCGCCCTTCTCCTGGGCGGTCTGCGGCGCCGGGCCGGGCGCATCGCCCAGCGAGGCCAGGACCGCGACCACGCCCTCGCCGTACGTCGCCAGCTTCTTCTCACCGACTCCGCTGACCCCGCCGAGCTGGCGCACCGACGTCGGCCACACCGTGGCGATCTCCCGCAGCGTCGCGTCGTGGAAGATGACGTACGCCGGGACGCCCTGCTCGCGGGCCTGTTCGGCTCGCCAGGCACGCAGGGCCTCGAACGCGGGGAGCAGCTCCTCGGGCAGCTCGGCCGCGACCGTCTTCGCCTTGCGGTCGCCGCGCCCGGCGGAGGACGCACCCGACTTGGCCGCAGTCGGCTTCTTCGGCTCCTTGCGCAGCGGGACCTCCCGCTCCCTGCGCAGCACCGCCCCGCTGGCCTCGGTCAGCACCAGCGTGCCGTACTCCCCCTCGACCGCGAGCAGTCCCTGCGCCAGCAACTGGCGTACCACTCCGCGCCATTCGCCCTCGGAGAGGTCCTCGCCGATGCCGAACACGGAGAGCTGGTCGTGGTCGAACTGGATCACCTTGGCCGTGCGCCGGCCCAACAGGATGTCGACGATCTGCACCGCGCCGAACTTCTGCCCGCGTTCCCGTTGCAGCCGCACCACCGTCGACAGCACCTTCTGCGCGGCGACGGTGCCGTCCCAGGTCTCGGGGGCGGTGAGGCAGGTGTCGCAGTTGCCGCATGTCTCGGTGGCGGCATCCTGGCCGAAGTAGGCGAGGAGCTGGCCGCGGCGGCACGCGACCGTCTCGCACAGCGCCAGCATGGAGTCCAGATGGGTGGCGGCCCGCCGCCGGAACGCCTCGTCGCCCTCACCCGACTGGATGAGCTTGCGCTGCTGGATGACGTCGCCCAGGCCGTAGGCCATCCATGCCGTCGACGGGAGCCCGTCGCGCCCCGCGCGGCCCGTCTCCTGGTAGTAGCCCTCGATGGACTTGGGCAGGTCGAGATGGGCGACGAAGCGTACGTCCGGCTTGTCGATGCCCATGCCGAAGGCGATGGTCGCCACCACGACCAGGCCCTCCTCGCGCAGGAACCGCGACTGGTGCGCGGCACGCGTCCCCGCGTCCAGGCCCGCGTGGTAGGGCACCGCCTCGACGCCGTTGCGGGAGAGGAACTCGGCGGTCTTGTCCACGGAGTTGCGGGACAGGCAGTACACGATGCCCGCGTCGCCGGCGTGCTCCTCTCTCAGGAAGCTCAGCAGTTGCTTCTTCGGGTCGGCCTTCGGCACGATCCGGTACTGGATGTTGGGCCGGTCGAAGCTGGCCACGAAGTGCCGGGCCGCCGGCATGTTCAGCCGCTGGGTGAGCTCCTGGTGGGTCGCACGCGTGGCCGTCGCCGTGAGGGCGATCCTCGGGACGTCCGGCCAGCGCTCGCCCAGCAGGGACAGGGCGAGGTAGTCGGGGCGGAAGTCGTGCCCCCACTGGGACACGCAGTGCGCCTCGTCGATCGCGAAGAGGGCGATCTTGCCGCGGGAGAGCAGTTCCAGCGTGGAGTCCAGACGCAGCCGCTCCGGCGCGAGGTACAGCAGGTCCAGCTCGCCCGCGAGGTACTCGGCCTCGACCATGCGCCGCTCGTCGTAGTCCTGCGTGGAGTTCATGAAGCCGGCGCGCACGCCCAGAGCCCGCAGTGCGTCCACCTGGTCCTGCATCAGCGCGATCAGCGGTGAGACGACGATGCCCGTGCCGGCTCTGACCAGGGACGGGATCTGGTAGCAGAGGGACTTTCCGCCGCCGGTCGGCATGAGGACGACCGCGTCCCCGCCGGCCACCACGTGCTCGACGACGGCTTCCTGTTCTCCGCGGAAGGCGTCGTACCCGAAGACCCGGTGCAGCGTGGCCAGCGCCTCGCTCTCCGTCCCCGGCATCTCCTTGACGTCTGTCATCTCCCTGATCCCGCCCGTCCGCCCATCGTCTCGTCCCCCGCACGTCGTCCCTCGACCACTGCCCCCACCATAGGCGTCAGGACTGACACCGCCGGAGTTGTCCACAGGTCCGTCCCGTCACACGGCTCGGCCCGGCGCCCCCGTGAGCGGGTGCCGGGCCGGGCCGAGAGCGGCAGGGAACCTCGGGCAGGTGTCAGCGCACGAAGACGCCCGCCTGTCCCGCCAGGTCCAGGAAGTACTGCGGCGCAACGCCGAGGACCACGGTCACCGCCAGTCCCACGGCGATCGCCGTCGTCGTCAGGGGTGACGGCACCGCGACGGTCGGGCCCTCGGGTCGCGGTTCGCTGAAGAACATCAGCACGATGACGCGGATGTAGAAGAACGCGGCGATCGCGGAGGAGATCACACCGACCACGACCAGCGGTGCCGCGCCGCCTTCCGCCGCCGCCTTGAACACGGCGAACTTCCCGGCGAAACCGCTGGTCAGCGGGATACCGGCGAAGGCGAGCAGGAACACCGCGAACACCGCCGCCACCAAGGGCGAGCGACGGCCCAGCCCCGCCCACTTGGACAGGTGAGTGGCCTCGCCGCCGGCGTCGCGCACCAGGGTGACCACGGCGAACGCGCCGATCGTGACGAAGGAGTAGGCGGCGAGGTAGAAGAGGACGGAGGAGACCCCGTCAGGTGTGGTCGCGATGACACCCGCGAGGATGAATCCGGCGTGGGCGATCGACGAGTACGCCAGAAGCCGCTTGATGTCGGTCTGTGTGATCGCGACGATCGCGCCGCCCAGCATGGTGACGATCGCCACGCCCCACATCACCGGCCGCCAGTCCCAGCGCAGGCCGGGCAGGACGACGTACAGGATTCGCAGCAGCGCGCCGAAGGCGGCCACCTTGGTCGCTGCGGCCATGAAGCCGGTGACCGGCGTGGGCGCGCCCTGGTAGACGTCGGGCGTCCACATGTGGAACGGCACCGCGCCCACCTTGAACAGCAGGCCCATGACGATCATGGCGGCGCCGATGAGGAGCAGCGCGTCGTTGCCCATGGTGTTCGCGAGCGCGGGGCTCACATCGGTGACCGTGCCGTCGACGACCTGCGCGACGGTCGCGTACGACACCGAGCCGGCGTACCCGTAGACGAGGGCGATGCCGAACAGCGTGAACGCCGAGGCGAACGCGCCGAGCAGGAAGTACTTGACCGCGGCCTCCTGCGACATGAGCCGCTTGCGGCGGGCCACCGCGCACAGGAGGTACAGCGGGAGCGAGAAGACTTCCAGGGCGATGAAGAGGGTCAGCAGGTCGTTGGCCGACGGGAAGACCAGCATGCCCGCGACCGCGAACAGCAGGAGCGGGAAGACCTCCGTGGTGGTGAACCCGGCCTTGATCGCGGCCTTCTCACTGTCGCTGCCCGGCACCGAGGCGGCCTGGGCGGCGAAGGAGTCGACGCGGTTGCCGTGCGATTCGGGGTCCAGCCGCCGTTCGGCGAACGTGAACAGGCCGACCAGGGCCGCCAGCAGGATCGTGCCCTGCAGGAACAGGGCCGGCCCGTCGACGGCGATCGCTCCCATCGCGGCGATGCGTGCCTTGGTGGTGCCGTAGCCGTCCGCCGCGAGGGCCACGACCGCGGCGAAGGCGGCGGCCAGGGCGACGACGGAGACGAACAGTTGCGCGTAGTAGCGGTGCTTGCGCGGGACGAGTGCCTCGACCAGCACCCCGACGATCGCCGCTCCCACGACGATCAGGGTGGGCGACAGCTGTGCGTATTCGATCTTCGGCGCGTCGATCTTCGAGATCGGGTCGGCCGCGGTTGTCCACAGGCTGTGGACGACTGCTGTGCTCACTTGGCCGCCTCCACCTCGGGCTGGGGGTCCTTCTTCTGTACGTCGGACAGCGTCTGCTTGACCGCCGGGTCGACGATGTCCGTGACGGGCTTCGGGTAGACGCCCAGGATGATCAGCAGCGCGATCAGCGGGGCGACGACCACGAGTTCACGCGCGCGGAGGTCCGGCATCGCGGAGACCTCCGGTTTCACCGGGCCGGTCATGGTCCTCTGGTAGAGGACGAGGGTGTAGAGCGCGGCCAGGACGATGCCGGAGGTGGCGATGACGCCGATCACCGGATACCGCGAGAACGTGCCGACCAGCACCAGGAACTCGCTCACGAACGGGGCGAGTCCGGGCAGCGACAGTGTCGCCAGACCGCCGATCAGGAACGTGCCGGCGAGCACCGGAGCCACCTTCTGCACCCCGCCGTAGTCGGCGATGAGCCGCGAGCCGCGCCGCGAGATCAGGAAGCCGGCGACCAGCATGAGCGCGGCGGTGGAGATGCCGTGGTTGACCATGTAGAGCGTCGCACCGGACTGGCCCTGGCTGGTCATCGCGAAGATGCCCAGGATGATGAAGCCGAAGTGGGAGATCGACGCGTAGGCCACCAGCCGCTTGATGTCCCGCTGGCCCACGGCGAGCAGCGCCCCGTAGACGATGCTGATGACGGCGAGGACGAGGATGACGGGCGTCGCCCACTTCGACGCCTCCGGGAAGAGCTGGAGGCAGAAGCGGAGCATCGCGAAGGTGCCCACCTTGTCGACGACCGCCGTGATGAGGACGGCGACCGGCGCGGTGGACTCGCCCATGGCGTTGGGCAGCCAGGTGTGCAGCGGCCACAGGGGCGCCTTGACGGCGAAGGCGAAGAAGAAGCCCAGGAACAGCCAGCGTTCGGTGTTCGTCGCCATGTCGAGGGAGCCGTTGGCCCGCGCTTGGGCGATCTCCGTGAGCGAGAAGCTCCCGGCGACCACGTACAGCCCGATCACCGCGGCCAGCATGATCAGCCCGCCCACGAGGTTGTAGAGCAGGAACTTCACGGCGGCGTAGGTGCGTTGCGTGGACGCCGCCTGCTCGCCGTGTTCATGGGCCCGGTCCCCGAAGCCGCCGATGAGGAAGTACATCGGGATGAGCATGGCTTCGAAGAAGATGTAGAAGAGGAAGACGTCGGTGGCCTCGAAGGAGATGATCACCATCGCCTCGACGGCCAGGATCAGGGCGAAGAAGCCCTGCGTCGGCCGCCAGCGCCTGCTGCCGGTCTCCAGCGGGTCGGCGTCGTGCCAGCCCGCCAGGATGATGAAGGGGATCAGCAGCGCGGTGAGCGCGATGAGCGCGACCGCGATGCCGTCCACGCCCAGTTCGTAGCGGACGCCGAAGTCCTTGATCCAGGAGTGGGACTCGGTGAGCTGGTAGCGGTCGCCGCCCGGGTCGAAGCGGACCGCGACGACGACCGCCAGGGCGAGTGTGGCGAGCGAGAAGAGCAGCGCCAGGGACTTGGCGGCATTGCGCCGCGCGGCGGGCACGGCGGCCGTCGCGATCGCCCCGATGGCGGGGAGCGCGGCCGTCGCTGTCAGGAGGGGAAAGGACATCGGTATCAGACCGCCCTCATCAGCAGGGTCGCGGCGATGAGGACCGCCGCACCGCCGAACATCGAGACCGCGTAGGACCGCGCGAAGCCGTTCTGCAGCTTGCGCATCCGCCCGGAGAGGCCGCCGACCGAAGCCGCGGTGCCGTTGACGACGCCGTCGACCAGGGTGTGGTCGACGTAGACCAGGGACCGCGTGAGGTGCTCGCCGCCGCGCACCAGGACGACGTGGTTGAAGTCGTCCTGGAACAGGTCGCGCCGGGCGGCCCGGGTGAGCAGCGATCCGCGCGGGGCGACGACCGGGACGGGGCGGCGGCCGTACTGGGCGTAGGCGACAGCGACGCCCAGGACCATCACGGCCACCGTGGACAGGGTGACGGTCAGGGCGCTGACCGGCGGGTGCCCGTGTTCGAAGCCGGTGACGGGCTCCAGCCAGTGCACGAAGCGCTCACCGATGCTGAAGAAGCCGCCGGCGAAGACCGATCCGAAGGCCAGCACGATCATCGGGGCCGTCATGACCTTGGGCGACTCGTGCGGGTGCGGCTCGCCGTGTGCGCCGTGGTGTTCGGCGGCGGGCTCCGCGCTCGGCGCCTCGGGGGAGCGGGTGGGCTGGTTCTTCCAGCGCTCCTCGCCGAAGAACGTCATCAGCATCACGCGTGTCATGTAGTACGCGGTGATGGCCGCGCCCAGCAGTGCGCAGCCGCCGAGGATCCAGCCCTCGGTGCCGCCCTTGGCGAACGCCGCCTCGATGATCTTGTCCTTGGAGAAGAAGCCGGACAGACCCGGGAAGCCGATGATCGCGAGGTAGCCGAGGCCGAAGGTGACGAAGGTGATCGGCATGTACTTGCGCAGACCGCCGTACTTGCGCATGTCGACCTCGTCGTTCATGCCGTGCATGACCGAGCCGGCCCCGAGGAACAGGCCCGCCTTGAAGAAGCCGTGCGTGACCAGGTGCATGATCGCGAAGGCGTAGCCGATGGGGCCGAGGCCCGCGGCGAGGACCATGTAGCCGATCTGCGACATGGTCGAGCCGGCCAGCGCCTTCTTGATGTCGTCCTTCGCGCAACCGACGATCGCACCGAACAGGAGCGTGACGGCGCCGACGACCGTGACCACGAGCTGCGCGTCGGGGGCCGCGTTGAAGATCGCCGCGGAGCGGACGATCAGGTAGACGCCCGCGGTCACCATGGTCGCCGCGTGGATGAGGGCGGAGACCGGGGTCGGGCCCTCCATGGCGTCCCCGAGCCAGGACTGCAGCGGCACCTGGGCGGACTTGCCGCAGGCCGCGAGCAGCAGCATCAGGGCGATCGCGGTGAGCTGTCCCTCGCTCGCGTCCCCGGCGAGCCCTGCCTTCTCCTGTGTGCCGAGGAGCGGGCCGAAGGCGAAGGTGCCGAAGGTCGTGAACATCAGCATGATGGCGATCGACAGGCCCACGTCGCCGACGCGGTTGACCAGGAAGGCCTTCTTCGCGGCGGTGGCGGCGCTGGGCTTGTGCTGCCAGAAGCCGATGAGCAGGTACGACGCGAGACCGACGCCCTCCCAGCCGACGTACAGCAGCAGGTAGTTGTCGGCGAGGACGAGCAGCAGCATCGCCGCGAGGAACAGGTTGAGGTAGCCGAAGAAGCGGCGGCGCCGCTCGTCGTGCTCCATGTACCCGACCGAGTACAGGTGGATCAGCGAGCCCACGCCCGTGATCAGCAGCACGAAGGTCATCGACAACTGGTCGACGCGGAAGGCGATGTCCGCCTGGAAGCCTCCGACGGGGATCCAGCTGAACAGGTGCTGTGTCAGCGTGCGTTGGTCGGCCCCCTTGCCGAGCATGTCGGCGAAGAGGACGAGGCCGATCACGAAGGAGGCGGCCGCGAACACGGTGCCGACCCAGTGGCCGACGGCGTCGAACCGGCGTCCGCCGAGCAGCAGGACGGCCGCTCCGAGCAGGGGCGCCGCGACGAGCAGCGCAATCAGGTTGTCCACGATTCTTCCGACCCCTTACAGCTTCATCAGGCTGGCGTCGTCGACCGAGGCCGAGTGGCGGGAACGGAACAGCGACACGATGATCGCGAGTCCGACCACGACCTCCGCGGCGGCGACGACCATCGTGAAGAAGGCGATGATCTGGCCGTCGAGATTGCCGTGCATCCGGGAGAAGGCGACGAGCGTGAGGTTGCAGGCGTTGAGCATCAGCTCGACGCACATGAACACGACGATCGCGTTGCGCCGGATCAGTACGCCCGTCGCGCCGATCGTGAACAACAGGGCGGCGAGGTAGACATAGTTGACCGGGTTCACTTCGACGCCTCCTCGGTCCGCTTGAAGGTCGGCGGCTCGACCGCGGCCCGCTCCAGGCGGTCCTCGGCGCGCTGTTCCAGCGCCTTGAGATCGTTGAGCGCCTCGGTGGACACATCACGCATCTGACCGCGCTCACGCAGCGTCTTGCTGACGGTGAGCTCCGACGGGGTGCCGTCGGGCAGCAGTCCGGCGATGTCGACGGCGTTGTGCCGCGCGTACACGCCCGGGGCCGGCAGGGGCGGCAGGTGCTTGCCCTCGCGTACGCGCTTCTCGGCCAGCTCGCGCTGGGTGGGGGGCCGCTCGGTGCGCTCCCGGTGGGTGAGCACCATGGCGCCGACGGCGGCCGTGATGAGCAGGGCGCCGGTGATCTCGAAGGCGAAGACGTACTTGGTGAAGATGAGGGCGGCGAGGCCCTCCACGTTGCCGCCCCCGTTGGCTTCGGCGAGGCCGTCGAACTCCGTCAGGGAGGCGTTGCCGATGCCCGCGAAAAGCAGGACCCCGAAGCCGACGCCGCACAGGAGGGCCAGCCAGCGCTGGCCCTTGATGGTCTCCTTCAGGGAGTCCGCCGCGGTGACGCCGACGAGCATCACCACGAACAGGAACAGCATCATGATCGCGCCGGTGTACACGACGATCTGCACGATGCCCAGGAAGTAGGCGCCGTTGGCGAGGTAGAACACCGCCAGGACGATCATGGTGCCGGCGAGACAGAGCGCGCTGTGCACGGCCCTCTTCATGAAGACGGTGCACAGGGCGCCGATCACCGCGACGGTGCCGAGCACCCAGAACTGGAACGCCTCGCCGGTGGAGGTGGAGTAGGCCGCGAGCTGCGGGGCCGAGTCGGCGGCGAGCCGGCCGACGGAGTGCGCGGCGAGCTGGGCGCTCATCGGCCGATCACCTCCTGCGAGGCGGGCTCGTCCTCACCGACGGTGGAGTCGGCCTCCTGCGGGGCCTCGCCCTTGGAGAGGGCGACCTGCCGCTCGGTACCGGGCGCGGCCTCCGTGACCAGTCCCCGGTAGTAGTCCTGCTCGTCCGTCCCGGGGTAGATCGCGTGCGGCGTGTCGACCATGCCTTCGTCAAGGCCGGCGAGCAGCTGCTCCTTGGTGTAGATCAGGTTGGCCCGGCTGGAGTCGGCGAGCTCGAACTCGTTGGTCATCGTCAACGCGCGCGTGGGGCACGCCTCGATGCACAGGCCGCACAGGATGCAGCGGGCGTAGTTGATCTGGTAGACCCGGCCGTACCGCTCGCCCGGGGAGTAGCGCTCCTCCTCGGTGTTGTCCGCGCCCTCGACGTAGATGGCGTCGGCGGGGCAGGCCCAGGCGCACAGCTCGCAGCCGACGCACTTCTCCAGGCCGTCCGGATGGCGGTTGAGCTGGTGCCGTCCGTGGAAGCGCGGAGCCGTGGTCTTCTTCTGCTCCGGGTACTGCTCGGTCAGCCGCTTCTTGAACATGGCCTTGAAGGTCACGCCGAAGCCGGCGACGGGGTTCTGGAAACCGGGCGACGTGTCCCCGGCCTCCTTGGGCTCCTCAGCCATCGGACGCCTCCTTTCCATCCAGAGATCCGTCACTCTGAGTATCGGGCCCGCCACTGACAATCAACTCCCGCTCCCGGCGCGGGCGGCGCCTCGGGGCCGACGGCAGCTCCTGTCCGGGCAGCGGCGGTACGGGGAACCCGCCCGCCATCGGGTCGAACGCGGCGGGCTCGGCGGGGGTCTCGGCCTGCTTGCCGCGGTCGCGGTACATGTCGGCGACGAAGGAGAGCAGCAGCAGGAGCAGGACCGCGCCGCCGACGTAGAGGGCGATGTCGGCGAAGTCGTAGTTCTCGTTGCGCAGGGTCCGCACGGTCGCGACGAGCATCAGCCAGGTCACCGAGACCGGGATGAGGACCTTCCAGCCGAGCTTCATCAGCTGGTCGTAGCGCACACGCGGGAGCGTGCCGCGCAGCCAGATGAAGAAGAACAGCAGCAGCTGCACCTTGACGGTGAACCAGAGCATCGGCCACCAGCCGTGGTTCGCGCCCTCCCAGAAGCCGCTGATCGGCCACGGGGCCCGCCAGCCGCCGAGGAAGAGCGTCACCGACACGGCCGAGACCGTCACCATGTTCACGTACTCGGCGAGCATGAACATCGCGAACTTGATCGACGAGTACTCGGTGTTGAAGCCGCCGACCAGGTCGCCTTCGGACTCCGGCATGTCGAACGGGGCGCGGTTGGTCTCGCCGACCATCGTGACGACGTAGAGGATGAAGGAGACCGGCAGCAGGATGATGTACCAGCGGTCGTGCTGTTGCTCGACGATCGTCGACGTCGACATCGAACCGGAGTACAGGAAGACGGAGGCGAACGCGGCGCCCATCGCGATCTCGTAGGAGATCATCTGCGCGCAGGAGCGCAGACCGCCGAGAAGCGGATAGGTGGATCCGGAGCTCCAGCCCGCCAGGACGATGCCGTAGATGCCGACCGAGGCGACCGCGAGGATGTAGAGCATCGCGATCGGCAGGTCGGTGAGCTGCATCGTGGTGCGCTGGCCGAAGATCGAGATCTCGTTGCCGGCCGGACCGAAGGGGATCACCGCGATCGCCATGAAGGCGGGGACGGCCGCGACGATCGGTGCGAGGACGTACACCACCTTGTCGGCGCGTTTGACGATGACGTCTTCCTTCAGCATCAGCTTGATGCCGTCGGCGAGCGACTGGAGCATGCCCCAGGGGCCGTGCCGGTTGGGGCCGACGCGCAGCTGCATCCAGGCGACGACCTTGCGCTCCCAGACGATGGAGAACAGCACGGTCACCATCAGGAAGGCGAAGCAGAAGACCGCCTTGACGACGACCAGCCACCACGGGTCGCGGCCGAACATGGAGAGATCTTCAGCGGCGAGGTACATGTTCATGCCTCCACCTCCTCGGGGGCGTCGGCGGTGAGCGTCGCCGGGCCGATACGGACGAGGGAGCCGGGCCGGGCCCCGGTGTCGGAGGCGACGCCCCCGCCCACGGAGTTCAGCGGGAGCCACACCACCCGGTCGGGCATCTCGGTGATCTCCAGCGGCAGTTCCACGGTCCCGGCCGGTCCGGTCACCGCGAGCGCGTCGCCGTCCTTGACGCCCGCCTCGGCGGCCGTCGCGGGCGACACGCGTGCGTGTGCGGCGTGCCGCGTCCCGGCGAGCGCCTCGTCGCCCTGCTGGAGGACGCCCCGGTCGAGCAGCAGGCGGTGCCCCGCGAGCACGGCCTCGCCGGCGGCGGGCCGGGGCAGGACGCCCGCGGTGTCCAGCGGTTCGGTGGCCCGCGGTCCGTCCCAGGCGCCGAGCCGGTCCAGCTCCGCGCGGGCGGTGCGCAGGTCCGGCAGGCCCAGGTGGACGTCCATGGCGTCGGCGAGCATCTGCAGCACGCGCGCGTCGGCCGGCGCGAGGCTCCGGGTCATCTGGTCGGGCTTGAGCGCGGCCTCGAAGAAGCGCACCCGCCCCTCCCAGTTGAGGAAGGCGCCCGCCTTCTCGACGACCGCGGCCACCGGCAGGACGACGTCGGCGTGCTCGGTGACCTCCCCGGGCCGCAACTCCAGCGACACCACGAACCCGACCTCGGCGAGCGCCTCACGCGCGCGTGCCGGATCCGGCAGGTCGGCGACCTCCACACCGGCGACGAGCAGTGCCTGAAGCTCACCGCTGGCGGCGGCCTCGACGATCTGCCCGGTGTCCCGACCGTGGCGGTGCGGGAGTTCCGCGACGCCCCAGGCGGCCGCGACCTCCTGCCGCGCGCGCGGGTCGGTGGCCGGACGCCCGCCGGGCAGCAGCGAGGGCAGCGCGCCGGCCTCGACGGCGCCCCGTTCGCCTGCCCGGCGCGGGATCCACACCAGGGCGGCCCCGGTCGCGTTCGCGGCCCGCGCGGCGGCGGTGAGACCGCCTGCCACGGCGGCCAGCCGTTCACCGACGACGATCACCGCGCCCTCGGCGCGCAGCGCTTCGGCGGCCCTGCTGCCGTCGTCTTCCAGGCCGACGCCGCCGGACAGCGCGTCCAGCCACTCGGTCTCGGTGCCGGGAGCGGCCGGCAGCAGCGTGCCTCCCGCCTTCTCCAGACCGCGCGTGGCGTGCGTGGCCAGGGAGAACACCTTCTGCCCGTGCTTGCGCCAGGCCTTGCGCAGCCGCAGGAAGACGCCGGGCGCCTCCTCCTCCGACTCGAAGCCGACGAGGAGGACGGCGGGCGCTTTCTCCAGCGCGGTGTACGTGACGCCCGTGCCGTCGAGATCGCGGCCGCGCCCGGCCACCCGCGCGGCCAGGAAGTCCGCTTCCTCGGTGCTGTGCACGCGCGCGCGGAAGTCGATGTCGTTGGTGTCGAGCGCCACGCGCGCGAACTTGCTGTACGCGTACGCGTCCTCGATGGTGAGACGCCCGCCGGTCAGGACGCCGGTGCGGCCGCGGGAGGCGAGCAGGCCCTGCGCCGCGATCTGCAGGGCCTCCGGCCAGGACGCCGGCGTCAGGACGCCCTCGGCGTCGCGCACGAGCGGCGTGTCGAGCCGGTCACGCTGCTGCGCGTACCGGAACGCGAAGCGCCCCTTGTCGCAGATCCACTCCTCGTTGACCTCGGGGTCGTTCGCGGCGAGGCGCCGCATGACCTTGCCGCGCCGGTGGTCGGTGCGCGTGGCGCAGCCGCCGGAGCAGTGCTCGCACACGGAGGGCGAGGAGACGAGGTCGAAGGGCCGGGAGCGGAAGCGGTACGCCGCCGAGGTCAGCGCGCCGACCGGGCAGATCTGGATGGTGTTGCCGGAGAAGTACGACTCGAAGGGGTCGCCCTCTCCGGTGCCGACCTGCTGCAGCGCGCCCCGCTCGATCAGTTCGATCATGGGGTCGCCCGCGACCTGGTTGGAGAAGCGGGTGCAGCGGGCGCACAGCACGCACCGCTCACGGTCGAGCAGCACCTGGGTGGAGATGGGGACGGGCTTCTCGTACGTCCGCTTGCGGCCCTCGAACCGGGATTCGGCCTGGCCGTGGGACATGGCCTGGTTCTGCAGGGGGCACTCGCCGCCCTTGTCGCAGACCGGGCAGTCCAACGGGTGGTTGATGAGGAGGAGTTCCATCACACCGTGCTGGGTCTTCTCGGCCGCGGGCGAGGTGAGGTGGGTCTTCACCACCATCCCGTCCGTGCAGGTGATGGTGCAGGAGGCCATCGGCTTGCGCTGGCCCTCGACCTCGACGATGCACTGGCGGCAGGCGCCGGCCGGGTCGAGGAGGGGGTGGTCGCAGAAGCGCGGGATCTCGATGCCGAGCTGCTCGGCGGCACGGATGACCAGGGTGCCCTTGGGCACGCTGATCTCGGCGCCGTCGATGCTCAGCGTCACCAGGTCCTCCGGCGGGACGGCCGCCTCGCCCCCGCCGGTGGGGGCGTTGGTGGTCACGGTCATGCGTTCACCTCCGTGCGGTCGGCCCAGGCCGTCGACTTGGCCGGGTCGAAGGGGCAGCCGCGGCCCGTGATGTGCTGCTCGTACTCCTCGCGGAAGTATTTGAGCGAGGAGAAGATCGGCGAGGCGGCGCCGTCGCCGAGGGCGCAGAAGGACTTGCCGTTGATGTTGTCGGCGATGTCGTTGAGTTTGTCGAGGTCGGACATCGCTCCCTTGCCGGCCTCGATGTCCCGCAGCAACTGCACGAGCCAGTACGTGCCTTCGCGGCAGGGGGTGCACTTGCCGCAGGACTCGTGGGCGTAGAACTCGGTCCAGCGGGTGACCGCCCGCACGACGCAGGTCGTCTCGTCGAAGCACTGGAGTGCTTTCGTGCCGAGCATGGAACCCGCGGCGCCCACTCCTTCGTAGTCAAGAGGGACGTCGAGGTGCTCGTCGGTGAACATCGGGGTCGAGGAGCCGCCCGGGGTCCAGAACTTCAGGCGGTGGCCCGGTCGCATGCCGCCGCTCATCTCCAAGAGCTGACGGAGGGTGATGCCGAGCGGGGCCTCGTACTGGCCGGGGCTGGCGACATGGCCGCTGAGCGAGTACAGCGTGAAGCCCGGGGACTTCTCGCTTCCCATCGACCTGAACCATTCTTTCCCGTTGTTCAGAATCGCGGGAACCGACGCGATGGACTCGACGTTGTTCACCACAGTCGGGCAGGCGTAGAGACCTGCCACAGCAGGGAAGGGAGGGCGCAGCCGCGGTTGTCCACGGCGGCCTTCGAGCGAGTCGAGCAGCGCGGTCTCCTCACCGCAGATGTACGCGCCGGCGCCGGCGTGCACGGTGAGTCGGAGGTCGAGTCCGCTGCCCAGGATGTTCTCGCCGAGGTAGCCCGCCGCGTGGGCCTCGCGCACGGCCTCGTGCAACCGCCGCAGAACGGGGACGACTTCACCACGCAGATAGATGAAGGCATGAGACGACCTGATGGCATAGCACGCGATGACGATGCCCTCGATGAGGCTGTGCGGGTTCGCGAAGAGGAGCGGGATGTCCTTGCAGGTCCCGGGCTCCGATTCGTCGGCGTTGACAACTAGATAGTGCGGTTTTCCATCCCCTTGGGGAATGAACTGCCATTTCATTCCCGTGGGGAATCCAGCGCCACCGCGGCCGCGCAGACCGGAGTCCTTGACGTACGCGATCAGGTCGTCCGGCGACATGGCGAGCGCCTTGCGGAGCCCCTCGTACCCTTCGTGCCTCCGGTAGACGTCCAGAGTCCAGGACCGGTCGTCGTCCCAGAAGGCCGACAGCACGGGTGCGAGCAGCTTCTCGGGGCTGGTGTCTTTCAGCTCGGGTGCCAAGGTCATCACTCCCCCTCCTCGGCGGTAGGCCCTGCCGGGTGGGCCGGGTCGGAGGCCGATGTGTCCTGCGGCGCGTCGTGTGAGCTGAGGTGCTCGGTCGGCGACGGCTCGTGGACGGGCCTGTCCTGCGGCTGGGCGTCCGGTTTGCCGTCGCGCGGATGGACCACGCGCGCGGATGCGGCCTCTCCCCTTGCCAGGCGAAGGCCCACCAGCGACGCCGGCCCCGCGCTGCCGCTCGCCTCGACGGCGCCTTCGCGCTCGTCCGGGAAGCCCGCCAGGATCCGGGCGGTCTCCTTGAAGGTGCACAGCGGCGCCCCACGCGTGGGCGACGCGGGCCGTCCGGCCCGCAGGTCGTCCACCAGGCGCTTCGCGCTCTGAACGGTCTGGTTGTCGAAGAACTCCCAGTTGACCATCACGACCGGCGCGAAGTCGCAGGCCGCGTTGCACTCGATGTGCTCCAGGGTGACCTTGCCGTCGTCGGTGGTCCCGCCGTTGCCGAGTCCCAGGTGTTCCTGGAGTGCCTCGAAGATCGCGTCGCCGCCCATCACCGCGCACAGCGTGTTGGTGCAGACGCCCACCTGGTAGTCGCCGCTGGGGCGGCGCCGGTACATGGTGTAGAAGGTGGCGACCGCGGTGACCTCGGCGGTGGTCAGGTCCAGGACGTCCGCGCAGAACCGCATCCCGGTGCGCGTGACGTGTCCCTCCTCCGACTGCACCAGGTGCAGCAACGGCAGGAGCGCGGACCGGGAGTCGGGGTAGCGGGCGATGATCTCGCGCGCGTCCCGCTCGAGGCGGGCTCGGACGTCGTCCGGGTACGCGGGCGCGGGCAGTTCGGGCATGCCCAGGCTGACGCCCCGCTCCGAGGAAGGGGTGGTGGTCACCGGTCGACGCCTCCCATCACGGGGTCGATGGACGCGACGGCGACGATGACGTCGGCGACCTGGCCGCCCTCGCACATCGCCGCCATGGCCTGCAGGTTGGTGAAGGACGGGTCGCGGAAGTGGACCCGGAAGGGGCGGGTGCCTCCGTCGGAGACGGCGTGCACCCCGAGTTCGCCCTTGGGCGATTCGACGGCCGTGTACGCCTGTCCCGGCGGTACGCGGAAGCCCTCGGTGACCAGCTTGAAGTGGTGGATCAGGGCCTCCATGGAGGTGCCCATGATCTTCTTGATGTGGTCGAGGGAGTTGCCGAGCCCGTCGGGTCCCAGGGCGAGCTGGGCGGGCCAGGCGATCTTGCGATCGGCGATCATGACGGGCCCCGGCTGGAGCCGGTCCAGGCACTGCTCGACGATCAGCAGCGACTGACGCATCTCCTCCAGGCGGACGAGGAAGCGGCCGTAGGAGTCGCAGGAGTCGGCGGTCGGGACCTCGAAGTCGTAGGTCTCGTAGCCGCAGTAGGGCTGTGCCTTGCGCAGGTCGTGCGGCAGGCCGGTGGAGCGCAGGATCGGGCCGGTGGCGCCGAGGGCCATGCAGCCGGCCAGGTCGAGGTAGCCGACGTCCTGCATGCGGGCCTTGAAGATGGGGTTCCCGGTGGCGAGCTTGTCGTACTCCGGGAGGTTCTTCTTCATCTTCTTCACGAACTCGCGGATCTGGTCCACCGCGCCGGGCGGCAGGTCCTGGGCGAGTCCGCCGGGCCGGATGTACGCGTGGTTCATCCTGAGGCCCGTGATGAGCTCGTAGATGTCGAGAATCATTTCACGATCGCGGAATCCGTAGATCATGATCGTGGTGGCGCCGAGTTCCATGCCGCCGGTGGCGATGCACACCAGGTGGGAGGAGATCCGGTTCAGCTCCATCAGGAGCACCCGGATGATCTTGGCCCGCTCGGTGAGCTGGTCCTCGATGCCGAGGAGCTTCTCGACGGCGAGACAGTAGGCGGTCTCGTTGAAGAAGGACGTCAGGTAGTCCATGCGCGTCACGAACGTGGTGCCCTGGGTCCACGTGCGGAACTCGAGGTTCTTCTCGATGCCGGTGTGCAGGTAGCCGATGCCACAGCGGGCCTCGGTGACCGTCTCGCCCTCGATCTCCAGGATGAGGCGGAGCACTCCGTGGGTGGAGGGGTGCTGGGGGCCCATGTTGACGACGATGCGCTCGTCGTCGGCGCGGGCCGCGGACTGGACGACCTCGTCCCAGTCGCCGCCTGTGACGGTGTAGACGGTGCCCTCGGTGGTCTCCCTGGGGGAGGCGTGCGAAGTGCTCACGAGTACGACCTCCGCTGGTCCGGAGCCGGGATCTGGGCGCCCTTGTATTCGACGGCGATGCCGCCGAGGGGGTAGTCCTTGCGCTGCGGGTGGCCCTGCCAGTCGTCCGGCATCATGATCCGCGTCAGGGCCGGGTGACCGTCGAAGACGATCCCGAAGAAGTCGTAGGTCTCGCGCTCGTGCCAGTCGTTGGTCGGATAGACGGGGACCAGGGACGGCACGTGCGGGTCGCTGTCGGGGGCGCTGACTTCGAGCCGGATCAGCCGGTTGTGGGTGATCGAGCGCAAGTGGTAGACGGCGTGCAGCTCGCGCCCCTTGTCGGCGGGGTAGTGGACGCCGCTGACGCCGGTGCACAGTTCGAAGCGCAGGGCGGGGTCGTCGCGCAGGGTGCGGGCGACGCGCACCAGGTGCTCGCGTTCGATGTGGAAGGTGAGTTCGCCGCGGTCGACGACGGTCTTCTCGATCGCGTTGTCGGGGAGGAGCCCCTGCTCCTCCAGCGCGCCCTCGAGTTCGTCGGCGACCTCGTCGAACCAGCCGCCGTAGGGCCGGCTCGCCGGTCCCGGGAGCCGGACGGAGCGGACCAGGCCGCCGTAGCCGGAGGTGTCGCCGCCCCTGTCGGCGCCGAACATTCCGCGCTGCACGCGGATCTCCTCACCGCCCTGGCCCCGCTGACCGGGGAGGTTGGATGCGGAGAGGTCCTTTTCGGGGTTGGTCCCGCCGGACCCCGCGCCGGCGCCGTTCGCGTCGCTCACCGCAGCAGCCCCTTCATCTCGATCGTGGGCAGGGCCTTGAGCGCCGCTTCCTCCGCCTCGCGGGCCGCTTCCTCGGCGTTCACGCCCAGCTTGGAGTTCTGGATCTTGTGGTGGAGCTTGAGGATGGCGTCCATGAGCATCTCCGGGCGGGGTGGGCAGCCCGGGAGGTAGATGTCGACGGGGACGATGTGGTCGACGCCCTGGACGATCGCGTAGTTGTTAAACATGCCGCCCGAGGAAGCGCAGACCCCCATGGAGATCACCCACTTGGGGTTCGGCATCTGGTCGTAGACCTGCCGGAGCACGGGCGCCATCTTCTGGCTGACCCGGCCGGCGACGATCATCAGGTCCGCCTGGCGGGGCGAACCGCGGAAGACCTCCATGCCGAAGCGCGCCAGGTCGTAGCGGCCGGCGCCGGTGGTCATCATCTCGATGGCGCAGCAGGCGAGGCCGAACGTGGCGGGGAAGACGGACGCCTTGCGCACCCAGCCCGCGGCCTGCTCGACGGTGGTCAGCAGGAAACCGCTCGGCAGCTTTTCTTCGAGTCCCATGGCTAAAGGCCCCTCAGTCCCATTCCAGGCCGCCGCGGCGCCACACGTACGCGTAGGCGACGAAGACGGTGAGCACGAAGAGCAGCATCTCCACGAGCCCGAAAAGCCCCAGGGCGTCGAAGGTGACGGCCCAGGGGTAGAGGAAGACGATCTCGATGTCGAAGACGATGAAGAGCATCGCCGTCAGGTAGTACTTGATGGGGAAGCGCCCGCCGCCGGCCGGCGTGGGGGTCGGCTCGATACCGCACTCGTAGGCCTCGAGCTTGGCGCGGTTGTACCGCTTCGGCCCGATCAGCGTGGCCATGACCACGGAGAAGATCGCAAAGCCTGCCCCGAGGGCTCCCAGTACGAGGATGGGCGCATAAGCGTTCACCGCTCCTCGCTCCTCTCAGTCGGCACTGACTGCTGGCGATGGCACGGGCTCACATCCGTCTCACATCTCCCTCGAACCCCGCCCGTCCCGGCGAAGATCGCGAACATGTGAAGCAGGTCACAAGCCCAACTGCCACGCATCCTATGCCTGCCGGTCTGTGATCTGCGACACGGGGTATTGCACAAGCTTTGTGATCTCCACCACCTGACGAAGGATCATGAAGTCATATCAGCGGTGATCTTCGCACGGGAAGCGTCAGAGTGATCACAAGAGGTGACATTTACGCTCGTCCGCGCAGGCCGCAGGGCGCGTCTCAATATCAAGAGAGTTCCTCTGCATGCAAATTCGCCTCGGGCGGGGCGTCCTGCTAGAGGCCTCGTTCACACATCAGGGGGAGCAGGACGGCATCAAGTGGACGTGTGCGCGCATTCACGAGCGGAGTCGACCGCTCCATCGCGCGCATGACGCCCCGGCCCCGGTAACCGTTCCGTGACCTCTGCCACACCCGAAAGTGCGCCCGAGAACCGGGCTTGGCCAACTGTCTCGACCAGTGGTAGGCGCAGGGCAATCCGGACGTAACGACGAAAGCCCATGATCACAGGCTTGATCACCTGAGTCCGCAATGTCCGTTAAGGCGTCAATAAGGTGCGGCGTGACAGGTGTTCAGGGCCTCCATTGAGTAATTGTGGCGCACCACACGTTTCTTGAAGGTATGGAGGAGCCCCTGATACCGCTTGTACCCATGTCCCACACCGCTCACATACGCAGCCACCGGAAACCCCGCCGCAGCGCGTCGAAGATCGCGATGCGGGCCGGAGTCGCCAGTGGTGTCCTCGGCACGCTGGCCGTCGCCACGGCGGCAGGATCGGCCAACGCCGCCGAGCCGGTGACGCAGACGCTCGAACTGCCCGTCCTCACGGGCGATCTGGCCGCACAGGTCGCGCAGTCCGCCGAAGTCACGCAGCAGGCGGCCGCGAACTACCAGCTGGACGCCGAGCGCGACGCCGCCGCAGCAGCAGCGGCCGCCGAGGCCAAGAAGGACCTCGCCGCCGCGAAGAAGGCCGAGGCCAAGAAGAAGGCCGAGGAAGCCCGTAAGGCCGCCGCCGAGGCCGCCGCGTCCCGTTCCGCGGAGCGCAGCACCCTCTCCGCGTCCGCGTCCGCGTCCGTCTCCGACTCCGGCTCCGCGTCGGTCTCCGCTCCCGCCAGCGGCAGCGTCGGGACGGTCATCTCCTTCCTGAAGGCCCAGCTGGGCGACGCGTACGTCATGGGTGCCACCGGCCCCAACGCCTGGGACTGCTCCAGCCTGGTCCAGGCCGCGTTCAAGCAGGTCGGCGTCGACCTGCCGCGCGTCTCGCAGGACCAGTCGATGGCCGGCACGGACGTGTCGCTGGACAACGTCCAGGTCGGCGACATCCTGTACTGGGGCGGCAAGGGTTCGGCCTACCACGTGGGCGTCTACATCGGGAACGGCCAGTACCTGGACGCGGCCAACCCGTCCAAGGGCGTCGTCATCCAGGACCTTTCCGGTTACCCGGCGTCGGGCGCCGTCCGCGTCCTCTGAGACGTACGGAACCGTCAGAAGGGCCGCAGCCACTCGGGGCAGCGGCCCTTCAGCCATTCCCGGCGTCCTCGGCCCGGCGTACTGGGCCCGGCGTCCTCGGCCTCCGGCCGAGGTGACGTCCCGCGGAGCGCACGCACCGGCCGCCGTCAACGCGGCCGCGCCGGACCCGAGTTCACCGCGCCGGACCCGAGTTCACTAGCGCACGAGTTTGCGTCAGGTCACCGGGCGGCCGGGCGGCGGATGTTCGCCGCCCTTTGAGCGAAGGGCGCTCCCCCGCTTCAGAGGGAGGGGGCGCCCCGTCACCGTCGCGCGGGCGACGTCACGCCTTCGGGGCCACCTTGCTCAGGCCGTTGATGATGCGGTCCATCGCGTCGCCGCCCGTCGGGTCGGTGAGGTTCGCGAGGAGCTTCAGGGTGAACTTCATCAGCACGGGGTGCGTGAGACCGCGCTGAGCCGCGATCTTCATGACCTTCGGGTTGCCGATGAGCTTCACGAAGGCCCGGCCCAGCGTGTAGTAGCCGCCGTAGGTGTCCTTGAGGATGCGCGGGTAGCTCTGGAGAGCCAGTTCGCGCTGGCCGGGGGTGGCCCGCGCGTGCGCCTGGACGATGACGTCGGCGGCGATCTGCCCGGACTCCATGGCGTAGGCGATGCCCTCGCCGTTGAAGGGGTTCACCAGACCGCCGGCGTCGCCGACGAGCAGCAGGCCCTTGGTGTAGTGGGGCTGGCGGTTGAAGGCCATCGGCAGGGCGGCGCCGCGGATCGGGCCGGTCATGTTGTCCGGCGTGTAGCCCCAGTCCTCGGGCATGGAGGCGCACCAGGCCTTGAGGACCTCGCGCCAGTCCAGTTCCTTGAAGGAGTCGGAGGTGTTGAGGACGCCGAGGCCGACGTTGGACGTGCCGTCGCCCATGCCGAAGATCCAGCCGTAGCCCGGCAGGAGCCGGTCCTCGCCCGGTCCGCGCCGGTCCCACAGCTCCAGCCAGGACTCCAGGTAGTCGTCGTCGTGGCGCGGCGAGGTGAAGTAGGTGCGCACCGCGACGCCCATGGGACGGTCCTCGCGGCGGTGCAGGCCCATCGCCAGCGAGAGGCGGGTGGAGTTGCCGTCGGCGGCGACGACCAGAGGGGCGTGGAAGGTGACCTCGCGCTTGTCCTCGCCCAGCTTGGCGTGCACCCCGGTGATGCGCCCGGTGCGGTCGTCGACGATCGGGGCGCCGACGTTGCAGCGCTCGTGGAGTCGGGCGCCCGCCTTCTGCGCCTGGCGGGCGAGCTGCTCGTCGAAGTCGTCGCGCTTGCGGACGAGACCGTAGTCGGGGAAGGAGGCGAGGTCCGGCCAGTCCAGCTGGAGGCGGACGCCTCCGCCGATGATGCGCAGCCCCTTGTTGCGCAGCCAGCCCGCCTCTTCGGAGATGTCGATGCCCATGGCGACGAGCTGCTTGACGGCGCGCGGGGTGAGACCGTCGCCGCAGACCTTCTCCCGCGGGAACTCGGTCTTCTCGAGCAGGAGCACATCGAGTCCGGCCTTGGCGAGGTGGTACGCGGTCGTGGAGCCGGCCGGCCCAGCGCCGACGACGATCACGTCGGCGGTGTTGGCGGAGAGGGGCTGAGTCACGGCGGGAACTCCCCAAGTTCGGAATCTGGGTGCCGGGGGGCACTGGACATGGGCAGTCTATTCAGCGGCATTGATCACCGGCTGAAGGGCTGCCCCCGTGAAGCGAGTTCTCCCCGTGGTACGGCTGCGCGTCCCCACCGACGAGGATGCGGTCGCCTGGCACCGGATCTTCGACCACCCCGACGTCATGGAGTTCCATGGCGGCCGGTCCGCGGGACTGTCCGTCTACGAGGAACTCACCGCCCGCCAGCGCCGGCACGACGCCGAGCGCGGGTACTGCCTGTGGACGATGCTCGACGAGTCGGGCCGTGTCATCGGCTTCACCGGCGCCCAGCCCTGGGAGCGGGACTGGGGTCCGGCGGGCGAGATCGAGATCGGGTGGCGGCTGGGGCGGGAGCACTGGGGCCAGGGGTACGTCACCGCGGCGGCGCGGATGACGGTGGACCGGGTGAGACAGGCGGGCGTGCCGAGCGTGGTCGCCATGGTCGCCGCGCGCAACGCCCGCTCCATCGCGGTCACGCAGCGGCTCGGCATGCGGCTGGCGGAGGTCTTCACCACCCCGCAGTCGAAGTCGCAGGGGCACTGCTACCGCCTCGACCTGTGACGCATGACCCTGAGTGACCGCCTGTCACGGAAAGCCACCCGGCGCTTCCGGACGACACCCCCGGCCGGTTACCCTTCCAGTACCGCTGGGGGTGACATCTGTGCTCATACGGCCAAAAACACCCGAAGTGCGCGTGCCGAGGCTCGTCGGCCTGATGGCGATGGACGCGCGCGAGACGGCCATGGCGCGAGGCGTGCTGCTGGCCGCTCCTGACCGGCCCGACTTCCACCGCACCGTCGTCGACTACGTCGTACGGCAGTACCCGCCGCCCGGGGTCGAGGTGCCGCGCGGCGCCGTCGTCACCGTGTGGTTCGACTTCGCCGAGGGCGAGGGCGGCGGAGGCTCGGGCGTGCGCGAGCCGCGCGTGCCCGGACCGGGGGGAGGCGGGCTGGAACGCGAGCTGGACCGGCCGGGCGACGCCTTCGAAACGGTCAGCTCCTGCTGAAGCACGGGGAGGCGGCCACCGGCGACCGGGCCGGCCGCCCCCTCGGCCCTGCTCAGCTCTCCTTGAAGCCCCGGTGCAGGGTGACCACGCCGCCGGTCAGGTTGCGCCAGGCGACCTTCGTCCACCCGGCCTTGCGCAGGTGCTCGGCCAGGGCGGGCTGGTCGGGCCAGGCGCGGATGGATTCGGCGAGGTACACGTACGCGTCCGGGTTGGAGGAGACGGCCCGGGCGACCGGCGGCAGGGCGCGCATCAGGTACTCGGTGTAGACCGTGCGGAAGGGCGCCCAGGTCGGGTGCGAGAACTCGCAGATCACGACCCGGCCGCCGGGGCGGGTCACCCGGTGCATCTCCCGCAGGGCGGAGTCGAAGTCCTGCACGTTGCGCAGACCGAAGGAGATCGTGACGGCGTCGAAGGTGTCGTCCTTGAACGGCAGCCTCGTCGCGTCGCCGGCGGTGAAGGGCAGCCAGGTGTGCTTGCGCTTGCCGACCTGGAGCATGCCGAGGGAGAAGTCGCAGGGGACGACGTAGGCGCCGGAGCGGGCGAAGGGCAGGGAGGAGGTGGCCGTGCCGGCCGCCAGGTCCAGGATCTTCTGCGCGGGGCGGGCGTCGACCGCGCGGGCCACCTCCTTGCGCCACCTCCGGTCCTGGCCGAGCGAGAGGACGTCGTTCGTCAGGTCGTACCGTTCCGCCACGTCGTCGAACATCGAGGCGACTTCGTGCGGCTGCTTGTTCAGGGAAGCGCGGGTCACCCGCCCATTGTGGCAGCCCGCGCCTCTCCGGCTCGTGGCAGCCCGCGCCTCTCCGGCTCGTGGCAGCCCGCGCCCCGCCGACTCAACGCAACCCGCGCCCCGCCGACTCAACGCAGCCGCAGCCCGCGCTCACGGCAGCAGCCTTGGCCTCCTGCGCGCCGCCACGTCCTCGACCCAGCCGCAGAGCAGGACGAACACCGCGATCAGCAGCCAGCCCACGGCGAACGTGAACCACGGGCTGTCCAACGGCAGGTACTTCTCGAACGCGGGCACGTCCCAGCAGCGGTCGATCAACGGAACGGCCAGGATCAGCGCGATCTCGTGCCAGAGGTAGATCGTGACCGCGCGCGCGTTGAACACGGTGACGATCCGGTCGGTGCGGCTGAAGCGGGTGAGCCAGGCGAAGTCGATCCGGAAGTACGCCTTCGCCCACATCAGCAGGGTGACGGAACCGGCCGACCAGAAGGCCTGCGCGAGGGGGTTCTCGTCCAGGTCGTAGGTGCCGACGTCGGCCTGGTGGGCGAAGGCGTACCAGCCGCCGCAGGCCATCGCGGCGAGCGAGAGGACCGCCACCAGGGCCGGCTTCAGCCGCTGGAGCACGCCGTCCCGGTGCGCGAACCCGAGCATCCAGCAGCAGAGGTACGTCGACAGGTCCCACAGGGCGCTGCCGAACCGGCCGTCCGGACCCGGCCAGAGGAAGTTCAGCACGAGGACCGGGACGAGGGAGAGGGCGAGCACGGCGGCCGGGGCGAGCCGGAAGAGGCGCAGGAGCAGCGGGGAGAGCAGGACGAACCACAGGTAGGTGCGCAGGTACCAGAGGATCTCCCAGGCCTGCTCACCCCAGGCGTCGCCCGGCGGGTCGCCGAGCGGGACGACCCAGTAGACGATCTGCGGGCCCGGCATCCAGCCGTGGACCAGCATCGCCAGGACGACGAAGAGGCCCCAGAACCAGAAGGGCGGCAGCAGGCGGCGGAACCGGCTCCTCACCACCGTGAGCGGCGGACGCTCCAGGGACTTGGCCATCAGAGTGCCGGCGAGCCCGAACATGACGCCCATGGAGGGGAAGACGAGGCCCGCCCAGGCCCAGCCGAAGGTGTGGTAGGCGACGACCCTGACGAGGGCGAGGGCTCTCAGCGTGTCGAAGTACCTGTCCCGGCCCGCGGGCCTGTCGGAGCGGCGGTCACGCACCGCGGGCTCCACCTGCGACAGCGCCGCCACCGCGGGCTCCACCTGCGACAGCGCCGCCGCCGTGGGCTCCGCCCGCGACAGCGCCGCCATGGGCTCCGCCTGCGACAGCGCCGCGGTGCCGGCGGGGAGGGCCGCCGGCTCGGGCGGGCCGTCCGGGGGCCGTACCGCCCCCTTGCTGTGCGCGCCCATCAGCGCACCCCCGCCGGGGTCCCGACCTCGCCCGTCCGCTTCAGCTTCTGCCAGCGCAGGCGGCCGCCGGTGAGGGCCGTGATGCTGGAGTGGATGAGGACGAGGTACATCATCTGGCGGTAGGCGAGCTGCTGCAGCGGCATCATCAGCAGGTAGCGGTACTTCTCCCGGTCGAGCCGGAAGGCGTACGCCGCGCAGACCAGTTGGACGCCCAGGACGGCCAGCCAGGCCAGCAGCGCCGCCCGGAAGTCGATGAAGATCATCGAGTAGGCGGTGAACACGTCGATGAGCGGGGCGAAGACCGGTGTGACGATCTGGAAGAGCACCACCAGCGGCATGCCGACCCTGCCGAAGCGGCCCGAAGGCCCCTTGTCCGTCAGGGACCTGCGATGCTTCCAGAGCGCCTGCATCGTGCCGTAGGACCAGCGGTAGCGCTGGGACCACAGCTGCTTCAGGGAGCCCGGCGCCTCGGTCCACGCCCTGGCGTGCTCCTGGTAGACGACGTTCCAGCCCGCCCGGTGCATGGCGATGGTGATGTCGGTGTCCTCGGCGAGGGTGTCCTCGCTCATGCCGCCGACCTCCAGCACCGCGTCCCTGCGGAACGCCCCGATCGCGCCGGGGATGGTGGGCATGCAGCGGAGCAGGTCGTACATACGGCGGTCGAGGTTGAAGCCCATCACGTACTCGATGTGCTGCCAGGCGCCGATGACCGTGTCGCGGTTGCCGACCTTGGCGTTCCCGGCGACCGCGCCCACCTTCGGGTCGGCGAAGGGCTGCACCAACTGCCGCACGGTGTCGGGTTCGAAGACGGTGTCGCCGTCCATCATCACGACGATGTCGTGACGGGCGTTGCGCACACCGTTGTTCAGGGCGGCCGGCTTGCCCGCGTTCTCCTGCCGGATGACGCGGACGCCGGGGATGCCCAGCGACTCGGCGATCTCCTTCGTGCCGTCCGTGGAGCCGTCGTCGACGACGATGATCTCGATCGGATGGGTGCTCCGCGCCAGTGAGTCGAGGGTGTTGGCGATGCACTCCTTCTCGTTGTACGCGGGGACGATCACGCTCACCGGGCCGGTGACCGGCGGCCCCCAGCTGAAGCGGCGCCGGTTGCGGATCCGGTGGTGGCGGCGGGCGAGGACCAGCATCATGCCGAACCGGCCGATGACGGCCACGCCGACGGCCATCAGCCCGACCGAGAGCGCCGGAACCGTCCACTCGGCGAGGGCGACCGCCGCTACCAGGGCCTTGCCCTCGTACAGGGTGAGGCCGGTGGCCTCACGATGGGCGGCCTGGAGACGGTCGACGGCTCCCCCGGGGCCGGTTGCGGGACCACCTGCGGGACCACCGGCATTCCCCGCGCCCGCGCCCGCGGCCCCCGCCTCGTCCTCCTGCATCGCGCCGCTGACGGTGGTGAAGGTGTACCCCGCCGCCTTCATCTTCTCGATGTACGTCGGCAGCGCCTTGATCGTCTGCGAGCGCTCTCCGCCGGCGTCGTGGAAGAGCACCGACGCGCCCGCGCCGTCCTCGGGCGTGGCCCACTGGATGATCTTGGAGACGCCCGGTCGTTTCCAGTCGTCGCTGTCGGTGTCGACGAAGACGCTGGTGTAGCCCTCCTCGCCGAGCCGGCGATAGACGGGCCAGCTGTAGTCGTCGATGGCGTCGGTCTTCGAGGAGTACGGCGCGCGGAACAGCGTGGTGGTGATGCCGGCCGCGCCCGCGAGCGCGAGCTGCGTCTGCTGCATCTCGCGGTCGACGCGGGCGTCGCTCTGATAGGAGAGGTCGATGTGGGTGAAGGTGTGGATGCCCACCTCGTTGCCCTGCTCGACCATGTCCCGCACGACGTCCGGGTGACGGGAGACCATCGAGCCGACCACGAAGAACGTGGCGGGGACGTCGTACTTCTCGAGGATCTCCAGCACCTGGGGCGTCCAGGTCGGGTCGGGGCCGTCGTCGAAGGTGAGGGCGATCGTCTTGTCCGGGACGGAGACGGTGGCGGCCCGTCCGCCGCGGAAAGTGAGGATCGGCCCCCCGGCGAGGACGTCGTCGGGCACCTCGCCGGAGTCGGCGCCGGTGCGGACGCGCTGGTCGCCGCCGACCTCGGCGCGCAGATAGCCGTCGAGCAGCATCACGCTGGTGAGCGCGAGCAGGAGCAGCAGGGCGAGGATGACCCGCGGTTTCTGCAGGGCCGCGGCCTTGCCGGCCGCCCGTTCGATACGGGAGGGGGCGCGGCGGCGCCGGCGGGAGTCGGTGGTCGTCATGGGGGTGGCTGGGCTCCGGTCAGTCGGCGGTCGCGGAGGCGGACGGCGCGGGGGACGAGGACGGGGTGGAGGAAGGGGAGGCGGAAGCGGGGCCGGGGGCCGGGGAAGAGCCGGATGGCGCCGAGGGCCGCGCGCCACCCGGCAGAGCGGCCTGGTCGCCCGCCCCGCCCGCCCCGCCGTCCGGCGGTCCGCCCCCGGGCCCCTGACCGCTCGGGCCGCCCTGACCGCCGGGGCCTCCTTGGCCGTTGCCGCCGAACGGCAGCAGGGAGGACGGGGTGAGCGAGGCGCCCCAGCCCATGAACGCGGCGCCCAGGACGACCGCGTAGGTGAGGCAGCCGACGCCGACGAGGAGGCCGATCCGACGCAGCAGCTTGGATCTGCGTCCGGAGTTGTCAACGAACACGGGCCCTTCGCCGGAGTCGTCGACGCGTTTGCGGCGGCGACCACGAGTGGCGGCACGGCTTTCGATGGCAGGCTCGGAATGCATTCCCCGGATGTTAGGGAGCCTTTATTTGCCTCAAACTCTGGAATTGTTGTGAGTCGGCCATGAGAACCGCCCGAACCTGTCATTCACCTGAGAGAAACGGCGAATCGCGACGCCGGCACCTGCAAGAACGAGAGGGTCGATTGTCCTGTTCGGGCGGTCGGTTGACCCTCTATGCTCACTTAAGTCCACAGAGCGTCTGTGTGCTCAGTGTTCCCGCGCACGCTGCCCGGATGTGGGACATTCCCCTTTCGAGGACATCTTTCGTCGCCTCAATTTGAATCCACGAAAGCGGGTGCATGCGCAATGCGGAGTCTCCTGACGCCGGCGGCCGGACTGACCTGTCTGTTCGCCCTGGCCCTGGCGGGCTGCTCCGCGGGGCCCGACGACACGTCGAAAGCGCCGTCCGTCAGGTCCCCTTCGCCGAGCGCCGCAGCCGGTACGGCGACAGCGACGGCGTACGCGCCCTACGTGAACGCGACGACGGCGTCCGCCCACGACACGGCCGGCTCCCCGGCCACGTACAACCTGGCCTTCGTCATCTCGGACGGAAGCGGCTGCACGCCGAAGTGGAACGGCACGCACGCCATCGGTGACCCGTCCGTCGCCTCCCGCGTCTCCGCTCTCACGAAGTCGGGCGGCTCCGTCCGGGTCTCCTTCGGCGGGGCCTCCGGAAAGGAACTGGCGGCGGTCTGCGACAGCGCGGCGGAACTGGCCGAGGCGTACGGCGCGGCCCTGGACGCCGCCGGCTCCACGCGGGCCGACTTCGACGTCGAGGGCGACGACCTCGCCGACGCCGGGTCGGTCGCCCTGCGCTCCCAGGCCATCGCCCTGCTCCAGAAGGAGCGCACGGACCTGGAAGTCACCTTCACGCTCCCGGTGATGCCCTCCGGGCTGGACGCCGGCGGCCTCGCGCTGCTCGAGGCGGCGAACGAGTACGACGTCCAGGTCTCCACCGTCAACATCATGACGATGAACTACGGCGAGTCGTACACCGGCGACATGGGCGGCTACGCGATCGCCGCCGCCACGGCCGCGCACGCGCAGTTGACGAAGGCCTTCGGCACGACGGACGCCGCCGCCTGGAAGGGGATGGCGCTCACCTCGATGATCGGCGTCAACGACGTCGACAACGAGACGTTCACGCTCGCGGACGCGGCGCAGGTGCGGACGTTCGCCGAGGGCAAGGGCGTCGCCTGGGTGTCGATGTGGTCCGCCTTCCGCGACCGGAGCTGCGCGGACGGGGTCGCCGGACAGGACGAACCGCTCACCGACTGCAGTGGGGTGAAGCAGAGTGCGGGGGCGTTCGCGAAGGCGTTCTCGGCGGCGGACTGACACACACGACCCACGTCGGACCGGTCACCGCCGACGGTGTACCAGCCGTCCCGCGCAGACGGTCGCGACGCAGACGCCGGCCCCCTCACCACTGCCCGCCTCCTCACCGCTGCCCGCCTCCTCACCGCTGCCCGTCTCGTCGCGCACGAAGACGGCGAGGTCGGCGCGCCCGTTCTCCACGATCTCGGTCCGTCGTGCGCTCGGCAGCACGGCGACGTGGTTGCGCGCGGCGGCCGCCCGGAGTTCGGGCGAGCCGGCGTGCTCCGCCAGGACGGCCGCCGCGCCGAGCTTGAGCACGGCGTGGACGCGCTCGCGTGCGCTGGGGGCGTCCGGAAGGGGGCCCTCGTGGAGACGCGCGGGGCCGAGGACGCCGGGCCAGTGCCGCACGCGCGCACCGGGGAACCGCGCCTCCAACTCGGACCGGGCGCCCACGCCGACGACCCGGTCGCCCTGGACGGCGACGGCTCCGCCCTCGACCGGCGACGGGTCGTCCCAGGCGCGGCGGAGCTCGTCGGCGGCGTGAATGGTCAGCACGGCAGCGTCAGTTCGGTGCGGTGGCCGGTCAGTTGGGCGCGAGCAGCTTCAACTCGGGGTGGGCGGTGCCGCCTTCGATCGCCGTCGAGGAGATGTGCGAGACGACCCGCTCGTCGACGGGGTCGTTCGCCGGGTCGTCGTGGACGACCAGGTGCTCGTACGTCGTGGAGCGCTGCGCCGGGACGCGGCCCGCCTTGCGGATCAGGTCGATGATCTCCAGGCGGTTGGAGCGATGCTTGGCGCCGGCCGAGGAGACGACGTTCTCCTCCAGCATGATGGAGCCGAGGTCGTCCGCGCCGTAGTGCAGGGAGAGTTGGCCGACCTCCTTGCCCGTCGTCAGCCAGGAGCCCTGGATGTGGCGGACGTTGTCGAGGAACAGACGGGCGATCGCGATCATCCGCAGGTACTCGAACAGGGTCGTCTGGGTACGGCCCTTCAGGTGGTTGTTCTCGGGCTGGTAGGTGTACGGGATGAAAGCGCGGAACCCACCCGTCCGGTCCTGTACGTCACGGATCATCCGCAGGTGCTCGATGCGCTCGGCGTTGGTCTCGCCGGTGCCCATCAGCATGGTCGACGTGGACTCGACACCGAGGTTGTGCGCCGCCTCCATGATCTCCAGCCAGCGCTCGCCGGACTCCTTCAGCGGAGCGATGGCCTTGCGCGGCCGCTCGGGCAGCAGCTCGGCGCCGGCGCCGGCGAAGGAGTCCAGGCCCGCCGCGTGGATGCGCTGGATCGCCTCCTCGACCGACACCTTGGAGATGCGGGCCATGTGCTCGACCTCGCTCGCCCCCAGGCTGTGGATGACGAGCTGCGGGAAGGCCTGCTTGATGGCGGAGAAGTGCTTCTCGTAGTACTCGACGCCGTAGTCCGGGTGGTGGCCGCCCTGGAACATGATCTGGGTGCCGCCCAGCTCCACGGTCTCCGCGCACCGGCGCAGGATGTCGTCCAGGTCGCGGGTCCAGCCCTTGGCCGTGTCCTTCGGCGCCGCGTAGAAGGCGCAGAACCTGCACGCGGTGACGCACACGTTCGTGTAGTTGATGTTCCGCTCGATGATGTACGTCGCGATGTGCTCAGTGCCGGCGTACTGACGGCGGCGTACGGCGTCGGCGGCGGCGCCCAGCGCGTGCAGGGGCGCGTCGCGGTAGAGGACGAGCGCCTCCTCGGGCGTGATCCGTCCGCCCCCGGCGGCACGTTCGAGGACGGCTGTGACATCAACAGAGGTGAGGTCGGCCTTCTCGGTCACCGGAGCGTCCCTTTCGTCAAGGGTTGTGGACGGACCAAGTCAGCCTACGCCAGCCTTTCGCCACGGCCGACGTCAGGCCGTGTACGCGCCCAGCAGCAACCCCACGTACGCGCCCGCGATCAGGAACGGCCCGAACGGGACCGCCGTCTTGCGGTCGGCCTTGCGCGCGACGAGGAGCGCGCCGCCGTACAGCGCGCCGAGCAGGAACCCGGTGAAGGTCCCCAGCATGACGGTGGGCCAGCCGTACCAGCCGAGGACGGCGCCCGCGCCGAGCGCGAGCTTCACGTCGCCGAAGCCCATCCCGCCGGGGTTGACGAGGTGCAGCACGAGGTAGCCGGCGCTCAGCGCGAGGGACGCGAGGAGGGCCGTCGTCCAGTCGCCGGCGTGCTCCGGCAGCCGTGCGGCCACACCGAGCAGGGCGAGGGCGGTCGCCGCGAAGGGCAGGGTGAGCGGGTCGGGCAGCCGCTGCACCCGCAGATCGACGACGGCGAGCAGCACCCCGACGGGCGCGAGCAGCAGCCAGACGGCCAGCTCGGGCCGGGGGCCGGTGGCGAAGCCGAGGACGGCGCAGAGGCCGGCGGTGACGGCGGCGAGGAGTGCCCCGCCGGGACCGTACGACCCGGCCCGCCCCCGTGGGCGCGCATCGGCGCCGGCGTCTTCGGCGCAGCGCGGACAGCGGGCGGGACCGATCCAGGCGCGAACGGGATGCCCTTGAGGACAGCGGTCACGCCACCCGGGCACGGGCGGTCCCTCGCCGTCCGCCCCCGCCCCGTCGTCCCCCGCCTCGCCGTCCGTCCCGCTCGGCGGCAACGCCACCGAGAAGCGGTACGCGGCGCGAGGCAGCAGGACGCCGGCCACCGCGCCCCACACCGCCGCGACGGCGAGCAGGGCCACCTCGCCGAATGTCGTCGTCACGGGGTGAGGAGTTCCACCTTCACGTCTGCCGGGAAGCCGGTGGTGGGGCCTACTCGGCGGGCGAATTCCGTCACCGCTTCCAGCTGGGCGGGGCCGAAGCGGAAGTCGAGGGTGGTGAAGTACTGCTCCAGGACGCGTTCGTCGAAGGCCTCCCAGCGGGCCGCCTGTTCGGCGACCTTGGTGACCTCCTCCAGGGAGAGGTTGCGGGAGGCGAGGAAGGCCTCGTGGACCTTGCGGGTGATGACCGGCTCTCGTTCCAGGTACTCGCGGCGCGCCGCCCAGACCGCGAAGACGAACGGCAGGCCCGTCCACTCCTTCCAGAGCGCGCCGAGGTCGTGGACCTCCAGGCCGTACGTCGGCCCGTCCAGGAGGTTGGCCCGCAGGGCCGCGTCGCCGATCAGGACGGCCGCCTCCGCCTCCTGCATCATCAGGCTCAGGTCGGGCGGGCAGGTGTAGTAGTCGGGGCGGACGCCGTAGCGGTCCGACAGGAGGAGCTGGGCCAGGCGCACGGAGGTACGTGAGGTGGAGCCCAGGGCGACGCGCGCACCGTCCAGTTCCGCCAGGGGGACCTTGGAGACGATCACGCAGGACATCACCGGGCCGTCGCAGCCGACGGCGATGTCGGGGAAGGCGACCAGGTCGTCGGCGTTCTTCAGGAACTCGACGAGGGTGACGGGGCCGATGTCCAGGTCCCCGCTCACCAGCTGTTCGCTGAGCTTCTCGGGGGTGTCCTTGGTCAGCTCGAAGTCGAGGAGCGTGCCGGTTCTCGCGAGCCCCCAGTAGAGGGGCAGGCAGTTGAGGAACTGGATGTGGCCCACGCGGGGTCGGTTGCGAGAATTGTCCACATCGCGAGACTAGACCCCGTCCGATACGCTCCTGTCTCCGGCCCCTCGGTCAACCGCTTCTCCGGATGTTCAAACATTCGGGTGACGTGATCTTGACCTCTATTGCGTTCGGCTGCCCGCGTGCTAGGCTCGCCGCAAGTTGCAGTTTGGTTTCCCTTGCAGTACAGAGCCTGCGGAGCATGTAACCGCGGGCTCTCGTCGTTTTCAGACGTATGCAGTTGTGCGGCACTTGCTTTCACGCTTGCAGGGTTCTGGAGCAGGGCAACCCTTTGGGCCCAAGGAGGGCTTATGGCTACCGGAACCGTGAAGTGGTTCAACGCCGAAAAGGGCTTTGGCTTCATCGCCCAGGAAGGCGGCGGCCCCGACGTCTTCGTCCACTACTCCGCGATCAACGCGCAGGGCTTCCGTTCCCTGGAGGAGAACCAGCAGGTCTCCTTCGACGTGACTCAGGGTCCGAAGGGCCCGCAGGCGGAGAACGTCACCCCCGTCTGATCGTCACGTCCGTGACATCGCAAGTCTGAGAGCAGTACCCAAGGAGCCCCGCGCCACTTTTGTGGCGGTGGGGCTCCTGCCTTTGCCTGCCTTTGCCTGCGGCGCTCGGGCGGGTGGGCTTCACTCGGGGGAGTGGATCGGCAGCCGCCGATCGGAGGTTGTTCGGTGGGCGGTGGCGGTGGGGGGCGTGGGGGTGGTGGGGGCGCTGGTCGGCTGTGGGGTCACCCGGGTGGGGGCGGGGGTGCGTGTCGCTTCGGTGTGTCGGTTCGCCCCCGCCGCCCCTTCCCGTCCCGCCCCTGGGGGGCTGCCGCCCCCAGGCCCCCCGCTTCGGCCCTGGACGGGCCTCGTCCTCAAACGCCGGACGGGCTGAGTCGCCCCCGCTAGCCTCGCACCCCATGACCCCACGCGATTTCCTCTCCGACACCCGTACCTTCTACGACGCCGTCGCCGGTGACTACGCCGAGCTCTTCTCCGAGGAACCGGCCCGGCCTATGGACCGGGGGGTGCTCGGGGGGTATGCCGAGATCGTCGGTCGCGGTGGAGTGGTGCTCGATCTGGGGTGTGGGCCGGGCCGGGTCACGCGGCATCTCGGGTCGCTCGGGCTGGTGGTGTCCGGGGTGGATCTGTCGGAGGGGATGCTCGCCGTCGCCCGGCGGGAGAATCCGGGGATCAAGTTCGAGCTGGGCTCGATGACGGAGCTCGCGCACGAGGACGGCTCGGTCGACGGGGTCGTGTCGTGGTACTCGTCCATCCACACACCCGAGCCCGAGCTGCCGGCGCTCTTCGCCGAGTTCCTGCGGGTCCTGCGCCCCGGCGGGCATCTCCTGCTCGCCTTCCAGGCCGGGGACGAGGTCCAGCGCCACGACCAGCCCTGGGGACACCCCGTGGCGTTGGACTTCCTGCGGCGGGAGCCCGAGCTGATGACCCGGTTGCTCGTCGCGGGCGGGTTCGAGATGCGTTCATGGACCGTGCGGGAGCCCGAGCCCTCCTTCGGCGAGAAGGTCCGGCAGGCCTATCTGATCGCCCGCAAGCCGCAGGGCGACTGAGGCGACCGCAGTCCTCACGCCGCCTTCGACAGGATCTTCCGGCAGTCCTCCCACGCCGCACGGCTCAGCAGCGGGCGAAGGCGGGTGAACAGGGTGAGCAGCTCCGGGCCCCACCGGTCGCGGAACTCCGGGTCGTGCGCGGCGAGGTCGAGTTCGTTGGCGGCCGTGAGGTCGGCGAAATCGCGGAGGGTGCGGGGCGCGGGCGTCCACTGGACGCCCGAGAAGCGGTCGTGGAAGCAGGGAGCCGGACCGGCCAGGCCCGGGTACGTCGCCTCGCGGTCGCAGCTCGCGTACAGGTACACGATCGCCTCCGCCTCCCGCCCGATCACCCGGGCGAGTTCGGTACGGCGCTCCAGCGGGAGCAGACCGTCCGGGAAGCCGTCGGTGCCGTAGAAGGCGTGACAGAGGCCGGCGGTCTGCAGGGCCGGGCGCGCCTCCCACGCGGCGAGCCGGGAGCGTACGCGGCGCAGATGGGCCAGGAGCGTGCCGCCCGGGTGGGCCAGCGCGCCCGCGCCCAGATCCCGCAGCAGCGCCTCGGCTCCCTCCACGGACCCGGCTTCGGTCATGGCAGCGCCCCCTTCCTCTTCCTCGGGGCGACGGGGGTCGGCACCCGCTCCCCGCCCCGGGCGTCCGGACGCCCACGGGGGTGAGGAGCGGGTTGCCGCCCAGGGCCCTGAGCAGATCGTCTTACGGCCCCAACTGCTCAGTCAATCCTAAGGATTTGTGGTCACCTCCAAGTCTAAGCTTGGCCCTCATGACACTGGAGGATCTGCGGGTGTTCGTGGCCGTGTGCCGGGCGGGCAGCCTGAGCGCGGTGGCGCGGGAACTCGGATGCACGCAGTCGGCCGTGAGCCAGCACGTCAAGCGCCTCGAGCGGGAGACGGGCGTGGGCCTGTTGGAGCGCCGGCCACGCGGAGTCGTGCCGACGCAGGCCGGGCGGATCCTGGAGACCGCCGCCGCCGAGGGCATCGCCGGACTCGGCCTGGCGCTGCGGCAGGTGCGCGACCTGTCCGACGGCGTCAGCGGATACGTCCGCGTGGCCACCGGCGCGACCACCGTACGGCACTTCATGTCCGACGCCCTCGTGGCGTACCGCCGCGCCCATCCCGGCGTGAAACTGGAGTTCCGCACGGTGAGTTCGGGCCGCGGCTCCTTCGACGCGCTCGCCGACGGCACACTCGACCTCGCCTGGATCACCCTCGGCCCCCCGGTGCGCGGCATCGTGCAACGGCGGGTCGTCGACCTCCCCTGGATGCTCGCCGTACCCGCCGGCGACCCGCTCGCCGACCTCCCCCACGTCGACGTCGACGACCTGTGCGACGTACCGCTGATCCGGCTGCCCCCGAACTCCGCCTCCGCCGCCCATCTGGACGCCTCCTGCGCCCGGTTGGGCGTCCGCTTCTCGTACGACACCGGCGTCGCCGACTGGGACACCGCGCTGCTCCTCGCCGAGCTGGGCGTGGGCCGCGCGGTCGTCCCCGCCCTGCCGGGCTTGTCCGAGCCCGCCGACGGGGGCCTGCGCCTGATCCCCGTGCCCGCGCTGCGGCCCCTCCCCGTCGGCTGGGCCGTGCGGCGCTGGGACGCGCTGAGCCCGCCGGCGCGGGCCTTCGCCGACCTCGTCATCGAGCAGCGCGGGCGGACGGCCTCGGCGTCGCCCGGTGCGACGGACTGAGCGACAGCTCCGCCCACACCGTCTTGCCCACCTCCCGCTCCGCGACGCCCCACGTCGTGGCCAGCACGGTGACGAGGATCAGCCCCCGCCCGCCCTCCGCGTCCGTCTCCGTCACGATCCGCAGCCCCCGGTCCCCCCGCGCGTCGCTCACCTCGATCCGCAGCAGGCCCTCCGGGAGCAGCAGCAGACGCAGCTCGAAGTCCCGTCCCGGCACCCGTCCGTGCGTGACGGCGTTGGCCGCCAGCTCGGCGACCACATGTTGCGCGGTGTCGCTCGCCTCCCCGTCGTGCGGGTAGCCCCACGCGTCGAGCTGCTGCGCGGTCAGCCGCCGCGCCAGACGTGCGCCCCGGGGCGTCGCGCTCAGCCGCAGGGCGAGCTCGCCGAGGGGGGTCGGGATCCGGGTGGAATTTTCGGAGTTCACCTCACCGAGCGTGGTCGGTTGTCTCTACTCTGACCAGGGGCGACCTGGCGACTCTCCGTAGCCGTACGGATGCGCTGGAGGAGGCGTACGTGTTGTCGACAGTGACATCAGCGACGTGAGGGCGGTGCAGTGCCATGACGGACGAACGGGAGCGCAGGCCGGAGACCCCGGCGGAGGCCGACGGGACGACGGGGCTGTTCACAGCGCTGGGCAAGATGCTGAAACGGCTCCGTGAGCGGAAGGGGCTGACGCAGAAGGAGTTCGGGCAACTGGTGGGGTACGGCCCGGACGCCATCTCCGCGATGGAACGCGGCGTACGGCTCATCCGCCCCGAGGTGCTGGAGCAGGCCGACGTGCTGCTGGACGCCGGCGGCATGCTGAAGGACGCGATTCCCGAGGTGCGGGAGGCCATGGGGCGCGTTCGGACTCGGCATCCGGAGTGGTATCGCGGGTACGCGGCGCTCGAGGCGGAGGCGGTCGAGCTGCACTTCTACGCCAACCAGGCCATGCCGGGGCTGTTGCAGACTGAGGATTACGCGCTCACCGTCTTCCGGCAGCGGCGGCCCCTGTTGAGTAAGGAAACGATCGATAAGCGGGTCACCGACTGGCTGTCGCGGCAACAGGTCTTCGAGCGCTGGCCCGCTCCCATCGTGAGCTACGTGATCGAAGAGGTCCTGATGGACCGTCCGATCGGCGGACCCTCCATCTTCAAAGCCCAGTTGCAGAACCTGCTGCGTGTCAGCGACATGCGGAACGTAGCGCTTCAAGTGATGCCCACTCGACTCGAGGAACACCCAAACCTGGACAGTGCGTTCAACTTGCTGACGCCCAAGAAGCATGCACAAGTGGCGTACACGGAGGCACAGGGCTTCCCAAGGCTGATCACCGACCCGGAAGATGTCCGTAAGATCGCTGACCGCTATGGGATCATGCGAGCGATGGCTCTCTCCCCCCGGGAGACGCGCATGTTGATCGAGAAGAAGCTGGTGGAGCTATGAGCGACAGGGAACTCACCTGGTTCAAGTCCAGCTACAGCAGTGGCGAAGGCGGCGAATGCCTCGAAGTAGCCACCCGCCCCACCACCATCCACATCCGCGACTCCAAAGACCCCGCCGGCCCCGTGCTGGACCTCTCCCCCGGCACCTGGGCCGCGTTCACCTCCGCTCTCAAGTGACCTCCGGGTAGAGCCCCTCCACCTCCTTCGCGAAGTCCCGCAGGATCGCCTCGCGCCGCAGCTTCATCGACGGGGTGAGGTGGCCGTCCACCTCCGTGAAGTCGCGGGGCAGTACGGCGAAGCGGCGGATCGACTCCGGGCGGGAGACGAGCTTGTTGGCCTCGTCGACCGCCCGTTGGAGCACCCCGTTGAGTTCCTCGTCGCCGATCAGCAGCTCCGGCGGGACGGGGTGCTTGCCGTTCATCTGGCGCCAGTGGGTGAGGCCGTCCGCGTCGAGCGTGATCAGCGCGGAGACGTAGGGGCGGGCGTCGCCGAGGACGATGCACTGGGAGATCAGGGGGTGCGAGCGCAGCCAGTTCTCCAGCGGGGCCGGGGCGACGCTCTTGCCGCCTCCGGTGATGATCATCTCCTTCTTGCGGCCGGTGATCGTCAGGTAGCCCTCGTCGTCGAGTTCCCCGATGTCGCCGGTGGCGAGCCAGCCGTCGGGCGCGGCGGGGACCACTCCGCCGGCCGCCGGGTCCCAGTAGCCGCGCAGCACGTGCTCGCCGGCGATGAGGATCTCACCGTCGGCCGCGATGCGGATCTTCGTGCCGGGCAGGGGCCAACCCACCGTTCCGAGACGGGGTTTGAGGGGTGGGGTGACGGTGGTCGCGCCCGTGGTCTCGGTCAGGCCGTAGCCCTCATAGATCTCGATGCCCGCGCCGAGGTAGAACGCGGCGAGGCGGCGGCCCAGCGGGGAGCCGCCGCAGATGGCGTGCCGGACCCGTCCGCCCATGGCGTTGCGCAGGCGACGGTAGACGAGCGGGTCGTAGAAGGTGCGGGCGGCTCGCACGGTGGCGGCGGGGCCGTTGCCGGTCCCGGTCTTGTGGGCCTCGACGGCCTCGCCGTAGCGGATGGCCGTGTTGACGGCGCGGTCGAAGGCGCCGACCCGGCCGCCCGACTCGGCCTTCGCGCGGGCCGAGTTGAAGATCTTCTCCAGCATGTAGGGGATGGCGAGGAGACAGGTGGGTCTGAACGCGGCCAGATCCGGCAGGAGTTGGTCCGCCTTGAGGCTGGGGGCGTGGCCGAGGCGGACGCGGGCGCGGACGCAGGCGATGGCGACCATCCGGCCGAAGACGTGGGACATGGGGAGGAAGAGCAGGACGGAGAGGTCCTCGGTGTCCGACTTGAAGACGGGGTAGAGGAGTTCGATCGCGTTGTCGACCTCGGTGAAGAAGTTGCCGTGGGTGAGCGCGCAGCCCTTGGGGCGACCGGTGGTGCCGGAGGTGTAGATGAGGGTGGCGAGGGTGTCGGGCACCAACATGCCTCTGCGGATGTCGACTTCGGCGTCGGGCGTGTGCTGCTCGCCGAGTTCCGCCAGCCGGTCGAGGTGCCCCTTCTCCATCACCCAGATGTGCTGGAGGTCGGGCAGCCGGTCGCGTTCGGGGCCGATGGCCGCGGCCTGGCCCATGGTCTCGGTGACGAGGGCGACCGCGCCGGAGTCCTGGAGGATCCAGCGGGTCTGGAAGACGGAGGAGGTGGGGTAGACGGGCACGCTGACCAGTCCGGCCGCCCAGGCGGCGAAGTCGAGCAGCGTCCACTCGTAGGTCGTGCGGGCCATGATGGCGATCCGGTCGCCCGGCATCAGGCCCTCGCCGATCAACCCCTTCGCCACGGCGTGGACTTGGGCGGCGAACTGCTCCGCCGTCACGTCTGTCCACTCGCCGTCCGCCGTCTTGCGGCTGAGGACCACCGCGTCCGGGGCGGCGGCCGCGTTCTCGAAGGGCAGGTCGGCGAGGGAACCGTAGGTCACCGGGCGCGCGAACGCCGGTACGGACGCCTCCCGCACGGCGCCGTCCAGGCGGCGCGTCTCCGGCTCCACCAGCACGGGGGGAGCGTCGGGGTCGGCGTAGTCCGGGGCGGGCTCTGAGTACGGGGTGGACACGGGCGGCTCCCTGGGCGTGCAGCGACAGAGGACTGCTTGCTGCATGAGGTACGTGCCTCGCGTGTCGAGGCGTTCACCGGGTTGCCCCCGAGTGCCGGGGTTACCGCCGGTTGGGTAGGGGATCGTACGACGTTCGCGTGGGGGGTGTGTGCGGGTTCGGAGATGGTCCGGGGATCAGGCTGTGCAGTCTCAGACGCTCGTACGGGTCAAGGGCGTTCCAGGATCGCCGTGACGCCCTGGCCGCCGGCCGCGCAGATCGAGATCAGGCCTCTGGACGGCCCCTCGCGTTCGGCGAGCAGTTTGGCGAGGGTGGCCACGATGCGGGCGCCGGTGGCGGCGAAGGGGTGGCCGGTGGCGAGGGAGGACCCGGCCGTGTTGAGACGGTCCCGGTCGACCGGGGCGAGCCCGCGCTTCTCCCAGGCCGCCAGCGTGGCCAGCACCTGGGAGGCGAACGCCTCGTGGATCTCGACCAGGTCGAAGTCCTCCATGCCGAGGCCGGCCCGCTCCAGCATCTGCGGCACGGCGTAGGCGGGCGCCATCAGCAGCCCGTCCTCACCGCCGGCGACGTCCCCGTGCACGAAGTCCACCGCGGCCGTCTCGTACTCGGTCAGGTAGGCCAGCGGCTCCAGGCCGCGCGCGTCGGCCCAGTCCTCGGAGGCCAGCAGGACCACGGCCGCGCCGTCGGTGAGCGGGGTGGAGTTGCCCGCCGTCATCGTCGGGTCGGGTGCGTCGAGCCCGAACACCGGCTTCAGACGGGCCAGTCGTTCGACGGTCGAGTCGGGGCGCAGGTTCTGGTCGCGGTCGAGGCCTCGGAAGGGGACGACCAGGTCCTGGAAGAAGCCGTCGTCGTAGGCGGCCGCCAGCCGTCGGTGACTGGCGGCGGCCAGCTCGTCCTGCGCCGCGCGGTCGACGCCCCGGACGCGGGCGGTGACCGCCGCGTGCTCGCCCATGGACAGGCGGGTGCGCGGTTCGGCGTTGCGCGGGATGTCGGGGATCAGATGCGCTGGGCGCACCTGGGCGAGTGCCTTGAGGCGGGCGCCGGTGGTTTTGGCGCGGCGGGCTTCGAGGAGGATGCGGCGCAGCCGGTCGTTGACGCCGAGCGGGGCGTCGCTCGCGGTGTCGGCGCCGCCCGCGATCGCGGACTCGGTCTGCCCGAGGGCGATCTTGTTGGCGGCGGCGACGATCGCCTGGAGCCCGGTGCCGCAGGCCTGCTGGACGTCGTACGCCGGGGTGCGCGGGTCCAGCTTCGAGCCGAGGACGGTCTCGCGGGCGAGGTTGAAGTCGCGGCTGTGCTTGAGGACGGCGCCGGCGACCAGCTCGCCCACGACGCCGGGCACGTCGAGCCCGTACCGCTTGGCCAGGCCGTCCACCGCCGCCGTCAACATCTCCTGGTTGGAGGCGGTGGCGTACGGGCCGTCGGAGCGGGCGAACGGGATCCGGCTGCCGCCGACGATCGCGACGCGGCGGACGGCCCGCGGCGGCCGGTTCACGGGGATCATCTCGACCTGCTCCTCAACGGTGACATAAGCTTACCGGCGGTAACCTTACTCCAGAGTAAGGACCGGAGTCACTGTCGTCATGCCCCGCGATCGCTAGGAGCCGAACGTGGCCGACCGCTATCTGAGCCTCAGCGCCACCGCGCCCGGCCGCTTCCTCACCCGACGGCTCGGGCTGCCGCAGCCGGCGGCGCTCAGGCGCTGGTCCGCCGAACACCCCTCCCTGGACGGCGGCTTGCTCCACCTCACCGCCGGGACGTCCGCGCTCGACCTCCCGCCCGTCCTGGCCCGGACGGGACTGACGCCCGCCTCCTCGCCTCCCTCCCCCTCGTCCCTCGCCGCCGTCGTCCTCGACGCGACCGGCGTCCGGGACGTCGACACGCTCGCCGAGGTGCACGCGGCCCTGCACCCGGTCGTGCGGTCGGTCGCGGCGAGCGGGCGGATCGTGCTGCTGGGCGCGCCCCTCGACCCCGAGGACCATCACCGGGCCGCCGTGCAGCAGGCGCTGGAGGGCTTCACGCGCTCGCTCGGCAAGGAGATCGGCCGGGGCGGGACCGTGAACCTGGTCCGGCTCACGGACGCGGCCGCCGCCGAGTCCACGCTGCGGTTCCTTCTCTCCCCCAAGTCGGCCTACGTCAGCGGCCAGGTGATCGGCGTGGGCACGGGCGCGATCACCGGCCCGGACGACTGGAGCCGTCCCCTCGCCGGCCGTACCGCCCTCGTCACCGGCGCCGCCCGCGGGATCGGCGCGGCCGTCGCCGAGACGCTGGCCCGGGACGGCGCACGGGTCGTCGTCCTGGACGTCCCGGCGGCGGAACGGGACGCCCGCGACCTCGCCGCCCGCCTCGGCGGCGGCGCCACCGCGCTCCCCCTCGACATCACGGCCGCCGACGCCGGGGAGCGCATCGCCGCCGAAGTCCCCGACGGACTCGACGCGCTGATCCACAACGCGGGCGTCACCCGGGACCGCCGGCTGGTCAACATGCCCGCCGAGCGCTGGAGTTCGGTGCTCGACGTCAACCTCGCGAGCGTGCTGCGGACCACCGACGCGCTGCTCGCCAAGGGCGCGTTGAGACCCGGCGGGCGGATCGTGGCCACCGCCTCCATCGCCGGGCTCGCGGGCAACGCGGGCCAGACCAACTACGGTGCGAGCAAGGCGGGCGTCGCCGGGCTGGTCCGCGCTCTCGCGCCGCGCGCCCTCGCCGAGCACGGGGTGACGGTGAACGCGGTCGCACCGGGCTTCATCGAGACGAAGATGACCGCCGCGGTGCCGTTGCTCATCCGCGAGGCGGGCCGCCGTATGAACTCCCTCGCCCAGGGCGGGCTGCCCGTGGACGTCGCCGAGACCACCGCCTGGCTCGCCCACCCCGCCTCCGGCGCGGTCAACGGACAGGTCGTGCGGGTGTGCGGCCAGAGCCTGCTGGGGGCGTGATGACGACCGTCTCCCTGCCGTCGCCGCCCGCCCTCGCCCCGCTCCTCGCCCGGGGCGCGCTGCTCTCCCCGTTCAAGCGGCCGCGCCCCGACGCCGGCCATCCGGGCGTCCGGCTCGTCCTGCCCCGGCTGCGGATCGACCAGAGCCGGCTGACCGCGTACGAGCGGGTGTGCGGCTTCGGCGCGGGCGAGGACACGCTGCCGGTCACCTACCCGCACGTCCTCGGCTTCCCGCTGGCCATGCGGCTGATGAGCGACCGGCGCTTCCCGCTGCCGCTGCTCGGCCTGGTCCACACCTCGATCGAGATCACCCGCCACCGCCCGCTGCCGGTCTCCGGGTGCTTCGAACTCGGCGTGCACGTCGACCGGTTGGCCCCACACCGACGCGGCACCGAAGCGACCGTCGTGACCGAGGCGCGGGACGGCGGCGAGCTGGTGTGGGAGTCCCGCAGCACCTATCTCGCCCGGCACCGCACTCCGGGGGCGTCCTCCACGGCGGCCGGCGCCGGGGACGGGCCCGGGGCGTCTCTCACAGGCGGAGGCGGGGTCCCGCTTCCCGTGCTCGACGAGTGGCGGCTCGGCGCCGACGTGGGCCGCCGCTACGGCGCCGCCTCGGGCGACCGCAACCCGATCCACCTGCATCCCCTCACCGCCCGCCTGTTCGGCTTCCCGCGCGCCATCGCCCACGGCATGTGGACCGCGGCCCGCTGCCTGGCCGCGCACGGCGCCCCGGAGGCGGTCCGGGTGCGGGCCGACTTCCGGGCGCCGGTCCTGCTGCCGGGAACGGTGACCTTCGCGGCGGACGGCACCCGGTTCGAGCTGCGCGGACCGGCGGGATCGGACCGGCTGCACGTGAACGGGCGGGTGGAGCCCCTCGTCTGAGAGGCCGGAGCGCGGCGGGACTACGCCTCCGGCGGGGACCAGGGCCGGCCGGCCATCAGGTTGCCCAGGCCTGCCCAGGCGAAGTTCATCAGCGTCGCCGCCGCCTGCCGGGGGGTGCCGCCCTCGGTGGCGTTGGCCCAGGCGGCCAGGGACTCGGCGGCCCCCACCAGGGCCTCGGCGAGGCCGCCGACCTCCTGTTCGGGCAGGTCGGGCGCGCGGTGCGCCTCACGGGCGGCGACGGCGATCAGCTGGGTCACGAAGGCGACGATCTCCGCGCGCATCGCGGCGACCTCGGCGGCGAACGGCTCCCCGTGGGTGCGGGCCTGGAGGTGCAGCACGGACCAGGCGTGCGGGTGCCGGCCGGTGTGCGCGAAGAACGCCAGCAGGCCGTCCCAGAGCTGGCGGTCGGCGGGCAGGTCGGTGCGGACGCCGGAACGCACCGCGTCCACGAGCGCCTTCGCCTCGCGCCGGATGCAGGCGGTGAAGAGGTCTTCCTTGGAGTTCAGGTACAGGTACACCAACGGCTTGGACACGCCCGCCAGTTCGGCGATCTCGTCCATCGACGCGGCCATGTACCCCCGCCGCCCGAAGATCTCCACGGCGGCGTCGAGCATCTGCTGCTCACGGACGGCGCGCGGCATCCGCTTGGTCTTCACGGCACCCATGGGGCAAGCCTAGTTGGGGGCGGCGCGGGGGACTTCCGTACGCGGCCCCGAGGTCCCGCGAGACTACGAGGTCTGCCCCTGCGGTCGGGCGGAGTCGACGGCCTCGTCCTCCTGGGAGCGGTTCGCCTCCAGGTTGGCCTTCATCCGGTCCACCCGGCGCACGACCGTCTCCGAGGCGCGGTCGCGCTCCTTGCGCAGCAGGACGAAGCTGAGCGGCGCGGAGAGCACCAGCGCGAGCAGGATGATCCACATGCCGTTGGACTGGCCGAGGCCGCGCGGAACCACACCGAAGTAGACGAGCCCCCAGACGGCCACGAGGCAGCCTGCGAACACACCGAGGCGCATCAACGTGTAGCGGAGCATCTCAATCCAGTCTTCCGGTCGGTCGGATATGGGTCCGTTGTCCAGTGAAGCACGCCGGGGGGCCGATCTTGCACGGGGGTTGCGGCGCCGGTCAGTTCAGGGACAGCAGGAGCGTGACGTCGTCCCGGTCGTCGCCGGGCGCCACCCTGATCGCGCCGGGGACGCGGCCGACCTCCTGGTATCCGCAGGAGGCGTAGAAGCCCTCCAGGCCGAGACCGCCCCGGCAGGACAGCCGTATCGCCTCGACCCCGTCGAAGCCGCGGGCCGCCTCCGCGGCGGCGGCGAGCAGGTCGCGGCCGTGGCCCTTGCCCTGGTGCTCCGGGTGCACCATCACCGTGTAGAGCCACACCCAGTGCGTCCTCAGCCGGTGGGTGTTGAAGGTGATGAACGCGGTCGCCGCGACCCGCCCGCTCTCGTCGTGCCCGACGAGCAGGCGGGTGCCCCCCTCGGCGATCCGGGCGAGGGTCCCCACCAGCTCGGGCCGGATCGTCTCCCGCGAGACCGGAGGGACGAAGCCGACGGCTCCGCCGGCGTTGCTGACGTCCGTCCAGAGGTCGAGGATGCCGTCACGCAGGCCGGGGGTGATGGCGGGGTCAAGGGTGAAGGTAAGAGGCACACAGCGATCTTAACCATTACAGCAGCGCGGATTCACCGTGACGCTCACGACAGTGCGCGGGCCGCCGTCCTCAGATCCGCGACCAGGCCCCGGTACGCGGCCTCGCGGTCGTCGGCCCGCAGGACGGAGGAGGGGTGCACGGTGGGGAGCAGACGCTCGGGGCGGCCGTGGATCTCCCGCTCCAGGAGCGTCCCGCGCGCCTCGGTGACCCTGAACGAGGAGCCGAGCAGCGTCTTCCCGGCGGTCGCCCCCAGCACCACGATCAGCTCGGGCTCTACGATCGCCAGCTCGGCCGCCAGCCAGGGGCCGCAGGCCGCCGCCTCCCTCAGGGTCGGCGCCTTGTGGATGCGGCGCTTGCGGGGTTCGGCCTGGGTGAACTTGAAGTGCTTGACGGCGTTGGTGACGTACGCGTCCGCGGGATTCAGGCCGGCGTCGGCGAGGGCCCGGTCGAGGAGTCCGCCCGCGGGTCCCACGAAGGGTCTGCCCTGACGGTCCTCCTGGTCGCCGGGCTGCTCGCCCACGAGCATGAGGCGGGCTCGCGGGTCGCCCGCGCCGAAGACGGTCCGGGTGGCCGCGCGGTGCAGGGGGCAGCCCCTGCAGTCGGCGGCGGCCTCGCGGAGGGCGTCGAGGCCTCGGGGCGTCTTCGGGACGAAGGGGGCGGCGGTGTACGCGTCCTCGGGAGCCTTCGTGCCGGCCATGCGAGCCGGGTACCCGCTCAGTGCGAGTCCTCTCGCCCCCGCCGCCCTTGCCCGCCCCTCCCTGAGGGCTGCCGCCCCCAGCCCCCGGACGGGCTGGAGCGGCTCACCCTTCTCCCGGGCTTCAGACGCGCATCGGCTGGGGGGATTCGCGCAGGAGAGGGTCGGGGCCTTCGTACTCGCGGATGATCTCGTAGCGGGTGTTGCGCTCCACGGGGCGGAAGCCGGCGTCGCGGATGAGGTCCAGCAGGTCCTCGCGGGTCAGCTTGTTCGGCGTGCCGTAGTTGTCCGCGTCGTGGGTGATCTTGTACTCGACGACCGAGCCGTCCATGTCGTCCGCGCCGTGCTGCAGCGCGAGCTGCGCGGTCTGCACGCCGTGCATGACCCAGAAGACCTTGACGTGCGGGACGTTGTCGAAGAGGAGGCGGGAGACCGCGAAGGTCTTCAGGGCCTCCGCGCCGGTCGCCATCTGGGTGCGGGCCTGGAGGCGGTTGCGGACCTTGCCGTCCTGCATGTCCACGAAGTCGTGCTGGTAGCGCAGCGGGATGAAGACCTGGAAGCCGCCCGTCTCGTCCTGGAGCTCCCGCAGCCGCAGCACGTGGTCCACGCGGTGGCGCGGCTCCTCGATGTGCCCGTAGAGCATGGTGGACGGGGTCTTGAGACCCTTCTCGTGCGCCAGGCGGTGGATGCGGGACCAGTCCTCCCAGTGGGTGCGATGGTCCACGATGTGCTGGCGCACCTCCCAGTCGAAGATCTCCGCGCCACCGCCGGTGAGGGACTCCAGACCGGCGTCGATCAGCTCGTCGAGGATCTCGGAGGCCGACAGACCGCTGATCGTCTCGAAGTGGTGGATCTCCGTGGCCGTGAAGGCCTTGAGCGAGACGTCCGGGAGGGCGGCCTTCAACTCCCGCAGCGAGCGCGGGTAGTAGCGCCACGGCAGGTTCGGGTGCAGGCCGTTGACGATGTGCAGCTCGGTGAGGTTCTCCGACTCCATCGCCTTCGCGAGCTTGACGGCCTCCTCGATGCGCATCGTGTACGCGTCCTTCTCCCCCGGCTTGCGCTGGAAGGAGCAGTACGCGCACGACGCCGTGCACACGTTGGTCATGTTGAGGTGCCGGTTGACGTTGAAGTGCACGACGTCGCCGTTCTTGCGCGTCCGCACCTCGTGCGCGAGGCCGCCGAGCCAGGCCAGGTCGTCCGACTCGTACAGTGCGATGCCGTCCTCGCGGGTCAGCCGCTCGCCGGAGCGGACCTTCTCCTCCAGCTCGCGCTTGAGCCCGACGTCCATGATCATCCCTCTCGTAGACAGACTTCGTACACCGTACGCCCGCAGTGGTCCTAGACCTCTTCGGGCAGCTCCCCCACCCGGTTCTCCCACTTCGTGGAGAGCACGATGGTGGTGCGGGTCCGGGAGACGCCCTTCGTCCCGGACAACCGCCGGATGATCCGCTCCAGGCCGTCGACGTCGTTGGCCCGCACCTTGAGCATGAAGGAGTCGTCGCCGGCGATGAACCAGCAGTCCTCGATCTCACTGAGGTCCTTCATCCGGGCGGCCACGTCCTCGTGGTCGGCCGCGTCGGAGAGGGAGATGCCGATGAGGGCGGTCACGCCGAGGCCGAGGGAGGCGGCGTCCACCGTCGCGCGGTAGCCGGTGATCACGCCGGCCGCCTCCAGCCGGTTGATGCGGTCGGTGACGCTGGGTCCCGACAGGCCGACGAGGCGCCCCAACTCCGCGTACGAGGCCCGGCCGTTCTCCCTCAGGGCCTGGATGAGCTGCCTGTCCACCGCGTCCATGCGATCGAGCCTTCCGAAAGAGTTCCTGAAGTGATGAGTCGTACTGCGACTTGCTCAGATGGCGTTCAGGGCGTGCGGGTTCCGCTGCCGCCGCCCAGAGCCCGGCCGAGCTCGCCCTCCCAGCGGCGGTACAGCCCGTGCCCGACGCCCGCCGCGTCCAGCACCCGGCCCGCGACGAAGTCGACCAGGTCCTGGATGTGGGTCGCGCCCGCGTAGAAGGCGGGGGAGGCGGGCACCACGCTCGCGCCCGCGTCGTCGAGCGCCACGAGGTGCCGCAGCGTCTGCCCGTTCAACGGGGTCTCCCGTACGGCGACGACGAGCGGCCGGCGCTCCTTCAGCGTCACGCTCGCCGCGCGCTGGAGGAGGTCCTTGGACAGCCCGACGGCCACCCCGGCGACACAGGCCGTGGACGCCGGGACGATCAGCATCCCCTTCGTCGTGTACGACCCGGAGGACGGCCCCGCCGCCAGGTCCCCCGCGCCCCAGTACCGCACTGCGTCCAGGCTCACGTCGAAGGCGTCCGGCTTGCCGTCCGCGCCGCGCGCCAGCCATTCGCGCAGGTCGTCCCGCCAGTGCGCGTCCCGGAACGAGATCCCCGTCTCGTCGAGCAGCGTGAGCCGCGAGGCCCGGCTGACCACCAGGTCGACACTCTCGCCCGCGGCGAGCAGCGCCCGCAGGACAGCGGCGGCATAGGGCGTACCGGACGCCCCGGAGACCCCCACGATCCAAGGCACGCGCTGCGTTTCTCCTGCGTTCACACCTTGAGCGTACCGGTGGGCGCGTGGTCAGACGGTCAGACCCCGCACCGCGAGATCAAGCAGCGCGCACACGAACAAGGCGATGCCGATGAAACCGTTGACCGAGAAGAACGCCCTGTTCACCCGGGACAGGTCATGCGGGCGGACGATGGTGTGCTCGTAGACGAACGCGCCGGCGACGATCAGCAGGCCCAGCCAGAAGAACGCGCCCGCGCCGGTGGCGAGGGCGTACCAGACGAACAGGGCCGTGGTGATCGCGTGGCAGACGCGGGCTCCCCAGATCGCCGCCGGGACGCCGAAGCGGGCCGGGACCGATCGGACGCCGATCTCGCGGTCGGTCTCGACGTCCTGGCAGGCGTAGATCAGGTCGAAACCGCCGATCCAGACACCCACGGCGAGCCCCAGGATCACCGCGTCCCACGACCACTCCCCCGTGATCGCGAGCCAGCCGCCGATCGGGCCCATCGCCTGGGCCACCCCCAGGATGGCCTGGGGGAAGTTCGTGAAGCGTTTGCCGTAGGGGTAGACCACCATCGGCACCACGGCGACCGGGGCGAGCGCCAGGCACAGCGGGTTCAGCAGAGCCGCCGCGCCCAGGAAGACCGCCAGCGCGATCAGCGCGCCCGTCCACGCGTGCCGCACCGACATCGCGCCCGTGACGAGCTCGCGCCCGGCGGTGCGCGGGTTCCGCGCGTCGATCTCACGGTCGATGATCCGGTTGACCGCCATGGCGAAGGTGCGCAGGCCCACCATGCAGACGGTGACCAGCGCGAGCCGGCCCCAGTGGACGTTGCGGTCCAGCTGGAACATCGCGGTGAGGGCGGCGATGTAGGCGAAGGGCAGCGCGAAGACCGAGTGCTCGATCATCACCAGGCGCAGGAATGCTTTCGTGCGTCCCGGCTGCTGCGGGAGCGCCGCGGAGGCGGAGGTCACAGCCCGTACTCCTTCCAGCGGCGGTCCACCAGGGACGCCGTCTCCGGGTCCGACAGGACCATGTCGGGCCAGCCGCCGTCGCGGGTGTAACCCTCCTCGGGCCACTTCTTCGTGGCGTCGATACCCGCCTTGCCGCCCCAGAACTGCTGGTAGGAGGCGTGGTCGAGGTGGTCGACCGGCCCTTCGACGAGGGAGAGGTCGCGGGCGTAGTCGGTGTTGCCGAGGGCGCGCCAGGCCACCTCGTGCAGGTCGTGGACGTCGCAGTCGGAGTCGACGACCACGATCAGCTTGGTCAGCGACATCATGTGCGCGCCCCAGATCGCGTGCATGACCTTCTGCGCGTGCTTGGGGTACTTCTTGTCGATCGAGACGATCGCGCAGTTGTGGAAGCCCCCCGCCTCGGGCAGGTGGTAGTCCACGATGTCCGGGACGATGATCTTCAGGAGCGGGAGGAAGAAGCGCTCCGTCGCCCGGCCGAGCGGGCCGTCCTCCGTCGGGGGGCGGCCGACGACGATCGACTGGAGCAGCGGGCGGCGGCGCATGGTGACGCAGTCGATGGTGAGCGCGGGGAACGGCTCCTGCGGGGTGTAGAAGCCGGTGTGGTCGCCGAAGGGGCCCTCCGGGAGCATCTCCCCCGGCTCCAGCCAGCCTTCGAGGACGACCTCCGCCTGCGCCGGCACCTGGAGCGGCACGGTCTTGCAGTCGACCATCTCGATCCGCTTGCCGGCGAGGAACCCGGCGAAGAGGTACTCGTCGATGTCGCCGGGGAGCGGGGCGGTGGAGGCGTACGTGACCGCGGGCGGACAGCCGAAGGCGATGGCGACCGGGAGGCGTTCGCCGCGGCGGGCCGCCACCTGGTAGTGGTTGCGGCTGTCCTTGTGGATCTGCCAGTGCATGCCGATGGTGCGCCGGTCGTGGCGCTGGAGGCGGTACAGACCGAGGTTGCGGATTCCGCTCTCCGGGTCCTTGGTGTGGGTCAGGCCCAGGTTGAAGAAGGAACCGCCGTCCTTGGGCCAGGTGAACAGCGCGGGCAGCCGGTCGAGGTCCACCTCGTCGCCGCGCAGGACGACCTCCTGCACGGGGGCGTCCTTCACCTTCTTCGGCGGGACGTGCGCCATCGCGCCGAGCTTGCCGAAGGCCTCGCGGACGCCGACGAAGCCGTGCGGCAGCTCGGGCTTGAGCAGACCGCCGATCCTCTCGCTGATCTCCGCGTACGAGGTGAGGCCGAGGGCCTTGAGGAGCCGGCGGTCGGTGCCGAAGACGTTCATCGCGAGGGGCATCGCGGAGCCCTTCACGTTCTCGAAGAGCAGCGCGGGGCCCTGGGCCTTCTGCACCCGGTCGACGATCTCCCCGACCTCCAGGTACGGATCGACCTCGGCCTTGACGCGCTTGAGGTCGCCCTCGCGTTCCAGGGCCCTGAGCAGGGAGCGAAGATCGTCGTAAGCCATGGGGCCAAGTATCCCCGAGCGGCTACCCTGACCCAGTACCTGGGGCCCTCAGGGGTCCTTGCACCTGCGCAAGGCCCTCGGACCGCGGCCCCGACCACGACTGCTCTGAGAGGCCCCCATGCTCCGGGTACTGATGTTCCTGGTGCCGCTGGCGTTGAGCGTGTACGCGTTCATCGACTGCATCAGCACGAAGGACGACGACATCCGCCACATGCCCAAGCCGCTGTGGGCGATCCTCGTGCTGCTGTTCCCTCTCGTCGGCTCGATCTCCTGGCTGATCGCGGGCAAGAAGCGCAGCCCGGCCGCCGAGGGCTGGTCGGGCGTCCGCAGCGGCCGGCAGCGCGGAGGGTGGGTCGCACCCGACGACAACCCCGAGTTCCTGAAGTCGCTGGACGAGGAGGAGAAGAAGCGGCGCAAGGACGACGGCGAGCAGTCCTGACGCGGTTCTCACCCGTCGGGCCGCACCCGGCGGGCCTCACGCGGTCTGGCACACATCAACACTCCCTCCTTACCCTGGCGTCGTAGACCGGCCACGGGGGAGGTGCGGTGCACGGACAGTTGTACGGACGGGGGGCGCTGTTCGACGTCGAGCCGGCCGGGCTGGTGTCGCGGCTGGTGGGGCTACGGCCGTACGAGCATCACGCGGAGCGGGTGGAACACCCCGGCGGGCCGCCCCTGTTGGTGCTGGCCGGCGGCCGGGGCGCGGGCAAGAGCGCGGTGCTCGCCGAGATCCTCGGCGCGTACACCGAGCGGCTGCGGGGCGGCGAGACCCGCAAGCGGACGCCGGCCGCGCTGATCGACTGCGAGGACGAGCAGTTCGCGCGCCCGCCGCACGCGGAGAGCCCCGAGTCCTGGTCCCCCGTCTGGCAGGCGCTGCTGGTGCTGGCCGAGCAGCTGACCGAGCCGGTCAAGGCGGCCGGGCAGCTCACCTTCCCGCGGCTGACGGCGGGCCTGGTGGCGGTGCGGGCCGGCGACTGGAGCGGACGCGGCGACTCGGAGCGCATCCGGCGGGAGCTGACCCGGATCCTGCTGCTGAACGAGCGGGGTTCGCGGTTCAGCATGGCCGGGCGGTGGGCGGCACGGGTCGCGGTGCAGGTCGTCTCGACGGCGAGCGGCCAGGGCGCCTTCGTGGCGGCGGCCATCGAGGCCACGCTGGAGGCGCTGTCGGAGGGCGTCACCTCCCGCAAGGAGCAGAAACCGGCCACCTGGTACCGCGCCTACCCCAACGCGGGCGGCAACGCCAAGCGCGGACTGCTGCTGCTCGCGGGGAACTTCCGGGCCGGCGGCGCGTCCCGCGAGCACGCCGAGCGCTGGCTGGTGCGGGCGCTGCTCGCCGACCTGGCCGAGGCGTACTCGGGGCTCGGCTCCCATCTGCGGCGGCTGGGGCGGCCGTTGATCCTGCTGGACAACGCGCGCGGCGGGCCGGGCCCGGGGCTGCTGGACGCCGTGCTGCGGGACCGGGCCGAGGGGATCGCCGACCAGGTGGTGTGGGCGGCGACCGTACGCGGGACCGGTCCCCCCTCGCTGCGGGACGCGGTACGGCGCGAGCTCGCGGAGGTCGCCCGCGCCACCGGCTGGACGCCGGGCTCGTCGCCGTCCTCGCGGGCGCTGCTGGTGCCGCTGCCGCCGCTGTCCCCGGACGACACCCTGCACATGGTGGGCGCGGTCTGCGACGACGTCGTCGTGCCACCTCGACTTCCGCACGCGGTGCACCGGTTGACCGGCGGCAACCCGCTCGGCATCGTGCTCACCGCCGCCGCTGCCCGACAACACCCTGACCGCGCATCGTCGTTGGGCCGGCTGCTGACCGCTCGGATCAAACTCACCGAGGACCAGACCGACGACGGACGGTCCGCCTACACGGAGTTGCTCACCCGGCTGGTCCCCGCCGACCGCCTCGACGAGCTGACCGTCCTCGCGGCCGCCCACGACCACGACTCCGCCGTGGCCCTCGCCGCCGCGCAACTTCCCGACGACTTCGGCTCGTCGGGCGTACGGTCCCTGCGGGCGCGGCTCGCCGCGGAGGGACTCGCGGGGCGGCCGGACCACTTCGTCGGCGACCCCTTCGTCCGCACCCTGCTGCTGCTCCGGCTGCACCACCGCAACGCCGACCGCGCCAAGTGGCGGGAGGTGCACGAGACGTTGATCCGGCACTACACGCCCGGCCTTGAGGGCGACGCCGACCCGTCCCACGCCCGCTACCGGCTCCACCACGAACTGGCCCTCGGCGACACCGCCGGCGCGGTGGCCCATCTGCGGGACACCTTCCCCACGCTGGACACCCGGGCCTGGCTCGGCACGCTCGCCTTCCTCGCCTCCGCGCCCTGCTTCCCGGCCCGCGACGACGACCGCCGGTCGGCGATCGCCCTGGGCCGCACGGACGGGGACGAGCGGCCGCCCCACGGCGTGGACGCCGCCCTCCATCTGCGCGTACGGCGGCTGCTGCACGCGGTGTGGCAGCTGACCGACCCGCTGGTGCCGCCCGAGGCGACGGTGTGCGACCGGCTGCGGTTCGAACTGCTGCAACTGTCCGACCTGCGGCCCGCCGGGGGCGCACTGCTGTTCGCGGCGTCCCGGTCCTGGCACCGGGACGCCCTCGCGGGCCGCCCCCTGCGCGTCCCCGCGGACGACGACGCCGATGACGTGGACGGGGACGGGGAGGCGTGATGGCTGACGGCGGCAGAGATTCCGGCGGCGGCAGAGGTTCTTTCGGGCGGTGGCTGCGGGAGATCTGGGAGATCCGCCTCTACCGCTATGTCGCGGTGCTGGTCGCGGCCGCCCTGGTCACCGGCGCGTTCTTCGCGGCGCGGGCGCTCACCCGCGAGGACCGCTCCTGCGCGCCGGGCGTGTCCCGCCCCGAGGGCAGCGACGAGTGCGTGGGCGTGACGTCGACCGCGTACGACTTCGGGCGGCCCCAGTTCCGGGACGCGGTGCGGGCCATCGACCGGGAGAACGACCGGCTGAAGGAGGGGAGTTACGTGACGGTGGCGCTGATGATGCCGTACACCGCCACCACCGCCTCCACCCTCAGCGACATCCTGCACGAGGTGCAGGGCGCCTATCTCGCCCAGTCGGAGGCCAACCACACCTCCAACGGGCAGGCCCCGGCGATCCGGCTGGTGCTCGCCAACCCCGGTGCGACCAGCGCGCACTGGGAGCGCCTGGTGGACCAGCTGGAGCGGATGACGACCGGCCCGGAGCGGCTGCGCGCGGTCGCCGGGGTCGGCATGAGCACCGAGGACAACAAACGGGCCGTGGCGGAGCTGACCCGGCGGGGCATCCCGGTCATCGGCGCGTCCATCACCGCCGACGACCTCGCCAACGGGCACGGCGGCAAGGACCCCTTCCCGGGGCTCGCCCGGGTCTCCCCCACCAACACCGACGAGGCGCGCGCACTGGCCTCGTTCGCGAAGGTCACCGCGGGGCGGGCGCTGCTGGTGTACGACAAGCCCGGCGATCCGTACACCCGGACGCTGCAGACGTCGTTCGCCGCGCTGATCAAGGGCTCCCCCTACGAGCCGCAACCGTTCACGCCGCCCGCCGACCGCTCCCAGGAGGGCACGACCGCGAACACCTTCCGGCAGATCACCCACCTCGTGTGCGACACCTCGCCGGAGACCGACACCATTCTGTTCGCCGGCCGCCACACCCAGCTGCGGCAGTTCATCAACGCGCTCGGCGGCCGCGGCTGCCAGGACCGCCGGTTCACCCTGCTCACCGGCGACGAGGGCTCCTACCTGACGGGCGACCGCCAACTGGACCGCACCGCCCTCACCCGCAACCTCTCCGTCCGCTACACCGCCCTCGCCCACCCGGACGCCTGGACGAAGGGCGCCCCGGCGACGGGCGGCTCGGCGCGGGACGCCGCGGCGCTGACCTCGCTGCTGGAACGCGCCGTCCGGGAGCCGGTCGGCCCGGTCGGGCCCACCGCCCTGGACGACGGGCAGCTGATCATCGCGTACGACGCGCTGCGCCTCGCCGTCCACGGCATCCGGGAGGCCACTCCCGACGGCGGGACCGTGCCGTCCCTCGCGGACGTCGGCCTCCAGTGGCCGCAGGTCAAGGGCTCGCTGCGGGTGAGCGGGGCGAGCGGGTGGATCTGTCTGGACGTGCACGGCAACCCGTACGACAAGGCCGTGCCGATCGTGGAGCTCACCCCGCAGGGCGCCTCCCGCTTCGTCCGCATCGCCTGGCCGGAGGGGAGACCGCCGGCGAAGGAGTGCCTGCCGCCGTCGTAGCGGACCTGTCCTGGAGGGTCCGTTCGAGGGGCCTGCGTCGAGGACCCTCGACCGGTCTAGGGGACCTGCTCCATGTGCTCGATCAGACGTTCGAAACGCGCTCTCCAGCCGGGCTCGCTCCCGCCCTCGGGCTCCCCCGCCCGAGCGGTGCCTGCCGCGTCGTCCTCGTCGTCGCCGCCGCCCTGGAACTCGTAGGTGAACCGGAGGGCGCACCCGCGCTCACCGTCCCGCTCCAGGTGGAACCGCATCCGGCCGCCGCCTTCCACCGTGTACTCGGCGACCCGGTCGACGTCCCACGCGGTGACCTGTCCGCCGCCCAGGCCCGGCAGCCCGATCACGCCCCCGTACCGGGGTTCCAGCACGTCGACGGGCCCGAACCACTGCGCGAGCCCCTCCGGGGTGGTGAACGCCGGCCAGACCGCCTCCATGGTCCGCGGCAGCCGCACCAGGAAGTGCAAAATGCGGATGTCGCCGTGGGTCTGGCTGGTGCCCTGCTCGATCGAACCGCTCATGACACCAGCCTGACCCCGACAGACACCTCACGCACCCCTTGGGGGGCCGGTGGTCACACCCCCGAGTAGGAGTGCTTTCCGCTGACGAAGATGTTGACGCCGTAGTAGTTGAAGAGCCAGCAGGCGAAGGCGATCAGCGCGAGGTAGGCGGCCTTGCGGCCCTTCCAGCCGGCGGTGGCGCGAGCGTGCAGATAGCCGGCGTAGGCGACCCAGGTGATGAACGACCAGGTCTCCTTGGGGTCCCAGCCCCAGTAGCGGCCCCAGGCGTCACCCGCCCAGATCGCGCCCGCGATGATCGTGAACGTCCACAGCGGGAAGACGGCCGCGTTGACGCGGTAGGAGAACTTGTCGAGGGAGGCGGCGGCCGGCAGCCGGTCCAGGACCGAGTTCGCGAACCGGCCGGGGGTGCCGCCGCTCGCGAGCTTGCTCTCGTAGGAGTCCTTGAACAGGTACAGGATCGTGGCGACCGCGCCGACGTAGAACACCGCGCCGCAGAAGATCGCGGTGGAGACATGGATGTAGAGCCAGTAGGAGTGCAGGGCCGGGACCAGCTGGTCGCTCGCCGTGTAGAGGACGGTCACGGCGAGGCCCAGGTCCAGCAGCACGGTGGTGATCAGGAACAGGCCGAGCCAGCGCACGTTCTTCCGCAGCGCCAGCAGCGCGAGGTACACGCCGACGGCCACCGTGGAGAAGGTGATGTTGAACTCGTACATGTTGCCCCAGGGGGCGCGCTGCACCGAGAGGGCCCGGGTGAGCACCCCGCCGAACTCGACGAGGAAGGCGAGCACCGTGAGGGAGACGGCGACGCGGCCGTAGAGGTCGCCCTGCTCGTCCCCGCCGTGCGCGCCCGGCCCGTCGGGCACGTCTCGCGCGCCGGCCGCGGACCGGACGACGACCTTCGGTCGCTCCAGCACGGCGGTTCCGCCGGCCTTCTTCACGGTCACGGCCGGGCCCTTCGCCTCCTTGGCGTCGGCGGTGAGCGCGGCGGCCGTGCGGCCGACCTTGCTGCGGCTGCCGAAGAGCCATTCGGCGATGTACGCGAAGAAGGCCAGGGTGTAGACGGCCATCGCGGAGTAGATCAGCGTGTTGCTGACGTTCGCGAGGTTCTCGTTGGTGGCGGCGGCGAGAGTCACTTCTCCAGCCCTTCGGCAGGTACGGCTCGGGGGTGGGGGGTCGGGGAGCCGGGGGCGGCTTCGGGGGCGGCCCCCGGGGTCGGCTCAGGGTCGGCGTCAGGGCCGGAGGCGGCTTCAGGGCCGCCGGGGTCGTCGTCGGGGTCGGGTGCGGCGGGCGTCTGGTCGTAGAGGAGTCCCGCGAGGTCGCCGATCTCCTCGGGGAGCTTCGCGGACTCGCTGCGGCCGAGGCCGGCCATCTCCACGACCGTCACGCCGTCGGCGCCCTTCACCGCACGCACCCACACCCTGCGGCGCTGGATGAACAGGGAGGCGGCCAGGCCGAAGATCGCGGTGAGCGCGCCGCCCAGCGCCCAGCCGCTGCCCGGCTGCTGGGTGACCTGGAAGTTCGCCCACTCCTTGGTGCCGTCGTAGGTGATCGAACCGGCGCCGCCCGGCAGCGTCAGGGTCTCCCCGGGCTTGAGGTTCTCCCGCATCTGCAGGCCCTTGGCGTCCTTGAACGCCTTCATGTGGCTCTTGTCGAGCTGGTACACGCTCTGCGGGATGCCCGAGTCCACGCCCAGGTCACCGTGGTACGGCACCAGGTTGAGCACCGGGTTCAGCAGGGCCGGGAACACCGAGGACACCTCGTTGCCCTTGGCGTAGCTCGGCAGCAGGAAGGCCTGGAAGGCGAGCTGCTCGCTCTTGCCCTTGGCGTCGCGGTAGCCGTCGAGGACCCTGATCACTCCGGAGGACGTGACGTTGGAGTCGAGTGGCAGCAGGGGGACAGCGTCGCGGTAGACGACCTCGCCCTTGCCGTTCCGGACGGTGACCGCGGGGGCGTACCCGTGGGCCGTGAGGTAGACCTTCGAGTCGCCGATCTCCAGGGGGTGGTTCACCTTGACGACGGTCTTCTCGTCCTTGCCGTAGGCGCCCACGCTGTAGGTGAGGGCCGCCTGGTAGGTGCGCGGGGTGCCCTTGTTGGGGCCGGAGACCTCGTAGGTGCCCGTGAAGTCGTTCAGGGTGAAGCTGAACGGCTCCAGGTCGTCGGTGCTGAAGAGGGTGCCGGACTTGATGTCGTCGTACTGGGTGAGAGTGTTGGAGAACCCGTCACCCTCGACGATCAGCTTGTTCCCCTCCATCTTGAACAACTGGCCCCAGGCGAAGGCGACCAGCATCACGATGAGCGCGATGTGGAAGGCGAGGTTGCCGACCTCGCGCAGGTACCCCTTCTCGGCGGCGACCGCGTCACCGGCGAGGTGGGCGCGGAAGCGGCGCTTCTTCAGCAGGACGAGGGCCGCCTCGCGGACCTCCTCCGGTTCGCCCCCCGCGCGCCACGTGGTGTGGGCGGGCAGCCGGGTCAGCCGCCTGGGCGCGCCCGGCGGGCGGCCGCGCAGCTGGCCGACGAACTGCCAGGTGCGGGGGATGATGCAGCCGATGAGGGAGACGAACAGCAGGAGGTAGATCGCGGAGAACCACACCGAGCTGTAGACGTGGAAGAGGCCCAGCTTGTCGTAGACCGGCCCGAGGGTCGGGTTCTCCTTGAGGAAGTCGGCGACCTTGGTGGGGTCGGTGCCGGTCTGCGGGATCAGCGAGCCGGGAATCGCGCCGAGCGCGAGCAGCAGCAGGAGCAGCAAGGCGACCCGCATCGAGGTCAACTGCCGCCAGAACCAGCGGGCCCAGCCGACGACGCCGAGCGCGGGCGCGCCCGAGAGCGTCTCGGTCGGGGCGGTGGACAGCTGCGAGCCGGCCGCGCCGAGGCCCTGGTCGTCGGGGGCGGCCGGGGTCTGCTCGCCGACGGTCGTCTTGCTCATGGATCAGATCCCCACAGTGAAGCCGGTGGACCAGGACTGCATGTCCTGCACGAGACTGTCCCAGACGCCGGTAAGAAGCAGCAGACCGGTCACGATCATCATCGTGCCGCCGATCCGCATCACCCAGACATAGTGGCGCTTGACCCAGCCGAAGGCGCCGAGCGCCTTGCGGAAGGCGACCGCGGCCAGCACGAAGGGCACGCCGAGGCCGAGACAGTACGCGACAGTCAGTATCGCGCCGCGCCCCGCGCTCGACTGCTGCGAGGACAGGGCCAGCACCGAGGCGAGGGTCGGGCCGATGCACGGCGTCCAGCCGATGCCGAACAGCGCGCCGAGGAGCGGGGCGCCGGCCAGACCGGCGGCGGGCTTCCTGTGGAAGCGGAACTCCCGCTGGGTCATCCAGGGCATCAGGCCCATGAAGAAGACGCCCATGAGGATCATGAGCACGCCCAGCACCTTGGTCAGCACGTCCTGGTTCTCCAGGAGCGTCGCGCCGAAGTAGCCGAACAGGGCGCCGCTGGAGACGAACACGGCCGTGAAGCCGAGGACGAACAGGGAGGCGCCGGCGACCATCCGGCCGCGCCGGGCCTCGCCGAGGTCGGTGCCGGTGACGCCGGTGACGTACGACAGGTAGCCGGGGACCAGGGGCAGGACGCACGGCGAGAAGAAGGAGACGAGGCCGCCGAGCAGGGCGACGGGCAGGGCGACGAGCAGGGCGCCGCTCATCACCGTCTGGTTGGGCTCGCCCACCGCGGCGAGCGTCGTGACCGTGCTCACGTCACTTCTCCGCGAGGACCGGGGAGATCATCGCGCGCAGCTTCTCCTCGCTGAGGGGGGACAGCGAGCGGGCGGCGATCTTCCCCTCCCGGTCGATGACCAGGGTGGAGGGGATCGCCTGCGGGTTGAGCGTGCCCTTCTTGAAGCGGAGCATCAGCTTGCCCGTCGGGTCGTGCAGGCTGGGGTACGTCACGCCCTGCTGCTTCTCGAAGGCGCGGGCGTTGTCGACCTCGGGGTCACGGGTGTTGATGCCGACGAACTGCACGCCCTGGCCCTTGAGGTCGCTGTAGACCTTCTCGAAGTTCGGCGCTTCCGCACGGCAGGGGGCGCACCAGGAGCCCCACACGTTCAGGACGACGACCTTGCCCTTGAAGGAGGAGACGGCGAGCTGCCCGCCGTCCACGGTCGCGCCCGAGAGGTCGGGAGCCTCGGCCCGCTCCCCCTTCTTCGCGGTCGCGACGCCGTCCGCGCCCATGATGAAGTTGGTGTCGCCGCCCCCGCCCGAGGTGCCCCCGGAGGTGCACGCGGACACGAACAGCGCCGCGACGGCGGCGCCGGCGGTCAGGGCGGCGCGGCGCGTACGGATCCGGTTCCTCGAGCTGCGGGGGGCGCGGCAGGCGGCACTCATGTGAAAAGTTTCGCATGCCCGTTCTGGGGATCTTGGGCACCCCCCTTGTGGGTGGAAACCCGCATTTCAGGCGGCGGACGGCCGAGGTGAAGCGGGGGCCTGGTCCGCGAGGAAGGTCCGCCAGCCGCCGGCCGGCCGCTGTCCGACCTCCAGGGTCCTGAGTTTGGCCAGCACCTCGGGCTTCTGCACGTCGAGCCAGTCGACGAACTGCCGGAAGGAGACCAGCCGTACGTCCGCGCCCTTCTCCTTCTCCCGGGCGATGTGCTTGAAGGCCTCCTCGACGGCGTCCATGTAGATGCCGCCGTTCCACTGCTCGAAGTGGTTGCCGACGAAGAAGGGCGCGCGGTTCGTCTCGAATGCCCGCTTGAATCCCTGTATGTACGCCTGTGCGGCCTGCTGGCGCCAGCGCGGGTAGTTGTGGCTGGGCGCCTTGGTGGAGTTGATCGACTGGTTGGCGAGCATGTTGTAGTCCATCGACAGGACCTCGAACCCCCGGCCGGGGAACGGTATCTGCTGCAACGGCAGGTCCCAGAGGCCCTGCTTCTTGGTGGGCCAGGTCTGACGGCCGCCGGGCGAGGAGGCGTCGTAGCGCCAGCCGAGAGCGCGGGCGGTGGGCAGCAGGTTGTCCTGGCCGAGGAGGCAGGGGGTGCGGCCGCCGACGAGTTCCTTGTCGTAGTCGAAGGGCAGCGCGGCCAGGTCGGTCCAGCCGGAGTTGGTGCGCCACTCCTTCACGAAGGACTTGGCCTGGTCTATCTCGCTGCGCCACTGCTGGGACGTCCAGTTGCCCACCGAGCCGCGGCCCTCCCCGCAGAAGTGCCCGTTGAAGTGGGTGCCTATCTCGTGCCCTTCCAGCCAGGCGCGGCGCAGGTTCTTCAGGGTGTCCTTGATGTGGGCGTCGGTGAGGTAGCCGATGTCGGAGGCCCCGCGACGGTTGTTGGGAGGATCGTAGAGCCGCTTCTTCGACTCGGGCAGAAGGTAGATGCCGGAGAGGAAGAAGGTCATCGCCGCGCCGTGCTCCTTGGCGAGGTCCAGGAAGCGCGGGAAGAGCCCGTTGCCGACCTCGCCGGCGCCGTCCCAGGAGAAGACGACGAACTGCGGCGGCTCCTGGCCGGGTTCGAGCGGCCGGGGCGCGGCGGGCTGGTGGGGCTGCTTGCCGGTGAAGGAGGTGGACCCGTCACCGAGGGGGCGGGCCGAGGCGGTCGGGCTCGGGCTGGACCCGGCCGAGCCCGAACGATTCTTCCCGGAACCGGACGACGGCTTCGCTCCGTCCGGGTCGGCGGAGCCGCCGCATCCGGCGAGTCCGGCGGCGGCCACGGCTCCTGCTCCGAGCCCGATCGCTCCCCTGCGGCTGAGAGTGCGCATGGCAATCCCCGTTCGTCACGTCCTCTGGTGGTCACCCACTCAGAGGACGCGGCGAACAAAGGGGTTCCGCTTGTTCGTGCGAGTTTCGTGATGATGGCCGGGAATGAGCCACTTGATCCCAGCGGGTTGCAGGGCGAGTGAACCGCCTTACGCCCCGAAGGCCTTGCCCTTGCCCTTGACCGGCTTGGCACCGGCGAGGAGGTGGGCGGGCACGAGATCGCGGGCGGGCTCGGTGTAACCGACGGAGACGATGGTGTCGCCCCGGTAGGTGAACGTCGTCAGCGAGGCGAGCGTGCACTGCCGCTTGCGCGGGTCGTGCCAGAGCCGCCGGCGCTCGACGTAGGACCGCACGATCCAGATCGGCAGCTGATGGCTCACCAGCACGGCCTCGTGCCCGCGCGCCTGGTCCTTCGCCGCGTTCAGGGCGCCCATCATCCGCACGACCTGGTCGACGTACGGCTCACCCCAAGACGGCTTGAACGGGTTGACCAGGTGCTTCCAGTTCTCCGGCCGGCGCAGGGCGCCGTCCCCGACGCCGAAGGTCTTGCCCTGGAAGACGTTCTCGGCCTCGATGAGCCGCGCGTCACTGCCGAGGTCGAGCCCGTGCGCCTTGGCGATCGGCGTGGCCGTCTCCTGTGCCCGCTCCAGCGGGGAGGCGCACACGTAGGTGACGTCGCGCGGGGCGAGGTGCTCGGCGACCCGGTCGGCCATCCGCCGGCCCAGCTCGGAGAGGTGGTATCCGCCGAGACGGCCGTAGAGGACTCCGTCGGGGTTCTCCACCTCGCCGTGGCGCATGAGGTGGACGACGGTGATGTCGCTGTCGTTCTGGGGGCTCGGGGTCTTCTCGGTGCTCACGCGGTGGCCTCCGCGGCCGCTCGGGCCGCCGCCGGGAGGGCGTCGGCGATGCGCTGGAGGGCCCGCTCGTCGTGGGCCGTGGACACGAACCAGGACTCGAAGGACGAGGGCGGCAGATAGACGCCGTTCGCCAGCAGCGAGTGGAAGAAGGCGGTGAAGCGGAACGAGTCCTGCGCCCGCGCGTCCGTGTAGTCGCGCACCGGCCGGTCCGTGAAGAAGACGGAGAACATGTTGGAGGCGCTCTGCAGCGTGTGCGCCACGCCCTCCTTGGACAGCGCCTGGGACACCAGCGCCTGGATCTGCTCGGACACGGAGTTCACCGTGGCGTACGCGGCGTCGTCGAGCAGCCGCAGCTGGGCGAGGCCGGCGGCGGTGGCGACCGGGTTCCCGGAGAGGGTGCCGGCCTGGTAGACGGGCCCGGCGGGGGCGAGGTGCTCCATCACGTCGGCGCGGCCGCCGAACGCGGCGGCCGGGAAGCCGCCTCCCATCACCTTGCCGAAGGTCATCAGGTCGGGCTTGACGCCGTCCACGCCGTACCAGCCGGCGCGGCTGGTGCGGAAGCCGGTCATGACCTCGTCGGAGATGTAGAGCGCACCGTTGGCGGCGCAGGCGTCCTTGAGCCCTTGGTTGAACCCGGGCAGCGGCGGCACGACGCCCATGTTGCCGGGCGAGGCCTCGGTGATCACGCAGGCGATCTCGCCGGGGTGCCGGTGGAAGGCCTCGTGCACGGCCTCCAGGTCGTTGTACGGCAGCACGATGGTGTCGCCGGCCTGGGCGCCGGTGACGCCCGGGGTGTCCGGCAGCGCGAAGGTGGCGACGCCGGAGCCCGCCGCGGCGAGCAGCGAGTCGACGTGACCGTGATAACAGCCGGCGAACTTCACGACCTTGGTGCGCCGGGTGAACCCGCGGGCCAGCCGGATCGCGGACATGGTCGCCTCGGTGCCGCTGGAGACCAGCCGCACCTGCTGGACGGGCTCGACACGCGCGACGATCTCCTCGGCGAGGGCGACCTCGCCCTCGCCGGGCGTGCCGAAGGAGGTGCCGCGCGCGACGGCCTCCTGGACGGCGGCGATGACCTCGGGGTGCGAGTGCCCGAGGATCATGGGGCCCCAGGAGCAGACCAGGTCGACGTACTCCCGCCCGTCCGCGTCGGTCAGGTAGGGACCGGAGCCGGACACCATGAACCGGGGCGTTCCGCCCACGGCGCGGAAGGCGCGGACCGGCGAGTTCACGCCGCCCGGCGTGACGGCGGCCGCCCGGTCGAACAGGGCCTGCGAGACAGGCGCATCGTATGAATACGGCATTTCACTCATGACCTGCGGCTACTCCGACCTTCTCCGACTTCTGGGGGGGGTACTGGGACTCCGTTGCCGATGACCCCCTCAGGGTAGGCCAGCGAGGACCGGCCACGACGGGGGCCGTCACCGAGTCCCCACCGGCCGGTCGTCTGCGAAACTGAAACGGACCGAGCCTCGTGGACGTAGCTCACTTACGACGATGTGTCGTGTGACTGCGCACATCCCGCGGGCGGGAGCTTCACCGCACGTTTCGGCGTGCGGCCGCGGGGGAGGTCACTGACACGATGATCGGGTTGCGCGGCGGGGGCCGCGCGTCCTAGAAAAGCAGTCGGGTGGAGATATGCATCGCGGTGGCGGACTGGGCGAGGGGACTGATGACCTGGGTCCTCGACGTGCCCGGCGGGGAAGGCACCGGCGCGACGCGGAGGAAGTCGACGACGTACGACAGACACAGGGCGTACCCGGCATGCCCGGCGTGCCCGGGGTACCGAGCGAGTCCGAGCGCCTCGACCAAGCGGTCGAGCGGTTCTCGGCGGGGAGCAGGAATGGTGGTCGGGTGGGGGTGACGTACAAGTACTTCGGCGCGCCGGACGGCGCCACCGCGGCCCGCGTCCCGATCTCGATGCGCCCCGAGGAACTCGGCGGTGACGAGCTCGGCATGGGCGGCATGTTCACCAAGATCAAGCCGGAGACGATGGCGGCGATGGTCCTGACGGGCATCGAGGGCGTCCCCCTGCACAAGGTGCCGCCGCTGGAACTGGTCGTCCTGCACCCCGACTACGCGGTCGTGAAGCTCCCCATGACGGTCGTCGACCCCCTCCGCGAGATCGGCGAGGAGGCGGTGGGCGCGGCGGCGTTCATCTGGTCCACGGTCCCGGACCGCGGCGGCCCCCGCGACGCGTTCAACGTGTACCAACTCCTGCACGAATGGCAGGACTTCAGCCACCGGCTGCATGAGGCGGGACATCAGCCGTATTGCCTGGTGTGGCCCTGAGCGGACAGCACGACGGATTCGGGCGAGGCCGTGTGGCCTCGCCCTTGTCGTGTGCGTCGGTGTCGCCAGGTCAGGGGCGGTCGTTCTGGGGGGTGCTGGGGCGGCGGGCCGACCGAGCGCGGTCCCCGGTTCGCGGGGTGTCGCTCTTAGGGGTCGCCCGGCGGCCCGACGCGCGCGTGGTCTTCGCGGAGGCGGCGGGCGTGGAGCCACGGCCTGCGGCGGTTCCGTTCGCGGCCCTGTTGGCCCCGTTCGCGGCCCCGTCGGCTCCGGAACGGCGGCCGGTGGCCCCGGTGGACTTCGCACGGCGTGCGGTGCCGCGGCCGCCTGCAGCGGGAGCGTCCTCGGACGCCTTCGCCCGGCCCGGGGCTCGGCCTTCCGCGGACGCCGCCGGCTTGCGGGCGCCCTCGGGGCGGCGTCGGCGGGCGGGCTTCGGGCGGGACGCCGGAGGCGTCGGCGGCTGGGGGACCTCGATGGTGACGGCCACTCCGGACGGCTCGCGGGCGCCGGTGAGGGTCGCCAGTTCCGTGTCGCTCGAGGTGACACGGGCCGTCCGGGGACGGATGCCCGCGTCCGACATGAGCCGGGTGACGTCCCGCTTCTGGTCGGGCAGGACCAGCGTGACCACGCTGCCGGAGCCGCCGGCACGGGCCGTGCGGCCGCCCCGGTGGACGTAGTCCTTGTGGTCGGTGGGCGGGTCGACGTTGACGACGAGATCGAGGTCGTCGACGTGTATGCCGCGGGCCGCGACGTTCGTCGCCACCAGCGCGGTGACCTGGCCGCTCTTGAACTGTTCCAGGGTGCGGTTGCGCTGCGGCTGGGAGCGGCCGCCGTGCAGTGCCGCCGCTCGGACGCCGACGGCCAGCAGCCGCTTGGCGAGCCGGTCGGCGGACCTCTTGGTGTCGAGGAAGAGGATGACCCGGCCGTCGCGGGCCGCGATGCGCGTGGTGACGGCCTTCTTGTCGGTCTCGTCCTGGACGTGGAGCACGTGGTGCTCCATGGTGGTCACCGCTCCGGCGGACGGGTCCACCGAGTGCACCACGGGGTCGGTCAGGAACCGCTGGACCAGGCGGTCGATGTTGCGGTCCAGGGTGGCCGAGAAGAGCATGCGCTGCCCGTCGGGCCGCACCCGCTGGATCAGCTTGGTGATCTGCGGCAGGAAGCCCATGTCGGTCATCTGGTCGGCTTCGTCGAGCACCGTGATGCGTACGTCGTCCAGCACGCAGTCCCCGCGGTCCACGAGGTCGTTGAGCCGGCCGGGGGTCGCCACGAGCACCTCGGCGCCGCGGCGCAGCGCACCGGCCTGCTTGGTGATGGACAGCCCGCCGACCACCGTGGTGAGCCGGAGGTTGACCGCCGTCGCGTAAGGGGTCAGCGCGTCAGTGACCTGCTGGGCGAGTTCCCGGGTGGGCACCAGCACGAGGGCGAGCGGCGCCTTGGGCTCCGCGCGCAGTCCTGCCGTGCGGGCCAGCAGCGCCAGTCCGAACGCGAGGGTCTTGCCCGAGCCGGTGCGGCCGCGGCCCAGCAGGTCCCGCCCGGCGAGCGAGTTGGGCAGCGTGGCGGCCTGGATGGGGAACGGGCTGGTCACACCCTGCGCGGTGAGGGTCTTCAGCAGTGCCGCGGGCATGTCCAGAGCGGCGAAGTCCTCCACGGCGTCCAGCGCGGGGGTCGTGCTCTCGGGCAGCCGGAACTCCGTCGGCGACGCCCCCGACGACGAGGGTGAGGGGGACGAGGTCCGCCGGTTCGGCTTCTGGGACCTTCTTCGGGACATGCGGCTATCTGCCTTCCTGGGAACAGCACAAACCGGGGTCCGCACCATGACGGTGCGGACCCCGGTGAGTGGATACGCGTCCGGCGATCAGGCGGGGACGATGTTCTCCGCCTGCGGGCCCTTCTGGCCCTGCGTGACGTCGAAGGAGACCCGCTGGCCCTCCTGGAGCTCGCGGAATCCCTGGGTCGCGATGTTCGAGTAGTGGGCGAAGACGTCAGGGCCGCCGCCGTCCTGCTCGATGAAACCGAAACCCTTTTCGGAGTTGAACCACTTCACGGTTCCCTGTGCCATGACTTTCTCCTTCTGTAGGCAGAGGCCCCATCCGGAGATGCCGGAAAAAACTAATGCGCCCGAAGGAGAAACATTCCCGTCAGGCGCACATAGGTTCATGGGTACCACAACTGCAACACTCAGAACGTAGCACAGCTCGCCGCTCCGGGGCGGATCAACCCGCCCGGACGGAGTGACACCGGCCACTCAGACCTCGTCCAGCCGGTGGTCCGCGGGGCCGCCGCCTACCGTGAAACCGATCGTCGAGCCGCCGCCCTCCCGGCGGGCGGCGAAGGGGGCGCCGCCGTGGGCGAGGGCCACCTCCCGGACGATCGACAGCCCCAGGCCCGAGCCCGGGAGGGAGCGGGCGTCGGCGGCGCGGTAGAAGCGGTCGAAGACACGGGTGAGGTCGGACTCGCTGATGCCGGGGCCGCGGTCGAGGACCTCGACACGGACCGGCCCGAGGCCGGCCGGGCCGGTGACGGCGATCTCGATCGGGCCCGCTCCCCCGCGGTCGAACTTGGTCGCGTTCTCCACGAGGTTGCTGAGCGCCCGCTGGAGCATCGCCGGCCGCCCGTCCGTGGTGGTGTCCCCGCTCGCCCGCACCCGGATGGTCCGCCCGGTACGGCGGCGCGCGAGCCCGGCGACGTCCTCGGCGAGGTCGGCCAGATCGACCCGCCGGGGCGGCTCGGTGTCCGACTGACCGGCCGCCAGCTCCACCAGCTCGTTGACGAGATCGGTGAGTTCCCGGGCCTCCTGGCCCAGGTCGGCGACCAGCTCCTCACGGGCCGCGGGCGGCAGCTCCTCGATACGGCGCAGCAGCGAGATGTTCGTACGCAGCGAGGTCAGCGGGGTACGCAGCTCGTGTCCCGCGTCCTGCACCAGCCGCCGCTGGTCCTCCTCCGACTGCGCGAGCCGGCCCAGCATCCGGTCGAAGGCCCGTCCGAGGCGGCCCACCTCGTCATGGCCGGTGACGGGCACCTGGACGCCGAGCCGGCGGGTGCGGGCGACGTCCTCGGCGGCGGTGGTGAGGATGACCAGACGGTGGGTGATGCGCCGGGCCAGCCACCAGCCGAACAGCCCGGCCGCCGTCACCACGGCGATCATCAGGATCAGGGTCCGCTGCTGGAGCGCCCGCAGCAGGTCCTCCGTACCGCTGAACTCCTGCGCGATCTGCACCGCGCCCCGGCCGCCGCCGAGCGCGACGGTCGCCACGCGGTACTCGTCGTGGCCCACGTCGACGTCGCCGTGCTCGGTGAGCGTCCCGGCGGCCGCGGCGGCCGCGATGTCACGGTCGGCGGCCCTGACCGGCAGCCCGGGCGCGCCGGGGTCGACGACCGCGCCGTCCGGCCCCAGCACCTGCACGTCCGTGCGGGCCGGGCGCACGATGTCGTGGCCGGGCGCGGACGAGGAGAAGTCACCGGGCTGCATCGCCCGCGCGCGCACCTCGTCCCGCAGGTCCTGCACGACCTCGTCGAACACCGACTCCTGGTCCACCCGCACCAGCCGCGCCGCGGCGCTGTACGACAGGACGCCCACCAGGACGGTGACGACGGCGGTCACGGTGGCGAAGGACACCGCGAAGGTGGTGCGCAGCGAGACGAGCTTCGCGCGGCGCCGGGACATGAGCCCGCCCAGCCGGCCGCCCGTGCGGGCAGGGAAACGGCCCGTGCGAGCCATCGCGTCAGTCTTCCCGCAGCACGTAACCCACGCCGCGCACGGTGTGGATCAGCGGCGGGGCACCGCCGGGCCCGTCGAGCTTGCGGCGCAGATAGCCGACGTAGACGGCGAGGTTCTTGGAGCCGGGGCCGAAGTCGTAGCCCCAGATGCGGTCGTAGATCGTGGAGTGGTCGAGGACGATGCCGGCGTTGCGCACCAGCAGTTCCAGCAGCTCGAACTCGGTGCGGGTCAGCTCCAGTTCCCGTTCCCCGCGCCAGGCGCGCCGTGCCTGCGGGTCCATGCGCAGCCCGGCCGCCTCCAGGAAGCGGGCGGGCGGCGTCGTCGGTTTCGGCGGGATCTCGGGCCGGGCGCCGGGGCCGGTGCGGCGCAGCAGCGCGCGCAGACGGGCGAAGACCTCCTCGACGTCGAAGGGCTTCGGCACGTAGTCGTCGGCGCCCGCGTCCAGCCCGGCGATCCGGTCCGCGGTCTCCACGAGCGCGGTCAGCATCAGGATGGGCGTGCGGTCGCCCTCGGCGCGCAGCACCCGGCAGACCTGGAGGCCGTCGATGCCGGGCATCATCACGTCGAGGACGAGGACGTCCGGCGGCGACTTGTGGGCGTGCGCCAGCGCCTCGACGCCGTCGGCGACCGCCGTGACCTCGTAGCCCTCCAGGGTCAGGGCCCGTTCCAGGGCATGGCGGATGGCGCGGTCGTCTTCGGCCAGGAGCACGGTCTGGGGCACGGCGTCCACTCTGCCAGGGCCTCCGGCGGTTCGGCTGTGTCGGGCGGGGTGCAGCGGGGCTTCTTACTCGGCTCTCACCCATGGTGCGGGGGCCCGGGGCTGCCGCCCCCGGGTCCCCGCTTCGGCCCTGGACGGGCCTCGTCCTCAGACGCCGGACGGGCTGACGAGACCGGCCCTCGCCGAGATCGCAACCCCGCGGCAGGTCACTCTCCCCTGCCGGAAAGGGCCGCCAGTCGCTCCGCGAACGGGACGACCTCGAAGGGCTCCGCGCGCTTCTCCCGGCCCGTCGCCGACAGGCCCGTCATCAGGGCCGACAGTTCCCCGGCCGCCCGGTCCACCCGTTCGGGCAGTCCCTGCGCGCCCCAGTCCTCGGAGGCGGCGTAGACCGCGGTCGGGACGACGACGGCCCGCAGGTGGGCGAACAGGGGGCGCAGCGCGTGCTCCAGGACGAGGGAGTGGCGGGCCGAGCCGCCGGTGGCGGCGATCAGGACCGGCTTGCCCGCCAGCGCGTCCTGCTCCAGGACGTCGAAGAACGACTTGAACAGGCCGCTGTACGAGGCCGAGAAGACCGGCGTGACGACGATCAGCCCGTCCGCCGCGGTCACCGCCTCCAGCGCGGCCGCCAGCCTGCGCCCGGGGAAGCCGTTGGTCAGGTTGTGCGCGATCTCCACGGCGAGGTCACGCAGCTCCACGACCTCCACCTCCGCCGCGGCGCGCTCGGCGGTGGCCGTCGCCAGCCTGTCGGCCAGCAGCCGGGTGGACGACGGGACGCTCAGTCCCGCCGAGACGACGACGAGCTTCATGCGACGGTCACCTCCTGGGCGGCCTTGAGGGAGGCGTGGGTCGGCGCGTCCGGCACGTTCGCCGGGCGGCCCTTGGCGAACTCCTCGCGGAGCACCGGCACGACCTCCTCGCCGAGCAGGTCGATCTGCTCCAGCACGGTCTTCAGCGGCAGGCCGGCGTGGTCGACGAGGAACAGCTGGCGCTGGTAGTCGCCCGCGTACTCGCGGAAGGTCAGGGTCTTCTCGATGACCTGCTCCGGGGTGCCGACGGTCAGCGGGGTCTGGTCGGTGAAGTCCTCCAGGGATGGCCCGTGCCCGTAGACCGGCGCGTTGTCGAAGTAGGGGCGGAACTCGCGCACCGCGTCCTGGGAGTTGCGGCGCATGAACACCTGGCCGCCGAGGCCGACGACGGCCTGCTCGGCGGTGCCGTGCCCGTAGTGCGCGTAGCGGGCCCGGTACAGCTCGACCATCCGCTTGGTGTGGTCGGCCGGCCAGAAGATGTTGTTGTGGAAGAAGCCGTCGCCGTAGAAGGCGGCCTGCTCGGCGATCTCGGGCGAGCGGATGGAGCCGTGCCAGACGAACGGCGGCACACCGTCCATCGGGCGGGGCGTCGAGGTGAAGCCCTGGAGCGGCGTGCGGAACTTGCCCTCCCAGTCGACGACGTCCTCGCGCCACAGCCGGTGCAGCAGGTTGTAGTTCTCCAGGGCGAGGTCGATGCCCTCCCGGATGTCCTTGCCGAACCAGGGGTAGACCGGGCCGGTGTTGCCGCGGCCCATCATCAGGTCCACGCGGCCGTCGGCCAGGTGCTGGAGCATCGCGAAGTCCTCGGCGATCTTCACCGGGTCGTTCGTGGTGATGAGGGTGGTCGCGGTGGAGAGGATCAGGTTCTCCGTGCGGGCCGCTATCCAGCCGAGCATCGTGGTCGGGGACGACGGCACGAACGGCGGGTTGTGGTGCTCGCCGGTCGCGAAGACGTCGAGGCCCACCTCCTCGGCCTTCTGCGCGATGGCGACCATGGCCTTGATCCGCTCACGCTCGGTCGGCGTGCGCCCCGTGGTGGGGTCCGGCGTGACGTCGCCGACGGTGAAGATCCCGAACTGCATGGCCGCTCAACCTCCAAAGTTGTTTACTGTTCAACTATACCGCTGAACGACTGCGCCGCGGCCCCTATTCCCTGTCCCGGCGACCGCTCGTCGGGTACCCCGATCACCGGGACCCGAGTATCAGGATCGATGTCAGTGGCCCGTCCTACGATCGACGCATGGCCGCCCCACGCCGCGACACCCGAGGCATCGTCGACGCCGCGGAGCTCTTCGCGCGCGTCCGCTTCCGGCGGCGCGAACCGGCCCCGCCGCTGCGCCCCTACCTGGAGCACTACTGGCTGATCGACTGGGACCTGGACCAGCCGTACGCCTCCCATGTGGTCCCCCACCCCTCGGTGAACATCGTCTTCCAGCGGTTCGAGGGCCAGGAGCCCTTCGCCGAGATCGCCGGCGTCGGCCTCGGCCTCTTCACCCAGAAACTCGAGGGCACGGGCCGGGTCTGCGGCGTCCAGTTCCGGCCCGGCGGCTTCCGCCCCTTCGCCCCGGACCACCCGGTCGGCGACTGGACGGGCCGCCGCGTACGCCTGGCCGGCGTCGACCCCGCCGCCGTGCTCGGCCCAGACGACGAGGACGCCCGCGTGGCGGCCCTCGACGCCTGCCTCCTCACCCTGGGCCCCCGGCCCGACCCGGACGCCGACCGGGCCATGGCCCTGGCCGACCGCATCCGCGCCGACCGCACGATCCGCCGCGTCGCGGACCTGGCGAGCGCGGAGGGCGTCTCGGTCCGCGCCCTCCAGCGCCTCTTCGCCGCCCAGGTGGGAGTCGGCCCCAAGTGGGTGATCCTGCGCTACCGCATCCACGAGGCCCTGGAACGCGCGGAGACCTCGGCGAACGTCGACTGGGCGGCCCTGGCCGCCGACCTGGGCTACGCGGACCAGGCCCATCTCGTACGGGACTTCAAGGCGACCGTGGGGGTGCCGCCGACGGCGTACTCACCGGCCCGGAAACAAGGTGCGGGTCATGAGCCGATCGGCAGCGCGTCCGTGTAGCCGTTCGTCGGGCGCTCGACCTTCTCGACGCCCCGGGCGTCCAGGGCGACCGCCGCCGACGGCGTGCCGAGGGCGCCCTCGGCGTGCCAAGTGCCCGTCACCGTCACCCAGGCGTCGGCCTTCGGCGCCCGGACCCCGTAGACCCGCACCTTCACCGACTGGGCGTCCGCCGCACAGCACGACAGCAGGATCCGGGTCAGGTACCAGCCTTCGCGGCCGTCGCCGGCCGGGGTGACGAACCCCGTCATCCGGACCGTACGGCCCTTGATCGCCCGCTTGGCGTCCTGCTGCACCCGCTGGGTGAAGTCGGTGAGCGTGATCGGCAGCGGCGAGGTCGCGGGCAGCGGGTCGAACCCGTCCTCGTCGACCACGGCGACCGCCTTGGGCGCCTCACGGGCGGCGGTGTACGAGCCCAGCGCGGGCGGGGCGTAGAAGAGCAGGCTCAGCGCGGGGAGGAACAACAGCCAGGCCACCCGGGGGACACCGGAGTGATCGTGCCCGTGAGCGCCCTCGCCGTCACCTTCACCGGCGGGCCCGGAGGCGTCGTCGGCGCCGCCGTCGTGCCCGTGCGGGGCGTGCACGTGGCCGCCCCGCCCGTCCCCCGCTTGCCCGTGACCGTCGTGCACCCGGGCGGCCGGCCCGTCGCCGTCGGCGGCCCGGGTCCCGGCGCGCAGCGCCGACCAGGCCTCCGCCGCGCCCAGGAGCACCAGCACCGCCCCCGACACGATCAGCAGGGGGCGCATGCCCTCCTTCACGTAGCGGAGATAGCCGTCGGTCAGCAGGGAGGCCTGCAACAGGCCCAGCCCGCTCAGCGTCAGCAGCCCCGCCTGGGCGAACCGCCTCACAGGAGCACCCCTCCCACCACCGCGCTGCACACCACCGCGACGACGGCCGTGGCCGTCGAGAAGCGGATCGCGAAGGCCCGCCCGAACGTCCCCGCCTGCAACGCGATCAGCTTCAGGTCGACCATCGGCCCGACCACCATGAACGCCAGCCGCGCCACCGGCGAGAAACCGGTCAGCGAGGCCGCCACGAACGCGTCCGCCTCGCTGCACACCGCCAGCAGGATCGCCAGCAGCGCCAGGAACAGCACCGACAGCCAGGGCGAGCCGGCGAACGTGTCGACGACCGAACGCGGCACCGCCACGTTGAAGGTCGCCGCGGCCATCGCGCCGACCACCAGGAACCCGCCCGCGTGCAGGAAGTCGTGCTGGAAACCGCGCCGGAACTCCGTCCACCGGCTGTGTCCGGGCCGGTGCCCGGTGTGCCGCACGGCCGGCTTCAGCCACTCCGCCCGCCCGAGCCAGAGCCACAGCCAGCCCATCACGGCCGCGGTGACCAGCGAGGCGAGCAGCCGCGCGAGCACCATCTCGGGGCTGCCGGGGAACGCGATCGCGGTGGCCGTCAGCACCACCGGGTTCACGGCCGGCGCGGAGAGCAGAAACGCGAACGCGGCGGCCGGGGTGACCCCACGGCCGATCAGACTGCTCGCCACCGGCACCGACGCGCACTCGCAGCCCGGCAGCACGACCCCCGCGGCCCCCGCCACCGGCACCGCGAGCGCCGGCCGCTTCGGCAACAGCCGGCTGAACACCCGCTCGGGCACGAACGCGTTGATCGCCCCCGACAGGGCCGTCCCCAGCAGCAGGAACGGCACCGCCTGCACGGTCACCGCGAGGCACACCGTCCGCCACGCCTGCACGGCCGGCTCCTCCAGCCCCCGCCCGACCAGCACGAGCAGCGCGCCCGGCACCACGGCGGCCGCGAGCAGCAGCAGAAGCCAGTGCCGGGGCGGCCCCGGGGCCGGCCGCGCCGGTCGGCCGCCGTCGGGCCCGCGGCCGCCCTCGCGCTCGCTGTCCGCCCGTACGCCTGTGCGCACCTCCGCGGACATGTCCGCGTCGATGCCGGTGCCGCCGACGGCTCCCATGCCCTACACCGCGCCTTCCCGCAGTCGTGCGACCTGCTCGCCGCTGAACTCCACCGTCCGCCTCATGTGCCGGACGATCGCGGCGAGTTCGGTGTCGTCCAGGTCCTGGAAGAGCGGCGACCAGTCGCCGCCCAGCCGCTCGCAGGTCCGCCCGAACTCGGCGATCCGCTCAGGCACGGCCGCCACCAGCACCCGCCGCCGGTCGGCCGCGTCCCGCCGTCGCACGACGTAGCCCGCCTTCTCCAGCCGGTCCACCAGCCGGGTCGCCGACCCGGTGGTCAGCCCCGTCAGCTCCGCGACCCGGCCCGTCGTCACCGGCTCCCGCTCCAGGGACAGCAGGTTCAGACACTGCAGATCGGTGGGGTGCAGCCCGAGACGGTCGGCGACGGCCTGGTTGAACAGCGCGAACGCCGCCACGTACCGGCGGGAGACGGTGGACAGCTCGTCCAGCAACCGCGACCGCACGTTCCCGGACATCGCCCGCACACCCTTTCGTCAGCGCCGTCCGCGCATCGTACGACGCCGTGGAACCGGCCCGACCGGAAGAGGGCGCCCGGCGCGTGCGAGGCTGCTCGTATGTCCGTACTCCGCTCCGCCGCCCTCTTCGCCGTCGCCGCGCTGCTGGAGATCGGGGGCGCCTGGCTGGTCTGGCAGGGGGTGCGCGAGCACCGCGGATGGCTGTGGGCCGGCGCCGGTGTGATGGCCCTCGGCGCGTACGGGTTCGTCGCCACGCTCCAGGCGGACGCCGACTTCGGCCGCGTCCTGGCCGCGTACGGCGGGGTCTTCGTCGCCGGTTCGCTGGCCTGGGGCATGGTCGCCGACGGCTACCGCCCCGACCGGTGGGACGTGACCGGCGCGCTGGTCTGCCTCGCCGGCATGGCCGTGATCATGTGGGCGCCGCGCAACGGCGGCTGACCGGGGGCGCCGCGAACCGGCCCGTCCGAAAAGCAAGATCGCCGGTCGCCGGTGATCTCCGCATGCCTATCCTGGCTGCGTCCCTCGCGTCCGTCGCGTCCCGCGCATCGCCCACGCCGACCCAGGAGTCAGTCCCATGGCCACCGCCGTACCGTCCGCCGCCTCCCGCATCGCCGTCGTCACCGGTGCGAGCAGCGGAATCGGCGCCGCCACCGCCCGCCGGCTCGCCGCGGCCGGCTACCGCGTGGTCCTCACCGCCCGCCGCAAGGACCGTATCGAGGCGCTGGCCGAGGAACTGGTCGCGGCGGGCGGCTCGGCGACCGCGTACCAGCTGGACGTCACCGACCGCGCCGCCGTGGACGAGTTCGCCACGGCGTTCCGGACGATCGGCGTCCTGGTCAACAACGCGGGCGGCGCGCTCGGCGCCGACCCGGTGGCCACCGGTGACCCGGCCGACTGGCGCACGATGTACGAGACGAACGTCATCGGCACCCTGAACCTCACCCAGGCCTTGCTGCCCAAGCTGGTCGCCGGCGGCGACGGCACGGTCGTGGTGGTGTCCTCCACGGCCGGACACGGCACCTACGAGGGCGGCGCGGGCTACGTCGCCGCCAAGCACGGCGCCCATGTGCTGGCCGAGACGCTGCGCCTGGAGATCGTCGGACAGCCGGTCCGGGTGATCGAGATCGCGCCCGGCATGGTGAAGACCGACGAGTTCGCCCTGACCCGCTTCGGCGGCGACCAGGACAAGGCGGCGAAGGTCTACGAGGGCGTGGCCGAGCCCCTCACCGCCGACGACGTGGCCGAGACGATCGCCTGGGCGGTGACCCGCCCCAGCCACGTCAACGTCGACCTCCTGGTCCTGCGGCCCCGCGCCCAGGCCTCCAACACGAAGGTGCACAGGGAGCTCTGAGGCGACCTCACCTCACGGCGGGACGCCTCGGCCGGGGCGTCCGCGACCCTGCCCGTAAAGTCGCGTCCGTGGACAGACACATACCGTTCGAGACGCTGCACAACTTCCGTGACCTGGGCGGCTATCGCACCCCGGACGGCCGTCACCGGGTCCGTCCGGGCCGGCTGTTCCGGGCGGACTCCCTGGGCAAGCTGACCGAGGGCACGCCGGACTGGGAGCGGTTCCTGTCCCTCGGCGTCGGCACGGTGATCGACCTGCGCCACCCGTGGGAGGCGGAGGGCCGGGGCCGCGTCCCCGCGCACCCCTCCTTCGCCTACCGCAACCTCAGCATCGAGCACCGCCCCTACGACCAGGCCGTCCAGGGCGCCGAGGTGGACCCGGGCCCCTATCTCGCCGAGCGGTACATGGAGGTCGCGCAGGACGGCGCGAAGGAGATCCGCGAGGCGCTGGAGCTGATCGCGGCGACCGACTCCCCGCTCGTCTTCCACTGCGCCTCGGGCAAGGACCGCACGGGTCAGCTGGCGGCGCTGGTCCTGGGGCTGCTGGGCGTCGAGGAGCAGGTGATCGTCGAGGACTTCAGCCTCACGGAACTGGCGACGGACGCCCTGCTCGCCGACTGGCGCGCACGCAACGACGGCCGCACGCCCGCCTGGCCCGGCTTCGGCCGCGCCCCCGCGAACGCGATGCGCCTGTACCTGGCCGCCCTGAACTCCCGCTACGGCAGCGCCGATCGGTACGTCTCCCAGGCCCTGGGCCTGGACCCGCGAGCCCTCGCCACCGCCCTGCGCGACAAGCTCCTGGAGCCGGTCCCCACCGCCTGGCCCGAGGTGACGTTCCACCGGGCGACGCCCGAAGACGCTCCCGCGCTGGTCCGTCTGCACGACACGGCGGCCCTGTGGCAGACGGCCCGGGGCATCGACCAGTGGACGCCGGGCGGCAAGTCCGAGACCCATTTCCGCACCCGGATGCGCGAGGGCGAGGTGTGGCTGGCGCGGGCTGCGGGCGCGGTCGCCGGCGCCTGGGAACTCTGGTGGGACGACCTGGCGGCCTGGGGCCCCCGGCCGCCCGAGGCCGGCTATGTCCACCGTCTGATGACGGCCCCGCACACGTCCCCGCCCGGCACCGGCCGCCGCATGCTGGCGCACGCCGAGTCCGTCATCGCCGCGACCGGCCGCACCTGGGCCCGCCTGGACTGCCTCGCCTCCAACCCCCGCCTGCGCGCCTACTACGAGGCGGCGGGCTACAAGGTCGTGGGCGAACAACGCGCCAAGCCGCCCGCCCCGGGCAGCCCCGGCGGCGGCGGAAGCCCGTACGCGGTGACACTGCTGGAGAAACGGCTCGGGTGACGCGCGTCGAAGGGGCCCGAGCCGCCGGGCCGGGCCCCTCGCCGTCGTCAGCCCTTCACGCAGACGACCTGCTTCAGCTTCGCCACGACCTCCACGAGGTCGCGCTGCTGCTCGATGACCTGCTCGATCGGCTTGTACGCACTCGGGATCTCGTCCACGACGCCGGAGTCCTTGCGGCACTCCACGCCCCGTGTCTGCTCCTCCAGGTCCCTCGTGGAGAAGCGCCGCTTCGCCGCGTTGCGGCTCATGCGCCGGCCCGCGCCGTGCGAGGCCGAGTTGAACGCCTTCTCGTTGCCGAGGCCCTTCACGATGTACGAACCCGTGCCCATGGAGCCCGGGATGATCCCGTACTCGCCGGAACCGGCCCGGATCGCGCCCTTGCGGGTCACGAGCAGGTCCATCCCGTCGTAACGCTCCTCCGCGACGTAGTTGTGGTGCGCGCTGATCTCCGGCTCGAACGTCGGCTTCGCCTTCCGGAACTCCTTGCGGACCACGTCCTTCAGGAGCGCCATCATGAGCGTGCGGTTGTACTTCGCGTACTCCTGTGCCCAGAACAGGTCGTTGCGGTACGCCGCCATCTGCGGGGTGTCCGCGACGAAGACGGCGAGGTCGCGGTCGACCAGCCCCTGGTTGTGCGGCAGCTTCTGGGCCACGCCGATGTGGAACTCGGCGAGCTCCTTGCCGATGTTGCGGGAACCGGAGTGCAGCATCAGCCAGACAGCACCGGTCGTGTCCGTGCACACTTCGACAAAGTGGTTTCCGCTGCCGAGCGTTCCCATCTGCTTCGTGGCGCGTTCCTGGCGGAACTTGACCGCGTCCGCGATCCCGTCGAACCGTCCCCAGAAGTCGTCCCAGCCCGCGGTCGCGAAGCCGTGCATCCCGCTCGGGTCGACGGCGTCCTGATGCATCCCCCGCCCCACCGGGATGGCCTGCTCGATCTTGGAGCGCAGCCGGGACAGGTCGCCGGGAAGGTCGTTCGCCGTGAGGGAGGTCTTCACCGCGGACATCCCGCAGCCGATGTCGACGCCGACCGCCGCCGGACAGACCGCGCCCCGCATCGCGATGACGGAACCGACCGTCGCGCCCTTTCCGTAGTGCACGTCCGGCATCACGGCGAGCCCCTTGATCCAGGGCAGGGTGGCGACGTTGCGCAGCTGCTGGAGCGCCCCCTCCTCGACCGTCGCCGGGTCGGCCCACATACGGATGGGGACCTTCGCGCCCGGCATCTCCACGTACGACATATCGCCTCATTCCCCCGGAAAACCAACAGAAGTATCGAATCGCAAAACCGGTGCCAAGGTCGACGTACCGGACGGCGGACCGGCATCCACGGCGTTGCGTGCGATACACATTGTCTGCAGCGGCCGCCCCCGCCCGGCAAGCGAATAACCGTCCAGGATGTGACCGTCGAGAGGAGCCGACCGTGCAGCGGAAGGCGTACGTACCCGGCGTCGCCGCCCTCATCGCGGCGCTGTTGGCCGGCTGCACCGGCGGCTCGGACGACCGGGGCCCGACGGACGACGCCAACCCGGGCAAGGCCGGCACCGCCAGCGCCGTCGCGGAGCCCGGCCGGTACGCCACCCTCCCGGAGGCCTGTCGCGCCGTCAGCCGCGGCACGCTCGACGCGCTGCTGCCCGGCGCGCGCGAGATCGCCGACCCGATCCGGCGCGAGGCCGCCTACGGAGGCGAGGCGACCCAGACGTTCGACACCGACCGCAAGACGGGCTGCCGTTGGAAGGTGGAGTCGGCGGACGCCACCGACCACCTCCTGGTCGACTTCGAGCGCGTGGTGTCGTACGACACCGCGGTCAGCGACGACACCGAGGCCGAGGACCTGTTCGCGGGCAAGGTGACGGCGGCCGACCTGCCCGCGCCCGCCGTCTCGGCGACCGGCTCCCCGTCCGCCTCGCCCTCCTCCTCCGCGGCCCCCTCGCCGACGGGCACGGGCCCCTCCTCGGGCGTCGGCCCCGCGGCCGGCGGGGCGGGCTCCGCCTCGGCCGCTCCCCGGGCGAGCGCCCCCGCGAGCTCCTCGGCGGGTTCGTCCACCGGCCCGTCCCCGTCGGTCTCCACCTCCGCCGAGCTCCAGCCCCGCCTGCTCGAAGGCCTGGGCGACGAGGCGTTCGTCGACGACGCCCTCGACAGCTCCGCCTCGACGGCCAAGCAGCGGACGGTGACTGTGGCGTTCCGCACGTCGAACGTCATTGTGACCGTCCGGTACGAGGAGCAGCCGACGACGATCGGCACGGTCCCCGACAGCGAGGAAATGCAGGACAGGGCCCGGAATCTGGCCGCCCAGCTCGCCGACTCCCTGCGCGGCTGAGGCGACTTCACCTCCGTCCGCGCTCCGCCCGCCGCCCCCCGGAAGCGGAACCGCACACCTCCTTCACCGCGTACCGTGGCCCCTTGGACCCGATCAGACCGCAGGAACCACGAGCGTCATGAGTGAAGGAACCATGCAGCGACGAGCCCAGCGAGACGACCAGCACGACCAGCGCGCGGACCGTGACGGGCGCGCCCCGCACGAGCGCCGGACGCGGCGCGTCGGAGGCCTGAACCGCGCCCTCGCCGCAGCGGCCGCGCTGCCCGTGATGCTGCTCGCCGTCGGCTGCTCCTCCGACTCCGGTTCGGACGACTCCGCGCAGAAGGCCGGCTCCGACGTCGCCGCGGGCGCCGGCGCGACGGTCAGCGCGCAGCCGAGCGTGCCGGCGGCCGCTTACGCGAAGCTGCCGGAGGCCTGCAAGTCGCTGCCGAAGCAGACGCTGACCGACCTGGTGCCGAAGGCGTCGGCGGCCGGCAAGGAGGGCGCGTCGAGCGACACCGACGCCCGCGCCTCGTGCTCCTGGTCCAGCCTCCAGAACAACGGGGTGAAGGGCTCGCAGTTCCGCTGGCTGAACGTCTCCCTGCTGCGCTTCGACTCCAACACGTCGACCTCCGGCGAACAGCAGGCGCAGGCCTACTACGCCAAGCAGATCAAGGGCGCCCAGGCGGTCTCCGGCGCGGCGAACGCGAAGACGCAGGCGCTCACGGGCACCGGCGACCAGGCGACGATCGTGCGGTACGACCTGAAGAAGAGCGAGGGCGCCTTCAAGCAGCAGACGGTCGTCGCGCGCGTGGAGAACGTCGTCGTCACCCTCGACTACAACGGCGCGGGTCTGGCCGGCGAGAAGGCCCCCAGCGCGGACACGCTGACGAAGTCCGCGGAGAAGGCCGCCAAGGAAGTCGTTTCGGCGGTCCGCTCGGCCAACGGCGGTTCCACGGAAGGCGGTTCGGGCGCGAGCACCTCGCCGTCCAAGCCCTCCACCTCGTCGCCGTCCAAGCCGCCGGCCTCCTCCCCGGCCCCGTCCGCGTCGGCCGGGTCGCCGTCGGCGTCGGCCTCCGCCGCACCGAAGAGCTGACAGTCCGGCAGCACGTTCGCCGCACACGTGTGCCACCCTGTTGCGCGCAACAACACGCAAGGGGAGGGGGTGCGGGTGGCCGCGCCTATTGAGCTGACTCGCACACACCGCATTCTCATCGGTGTGGTCGTGTTCGGCGCCGTCGTCATCGCGGGCATCGGCTTCGCCGGGTCCTACGCCGCCGTACGCGAACTGGCCCTCAAGAAGGGCTTCGGGAACTTCAGTTATGTGTTCCCGATCGGCATCGACGCGGGCATCTGCGTCCTGCTCGCCCTGGACCTGCTCCTGACCTGGATCCGGATCCCGTTCCCCCTGCTGCGCCAGACGGCGTGGCTGCTGACGGCGGCGACGATCGCGTTCAACGGCGCCGCCGCCTGGCCGGACCCGCTCGGCGTCGGCATGCACGCGGTGATCCCGATCCTGTTCGTGGTGTCGGTCGAGGCCGCCCGGCACGCCATCGGCCGGATCGCCGACATCACCGCCGACAAGCACATGGAAGGCGTCCGCCTCACCCGCTGGCTGCTCTCCCCGGTCCCGACGTTCCTGCTCTGGCGGCGGATGAAACTGTGGGAGCTGCGCTCCTACGAGCAGGTCATCAAGCTGGAGCAGGAACGTCTCGTCTACCAGGCCCGGCTGCGCTCCCGCTTCGGCCGTGCCTGGCGGCGCAGGGCCCCGGTCGAGTCCCTGATGCCCCTGCGCCTGGCCCGCTACGGCGTGCCCCTGGCCAAGACGGCCCCGGCGGGCCTCGCGGCGGCAGGCATCAAGCCGGCCCTGCTGCCCCCGGCCCCGGAGCCCGAGACCGTGCCCGAGCCCCGGACCGAGGCGGCGGCACAGGTGGGCGGGGCGGCGGCTCCCGGCGAGCAGCGCCCCGCGCTGGGCGGCGGCCAGAACGCTCCTCGGCAGGGCGGCAAGGCCGAGCCCGACGTGAACCAGTGGCTGCACGCCCGGCACCCGCAGCAGGTCGAGTACCACGGCGGTTACAACCCCGACTACGACCCCGAGGCCCAGTACCAGCAGTGGTACGAGGAGCAGCTCCAGGCCGAGCAGTACGAGGAGCAGTACACGCAGGAGCCCCCGCCGCAGGAACCCTCCCCCGAGGAGACCGGCAGCTTCCCCATCCCCGTGGCCCCCGGCCGTACCCGGGAGCTGGGTGACGGCGGCGGCTCCCCGGAGCCGGACGAGGACGCCTACTACCAGGTGTTCCGCCAGTCGATAGACGGCAGCTACCCCACCCCTCGCGTCCTCGGCGACAACATCCAGGCGACCTACGGGACGACCCTGAGCCCGAACGATCTGAAGACCCTGGCGGAACGCTTCCAGAAGCGCCACTCGGTGGAACTGGAAGAGGACCACATCGCGTGACGCACAGCGCGGAGGGGGCGCCCGGCGAACACCGGGCGCCCCCTCCTCGTCGTCGAGCGGCCTACTCCCCGAGCAGGGCCCGCACCCGCTCCTGTCCCACCGCCAGCAGCAGCGTGGGCAGGCGCGGGCCCGTGTCCCGGCCGACCAGCAGGTGGTAGAGCAGCGCGAAGAACGACCGCTGCGCGGTCTTGATCTCGGCCGGCAGCTCCTTGGGCGTGGCGTCCGCCGCGAACCCGGCCTGCACCTTCGGCACGCCGTACACGAGGTGCGTCAGCCCGTCCAGCGACCAGTGCGACTCCAGCCCGTCGAGCAGCAGCCGCAGCGACTGCCGGGACGTCTCGTCGAGGGACTTCAGCAGCTCCGCGTCCGGCTCCTCGCGCACGATGGTCCGCTGGTCGGCGGGGACCTGCGTGTTGATCCAGGCCTCGGCGCGGTCGTAGCGCGGCCGGGCCTCCTCCAGGGAGCCGAGCGGGTTCTCCGGGTCGAGCTCGGAGAGGATCCGCAGCGCCTGGTCCTGGTGACCGGCGGTGATGTCGGCGACGGAGGCCAGCGTCCGGTACGGCAGCGGCCGGGCCGTGCGGGGCAGCTCACCGGCGGCGGTGCGCACCGCGCGCGAGTGCGCGGCGACGTCGGCCGGCAGCGCGGAGCCGTCGGCGACCTTGCCGTCCAGCTTGTCCCACTCGTCGTAGAGCCGCTGGATCTCCTGGTCGAAGGCGATCTTGAAGGACTGGTTGGGCCGGCGGCGGGCGTACAGCCAGCGCAGGATCTGCGGCTCCATGATCTTCAGCGCGTCGCCGGGGGTGGGCACACCGCCCTTCGACGAGGACATCTTCGCCATGCCGCTGATGCCGACGAACGCGTACATCGGGCCGATCGGCTGCTTCCCGCCGAAGATGCCGACGATCTGGCCGCCCACCTGGAAGCTGGACCCGGGGGAGGAGTGGTCGACGCCGCTGGGCTCGAACACGACGCCCTCGTACGCCCAGCGCATCGGCCAGTCGACCTTCCAGACCAGCTTGCCCCGGTTGAACTCGTTGAGCCGCACGGTCTCGGAGAAGCCGCAGGCCTCGCAGGCGTACGTCAGCTCGGTGCTGTCGTCGTCGTAGGAGGTGACCGTGGTGAGGTCCTTCTCGCAGTTGCCGCAGTACGGCTTGTACGGGAAGTAGCCGGCGGAGCCGGAGCTGCCGTCGTCCTCGGCGGCCGCGCCCGAGCCCTCGGCGGCCTCCAGCTCGGCCGCGTCGACCGGCTTCTGCTGCTGCTTCTTCGCCGGGGCCTTCTTGGTCCGGTACTGGTCGAGGATCGCGTCGATCTCGCCCCGGTGCCGGATGGCGTGCAGGATCTGCTCCCGGTAGACGCCCGAGGTGTACTGCGCGGTCTGGCTGATCCCGTCGAACTCCACGCCCAGCTCGGCCAGCGACTCGGCCATCGCGGCCTTGAAGTGCTCGGCCCAGTTCGGGTGGGGCGACCCGGCCGGGGCCGGCACGGAGGTCAGGGGCTTGCCGATGTGCTCGGCGAAGGAGGCGTCCACGCCGGGGATGCCGGCCGGCACCTTGCGGTAGCGGTCGTAGTCGTCCCAGGAGATGAGGTGCCGGACCTCGTGTCCCCGTCGGCGGACCTCGTCGGCGACGAGGTGCGGGGTCATGACCTCGCGCAGGTTCCCCAGGTGGATGGGGCCGGAGGGGGAGAGACCGGACGCGACCACGACGGGTTTGCCGGGGGCCCGACGCTCCGACTCCTCGATGACCTCATCCGCGAAACGGGAGACCCAGTCGGTGGTCTCGGTGCTCTGAGCCACGTTCGGCACGTCCTCTTTGTCAGTGATCGATCAGGAATGCGTCTGGATCGATCAGGGATGCGTCTGGAACTTCCCCGACGGCGGCCGTCACGGTCGCACGTCCGGCGCACCCATTGTCCCAGCCCCACCCCCGAGCACGAAAACGACTTCCGACCGTCGCACACAAGTCGTGTACAACCGTCGGCGTCCCCGGGTTGTCCAACTGTTCGTCGAACCAGCCGGGTGAAGGGTGTGGTGGGGACATGCGGTCCGGACCGAGACGCACGACGGCGATGACAGCGGCGGGCACCACGGCGACGGCCGCGCTGCTGCTCGGCTCCCTCACGCCGACGGCCGCCCAGGCCGCCCAGGCCGCACCCGCGGCGCCCGCACAAGCCGACGTCAGGACGACCCTGCGTCCGGAGCCCACGTCCGTGGCCCCGGGCCGCGAGTTCCAGCTGAATCTGGTCACCGACCTCGTCACCGGCTCCGTCCCGAAGCTGGCCGTGACCGTCGCCCTGCCGGCCGGGCTGACCTACGCGCGCCCCACCGACCCCGACGACCTGGAGTACCAGCGCTGCGTGCCCTCCGCCGACGGCCGCACCGTCACCTGCCGGTCACTGGACGCCCCGCACGAACACGTCTGGGAGCAGCTCGGCATCCGCGTCGACAAGGGCGTGAACCCGGGCGCCGCCTTCACGGTCACGGCGACGACCGACATCGGCGACGTCGTCGACAGCAAGCCGGAGGACAACACGGCGACGGCGACCGTCAGGGCGGTGACCGGCACCGACGTCGGCGTCTCCTGGCAGCCGCCGACCGTGCCGGCGCGGCCCGGCCGGCCGGTCGTGACGAAGCTGGTCGTCACCAACCACGGGCCGGGCTCCGTCGCCGCGGGCCAGGCCGTGAAGCTGCACATCGACTCGACGGCGTTCCGGACCTGGCCGTCCGCGCCCAGGAGCTGCTGGGCGGACCCGGACGTCCTGGTCTGCGAGACCCCCTCGGAGCTGGCGGCCGGCGAGAGCCACACGTTCGAGCTGCGGTGGACCTTCCCGAAGGAGTCGGGCGGCAGGAAGCACCGGGTGCTGACGACCTTGTTCTCCGACGCGCTCGACCCGTGCGTGGACAACGACCGCGCCGAACTGGTCCTGGACGTCGCCAAGACGCCCCCGCCCGGCCCGAAGCCCCCGAAACCCACTCCGACGCCGACGTCGACGGCCGGCCCGAAGCCGACACCCACGCCGACGGCGTCCCCGACGGGCCCCGGGGCGACCGCCTCGCCGGCGCCGGCCACCGGGGGCGGCTCGGGTGTCACCCCGCAGAGCGGCGGCGGGCACCTCGCCGCCACCGGCGCCGGGCCGATGCCCGCCCTCGCCGCCGGCGCGGCGGTGCTCGTCCTCGCGGGCGGCGCGCTGCTCGCGGTACGGGCGCGGATGCGCCGCCGGCAGGACGACTCGCACTGAACAGGGCGTCCGTGCCGGACGCCGACGACCACGAACCACACCGATCAGGGGGAACATTGCACACGCGCGCACGATGGGGACGCCTGTCCGCCAGAGCGGCGGCGGCGACGCTGTCACTGCTGACCGCCACGTCGACGGGGGCGCACGCGGCGCCGGGCGCCGATCCGGTCGACGTGGAGGCCAGGCAGTACTTCGACCACGAGGTCACCACGCCCGGCGGGACCTTCGACGTACGGGCGATCGCCGACCTCATGACGGGTCGGGTGACCCGGCTCGGGCTCACCCTGACGCTCCCTCAGGGCGTCACCTACGTCCGGACCGGCCATGACGCCGCCGACGCCGTCTGCACGCCCTCCGCCGACGGCCGGAGCGTGAAGTGCGCGGCGAAGGACGGGAAGTCGGACGTCTCGGCGCAGGTGGTCGTCAAGGTCGGCGCGGACGTCGCGCCGGGGACGGAGCTCAGGTTCACCACCACCGCCGACCTCGGCGACACGGTCGACGCCAAGCCGGAGAACAACACCGCGACGGGCAAGGTCACCGTCTGCAAGCCCGCCGATCTCGGAATGAAGTGGAAGGCGCCCTCGGGCAGGACGCCGGTCGGCGAGCGCGTGAAGACCGAGCTCGTGGTGACCAACCACGGTCCCGGCTCCGTCCGGCTCGAGGCCGTGCGCTTCTCCCTGGGCTGGGACTACTGGCCCGCGACCGACTACGACAAGAACTGCTGGGCCGATCCGGGCGAGCTGATCTGCGACGTCTTCCGCGAGCTCGCCCCGGCCGAGACCGTCACCTTCCCCTTCACCTGGAAATTCCCGAAGAAGGCCGCAGGCACGAGGTACGAGGTGCCGGCCTCCTTCTACGCCTTGAGCCCGCTCGACTCGAATCCGTCGAACGACAAGGCCGTCCTCGTCTTCGACATCGCCAAGGGGTCCCCCGCCTCCCCGAAACCGACGGTGAAGCCCACCCCGTCCAAGCCGCCGGCGTCCTCCCCCGCGGCCACGCCGACGCCCTCGGCGTCGTCCGCCCCCTCGTCCACCGCCCCGGCGGGCGGTTCGCAGGCCTCCCCGCAGGGCGGCGGCGGGCAACTCGCCCGGACCGGCGGCGGTCCGGTCGCCGCGACCGCCGCCACCGCCACGGCACTGGTCCTGACGGGGGGCGCCGTCGTGCTGCTGAGCCGCGGCCGGCGCAGGGAGCGGGGCAGGCACATGTGAGCCAGAAAACCGGTTTGCCCCCCATGGGATACTGACGGGGTCCACCCATTCCACGAGGAGAACGGCACCCCTCCTATGGCCTCGGTCACGTCCCTCAGCGACTCCGTCCAGCAGCACCTCGCGTCCGCCCTCTCGGCCACCCTGCCGGAGGCCGCCGGCGCGGACCCGCTGCTGCGACGAAGCGACCGGGCCGACTTCCAGGCCAACGGCATCCTCGCGCTGGCCAAGAAGGCGAAGGCGAACCCGCGGGAACTGGCGACGAAGGTGGTCTCCGAGATCGTCACCGGTGAGGTGATCAAGGACGTCGAGGTCTCGGGCCCCGGCTTCCTGAACATCACCGTGACGGACAGGGCGATCACGGAGATCCTCGCCGCGCGCTACGCCGACGACACCGGCCGGCTCGGCGTCCCGTACGCCGAGCACCCGGGCACGACGGTGATCGACTACGCCCAGCCGAACGTGGCCAAGGAGATGCACGTCGGCCACCTGCGTTCGGCCGTCATCGGGGACGCGGCGGTCCAACTCCTGGAGTTCACCGGCGAGACGGTGGTGCGCCGGCACCACATCGGCGACTGGGGAACCCAGTTCGGCATGCTCATCCAGTACCTGGACGAGCACCCGCACGAGTTGGACCACAAGGACGCCGAGGTGAGCGGCGAGGAGGCGATGTCCAACCTCGACCGCCTCTACAAGGCCGCGCGCAAGGTCTTCGACTCCGACGAGGAGTTCAAGACGCGGGCGCGTCGCCGGGTGGTCGACCTCCAGGCCGGCGAGCCGCGCACGCTCGCCGCGTGGCAGAAGTTCGTCGACGAGTCGAAGATCTACTTCTTCTCCGTGTTCGAGAAGCTGGACATGGAGATCCGGGACGCGGACATCGTCGGCGAGTCCGGGTACAACGACATGCTGGCCGAGACCTGCCGCCTCCTGGAGGAGTCCGGCGTGGCGGTCCGCTCCGAGGGCGCGCTGTGCGTCTTCTTCGAGGACGTCAAGGGCCCGGACGGCAACCCGGTCCCGCTGATCGTGCAGAAGTCGGACGGCGGCTACGGCTACGCGGCGACCGACCTCTCCGCGATCCGCGACCGCGTCTTCAACCTCAAGGCGGACTCGCTCCTCTACGTCGTGGACGCCCGCCAGTCCCTCCACTTCAGGATGGTCTTCGAGACGGCGCGCAGGGCGGGCTGGCTCAACGACGACGTGAAGGCCTTCCAGCTGGCCTTCGGCACGGTGCTGGGCATGGACGGCAAGCCGTTCAAGACCCGTGAGGGCGAGACGGTGAAGCTGGTCGACCTCCTCGACGAGGCGGTGGAGCGGGCCACGGCCGTCGTGCGGGAGAAGGCGGAGAAGGTCGGCCTGACCGAGCAGGAGATCGAGGAGAACGGCCGGCACGTCGGGATCGGCGCGGTGAAGTACGCCGACCTGTCGACGTCGGCGGTCCGGGACTACAAGTTCGACCTGGACCAGATGGTCTCGCTCAACGGCGACACCTCGGTGTACCTCCAGTACGCGTACGCCCGTATCCAGTCGATCCTGCGCAAGTCCGAGGGCGCGACCCCCACTCCCCACCCGGAGCTGGAACTCGCGGCCGCCGAGCGGGCGCTGGGTCTGCACCTGGACCAGTTCGGGGAGACGGTCCTGGAGGTCGCGGCCGCGCACGAGCCCCACAAGCTCGCCTCGTACCTCTACCAGCTGGCCTCGCACCTGACGACGTTCTACGACCAGTGCCCGGTGCTGAAGGCCGAGACCGGGGAGCAGAAGGAGAACCGTCTGTTCCTCGTCGACCTGACGGCCCGCACCCTCCACCGGGGCATGGCCCTCCTGGGCATCCGCACCCCGGACAAGCTCTGACGGCGCCGCCGGGCCGGTGACCGGTTGTCAGTGGCGGCCCCTACAGTCCCCGTCATGGCGACTCTTCCCAACCCGCTGCCCCGGCTGGCCTCCGACCCGAGCGGTCGCACCCTCGGTCTCCGGCTGCCGCCGGGCCGGCTGATCGACACGACGGACGCGGGGGCGTGGCACGAGCCGCTGCTGTGGTGCGCGCAGCAGCCGGCGTCCGCCGGGAACTGGGCGGCGCTGGGCGGGCCGGCGGCCCGCGCGGGACTGCTGCCCGTGCTCGTCGAGGTGGGCGGCCCTCAAGGCGGGCCCGAGGGCTGGGAGTTGGCTCCGCGGCTGGCCTCCTACCCCGGTGATCACGACGCGGAGGAGGTCCTAGCCGAGTACTGGGAGGAATGCGAGCCCGGCGACGTCACCGACGGCGACGGCGCCGACTGGCCCGGCCTCGCGCCCGCCCCCTCCCTCATCGTCGACCCGGCCGTCGCCGCCGCGCGGCTCGCGGACGCCCTCTGCGACGGCTCCCGCCCCGGGATCGAGGAGCCCCGGCTGGCCCTCGTCCCGGCCCGCCGTTCCGCCGATGTGCCGGCGGCCGTCGGCTGGTGCGGGCCGCTCAACCATGACAACGACGTGGCCCGGCTCTGCGCGGTCCTGCGGTCCTGGGAGGACCGCTTCCGGATACGCGTCGTCGCCCTCGGCTTCGCCGTGCTGACCGTCTCCGTGGCCGCGCCGCCCACCACGCCCGACGACGCCGAGGCGCTGGCGGCGGAGCACTACGCCTTCTGCCCCGACAACTTCGCCGACCGGAGTCTGCGGGAGTACGCGAAGGACCTCGTGGGGGAACGCTCCTGGACGTTCTGGTGGGACTGACCGGCACTACGCGCCGAGCGCCCGGCCCAGCCGGCTGAGCCCCTCCGCGATCTCCTCGGGGGTCTGCGTCACGAAGCACAGCCGCAGCGTCGACGGGTCGGGCTCACCGGCGTGGAAGGGCGCGCCGGGGACGTAGGCCACGTGGTGCGCGACCACCGCGGGCAGCAGGGCGGCCGTGTCGTGGCCGTCGGGGAGCCGGGCCCACAGGAACATGCCGCCCTCGGGCCGGTTCCAGACCGAGCCCTCGGGGAGGGCCTCGGGCAGTCCGGCGAGCATGGCGTCCCGGCGCTCGCGGTAGACGCCGGCGACGCGGGCCACATGCGCGTCGAGGTCGGCGACGGCCAGGTAGCGGGCGGCGGCGAGCTGGTTGACGGTCGGGGTGTGCAGGTCTGCCGCCTGCTTGGCGACCGCGCAGGCCCGCCGCAGCCGCGCCGGGGCGCGCAGCCAGCCCAGCCGCAGACCGGGGGCCATGACCTTGGAGAAGGAGCCGAGCAGCACGGTCCGGTCGCGGGCGTCGGGGTGGGCGGCGATCCAGGGGACGCGCTCGCCCTCGTAGCGGAGTTCGCCGTAGGGGTCGTCCTCGACGATCCACAGGCCGTGGCGGGCGGCGACCGCCGCGAGGGCGGCACGGCGCTCGGCGGGGAGGGTGCGGCCGGTGGGGTTCTGGAAGGTGGGGACGGTGTAGAGCAGTTTGGGGCGTTCACGGACCACCAGGTCGGCCAGCGCCTCGGGGTCGGGGCCGTCCGCGTCGCCGGGCACCGGGACGATCCGGGCGCCCGCGAGGCCGAAGACCTGGAGGGCGGCGAGGTAGCAGGGGTCCTCGACGAGGACGGTGTCACCCGGGTCGAGGAGCGCGGCGGCCAGGAGGGACAGCGCCTGCTGCGAACCGGCGGTGACGAGGAGGTCGTCGGCATCGGTCGGCAGCCCCCGCGCGGACATGCGCGCCGCCAGCGGTTCACGCAGCGCCGGTTCGCCCTCGGTGGTGGAGTACTGCAGTGCCCTCCCGGGCGTCTCCTCCAGCACGTGCCGGAAGGCGTCGGCGACGCCCTGCCGGTCGAACAGTTCCGGCGCGGGCAGCCCGCCCGCGAAGTTGATCACCTCGGGCCGGGCGGTGACGGCCAGGATGTCCCGCACGGGCGACCCGCCGACGGCGAGGGTGCGCGCGGCGAGAGCTGGAACGGGCGCGGCGGGACCGGCAGTCGACGCCGCCTCGGCGGGGGCTGGGGTGTCGGCTGGGACGACGGTCATGGCACGGCTCCTTCGGCTGCGGGGGCGCACGCCTCGCGTCCCGCAGCCTAGGGAAGTGCATGCCGTCTACACGTTGCTTTCCACGATCCGGACGTGAGGCGAGCCGTGGGACGTCCTCACGGTCCTGGAAGGGCGGCGCGACGAAGGCCCGTGCCGTGCGACTCCTACGGCGTCGGGGAAGCCCCTGCCCGGCCCCACGCGGAACCGCCGACCGGAAACTCGTAGGCGGGCCGCCCGTTGTTGCCGCTGGTGCGGAACGGCTTGCCGTGGTCGTCGACGATCAGCGTCCCCCGCCGCGGCCCGCTGGACCAGGACAGCTCCAGCACCCAGCTCACGTCGTACGCGGAGGCGTCGGCGCTGATGTAGTAGATCTCCGGGTCGGACTCGCTCACCGTGAACGGGAAGTCCTCCGACCCCGCGTCCGGCACCGGACTCGGCCGCGCCGCGTCGAGGGCGACGGAGAAGTGACGCTTCGGCATGCCGCCGCCGCAGCCGACACCCGGGTACCCCATGGCGTAGTCGTTCCAGGCGAGCGGTGAACGCTTCTCCACCGTGCGGACCCTCAGGCTGTTCACGACGACGGTCTCGTCCCCCGCCCCCTGCACGGTCACCGCCACCATCTGCTGCCCCGAGGGCACGGCACCGTGCGCGGCGACCCAGGCGGGCGCATGCTGTTCGAGCGGCGGCGGCGCGACCCGGTCCGGCTCCCTGTCGATCAGGTACCGCTGGGAGCAGGGATCGATCCAGGCGTGCGAACGGACGTCGACGGTGAAGGGCGGCGCGGCCGCGCCGGGGTCGGGGGCCGCCCCCGCGGCGCCTCCACGGGCGTGGCGCGACGGCGTCAGGGAGCCGGACGGCGACGCGGTCGAAGCCGAGGGCGAGGGCGAGACGGAGGAAGGGGAAGGGGAGAGGGACGGGGCGGAGGCCGACGGCGAGCCGCTCACCGCCTCTGGCGCGGACGCTGCGCCGGCCGGACGCGCGTCACCGGCGTCCCGGTCGCCGCCCGGCAGGCTCAGGGAGAGGGCGAGGGCAACGGCCCCGAGGGCGGTGGCGGCGCCGACGACGGCGAGGAGGCGTGTGCGACGCCGTACGCCGGTGTCGTGCGCCCCGCCGTCGCCCTCGGGACCGCCCGGGTCCCGCATCGGCCTGTCGAGCACCTCGGTCGCCGCGTCCGCCCCGTCGTCGCCGTGCCCGTCGACCGCGTCCGCGGTCACGGTGGTCCCGCTCACCGCGCCACCGCCGGCGGCCGGCGCGGCGGCACCGCCCGCGCCGCCCGACGCCTCGCTCCCCTTCCTGCCGCGCCCCGCGTCGGCCAGCACCCACTGCCGGTGCAGCTCGACCAGTTGCGCGGGCGTCGCCTTGCAGAGCCGGGCGAGCCGTTCCACCGGAGCGTAGTCGGTGGGGACGGCGTCCCCGTTGCAGTAGCGGTGGAGGGTCGACGTACTCATGTGGAGCCGTCTCGCGAGCGTTCCGTAGCTGAGCCCGGACCGGTCCTTCAACTCCCGCAACAGCTCAGCGAAGTCCGCCGCAGACACCGTTCGTCCACCCCCCATGTCCCACCCCTGCGTTCCAGGGATGGTTTGTTTTCCCAGCTCAGATGCGTTGTGTCCGTTCCAGCGTCCCTGATCGCCCGCCGGACGTGGCGGCCGGGACGGATCACCCCACATGCTGAGGTCATCCAAGCACGCAGCTCCCGCCGGCCGGTCGAGCAGCCTGCGCCAACCACCTTTCCAAGAACGGGTCTTCACCATGCGCATCCGCCGCACCAACCCCCTCTTCGCCCCTGCGATCGCCGCCGTCGCGGCCCTGTCCCTCACGGCGTGCCAGGACGGCACGGACACGAAGACCGAGGGCGCGTCGACGCCGGTGTCGTCGGCGGTCACCCCGCAGCCCGGGAACACGGGGGCTGCGGCCACGGGCACGACGACGGACTCCGGCACGAGCACGGTCACCGACACGGGCTCCGGCACCGGTTCGCACGCGAAGCCCGCCGGCGGCACGTCCGGAAAGCAGACCTCCGTCACCGCCCCGCAGGGCAAGGGCAAGGACACGGACCCGAACGCCCCGGAGAACCGCGTCCTGTGCAACGGCTCGAACACCAAGGTGACCGCCAAGCCGGTCCCGCGCCCCCTGAACCACATGCTGATCACGGTCACCAACACCGGCAGCAAGGTCTGCGACCTCACCTACCACCCCGTGCTGCGCTTCGAGGAGATGCAGTGGGCGCCGCAGGCCGCGGAGGAGACCCGGCCGCAGGCGGTGACGACCCTCTCCCCCGGTGAGTCGGGTTACGCGGGCGTCCTGCTGGCGGCGGCCGACGGCAGCGGCGAGGGCGGCATGACGGCGAAGAAGCTGACGGTGGGCTTCCAGGGACGCACGCCGAACAGCGACGGCGGCGCGGTGGCGAAGCCCTCCCTGCCTGCCGGCGGCGTGTACTACGACAGCTCGCTGCAGGTGACGTACTGGCAGCAGGACATGGCCGACGCCCTCGAGTGGTGACCCTCGGCAGGCAGCGCCCGCCTCACCGGATCTTCTGGGCCGCCTCGGTGGCCCAGTAGGTGAGGATGTTCCGCGCCCCGGCCCGCTTGATGCCGGTCAGCGTCTCCAGAATGGCCCGGTCGCGGTCGAGCCAGCCCTTCTCGGCGGCGGCCTCGATCATCGAGTACTCGCCCGAGATCTGGTAGGCGGCGACGGGCACGTCCACGGCGTCGGCGACGCGCGCGAGGATGTCCAGGTAGGGGCCGGCCGGCTTGACCATCACCATGTCGGCCCCCTCCTCCAGGTCCAGCGCGAGCTCGCGCAGCGACTCCCGCAGGTTGGCCGGGTCCTGCTGGTAGGTCTTGCGGTCCCCCTTGAGCGAGGACCCGACCGCCTCCCGGAAGGGCCCGTAGAAGGCGGAGGAGTACTTGGCGGTGTAGGCGAGGATCGCGACGTCCTCCCGCCCGATCTGGTCCAGGGCGTCCCGGACCACGCCGATCTGCCCGTCCATCATCCCGCTGGGGCCGACCACGTGGGCGCCCGCGTCGGCCTGGACCTGGGCCATCTCGGCGTACCGCTCCAGGGTGGCGTCGTTGTCGACGCGCCCTTCCGCGTCCAGCACGCCGCAGTGCCCGTGGTCGGTCGTCTCGTCCAGGCACAGGTCGGACATGACGAGCAGGTCGTCCCCGACCTCGGCCCGCACGTCCCGGATCGCCACCTGGAGGATCCCGTCCGGATCGGTCCCCGGCGTCCCGAGCGCGTCCTTCTTCGACTCCTCCGGCACCCCGAACAGCATGATCCCGGAGACCCCGGCCGCCACCGCCTCGGCGGCCGCCTTCTTCAGACTGTCCCGGGTGTGCTGCACGACCCCGGGCATCGCCTGGATCGGCACCGGCTCGCTCACGCCCTCCCGCACGAACGCGGGCAGGATGAAGTCGGCCGGATGCAACCGGGTCTCGGCGACCATGCGCCGCATCACGGAGGAGGTGCGCAGCCGCCGGGGACGCGTACCGGGAAAGGATCCGTACTTCGTCATGCGCACTACGCTACGCCCGCCCCGGCAGCCCCTTTACCGACGCCGGGTCGGCTTCGCCGCCCACCGCACGGGAGACGCGGACGGCCCCGCACCCGACGACTCGGGGCGGGGCCGTACGGCCTGTCCTCAGGTGGCCCGGCGGCGCCGGGCGCCCGGACGGCGCTCGCTCGGGCGGGTGACCGGGTCGCCCGCCTCCAGAGCCGCGGTCCGGCGGCGGACGCCGAAGTCGGCCAAGGCCTCCGCCAGCTTCAGCGCGGACGGCTCGGGTGCCATGACGTCGACGCGCAGACCGTGTTCCTCGGCGGTCTTCGCGGTCGCCGGGCCGATGCAGGCGATCACCGTCACGTTGTGCGGCTTGCCGGCGATGCCCACCAGGTTGCGGACCGTGGAGGACGACGTGAAGAGCACGGCGTCGAAGCCACCGCCCTTGATCGCCTCCCGCGTCTCCGCCGGCGGCGGCGAGGCCCGAACGGTCCGGTAGGCCGTGACGTCGTCGACCTCCCAGCCGAGCTCGATGAGACCGGCGACCAGCGTCTCGGTGGCGATGTCGGCCCGCGGCAGGAACACACGGTCGATCGGGTCGAACACCGGGTCGTACGGCGGCCAGTCCTCCAGCAGACCGGCGGCGCTCTGCTCACCGCTGGGCACCAGATCCGGCTTCACGCCGAAGGCGATGAGCGCCTTGGCGGTCTGCTCACCCACCGCGGCGACCTTGATCCCGGCGAAGGCCCGCGCGTCGAGGCCGTACTCCTCGAACTTCTCCCGGACCGCCTTGACGGCGTTCACCGAGGTGAAGGCGATCCACTCGTAGCGGCCCGTGACCAGGCCCTTCACCGCCCGCTCCATCTGCTGGGGCGTGCGCGGCGGCTCGACGGCGATCGTCGGCACCTCGTGCGGCACGGCGCCGTAGGACCGCAGCTGGTCGGAGAGCGACGCCGCCTGCTCCTTCGTGCGCGGCACGAGCACCTTCCAGCCGAACAGCGGCTTGGACTCGAACCACGCCAGCTGGTCGCGCTGGGCGGGGGCGGAACGCTCGCCGACCACGGCTATCACCGGCCGGCCGCCCTCGGGCGAGGGCAGCACCTTGGCCTGCTTCAGCGTCTGCGCGATCGTGCCGAGCGTGGCCGACCAGGTGCGCTGCCGGGTCGTCGTACCGGCGACGGTGACCGTCAGCGGGGTGTCGGGCTTGCGGCCGGCGGACACCAGCTCGCCGGCCGCCGCGGCGACCGAGTCGAGGGTCGTCGACACCACGACCGTGCCGTCCGACGCGCCGACCTCGGTCCAGCACCGGTCGGAGGCGGTACGGGCATCCACGAACCGGACGTCCGCGCCCTGCGCGTCCCGCAGCGGCACACCCGCGTACGCGGGCACGCCGACCGCGGCGGCGACGCCGGGAACGACCTCGAAGGGCACGCCGGCCGCGGCGCAGGCGAGCATCTCCTCCGCCGCGTACGTGTCGAGTCCGGGGTCCCCGGACACCGCACGCACCACCCGCCTGCCGCCGCGCGCGGCCTCCATGACAAGATGTGCGGCATCCCGCACCGCGGGATCAGCAACGGTTGTTGACGCGCCGTCAACGACCGCGGCGAGTGGCGCGACCGTGCCCGGAAGCGGATCCGGCGAAGGGCCGGTCTCCGCGTTCACGACGGTGACACCCGGCCGGGCGTGCGTCCGGACGACGTCGAGCACCTCGTGCTCGGCGACGAGGACGTCCGCGTGGGCCAGGGCCTCCACGGCGCGCAGGGTCAGCAGTCCCGGATCCCCGGGTCCGGCACCGAGGAAGGTGACGTGCCCGTGCTCAGGAACGGCGGCGGCAGGAAGGGCGGTGGGGCTCACTGTGCTCGCTCCCCCATCAGACCGGCCGCGCCCTGGGCAAGCATCTCGGCGGCGAGTTCGCGACCGAGCGCCATTGCCCGGTCGTGCGTGTCGGGCACGGGACCGGTGGTGGACAGCTGCACCGTGCGCGAACCGTCGGTCGTGCCGACGACGCCGCGCAGGCGCATTTCCTTGACAATCTGCCCGTCGGCCAGGTTGTCGGCCAGCGCACCCACTGGGGCGCTGCAACCGGCCTCCAGGGCGGCGAGCAGTGACCGTTCGGCGGTCACGGCGGCCCGGGTGAGCGGGTCGTCGAGCTCGCCGAGCGCTGCGATCAGAGCTGCGTCCTGGGCGGAGTTGCCCGCCCTGCACTCGATCGCCAGTGCCCCCTGGCCGGGGGCGGGCAGAACCGTGTCGACCGACAGGAAATCGGTCACTTCGTCACTACGCCCGATCCGGTTCAGTCCGGCGGCGGCCAGGACGACGGCATCCAGCTCACCGTCCCGGACGAAACCGATCCGCGTGTCGACGTTGCCCCGGATCGGGACCGTCTCTATGTCCAGCCCGTGGGCGCGCGCGTACGCGTTCAGCTGCGCCATCCGGCGCGGCGAACCCGTGCCTATGCGCGCCCCGCGCGGCAGGTCGGTGAACTTCAGCGCGTCCCGGGCGACGATCACGTCGCGCGGGTCCTCGCGCACCGGTACGGCGGCCAGGACCAGCTCCTCGGGCTGCGTGGTCGGCAGGTCCTTCAGCGAGTGGACCGCGAAGTCGACCTCGCCCCGCGCCAGCGCGTCGCGCAGCGCGGTGACGAACACTCCGGTCCCGCCGATCTGCGCGAGGTGCTCGCGGGAGGTGTCGCCGTAGGTGGTGATCTCGACGAGCTCGACGGGCCGCCCGGTCACCCGGCGTACGGCGTCCGCCACCTGCCCTGACTGGGCCATGGCGAGCTTGCTCCGTCTGGTCCCGAGCCTCAGTGCCTTCGTACTCATGCCGGCCCTCGGTTCTTGGCGTGGTTCTCGGTGATCTCGTTGCTGGGGTCGCCGTCCGTCCCCGTGTCCTCCCGCGCCCGCGAGACGGCGGCCACCGCCTCCTGGTCGAGGTCGAACAGGGTCCGCAGCGCGTCCGCGTACCCGGCGCCGCCGGGCTCGGCCGCGAGCTGCTTGACCCGCACGGTCGGCGCGTGCAGCAGTTTGTCGACGACCCGCCGCACGGTCTGCGTGATCTCGGCGCGGTGCTTGTCGTCCAGGCCGGGCAGCCGCCCCTCGAGCCGGGCGATCTCGCCGGCCACGACGTCGGCGGCCATGGTACGCAGGGCGACCACGGTCGGCGTGATGTGCGCGGCCCGCTGCGCCGCGCCGAACGCGGCGACCTCGTCGGCGACGATCCGTCGGACCTGGTCGACGTCGGAGGCCATCGGAGCGTCCGCGGACACCTCGGCGAGCGACTCGATGTCCACCAGCCGCACCCCGGCGAGCCGGTGCGCGGCCGCGTCGACGTCCCGCGGCATGGCGAGGTCCAGCACGAACAGCACCGGCTCCGGCCGTACGGGCGCGGCGGCCGGCTCGGGCCTGCGGCGCTCGGGGACCCGGCCCAGCGTGGCGGCGGTCGCGGCGAGCGCGGCGATCAGCTCGGCGTCGGCCTCGGGCCGGCGGGCGGCCTCCCTGCGGTCCACGCCCGCGCCGGCGACCCAGGCGGCGTGCTGCTCCAGCGTCGCCGCGTCCATGCCGGCCACGGCGGCCTCCCCCATCACGGAGAAGCCGGACTGCTGCACGGCCTGCAGGTCGAGCGGGCAGTTGTCGTCGGCGCCGGCGGCGCCCACGGGCGCGCTCGGCAGCGGACGCACACCGGCCCGCGCAGAATCCTGCGCGGGCACGTCCTCGGTGAAGGCGACGGGCGCTCCGGTGCGGCCCTCGACCGCCGACGCGACGGTGTCCGCCGTGAGGACGAGCCCCGTCGCCCCCGTGCAGGAGACGGCGACGTCGGCACGTGTCAGCTCATGCCGCACCGCCTCCATCGGGACGGCGCGGGCCGTCAGGCCCGGCTCCCCCGCCTCGGCGAGGCTGGGCCCGTACTGCTCTTCGAGCAGGTGCGCGAGGCGCTCGGCGCGGTCGAAGGTGCGGTTGGCGACGACGACCTCGGTGACGCCGACCCGCGCGAGCGTGGCCGCCGCCAGCGAGGACATGGAGCCGGCGCCGATGACGAGGGCGCGCTTGCCGCGGGCCCACGCGCTCACGTCCCCGCCCGCGGCCAGCTGTTCCAGGCCGAAGGTGACCAGGGACTGGCCGGCGCGGTCGATGCCGGTCTCGGAGTGGGCACGCTTGCCGACCCTGAGCGCCTGCTGGAACAGGTCGTTCAGCAGCCGTCCGGCGGTGTGCAGCTCCTGCGCTCGGGCCAGCGAGTCCTTGATCTGGCCGAGGATCTGCCCCTCGCCGACGACCATCGAGTCCAGACCGCAGGCCACCGAGAACATGTGGTGGACGGCGCGGTCCTCGTAGTGCACGTACAGGTACGGCGTGAGCTCCTCCAGACCGACCCCGCTGTGCTGGGCGAGCAGCGTGGACAGCTCGGCGACACCGGCGTGGAACTTGTCCACGTCGGCGTAGAGCTCGATGCGGTTGCAGGTGGCGAGCACCGCGGCCTCGGCGGCCGGCTCCGCGGCGAGCGTGTCCTGGAGCAGCTTCGACTGGGCGTCCGCGCAGAGCGAGGCGCGCTCCAGCACGCTGACCGGAGCGGTGCGGTGGCTCAGTCCCACGACGAGGAGACTCATGCCGGCATCACGGCGGGGACGTCCCCGTCAGGGCCCTGGTCGGCGGACGCGCGCCGGGGCGTGGGCGCGGGGCCCGCGCCGTCGCCGGACGCGGCCTCCTCGCCGGCCTTGCGCTGCTCGTGGAAGGCGAGGATCTGCAGCTCGATGGAGAGGTCGACCTTGCGCACGTCGACCCCGTCGGGGACGGACAGCACGGTCGGCGCGAAGTTCAGGATGGAGGTGACGCCGGCGGCCACGAGCCGGTCGCACACCTGCTGGGCGGCGCCCGCCGGGGTCGCGATGACGCCGATCGACACGCCGTTGTCGCTGATGATCTTCTCGAGCTCGTCGCTGTGCTGCACCGGGATCCCGGCGACCGGCTTCCCGGCCATCGCGGGGTCGGCGTCGATGAGGGCCGCGACCCGGAAGCCGCGGGAGGCGAACCCGCCGTAGTTGGCCAGCGCCGCGCCGAGGTTGCCGATGCCGACGATCACTACCGGCCAGTCCTGGGTGAGGCCGAGCTCACGGGAGATCTGGTAGACGAGATACTCGACGTCGTAGCCCACCCCGCGCGTCCCGTAGGAGCCCAGGTAGGAGAAGTCCTTGCGCAGCTTCGCGGAGTTGACCCCCGCCGCGGCCGCGAGCTCCTCGGAGGAGACGGTGGGGACCGAGCGCTCCGACAGCGCGGTCAGCGCGCGGAGGTACAGCGGAAGCCGGGCGACGGTGGCCTCGGGAATCCCTCGGCTACGGGTCGCCGGTCGGTGAGTTCGGCCAGTTGCCACGGTGCTCCTGCGGGTAGAGCGGGGCTGCAGGCGGTCATACGTCCCCAGACCGCCCCGTCGAAAGCAGGCTATGTCTTTGTGAACGCGTGCACAAAGATGGTGTCCGATTTGCCCGGCCAACGTGACCGGGGTCACGCGCCCCCGGCGTATGCACGGAGAAGCGGCGCTGACGCGCTCGCGCTCCTTTACTACCGGGGGCAAAACCGCACACTCTCCTCACGAATCCCGCCCCCGAGACCTGGTCACCGTCGATCCTAAGCGACTTTGCCGACCACTTGGACTGGTCGGTCAGTTGTCGATCATCGACCGCCCGGCCCGCCGAACCGCCGGCATCCGCCCGCCGACGCGGAGGCGCCGGCCCACCGGCCGCTCACCGGCCCCTCGACGGTCGCCCGCCCGTCACCCGCCCGTCAACTCCCTGCGCAGCCGCTCCTCGTTCACCCGCCAGAAGGTGTGCTGCTCACCGTCGACCAGGACCACCGGGATCTGCTCCCAGTACTGGTCGTGCAGCCGCGCGTCCTCGGTGATGTCCCGCTTCTCCCACGGCACGCCGAGCTCGGCGCACACCTTCTCGATCACGAGCTGTGCGTCATCGCACAGATGACAGCCCGGCTTGCCGATCAACGTCACCAGCCGGTCCTGCGGGGCGGGGCCCTTACGTCGGAAGAGGGGACTCATGTCAGCCATTCTCGCCCGGCGACGCGCGGGCGGCCGCCGTAGCTGTCGATTCCGCTTTCCCCGGGCCCCACCCCACTTCTTTAACGACACGGTCGTGGAGAGTTCACAGCGTTCAAACCTCGTGACTCCGGAACCACCGGATGAACTGGCTATGCTCACGCCATGGCCGCTCTCGGATGGCTCACTCCCCGTAGGCGCTCCGCCACGGCGCGGAGCGTGTTGGCAGGCGAGGCCTCGGCGGAGGCCGCCCGCAAGTCCAGTCAGGACACCCAGGACGAAACACCGTTCCCCGTCCACGGCGACGAGAAGGCCGCGGCCTTCTTCGACCTGGACAACACCGTGATGCAGGGCGCCGCCCTCTTCCACTTCGGCCGTGGCCTGTACAAACGGAAGTTCTTCGAAACCCGCGAGCTCGCCCGGTTCGCCTGGCAGCAGGCGTGGTTCCGGCTGGCCGGCGTCGAGGACCCGGAACACATGCAGGAGGCCCGCGACTCGGCGCTCTCCATCGTCAAGGGCCACCGCGTCAGCGAACTCCAGTCGATCGGCGAGGAGATCTACGACGAGTACATGGCCGAGCGCATCTGGCCCGGCACCCGGGCGCTGGCCCAGGCGCACCTGGACGCCGGACAGAAGGTGTGGCTGGTCACGGCGGCGCCCGTGGAGATCGCCCAGGTGATCGCCCGCCGCCTCGGCCTGACCGGCGCGCTGGGCACGGTCGCGGAGTCGGTGGACGGCGTCTACACGGGCAAGCTGGTGGGCGAGCCGCTGCACGGCCCGGCCAAGGCGGAGGCGGTGCGCGCCCTGGCCTCGGCGGAGGGCCTCGACCTCTCCCGCTGCGCCGCCTACAGCGACTCCCACAACGACATCCCGATGCTCTCCCTCGTCGGCCACCCCTACGCCATCAACCCCGACGCCAAGCTCCGCAGGCACGCCCGGGACCTGGACTGGCGCCTGCGCGACTACCGCACGGGCCGCAAGGCGGCCAAGGTCGGCATCCCGGCGGCCGCCGGGGTGGGAGCGGTGGCGGGCGGCACCGCGGCGGCGATCGCCCTGCACCGCCGACGCCGCTGACGCGCGGTCGACCGGCGCGTCAACCAGCCGCCCCGCTGACCGGAGGGCCCTGACCAGCACACCCTGACCGGAGGCCGTCGGTCCGGCCGGTGCCGCCCCGAAGCGCGCGCGGACGACGGCCGTTGTCCGCGCACCGCCACAACACGCCCCGGAGCGACCGGAAACTCGAACCGTTCCGATCAACAGTCGGTCACTTCGCGCAACTTGATCGAGCGACAATCGGCTACAGAGGCGATGTAATCGACACTTTGAGCAACTCGGTGTAGCAGCGCCTGTACGAAGCGTTATTCTCCTCAGACGCAAACCGGTACCCCTCCGTCGCTACGACGGGTGAAAGGTCCCGCACTGCACGTGATGGAAGCTCTGCCTCTGGGAGTCCCGTGTACCCACACGTCGGGGTTGACACCTCGGGCCTGGCTACGCTGCGCGCAAAGGTCGCTACGGTCCAGGACCTGTTGCGCGGCTTCGTCCCCACCGCGTACGCCGTCCCCGCCTTCGCCGCCGCTCCGAACGGGCCGTGCTACGCACTGGCCGACGGCCTGGAGCAGGCGCCGGCGCGCAGCGTCGTCGAGGGGCGGCGGTCGGGCGACGGACGCACGGCCGGCCGCCGGGGACGCGCGACCGGCGCGGCCACCGCCCGCCGGCCGGCCGCAGACAGCGACAGCGCCCGGATGATGGACCTCGTCGAGCGCGCCCAGGCCGGCGAGGCCGAAGCCTTCGGGAGGCTGTACGACCAGTACAGCGACACCGTGTACCGGTACATCTACTACCGGGTGGGCGGCAAGGCGACCGCCGAGGACCTCACCAGTGAGACGTTCCTGCGCGCCCTGCGCCGGATCGGGACCTTCACCTGGCAGGGCCGCGACTTTGGGGCCTGGCTCGTCACCATCGCCCGCAACCTCGTCGCCGACCACTTCAAGTCCAGCCGCTTCCGGCTGGAGGTGACCACCGGCGAGATGCTCGACGCCAACGAGGTCGAGCGCTCCCCCGAGGACTCCGTGCTGGAGTCCCTCTCCAACGCCGCGCTGCTGGACGCCGTACGCCGGCTCAACCCCCAGCAGCAGGAATGCGTCACGCTGCGCTTCCTGCAGGGGCTGTCCGTCGCCGAGACCGCCCGTGTGATGGGCAAGAACGAGGGCGCCATCAAGACGCTCCAGTACCGGGCCGTGCGTACGCTCGCCCGGCTCCTCCCCGACGACGTCCGCTGACCCCGCCGCCTCCGCCTACTGTCGGCCACCTCAACTCACGTTCGGTGAAAGTCCGTTGACTTCCCCATCCGATCATCCGCAGTCCGTAACCCAAGTGCCACGCCAGTCGTTGTGCGGGATACAGGCTCCCTGTGGTCACGTCCCGGCCCTCCCCGATCACCTGATCGTGTGGAAGCGGTCGCGGGCGTGCAACCCCCCGAACCCCCGGGGAGCCGACCGTCATGACGAGAGGAGGTGCCGCCAGTGATCGCGAACGTATCGGCGCACCGGCGGGCGAACGCCTTCGCCCAGGCCCTGGAGGAGCAGTCCGACCAGGGCACGGCGGCCGAGCAGTCCGAAGGATCGGCACCGGCCCCGGCCGCTGCGGACCAGACCGAGCAGGGCCGCCTCCTGGCCCTTGCGACGAGTCTCGCCGAGCTGCCCCAGCCGGAGTTCGACCCCGAGGTCAAGGTCGTCCAGCGCGCCCAGTTGGTCGCCGCGATGGAGGCCATGCTGAAGGCGGGCGCCGCGGGCGAGGACGCATCGGTACCCGAACAGCGGTCCCGCGCGCGGGGATCGCACCGGGCGACCCCGTTGAGCAAGCTCCGACCGCGTTCACGGCTCGCCAAGGGCCTCACCGCGGGCGGGCTCAGCGTCGGCGTGGCCGCCGGAGCGTTCGGCGGCGTCGCCGCCGCGAGCTCCGACGCCCTGCCCGGCGACTCCCTGTACGGGCTCAAGCGCGGCATCGAGGACTTCAAGCTCAACTATCTCGCCGAGGGCGACGGCGAGCGCGGCCGGGCCTACCTCGACCAGGCCTCCACCCGGCTCGGCGAGGCCCGCCGGCTGATGGAGCGCGGCCGCGGCGGCGCGCCGCTCGACCACGAGTCCCTCGGCGAGATCCGGCGTGCCCTGTCCGGCATGCAGCACGACGCCTCCGAGGGCCACCGGCTGCTGCACGAGGCGTACCAGCGCGACCCGGACTCCCTGGGCCCCATCCAGGCCCTGTCCGCCTTCTCGCGCTCGCACCGCGACGTCTGGGGCGACCTGCGCGAGAAGCTGCCCGTGCAGCTCGGGGACGTCAGTCAGCAGGTGTCGTCGGTCTTCGACGCCATAGACCAGGAGGTCGCCCCGCTGCAGTCCCTGCTCCCCCAGCCACCCGCCCAGGGGGGCGCCCAGGACGGCCGACGGCAGCGCACGGGTACCGGCACGGGTACGGACACGGCGTCCCCCGGCGCCTCGGGCGCCGACCGTTCCTCCGCCCCCAGCACCGGCGACACCACCCCCGGCGCGGACCGCCCCAGCGGCGGCAGCGGCAGTTCCGGCGACCCGTCCGCCAGTGGCACCGAGGACGACGGACTGCTCGGCGGCAACACCGGCGGCCTGCTCGACCCGCCCCAGAGCGCCGACATCAGCCCGCCGTCCGCCGGCCTGCCCACCCAGCCCGACGTCACCGTCCCGCCCCTCCTCCCGGGCCTCCTCCCGGGCCTGGGCATCAACGGCGACGACACGGACTGACCGGCCCGAGCTCGTTGTACGGCTGTGGGGGCGCCCTTCCCGAAAGAGCGCCCCCACAGCCGTCAGCGCCCTAGGGCCTGTCTGACAAATCCCCGCCTGCTCTGCGGGCGGACGACGGGGATTTGTCAGACAGGCCCTAGAAGAACACCGACCTCCGCTGCACCAGCAGCTTGTACAGCGTGTGCTGGATCTGCTCGCGCACCTGGTCCGTCAGGTTGAACATCAGCATCGGATCCTCCGCCGCCTCCGGCGGATAGCCGTCCGTCGGAATCGGCTCACCGAACTGAATCGTCCACTTCGTCGGCAACGGCACCGCCCCCAACGGCCCCAGCCAGGGGAAGGTCGGCGTCAGCGGGAAGTACGGGAACCCCAGCAGCCGTGCGAGGGTCTTGGCGTTGCCGATCATCGGGTAGATCTCCTCCGCCCCGACGATCGAGCAGGGGATGATCGGAGCGCCCTTGCGCAGCGCCGTGGACACGAATCCGCCCCGGCCGAACCGCTGGAGCTTGTACCGCTCGCTGAAGGGCTTGCCGATGCCCTTGAAGCCCTCAGGCATCACCCCGACCAACTCGCCCTGCCCGAGCAGCCGCTCGGCGTCCTCCGCGCACGCGAGCGTGTGCCCCAGCTTGCGCGCCAGCTCGTTGACGACCGGCAGCACGAACACGAGATCCGCGGCCAGCAGCCTGAGGTGACGATTCGCCGGATGGTGGTCGTGCACGGCGACCTGCATCATCAGGCCGTCCAGCGGCAGCGTCCCGGAATGGTTGGCAACGATCAGCGCGCCGCCCTCGGCCGGGATGTTCTCGACGCCCTTCACCTCGACCCGGAAGTACTTCTCGTACACCGGCCGCAGCAGCGACATCAGGACCTGGTCGGTGAGCTCCTCGTCGTAACCGAAGTCGTCGACCTCGTAGTCGCCCGTCAGCCGGCGGCGCAGGAACGACAGCCCGCCCGCGATGCGCCGCTCCAGGCCGCCGCCGTCCTCCCGGGGCTCACCGGCCGCCCGGCTGCCGTCCTGTGCGTCCGCCCCGGGCAGCGGCTGGACCGGTCCCGCCGTGCTCCCCGCAGCGGCCTCGCCGATCTCGAGGACCGGCGCCGGCTCGCCGGTCGTGCGCCGGCTCCCCGCGCTCCGGCGCCGCGACGGCCGCTGCGCGGCGCCCGCGCGGGACCGGTCGTCGTCGAACGGAATGACCTTGGCGTCCGCCATCGTTGATGCGCTCCTCAGTTGGCGCTCTGAGTCGGGGGGTGGCCGCCGCCCGTGAGGGGCAGCGCGGCGATCCGGTCGACGGCCCCCGCAAGGGCCTCGGGGGGCAGGAGACCCGGCCCCTGGCTGCGTGCGAAGTCCGCGAAGGCCTCCGCGGTGGTGTATCTCGGTGTGAATCCCAGCGTCTCGCGCATCTGGTCCGTGGCCACCACCCGGCCGTGCGTGAGCAGCCGGATCTGCTCGGGCGAGAAGTCCGTCATACCCAGCGTACGCACCAGCGATCCCGCCCAGGTGACGGCGGGGAGCAGCAGCGGCACCGTGGGCCGCCCGAGTCGCCGCGAGCACTGCGACAGCAGCAGCACGCCGTCCCCGGCGATGTTGAACGTGCCGCTGTTCAGCGTGCCCCGCGCCGGCTCGTGCGAGCCGATCCGCAGCACCTCGATCACGTCGTCCTCGTGCACGAACTGCAGCCGCGGGTCGTAGCCGAGCACGGTGGGCAGCACCGGCAGCTTGAAGTACGAGGCGAGCGGCGTCTCGGCCGTCGGCCCGAGGATGTTGGCGAACCGCAGCACGCACACGGCGACGTCGGGCCGCCGCCGGGCGAACCCGCGCACATACCCCTCGACCTCGACGGTGTCCTTCGCGAACCCGCCGCTGGGCAGGGCCTTGGCCGGGTTGGTCTCGGTGAACACGGCAGGATCACGCGGCGCGGAGCCGTAGACGTTGGTGCTGGACTTCACCACCAGCCGCTTCACACTGGGCGACTTCTGGCACGCGCCGAGCAGCTGCATCGTCCCGATGACGTTGGTCTCCTTGACCACCGTCCGGCTCCCGCTGCCCAGCGCGGTCGCCGTCACGTCGAGGTGGACGACGGTGTCGGCGCCGGTCTCGGCGAGCACCCGCGCGATGGTGGGCTGGCGGATGTCGGCCTGGATGAAGTCGGCCCCGCCGAGATGGTGCTCGGGCCGCACGGCGTCCACGGCGATCACCCGCTCGACCCCGGGGTCCCGCAGGATCCGGCGTACGAACCGGCCCCCCAACTGCCGGGCCACTCCGGTCACGAGCACGACCTTGCCCAAGATCAGCGCCTTCCTTCCGTTTCGGTCCGGCCTGAACTGCTGCACTGCTCGTACCCTGCCGCGTTCCCCGCCCGCGGGCCAACCTATCGGGTCGATGTCGCGCTGTGACGACCGCCCGACGCACGAAGTGACGAGACCGGCCAGGCCTCCCGGCGCGCGCTCGCCCCGCGGACGTCGCGCTATACGTGTGGCCCCCCACCGGTCAAGGATGGGGGGCCACACACGCTCTCGCGGTTCGCGTCGCGAACTTACTTCTTGTTGCGACGCTGAACGCGCGTGCGCTTGAGCAGCTTGCGGTGCTTCTTCTTGGCCATCCGCTTGCGCCGCTTCTTGATTACAGAGCCCACGACTACCCTCGCTCACTTCTCATCACTCGGTGCTGGGCGACATGGGCCCATACGACCTACGAGGGGCTAGCCTACCCGCCCGAGCGCTGAGCTCGTAATCGAGGGCGTGAGGGGCCGGCGAAGTGCCCTGGGCCGGCTCCCCCACCGCGTCGGTCAGACGGGTTCCACCCCCACGTAGCTCTCGCGGAGGTACTCGTGAACCGCGTTCTCGGGGACACGGAACGACCGCCCCACCCGGATCGCGGGCAGATGACCGCTGTGCACCAGCCGGTACACGGTCATCTTCGACACTCGCATCACCGAGGCGACTTCCGCCACGGTAAGGAACTGAACCTCGCTCAGAGGCCTCTGGTCAGCAGCCATGACACACCTGAACCTTCCGCACTCGACTCGACGGCCACCGGCTTCCCCTTCCGGTGACTCTTCGTCGCTGCGTGCTCACTCCCCAATGTAGGGGCGGGTGATGCGAGTGGGGAAGAGGTGCACCCGCCGCCGGACTACTGTGACAGAGACGCCCGATCGAGTACGTAGCGGATCAGCGGCCGGTAGTGACCAGACCGCACGGCGTCGTCAAGTGGAACGGCCACGGACACCGACCCCTCGGCCTCTCCGACGAACAGCGCGGGATCGTCCGTGTCCGCCGGCCCCATCGCCTCGAACCCCAGCTGACCTGCCCCGCAGACCCATCCATGGTCACCGATCACCAACTCCGGCAGCGGCCCGCCGCCCTCCGCGGCCGCCGCCAGCGCCAGTCGAACCGGGAGGGGGGAATGGGTGTGCGCGCCGGTCGCACCACCGGGGCGCTCGCTCTCCGGTTCCCGCACCAACCCGACACCGCGTACGTAGTCGAGGTTGTACGTGCGTAGACCGAACCGGGTCGTTATGTCGACACAGCGACCCTGCGCCGGGGTGAGGACAGCACATCCCGCCGCCGACAAAGCGTCCGCGAGCCCGGCGTAGAAACCGAGCAGCCGGTGCGGGTGGCCGGTCCCCAGCAGCACCGGAGCGCCACGCTGGGCGACCGAGGCGAGCCGCTCCGCGAAGACGCCCAGGGCGGCGATCGTCCGCCCGGGGTCGATCACATCATGCCCCGACGTCAGTCGAGGATCGGCCGAAACCCCACACTTGGCCGCCATCAACTCGATCACATCCCGCTGACTCCACGCCCGTTCGGGATCGAGTCCGATCAATACCCGGGGATCGCGCGCCGCGAACAACCGATAGCTCCGCAGACTCTCCTCCCGGGAGGTGGCCACCACCCCCGCCAACCGAGCAGCCAGCAGATGCGCCCGAAGACCCCCGGAACTCGACACGCCAGCGATGCTGACGGACCCGGCCGCGCCGAGCGCGGGAAACAGGGCAAGTGGACACGGTCGGCCTAAGGGCTGTCCCGTAATCCCTGGCGGATCAGCGTGCGGCGTCGGATGCGGTGCATCGCAAGGCGGAGGGACGTCCGCATACCGGATGTATGCGGACGTTCCGACAACACGGCGAAGTGCCGTAGCTGTCGTCGCCCGCCCGCCCGGGATTACGGGACCGCCCTTAAGGAATCGCCCAGGGGCCGGTCGGCCCGGCGCGGCTACGCCAGCAAGCCACGCAGCGGGAAGGCGGCCCGCCGGGTGGCCAGCACCGCCTGGTCCAGCCGGTCCGCCGGGTCGTACCCCGCCTCCCAGTCCGCCCACTCCACCGGCCACCGCCCGTCGGTCATCCGCATCGGCCCCAACTGCCGGGTCCGGGCGAAGACCTCCTGCCGCCACCCCTCCGGGATCACCGTCTCCGGCGGCACCGGCGCCCCCGCCGCCACGCCCACCAGATGCGCCCAGGACCGCGGCACCACGTCCACCACCGCGTAACCGCCCCCGCCCAGCGCGACCCACTTCCCCCCGGCATGCTCATGGGCCAGGTCGTGGCACGCGACCTGCACCGCCCGCTGCGCGTCCAACGACACCGCCAGATGCGCCAGCGGATCCTCGAAGTGCGTGTCCGCCCCGTGCTGAGTGACCAGCACGTCCGGCCGGAAGTCGGCGATCAGCTCGGGCACCACCGCGTGGAACGCCCGCAGCCACCCCGCGTCCCCCGTCCCGGCCGGCAGCGCCACGTTCACCGCCGACCCCTGCGCACAGTCCGCGCCCGTCTCCTCCGGCCACCCGGTCTGCGGGAACAACGTGCGGGGATGCTCGTGCAACGAGATCGTCAGCACCCGCGGGTCCTCCCAGAACGCCGCCTGCACACCGTCCCCGTGATGCACGTCCACGTCCACGTACGCGACCCGCTCCGCGCCCAGCTCCAGCAGCCGCGCGACGGCCAGCGACGCGTCGTTGTAGACACAGAACCCCGAAGCGCCGCCCGGCATCGCGTGGTGCAGCCCGCCCGCGAAGTTCACCGCGTGCAGCGCCTCCCCCCGCCACACCGCCTCCGCCGCCCCCACCGACAGTCCCGCGATCAGCGAGGACACCTCGTGCATCCCGGCGAAGGCCGGATCGTCCATCGTCCCCAGCCCGTAGGAGGTGTCCGCGGCTCCCGGATCCAGCGAGGCCGCCTTCACCGCCGCGATGTAGTCCTCCCGGTGGACGAGCCGCAGCGTCGAATCCCCCGCCGGCCTGGCCGACACGATCCGCATCTCACGGTCGAGACCGAGGGCGTCGACCAGTCGTCGCGTCAGAGCCAGCCGGACCGGATCCATCGGATGGTCCGGACCGAAGTCATAGCCCGTTACTGCCTCGTCCCACATCAGCTGTGCGCGGCCGCTCATGCCCGCCACCGTATCGGTCCGGCGAAGGCGCGAACGACCGGGCGTACACCGACGTCACCAGCACCAACACCATCGGCACCGCCATCGCACCGCGATAGCTCCACGCGTCCCCCAACGCCCCCACCAACGGCGAGCCGACCAGGAAACCCACATAGTTGAAGACGTTGAGCCGCGCGACCGCCGCGTCCGACGCCCCGGGGAACAGCCGCCCCGCCGCGGCGAACGTCTGCGGCACCAGCACGCACAGTCCGAGGCCCACCAGCGTGAACCCGCCCATCCCCGCCCACGCCCCCGGAGCGAGGGCCACCACGCCGAACCCCAGCGCCGCCACCGTCGCCCCCAGCCGCACCACCACCACGGCCCCGAACCGCCGCACCCCGAAGTCCCCGATGGCCCGCCCCAGCAGCGTGGTCACCATGTAGACGTTGTACGGGACGGTCGCGAGCTGCTCCGAACTCCCCAGCACGTCCTGGAGGTACTTGGCACTCCAGTTGGAGACGGTCGAGTCCCCGATGTAGGCGAAGGTCATCACCAGGCACAGCGGCAACAGCGTCCGGAAGACGAGTCCCCCCTCGCCGCCCCGCCCGGCCTCCGCCGGCGCCGATGCGGAGCCGGCGTGGGAGTCCCCGTCGACGTACCACCGACTCCCCACCAGCACGCCCGGCAACAGCACCGCCACCACCGGCAGATACGACACCCACAGCGTGAGATGCCAGTGCGCCCCCGCCCACGCCAGCGAGGCCCCGACGATCCCGCCCAGGCTGTACGCGGCATGGAAACTCAGCATGATGCTGCGCGCGTACGCCCGCTGGAGACTCACCCCGAGCATGTTCATCGAGGCGTCCAGGGCGCCCACGGCGAGACCGAACACCGCGAGCGCGATGCCCAGCTCGGCCATCCGCTCCCCCAGCCCGACCCCGAGCAACGCCAGCAGCACGACCGGCTGGGACCAACGCAGCACCCGGCTGGGCGGTATCCGCCGCACCAATCGCTCCGTGGTCACGCTGCCGACGCCGGCCAGGACGGGCACCGCGGCGAGGAAGGCGGGCAGCAGGGCGTCGGAGACGCCGTACCGGTCCTGGACGGCCGGAATCCTCGTCACGAGGAGAGCGAAGGCCACTCCCTGTGCGAAGAAGCTGAACGCCAACGAGGCCCTGCCCCGCCGCAGTACGTCTGTCATGGCGGCGAGCGTAGGGCCCCGAGGTGATCGTGGGTAGATCCAGCCAAAGGTGAGTTTCCCTCAGGTTTACCGGGCGGCCTGGAGAGCGAGCTCGGGCTCTCGGATCTCGGCCGCGTTCTCCGGCGCGTTCTTCACTCCCGGGTCCGTCGGCTCGGCGGTGGCCGGCACCGCGTCCTTCAGCTCGGCGTCCTTCAGCTCGGCGTCCTTCAGCTCGGCGTGCTTCAGCTCGGCGTGCTTCAGCTCGGCGGCGAGGATCGCCCCCATCGGTCCGGCGCCGAGAGCACCGCTGACGAGGAACCCGCCCACCATCGAGACCGCCATGACGACCCCGCCGAGCCACACCATGGTGTCCACGGGGACGGTGTAGGCCCCGACCACCCGCACCACGCACTCGGCGAACAGCACCACACCCCAGACCACGGAGAACATCCGCTCCCGGCGCAGGAAGTCCGCCGAGCGGACCGAGCCGCCCGAGGCCAGCCGCTCCCAGGCGGCCTCCCTGGCCGCGTCCGCCTTCACCAGGAAGGGCTTCATCCCCGCGGTCATCATCGGCTTCCCGAGCGCCACGGAGAGGAGGATGCCGACCGCGATGGTGCTGCTGACCGCGCTGTCCTTGGCGAGCATCAGCCGCGGGTCGCCGGAGACGAAGCTCAGCAGCAGCGACACCACGTTCACGACGAGGATCAGCCCCGCCAGCGCGTTGGTCCTGCGCTCCTTGACCGCGCTCCACGCGGTCCGCAGAGCCGGCCCGACGCTGCTCCACGCGAGCGCCGCGAAGGTGCTCATCCCGAAGCCGTCCTTGAACAGGTAGTACGAACCGATCGGCATCGCCACGTCCACGATCAGCGGCGCGAAGTTCTTCTTCGTGTTCTGCTTCGTGTTCCGGCCCTGGGAAACCGAGTTCGTCGTCATGCCCTCAGCTTCGCCGCCGGCGGGGGCCGGCCACCAGAGACGATCGTCCGGAGCTCCGTATGACAGATGTCAGTCGAGCAGCGCCGTCAACTCGCTCATGTCGGAGAAGAGTCGGGTGGCGTCCGCCAGGTCGGCGGCGGGTGTCATCCGGGTGAACCCGTACACGTCCATCCCGGCCGCGACAGCCGCCCGCACGCCCAGCGGGGAGTCCTCCACGACCACGCAGCGGGCGGGCGCGACGCCCATCCTCTCTGCGGCGTGCAGGAACAGGTCGGGCGCCGGCTTCCCCTTCCCCACGTCCTGCGCACTGAAGATCCGCGACTCCTCGAACCACCGGTCGAGCCCCGTCGTCCGATGCCCCACCCGGATCCGCTCATGGCTCCCCGAGGACGCCACACAGTAGGGCGCCTCGCCGGCGGTCAGCTTCTCCAGCACGCCCACGACGCCCTCCACCGGCCGCAGTTCCCGCGCGAACGCCTCGAACACCCGCCGGTGGAACACGTCGTCGAACTCCGCCGGCAGTCTCTCGCCGGTGCGCTCCAGGACCAGGTCGTGGATCCGGTGCATCGCGGAGCCCATGTAGTCACGAACGGAGTCCTCGTACGAGGTGGGATGCCCGAGCTCCGTGAGATAAGCGGCCAGCAGCCGGTTGGAGATCGGCTCACTGTCCACCAGGACACCGTCATTGTCGAAGATCACCAATTCGTAGGGCATATACAGACCCTAAACGCAGAAAACCCCCGCACCGTGAGGTGCGGGGGTTTTCCCAATGATTGTTCGGCGGCGTCCTACTCTCCCACAGGGTCCCCCCTGCAGTACCATCGGCGCTGTGAGGCTTAGCTTCCGGGTTCGAAATGTAACCG